>NZ_QWVT01000025.1 GCF_003570705.1 Mesobacillus zeae
TTTTTCATTTACACAAGATATTTTACGCTCTCCACTATTATGTACAACTCCATATACAAGAAGAAGAATGATTGAAGCGAAATACCTTTTCATTCTTGTTATTTTCATGGGTACTTTTCTTTTGTACAACCTTGCAGTGGCGATCGGTCCTTCAAAGGGATTGGAGAGATTAACAACCTTCCAGATTGGAATATCACTAATGATGGTTTCCATTCTGTTCGGTATTTTAATACCTATTCAGTTAAAAATAGGTTTTGAAAGGACAAAGTATTTTTCATTTTTTACTATCTTTCTTATACCTTTTATCGTGCCTGCCATCATAGAAGGGTTTCAATCACAAGGAATCAATTTACAAATGGAGCTAGTACAGATGCTGCCTATATATGTAAGGGAATGGTTACCGATTGGCGTCTCCTTTGTTATTGGCATAATATCTATGAAGATATCCATTAGGATTTTCACCGCCAAAAACCTCTAGTTCTTGTGGGTGTAAGCTAAAACAACTATAAGAACAATTTATAAACATGGCCATATTTAACAAAGTATGCTCGGGCTCGAAAAGGTCCCCGTGGCCATGGTAAGTATAACGGTGAAGGCTTGCTAGATGTGGATTTATGAAAAAACTCCAGTACCCTGTAAAGGTAAGTTCATGTAAATCCAAGATTGGCAATATATTTAACCGAACAGTATTACATAAGAAAACAGCCCCCGTCATCCTCTTAAAGCGATGAGGGGGCTGTTAAATTTCACTAGCTTATTTGCTGACAAGCTCAAGTGCTTTTTTGATTTTCATATCATCATGGGATAGCTGTTCGTTTAAGTCGTAAGCATGGTACATTTCATTTTTAATCATATAATCCGCCGCTTTGACATGAAGGTCAATCGCGGTATCAAGCTGCTTTTTCAAAACGGCGGGAACCTCCGGAGAAGCAGTTTCTGTTATGGCGACAACATAGTTCCGAACACCTTCTTTACCAGCAGCATATTTAGTCTGCTTTTAACTATTATTTATTTGCTTTACCACCACTTGTGACTTTCAACGTTCTTGAACGCTTGGTAAAAAATCAAACGGAAAACAGGAAGTCCGATCACTATCTTCTAAAATGTCCTTTGGATTTATTTTTTCTTTAGCGAAATTAATGGCTATTGAATCCCTCCTCAAATGACTGAGGGGGTTTTACTATTTCAAAAAGGTCATAGTACAGGCTTCAGGAGAATATGATTTTAATAATTCTATTAATGGGATGGGAAGTGAAAAAATGGATGAACGTGAAAAATCTTATTTTACCCGGATGAAGTCCTACAGCCCTTACCACAGTCCGTTTGACCCCTGCAGACCGATCGGGAAAAAGTTTTACTCCACACCTCCGAACCTCTATATTGGTTTTCAACCTCCCGGAATGGAGCAGTTTGATCCGCATACTGCATTAAGGAAAGGGACGCTTTGGCCAGCATTCTGGGATTATTATGAAAATCCATATGAGGCGAAAGGATGATCATCAATGAATTCCTTGCCTGAGAACTATTACCAGGAACTTGAACAAATCCAGGCTGTTGACTTTGTTCTTGTAGAGTTGACACTGTATCTCGACACCCATCCTGATGATGTAAAGGCCATCAATCAGTTTAACCAGTATGCCCAATATAGCAAGCAGCTGAAGAGAGCCTTCGAAGCGCAGTTTGGCCCGCTGCAGCAGTATGGTAACAGCTTTTCGGATGCAAACTGGGGCTGGGGAAGGTTACCGTGGCCATGGCAAGTATAATGGAGGAGGCTTGCTAGATGTGGATTTATGAAAAAAAACTGCAGTACCCTGTTAAGGTGAGTACATGCAACCCGACATTGGCAAAATATTTAATCGAACAGTACGGTGGAGCGGACGGGGAACTAGCGGCAGCCCTTCGCTATCTGAATCAACGCTATACCATCCCGGACAAAGTGGTAGGGCTATTGACAGACATTGGGACTGAGGAATTTGCCCATCTCGAAATGATCGCCACGATGATATACAAACTTACAAAAGACGCCACTCCTCAACAGCTAAGGGACGCGGGGCTTGGTGACCATTATGCGAACCATGATGGAGCCTTGTTTTATCATAATGCGGCAGGTGTTCCTTTTACCGCGACTTACATACAGGCGAAGGGAGACCCAATCGCGGATTTGTATGAAGACATCGCTGCAGAAGAAAAAGCGAGGGCGACCTACCAATGGCTGATTGATATGTCAGATGACCCTGATTTAAATGACGGGCTGCGGTTCCTGAGAGAGCGGGAAATTATCCATTCCCAGCGTTTCCGTGAGGCAGTGGAAATATTGAAAGAGGAACGGGACAAGAAAAAAATCTTTTAATAAAGAAGAAACTCGGCTGCAGTTCATTTTGTAGCCGAGTTTTTTACATATTTCTTTTTTCGTCCAAAACTTTATCAAGCTTAGCTTCAATCCGCTCAAGCTGGGACTTTTTCGTTTTTGTGAGCGGAGCAGGGAAACGATAACAATGACAAAGCCAACTAGAAAAAGAAGAGAGAACAATTGGAACAGGATATCTACAATATTGTACGCCATGCAGGCTCACTTCGTATTTTTTCTATATTGTACCAAATTTTCTGGAATTTTGCTTTGATTTCCTTTATTGTTGTTTTTATAGACAGGACTGCTGACAACACATTTCTGAAGTGTGTTTGACGAAATGCAAAAAATAGGGGTGGGAGCATGGACTTTAAGCTATTTGATGAATCGATCTACAAGCTATTCGGGAAAGATCTTCTGGAAGAGTTTAACGATGATTATGGTTATACATACAAAGCTGAACGGCCGATTGGAAAAATCGGCTATGCTACCAACCTCTCAATTGAAACAATTGAGGAAGCGGTAAAGCAGGGCGTTGACCTAATGATTACCCACCATGATGCCTGGGATTTTATTTATGGATTGAGAGAAGCCTGCCTTGCAAAACTCCAAAAGCATGGGATCAGCTCTTTTTGGATTCATGGGCCATTGGACTTTGTAAGCTTTGGGACATGCACTTCACTGATGGATAAACTCGATATTAACAGAATCATACAATTTTCTTTTTATGAAAATGGAGATATACCCGGAATTGGTGAGTTTGATAAATCAATCGAATTTGATGCACTCATAAAGAGAATGAGTGTGAAATTGGAAGAACCGGTTAGGTTTTGGAGAAATTCCGAGAAGAAAGTGAGGCGGGTAGGGGTGCTGACAGGGGCTGGCCATACCACGAATCACCTAAAATACGCAGTAGAAAAGGGCTGTGATACGTACATAACAGGTGAGGCAACGCTCTACTCCATTCAATATGCACAATTCGCAGGGCTAAACCTGATTGCTGGGAGCCATACATTTACTGAAATATTCGGGGTGGCAAGCCTGGCGGGAAAATTAAAAGAAATTGACCAAAACATTGAAGTGGTCGAGCTGAAAGAGATGCATTTCGAACATAACAGATAAATAAATAGAAAAACGCCTGCCTGGATCAGCCAGCAGGCGTTCATTTTATTAAGGAGCAATCGGCGGCACACGCTCAACCATTGGGAAAACCAATTTATCAACAAGCTGCGGAAAATCGATGAACGGGTTCCGGTTGCCTTGGATATTGTATATGGCCTGGTTGCGGTGTTTTTCGTATAGTGTGGCTGGATATTCTTCATGCCATTTTATCAGCAGGGGGATATCAATTTTTGCTTGGAATTCATTTTTAACCGCTTTAGGATAACGAAGGAAAAAGTACATCATAGCCCGGGCGCTCGTCCCTTTTCCGTGCTCAGGCTCAAACAGCCGGTCAGCGGCTACCCCGCAGTCATTCTGGATAGGTTCATCAGGAAGATCTGGATTATAATCTGGAAAATCGCTGTAATGATAGTTCGAGCGTGAGGAGTTGCATTTAGGGTCGCAAGTGAACAGATGATGCAAATCACCTTTCATCGGCTCTGAAGCCCCAAACCAGGATTGCGGGACGACGTGTTCCGCGTTAAATTTAATTCTCCACTCAAACTCATTTAATCCAGCTATTGTTGGCTGTTCACTTTGGATATAGCTCTGAAACTCTGCGTATTTTTGCCGGACCAAAGTGAGATCCTCGAGAATCACTGATTCCGGGTCCTTTTCTTCTCCTGAATAAATGCTTTTAAGCGATCCATCAGGATGCAGGTCAACCCATGCATACAAGTACAGATCCTTGCTAGTGTTGTAAGGGATACGGTTCTTGTGCGTAATGTCCAGCAGTTCATGCAGCGTGGAAAAAAGCGGGGTATCTCCCCAGTCCCAGTCGGGACCACCAGCAGTTTCGTAATATTGGCGGATATCTGTAAGATCCTGTTCGCTGTCATAGTAATTCTCCCGGTCTTCCTGCATCATCCGCCTGTTTTCCCTTAGAAAATCCAATTGCTTCTGCAGGTCTAAGAAGTCCTGTGATTTTTCCATATCGTCCATTACTCTTTTCATCCCCTTTTTCGCCACTTTCTCCACCACCCTTGATGAATTCGAAAAATCTCTTTCTGTTACATGTAGTTCTCCGAAAAATATTTTTTTCCTGCTCAATGGGAATGGAACATTGCCTGTTGCCGTTTTCCCAATAAAAATGAGCGTTTGAAAGGAAGATGCTTTTATTTAGGGGTTTGGTTGATAAAAGGGGAGCTTTGGTTGATATCGCCCTATGGGTGAACGATAAAAGTGAAAGGTTGAACGATATATTCCGAACGTTGACTGAAAAAATTGAAAATCTGGTCGATATCGTGATGGACTGGGAGCTTGTAAGGCCGGGCTTCTCTTTATATTTCAACGCAATACCTCTTTTTTTGAAAAATGAGCATTAACCTTAGCCAATTGCTTAAAAACAGCCGAACTCTAAAGGAGTTCGGCCGCAAAACTTAAGTATTTTTTATCCAAAAAATGCGCTTAAAAGTGAAAACACAATCACGATAGAAAACAATCCTGTAATGTGGATAAGCGAGAACAGAAACATGGATCTTGCCCATTTTTCCGAATCCATTTTTCGGTATCCAATGAGGCTTAACAGCAGCCACGAGACATTCAACAAGAGAGCAACACCGAGTAAAAAGGCACTGACTGATTGAAAAAGGAAGCTCGCTGCAACCAGTAGGACTAAGTAAAAATTGGTTTGCCTGTACGTTCGCTTGATTCCTTTGATAACGGGAAGCATGGGAACGCTAGCGTTTCTATAGTCTTCCTGCTTCCGAATGGCAATTGCATAGAAATGGGGCATTTGCCAAAGAAGTGTCATGACAAAAAGGCCGGCGATAGCAGGGTGTACGATATCCGGCTGAATCGCTGTCCAGCCGATGAGTGGAGGCATCGCACCTGAAATACTCCCGATTTCGGTATTGTAAATCGTTCTTCTCTTGCTCCACATTGTATAGGGGAATATATAAAAGAACAAACCGAGAAAGCCGAAAAGTGCTGCTAGCGGGGTGGCAAGGAATAGCGCTCCCATTCCACATGCTGTCATCAAAAAGCCAAGCCACAGTACCGTTTTAGGGCTGATTTCACCCACAACCGTCGGCCTTTCCTTTGTCCGTTCCATGAGAGAGTCAATATCCCGGTCGTAAAGATTGTTAAAGGCTCCTGCTGCACCAATCATCAACGAGGAACCAATCAATGCAAAAAGTATATCCCAAAGCTTATCGAACGGATTGATAGAATGAACATACAAAGCCAGCGACAGGCCTGCTACCACTGCAAGCAAATTTGATTTAATAATTCCAGTTTTGACTGTCGCCGCCAAAATCTGTGAAGAGAGAGGTGGATGGGTGTAAGCAGGGTCATTTAAGCTCTGGTTTTGGTTGTGGTCCCTCTGCAAAATTTTCACCCTTTCTTTTACAAAAATAATAGTACATTAGTATTTATTATACCTCAATGCAGGACTTTTTCCCTTTAATACGACTTACATAATAGCATAGGCTGACCGTTCCGATATGCTCAACAAAATAAGACTACTAGTTCCTTTAATGGAAGACTAGCAGCCTAAGCAAAACACAGGCTATTTTTAGTTTAAAGATCTTCCTACTCAATCCTTACGAGTTGTAAAGCACCTGTAGGTGTTTGAAGACCATTGATAGGTCCAAGGAGGGTAGAGGGAGTATTGCCAGCATTTACGATAGAAATTACATCGCCGGCATTGAGACGGAAGTAGGTTGGAACAATGATTATCCCAGTACCTGAAACGGAACCAGCATTGAAATATGGTATAGCAGAACCTGCGCCGTTAATCTGCACGCCAAACGTTCCGCTGTCTGCAGTTTGACAAGGTAAGTCCCTACTTGGTTGACAGTGATAGAACCGTGGGATTAACCGTGAATGCCCCTGGAGTGTTGAATGAGTTCGTATTGAAAGCAGGAATGGTTGCGCCCGGAGCAATTGGTCCAAGTGCAAATGAAGTGAACGTGCCTTCTGCAACAGCGACAGTTCCGGGTTCCCCGGTAGGTCCAGGAGGTCCTTCTAGTTCGGGTAGTCCGGGTTCCCCGGTAGGTCCAATTGGCGCGGTAGCACCAGTAGCCCCGGCAGGTCCTGCTAAAGTCGGGATAGAAGTCACTTTATCTAATTTTGAATCCAGCAGCATTTCCTTTTTAATGAGAGAGTCTAACGTTGACTGGACACTTTCATTAGTGGCCAATACATCTGCAATGGTTGCTGTCGGCCCAGCCACTCCTGGAATGTCCCCAAGAACAAATTGAAGCTTTTCGCCTTTTGCGTTGAGAATGTGCGCAAGGCCCACTTCTTCCATGGCAATCGAGGATAATAAGAGATGAACTGCATCATCCCGGGTAACCGTAATGGTAGGGTGATATTGGGTAAATTCGGTTGTGACATCAATGATCCCTTCCTTTTCAAGTATATTATTTTACATTGGCATGTTATCCGAATTGTATCCTATGCATTAAAAAATGAGTGTTCGACCCAGAGAATTATTCATAGGCAATGAAGATTTAAGGAATATGAAAACACATCTTAAGCAAATCTTCAAAATGGGGACCTAAATTTTTTTCTTCTATTTCTAAGCAATAGCCTCTTGTGTTTTTGACAGTACGCTTTGTTTTAGGCTTCCGCTTGGAGCAGTGAAGCGAAACCTTGAGGAGGGTGTCTTTTTTCTTTCTCACGGTTATTTCTGTAAGCCGCTATATTCGGAAATTAGCAGTACTCTTCATCGGTGGAAGCGGTAAGGGAGAAGCGTGTTAACTATGGCAATACCGTGAAAAAAAGAGGGTGGAAAAACACGGATAAAGCGGTTACATATACCTTGATAATTTTCGATAAAAAATTCTTGACAATAATAACGTAAAAATGATATTATATTTAATTTGATAAAAAATTCCCTTCGTGGTACAATATAAATACAATACACGGAGGTGGATTATTTGTTTGAAATTGGTGATAACATTATATACCCCATGCACGGTGCAGGTACCATTGAAGGAATCGAAGAAAAAGAAGTTCTGGGTGAAATTCGCCAATATTATGTAATCAAAATTCCAATGAATAATATGCAAGTCCTTATCCCCGTAAAAAACATTTCAAAATCACATATCCGTTCTATCGCGGACAAACTGACAATGGAGTCAGTGCTGGATCTTTTCCATAATGGATCAACTGATCGGTCGTTGCCGTGGAAACAGCGGTTCAAAATGAACAGCGACAAATTGAGGACAGGAAAATTAAAAGAAGTAGCCGAAGTTGTGCGGGACCTTACACGAATACACGGAACAAAACCTTTAAACTCCAGTGAAAAACAAATGCTTGATAACGCGAAAAAAATATTGATTGGTGAAGTGAGCCTTGTTAATGGCATTACGAGCAACCAGGCAAACGACCTTCTGCAGGATCATGCTATCGGAATGTAATATCCTAGTTAATCTCGCTGGCCAGAATTCTGATGAAGCGGCCTGATTACTTTGAGAAAACACAATTTCATAAAAATAATATGGATCAAAATACTCACCTTAAAAAACAGCCTAGAGCCGTTTTTTTTTTTTGCAAAAAAAACACAACAAAAAAACAGGCTCCAAAAGGAGCCTGTTTCTCTAGTGAGTTTCTATTACGCTTTTTGAACGTTAGCAGCTTGTGGTCCACGAGCGCCTTGTTCAACTTCAAACGTAACTTTTTCGCCTTCGTCTAATGATCTAAAGCCATCAGTTTGAATAGCAGAGAAGTGAACGAATACATCGTCTCCACCTTCGCGCTCGATGAAACCGAAACCTTTTTCTGCGTTAAACCATTTCACTGTACCTTGTTCCATAATTTGTTGCCTCCCGGTGTGCTATAGCACACATTTTGTTACTATCCTTGCCCTTAGTGATCATTAAGACGAAAGTTGGAAACTTCACTATCCTTTACACCGAACAAAAATAATTCTCCTTTATCGTAACAGATAATGGAAAGGAACGCAAGTGCTGTAGAGGATTCTTTTTTTAAAGTTTAATTTCCTGGTTCTAAGAAGATGATATAGAAAATAAACGCTTGTTATGGAGAGATGCTGCATATAATAGGAAGACATGGGAGAGCTACAATAAAATGAATATGGATGTCTTGTTTTCAGCCTGAAGAGATAGTTTAATGAAGATAAGGAAACTGGGTACTGCGAAGGTTACGGAATATGAAGAGAAGGAGACGTACCATGAAAATCTATTCATCCAGGGTGGAAGTGCCTGACTATGAAAAATGGAATCTCGAAGATATTTACACGGATATTGAAAAATGGGAGAAAGAGGTTCGAAAGATCGAAGGAATGGCAGAGCAACTCGGTAAATACGATGGAGCGATTCACGATGGGAAAAGTCTTTACGAGTTTCTGAAGACGAAAGAAGAATTATCCTATATGCTGAATCATGTCCATGCCTACAGCATGCTGAAAGGGGATGAGGACACAAGAGATGCGGATGCCCAGGCGCTAAGTGAGAGAGTGCAGAGCCTTGGTGTGAAAGTAGGGGCTGCTACCTCGTTCTTTATGCCGTTTTTGCTTGAACTAGAGGAAAGTACTCTGAAACGCTATATCGCCGAAGAACCAGGCTTAAAATATTTTGAAGAAGACTTGTTTGATTCCTTCCGCTATAAAGCCCACGTCCTTGGCAAAAGCGAAGAGGCACTCTTGTCACAGCTTGGTGAGTCATTCTCCGCCCCTGCATCAATTTTTGGCATGATTAATAATGCAGATATCCGGTTTGGCGAGATCACTTCGGATAATGGCGGCAAAATAGAGCTGACAAGGGGAATGTATGCCAAGCTAATTGAAGAGGAAGACCGGGAGAAGCGGCGGGAAGCCTACAAGGCATATTATCAGCCTTATCTACAAAGCAAGAATACGATTGCTGCAACTCTTGCCGCGGCGGTTAAGACCAATGCAAGGATGGCCGGGATTCGGAATTATCCATCGGCTCTGGAAAAGTCTTTGTTCGGTGATAACGTTCCAAAGGAAGTATACGAGAACTTGATACAATCGACGAAAGCAAGTATTTCTCCAATGCACAGGTACACGAGGATCCGCAAGGAAAAGCTGCAGCTTGATGAACTTAGGGCCTATGATTTAAGCGTTCCGCTGGTAAAGGATGTTAAGCAAGATATTGCTTACGAAGAGGCTTTCGAGACGATGCTGAAAGGCCTGGCGCCACTTGGGGAAGAATATATCAGCATTCTGAAAGAGTTCAAGGATAAACGCTATATTGATGTCCGCGAGACACCCGGAAAAAGGTCTGGGGCTTATAATCTTGGGATATACGGCGTGCATCCTTATATTCTGCTTAACCATCGCGACGATCTTGATAGTCTGTTCACGCTTGTGCATGAATGCGGCCATGGCGTACACAGCACGCTTAGCGCGAGGCACCAGCCACAAATCACAGCACGCTACAGTATTTTTGTGGCTGAGGTCGCATCGACGGTGAATGAAATTTTGCTGATCCACTACTTGCTCGACAATGAAAAAGACCTCGAAGTCAAAAAGCATTTGATCAACCATTTTATAGACCAGTTCAAAGGAACCTTTTTCACCCAGGTCATGTTCGCAGAGTTTGAGATGAAAACGCATGAAATCGCTGAAAAAGGCGAGCCGTTGAATGTGGAGGTATTTAATACGATCTATGAAAGCTTGTTCAGGGAATACAATGGTGATGAAATCGTATTCGATGAGGAAGTGAAATACGGCTGGAGCAGGATTCCGCATTTTTACCGGCCATTCTATGTGTATAAGTACGCGACAGGCTTTGCCTCGGCTATACACCTTGCAGGCAGGATATTGAAAGGCGAAAAGGAGACACTCCAATCTTACCTAGAATTCCTTGGAAGCGGCAGCAGCGACTACCCGCTCGAACTCCTGAAGAAAACAGGCGTCGATCTTACAACGCCAGAGCCAATCAACAGTGCCCTCGCTCAGTTCGCCGATCTTGTGGAGGAATTTGCAAAGGCATAAAAAGCACCCCCTCTCTTTATAAGGAGAGGGGGTGCTTTTTTTATGGATTTCTTTACCATTTATGGTATAATCGAATTTAGGTTTTTACAATATATGTATATTGGTTTTGCGGCGTATCGCAAGCCTGCTTGAGGGAAATAAAATTATCATTTATCTAATGAAATTTTTGATTTTATACACCAAGCAACTAGAGAGCAACTGGAACAACTTTATCCTGAAGAAAACAGCGAAGTAATAGAAATTCGCCAATTTATAAAAGATTTTATAAATAATCAACAATCACTTGATAACATTTCTTTTATGGAGGTCGATTATTTAAAAGATATTTCTGAAGTAGTAGAAGTTTTTTTTGTATTAACAAGCGAAACTCATATTTGGTATCTTGACTTTAAAAAAGTCAATGATGATGAATTATTCATTTTTCCGTTACCTCGCGAACAATTTATTCGAAAATATGTCTGAGGTAATCTCTATGTTTTTCCTAGAAAGGTGAGTTCTAATGAGCCGTACTATTGGTTTTTTAATAGCGTTTTTTATCATGACTTCATTTGCTTATTCCTATGCATGGAATGGTTTACCTTATCCAAGCGCATATTTACCAGTAATCTTTGTTATAACTGCCATTTTTAACTTTTTATCTATATTTGTCCAACGTACTGTAATGGGCTGGTACGAAGGGAATGTATATAGAGCAGGACCAGGGACGATCAATGCCGCTTTTAAGTATTTTGCCATTCTTTCTACGGGATTAAGTTATCACATCCAAAAAGTGCTCGTTCGCATGCCTTTTATCATTAATAAATTATTGGCGATTGTTTTCTTCATCGCCTTTCTCACACTAACTTTTTTGACGATTTCTGTTTTTGAATGAAAAATGATATGAAGGGGGGGAGTACGCTTGAATACCCCAAGAAATATAGAGGGGAAATTCTCTGATAATGGTGTTCCCCATACATCAAAAAATACAAAATTCTTTTCATTGAAAAGAGGCTTTCCTATATGGTGGAAAGGTCATGTTTTTTTTATCATCATGGTTTTAATGTTATTCACGAATAAATCAAGTTGGGCGGATCATGGCGATGTGGCATTGTTTACTGTTTCTTTCCTTTCTGAATGCGTGATAACTCTTTTATTTATTACTGAATGTTTTAAAGGGAAGGCCTAAGATATTAGCTCTTCAAAGGAAATTATAATAAATAATGTGATTCTATCTTTGTTTAAACATTTCTTTTAGGAAAGACTCTATCTTTACGGAGGGGAGCGTCAATAATTTTGTGTAAATGACGAA
>NZ_QWVT01000026.1 GCF_003570705.1 Mesobacillus zeae
CGGGGCCGATATCAACCATCTCCTGAGCTATATCAATCAACTCGGGGCGGATATCGACCATCTGTCTTGAGATATCAACCAACCCCACAAGCTGCCAGCCTTCAAACTGAACCAACATTAAAAATCAAAAGGAGTGATCTGCATGGTACCTCAGCGTGTGACATTAGTGACAATTGGGGCAGTCGATCTGCCGGCATTGCGTGCTTTTTATCAAAGATTAGGGTGGAGCGAATCAGAAAAGAGTTCTGATAGCTATGCAGTATTTATGACAGCGGGGGTTATTCTATCTCTTTTTCCGCTATCGGATTTGGAAGAAGATTCCTGTGTTAAAATCAACCGATCTTTAGATACCTTCAATAAAATAGCATTAGCAATTAATGTGAATCGTCCGGAAGAAGTCGATTCTGCAATTGATCATATTCGTAATAGCGGAGGAAAAATACTCCGCGAACCAAGCGATGCATTCTGGGGAGGACGGACTGCTTATTTCGCCGATGTCGAGAATAACCTCTGGGAAGTGGCTTGGAACCCCGACTCAGTATTTGATGAGCGTGGAGCGATGCTGGATTTTTGAGATCTTCCTATTAGCACTCAATGTGTCATGGAAGCATTATTCTTCGTTTAATCAAATGAAGAAGTACGACCTTTTCAATTTTAGTTAATTGGTATAACTATGGTTTATAACATGAGGTTTTTTGCTTTTTGTAGGATCTGCCACAATGTAATGATAGGATAGACCATAAAATTGGAAAGTGGAGAATATCATGGAATCCTGGATTCAAGGTTTAGTAGAACAGTATGGATATTGGGGAATTTTAATATTAGTTGCCCTTGAAAATGTCTTTCCGCCAATTCCTTCAGAAGTCATTCTTACTTTTGGCGGATATATGACAACCCAAACGGATATAAGTGTTACAGGAGTTTTTTATTTCAGCGACAATAGGTTCTGTTTTAGGAGCAGCTATTTTATATGGACTCGGTTTTTTATTAGACGTAAAAAGACTGGAAAAGATTATTGGCCGCTATGGGCATATTTTTCGTTTAACAAAAGAGGATTTATATCGCGCAGATGCGTAGTTTGATAAACATGGTGTGTGGACAGTATTGTTTTGCTGCTGGTTTTAAATAAAGTTTGATTCAAAATATCGAATGAAGCTGCATTTTACGGCAAATTAAAAGAATCCATTTTGAAAAAAGATTGATCAAAATGAAATAATTACATTTAGTGAAGTATGAGATTTTTATAAAATAGTTTGATCATTTCAATGAGCCGTATTCCACAAACGCCTCTGTCACGAACAAAGAATTAAAACCACAGTTTTCTAATTGCTCTCGTAAAAAAACTTCCGCGTTTTTGGAACGGATGATGCTATTAATTTCATCAGCTATACAGAAGGAACTTAATTATTGTGGTTTTTTACTCCCCACTCACATAACTGTTCCAAAACAGGTAATAGAGTTTCTGCTTTATGTGTGAGACTGTACTCAACTTTAGGGGGAATTTGAGGATACTCTTTCCGTCTAACCATCCCATCTGCTTCCAATTCTTTAAGTTGTGAACTCAATGTTTTAAAGGTAATAGCTCCTATTTTTCTTTTTAACTCATTAAAGCGAACTGGTTGGTTTTCTGCCAGGAGGTAAATAATAAGCATTTTCCATTTACCACCAATCACTGACAATGTATAACCAAAAGGTGTTTCTTGAATATTACCCTTTTCTTTATAGTCAGCCATACTCATATTTACACTATCCTTTCTGGTAGTACCTATCAAAAAAGTGCGTACTATTTTTTTGTTTGCGTTCATTTTATACTGACATTACTTTGAAGTAAAGGAGAGAAAAAAATGACTAATGTTAAAACCTACGATCACGGTCTTTGGGATCACGGTATTACCCAAGGTTACAGCGTCAACGGCACTATCTACATTTCGGGGCAATTTTCCCACGATATGGAGGGTGCATTCATTGGCGAGGGCGATATCGAAGCACAGACCCGACAGACACTTGAAAATCTCGATCGTGTACTGGAGGGATTTGGTGTCACGAAGTCCAACCTCGCTTATATGGAGATTTATCTAACAAATGCGCAAGAGCATTTCGAGCCAGTCCTCCGGCTGTTCAAGGAATATGTGGGACAACATCGGCCGGCAGGCAGCCTTATCGGCGTGACTTACTTGGCGTCCCCAGAGCAACTAATCGAAATCAGCGCCGTTGCACACACCGACTAAGTAAACTACATTTTAAAATCAAAGTAATCATGTCAAGCTCAATTCTTTAGTTGATTATTGAAGTAAGCAGGGAAAATTAAAAAGGGGAATCAACTTGATTGAACTGACCCCCGAATAGTGGACACTTTTAGAAAAAGTGGGCCTATTCGGGGTTTTTGTGTTTTTTAAAAGGCTAAATCCTGCTTCTAACGAATTTTCTGCTGTGTGTTTTGGATATACCTGAAAACAGTGCAGTCATTTCATTTGGCGTTCTATTATCAGGACAAGGGCAAGTTTGGATTGATGAACTTAAATTTGAGGAAGTCGATCAAGATATACCAACAACCCATATGGAATTTACTGCGGAACTCCTGGATGAACCAACCAATTTATCCTTTGAAGAGTAAGGAAATACGAAAGAACCCTTTCTCGGTAAAAGGGTTCTTCTCTGCGTTATATACCGTTTTTCTGCAATTCCCTCATTCTCTATATCCCCGGACCGAAAGATAAGAATATATAACTTGTATTCTATAAAGATCCGCATTTATCCTTTCTTAGTATTCCAATCATTAACAATCGATTTACAAAAAATAAATAGGTACTTAAAAACAACTTGTTACTCTATTAATAGACATAGAGTGTTACCTAAACTTCGTTCGGACGATGAAAAGATAGTTTTCCAAAAACATTTGAAAAGGAAGTGAAGTAGCAATGGTGCGGAATGATCGGTCAAAACAAGAAACGGAGATTTTTAATGGGGATATTTTAAAGAAAGAAATGGACCGCCGTTCTTTTTTACAAAGGACAGGCGTGGTCGCCGGCGCTTCAATCGGATTGACCCTGGCAAGCTCGCTGAATATTCTATCAGTGAGCGCTGCATCCAGCTCTTCTATAATGACATCAAAAGGGACGAAACCAGATATGGTTTTTCCTGTTATCAGTGATGTCCACATTCATTCTGAAAATAACAAGACACTGGAGAAGTTCATTGCAACTTTAGAACAATTAAATGAAGTGGCCCCAAAGCAGGATGCTTTTCTGGTTGTGGGCGATTTAACGGATTACGGCATTACGGCGGAATACGAGAAGTTTATGGCTGCATATCGTGAAAAAAGGCAGCCGCAGGCGGTTTCCATGTTTGCGATTGGAAATCACGATTACTGGAACGGGCTGTCTGTAGCTAATGCTCAAAAGCGCTTCCTGGAGAAAACCGGTATAGAATCAATCTACTACCATAAGGTGATCAAAGGGTACCATTTTATTGTCCTAGGCACTGAAGATGGCAGGACAGAGGGGACATTTTCTGTTGAACAGATTAACTGGCTGAGTGAACAATTAAAAATAGCAAACGCTGATGATTGGAAAAAGCCGATTTTTGTTTTTCATCATCAGCCGATTAAAGGCACGATTTATGGAAGTGAATGGGGCTTCTCAAAGAATAGAGACCTTTTTTACGATACTTTAAAGGAATATCCGCAGGTTATTTCCTTTTCTGGACACACCCACTACCCATTGGATGATCCGAGAATCATACACCAGAAGGATTTCACTTCAATCGGAACTTCCACAGGTGCCTATTTATGGCTGGACTCCGGCAGAATACAAGGAGAAGTGCCTGAAGGTGCCGATGTACTGAATCAAGCTCTCGTTGTAGAGGTTTATCAAAACAAAGTGATGATCAAGCGCCGTGATATCCATCATAATGATTGGACAGGAGAACCTTTTGAAATAAGCTTTCCAGCTAATAAGCAAAATTTCAAATATACAGAAGGCAGAGATAACAAGGCTCCGTTTTTTACAAAAGATGCGATGATATCCATTGATCATGAAAAGACAACAGCAACTGGCCTAGCCATTATGTTTGCTCAGGCTAAAGATGACCTCCTTGTCCACGACTATAAAGTAGTGGCGCGGAAAGCAGATAATGGGGAAATAGCAAAAGAGTTCCTCGCCTTCTCGGAATTCTACAAAGATCCTGTACCAAATCCACTAACCTTGCCAATCGAAGGATTACAGCGCAATACGACTTATGAAATTGAAGTGCATGCACTTGATGCTTATGGGAACGTGAGCAAAAATTCGTTAAAAACATTGGGAAAAACGATAGATGGAGAAGTGAAAGAGATCACCATTTCCTTATCCAAAAATGTAGTAAACGGAGCAGGTGATACGGTAGAAGTGAATGTGGAAAATGCCAGAAACCCGAAAAGCGATTGGATCGGTCTGTACGAAGTAAGTGAAAATCCGGGAGATGTTCCTTCTATATGGTGGATGTACACGCAAGTGAAAGATGGAACATGCAAATTCATTTATAATCCCAAAGACAATAAGTACCCGGCCCGATATAATGAAGGAGCCACTTATAAGTTCGTTTATTTTTATGGTAGCGGATATGAGGCGGTAGCTTCTGCAACATTTACAGTAACCGCTGTTGGAAGCAAAAAAGAGCTTCTTCCTAAATGACTAGGTGCTCTTTAACAGACCACAGTAGTAGAGTTGGTACAGCACTTGGATTCCACGACCGATCTCTCACTTAAAAAAATAAATTGACAATCTTTCTGTTTGGTTGTAATCTTAGGGAAATTTAATATTTCGAATATTCTTATCCAGAGAGGCAGAGGGTCCTGGCCCGATGAAGCTTCAGCAACCTTCAACGATTTCGTTGAAAAGGTGCTAATTCCAGCAAGTTCTTAAACTTGGCAGATAAGGAGAAAGGCTATCTTGGTATACAAAGTCTTCTTCTTACAGAAGGCTTTTTTTGTTTTTTAAAAGGACGTAAGAGAAGGAATCCAGACAATCAGGAGTGGTCGCTATGGCAAAAATTGATACAAGGCTTGCGCAGATTGGGAATCGCAGCGAACGGGCAACAGGGGCAGTGAGTCCGCCTATTTACTTAACAACCGCATACCGCCATGAGGGAATTGGGCAATCGAGCGGCTATGATTATGTCCGGACGGGTAATCCGACCCGGGAAATTCTTGAGGCGGCGATTGCTGAACTGGAGGAAGGGGACCGGGGGTTTGCCTGCAGTTCAGGCATGGCAGCGATCTGGACAGTGCTCTCTCTATTCCAGTATGGCGACGAATGGATCGTTTCAAAGGATTTATATGGCGGTACTTACCGACTTCTGCAACAGGGGTTCAAAAAATGGGGACTGAATAGTGTCTATGCGGACATGGCAAATGTAAAAGAGGTTGCTGCCTCCATCACACCGAGAACAAAAGCGCTTTTCGTCGAGACGCCGACGAACCCGCTGATGGAACAGGCTGATATTTCGGCCATCGCGGAAATTGCCAGAGCGAACGGCCTCCTGTTGATTGTCGACAATACGTTTTACACACCTTTGCTGCAGAAGCCGATCACATTGGGTGCCGATATTGTCCTCCACAGTGCGACCAAATATCTGGGCGGCCATAATGATGTGCTTGCGGGCTTGATTGTCGCAAAAGGACAGGAACTGTGCGATTCGCTTTTCCTCCACCATAATGGCGGCGGTGCTGTGCTGGGTCCCTTCGATTCTTGGCTTTTGATTCGCGGCATGAAGACCCTTTCATTAAGAATGGAGCGGCATGAGAAAAATGCCAGAGTCCTCGTTGATTACCTTGGAAAGCACGATGCTGTTACGAATGTCCTTTATCCGGGCCGCGGCGGAATGATTTCGTTCCGGGTAGAATCCTCTTCCATGGTCAATCCGTTTTTGCAGAGCTTGTCGACCATTACTTTTGCCGAAAGCCTTGGAGGTGTTGAAAGCTTCATCACATATCCTGCCACTCAGACGCATGCCGATATTCCAGTGGAAATCCGTGAACAAATTGGGGTTTGCAGCCGGCTGCTCCGCTTCTCTGTTGGCATTGAAGATGCGGAGGATTTGATCGAAGACCTAGAGAATGCATTCAAGAAAGCCTCACAGGAGGTGGGCGCATGAGCGAAGGACTTTCATTTGATACGCTGCTGCTGCATAACAAACATAAATTTGATCCTGCCACCGGCGGAGTCAGCGTGCCAATCCAGCATGCCTCTACCTACCATCAGTTGTCCGCCGACAATTTTGGAAAATATGATTATAGCCGAAGCCTGAATCCCACGAGGGAAGCACTTGAAGAGATTATCGCAGAACTTGAGGGTGGTACAAGAGGGTTCGCTTTTTCCTCAGGGATGGCAGCCATTTCAACAGCCTTCCTCCTGCTCTCCCAAGGTGATCATATTGTCATTGCCGAGGATGTTTATGGCGGATCATTCCGTATGGTCACCCAAGTTCTCACCAGATTTGGGATACAACACACTTTTGTCGATATGACAGATATTGAGGCTGTTGAAAAAGCCATCCAGCATAATACAACATTGTTATACGTCGAAACACCATCAAACCCGCTGCTGAAGGTAACGGACATCAAGGCCGTCAGCTCGCTTGCGAAAAGGCATGGTGCCTACACATTTGTAGACAACACGTTCATGACGCCCTTCCTTCAGCGGCCTCTTGACCTTGGAGCGGATTTGGTCCTTCACAGTGCCACAAAATTTCTATCAGGGCACAGTGATACAGTCGCCGGCCTTGCTGTAGTCAAGGATGAAGAGCTGGCGAACAGGCTGTACTCTTTGCAAAACTCTTTTGGGGCAGTCCTTGGCGTACAGGATGCCTGGCTAGTGATGAGAGGCATAAAAACTCTATCTGTAAGAATGAAACAATCTCAAGAGAATGCGATGAAAGTCGCCAGCTTCCTCAAGGAGCATTCCTTTGTTAGAAAAGTGTATTACCCGGGCCTTGAGGAACATCCGCAACACGAGACGCATAAAAGTCAGGCAAGCGGCCCTGGCGCAGTCCTCTCGTTTGAGCTCCAAAGCGAAGAGCTCTTGAAGAAATTTATCCATTATACTCAGCTCCCGGTATTTGCAGTCAGTCTTGGCGCTGTTGAATCGATTCTTTCCTACCCTGCGAAGATGTCGCATGCGGCCATGTCTGAAACTGAACGGGCGAAACGCGGAATCAGTGACAGTCTGCTCCGGCTCTCTGTTGGCATTGAAGGTGCTGGTGACCTGATAAATGACTTCCGGCTTGCACTGGAATTAAGCAGAAATACGTCGAGAATAGAGGAGGATGTCCGATGAGCTTCCTGGAAAAAATGAAGACTGAGATTTTAATAGGTGATGGAGCAATGGGCACCCTCCTATACTCGTTTGGGACAGGAAGCTGTTTTGAGGAGCTGAACCTTTCCCACCCCGAAGATATCGTCCGCATTCATCAGGCTTATATCGATGCCGGGGCTGATATGATCCAGACAAATACGTATGCCGCCAATTATTTAAAGCTTCAAAGATACGGCCTTGAGGATTCTGTGAAAGAGATGAACAGCTCTGCAGTAAGGCTTGCCCGCCAAGCCGCACAGCAAAAAGCGTACCTCCTTGGCACGGTTGGCGGGAACCGGGGCATAAGGCCATCCGCCATCCCGCTTGATGAAATAAAAAGAAGCTTTCGCGAGCAGCTGTATTGTCTGCTTCTCGAAGGAGTGGATGGCATCCTTCTTGAGACATACTACGACATTGAAGAACTGGAAACGGTGTTGAAGATTGCCCGTAGGGAAACGGAACTTCCAATCATTGCGCAGATTTCTCTCCAAGAGATCGCCCTCATGGAAGATGGGACATCCATTGGGGACGCTTTTGACAAATTGGAAGGGCTGGGCGCCGATATTGTCGGGCTTAACTGCCGTCTCGGCCCCCACCATATGATTGCCAGCCTCGAAGGAGTGGAGTTGCCGAAGAAAGCGTACCTTTCCGCTTATCCGAATGCCGGGCTGCCATCCTATACAGACGGCAGGTTCCATTATGAAGGCAATCCAGAGTACTTCCGGAAGTCTGCCCAAAGCTTCCGAGATCAAGGTGTTCGGCTGATTGGGGGCTGTTGTGGAACGACTCCTGAACATATTCGTGCTATTGAAAGTGAATTAAAAGGGCTCGCTCCTGTAACGCACAAAAAGGTTATTGGAAGGAAAGCAAAAATTGTTGTCAGCCCTCCCGAAGTGATTCGGAAAGAGAGGCCACTGGAGGAGGTAGTCAAGGAACGGCCATCTGTCATCGTTGAACTTGATTCCCCCCGGAAGCTTGATACGACGCGCTTTTTTCAAGGGGCAAAAGCTCTTAAAGAAGCCGGTATTGACGCTTTGACGCTTGCGGATAATTCGCTTGCTTCTCCGAGGATTTCAAACAAGTCCATCGGCCACCTTGTCAAAGAGAAAGTCGGATTGCGGCCGCTTGTGCATTTAACCTGTCGCGACCGCAATATCATTGGCTTACAGTCCCATTTGATGGGGCTTCATACACTGGGCCTCCATGATGTTCTGGCTGTTACGGGCGACCCTGCCCGTGTTGGCGATTTTCCGGGAGCTTCATCTGTCTTTGATGTATCATCATTTGAACTGATTGAAATGATAAAACAGTTTAACGAAGGGTTCTCCTATTCAGGCAAGGACCTTGGCCAAAAAGGTGCTTTTTCCATCGGCGCTGCGTTCAATCCGCATGTCCGTTCACTGGAAAAAGCGGTCTCGCGGATGGAGAAGAAAATAAAGTGCGGTGCGCATTATTTCATCACCCAGCCCGTCTATTCAGAAAAACTGCTTCTTGATGTCTATGAAGCAACAAAGCATCTCGATGTGCCTGTCTATATCGGCCTCATGCCGCTGACAAGCAGCAGGAATGCGGAATTTCTTCATAATGAAGTGCCTGGGATCAAAATTTCGCAGGAAATCCTCGACACGATGGCAAAATTCAATAATGATCCGGTCTCTTCCAAAAAGGAAGGCATCGCAATTACAAAAGGTCTGATTGAGGCTGCAGCAGAGCTGTTCAACGGAATATACCTGATCACTCCTTTCATGAATTATGAGATGAGTGTCGAACTGGCAAACTACGCCAACGAATGCAGTAGCCTGCTGTCAAGGAGGAAACAGAATGTCAACTACGTTAACTGAGGAGCTAAAGAAGAAAATCCTGATTATGGACGGGGCGATGGGGACGATGCTCCAGCAGGCTGACCTAACAGCCGATGACTTTGGCGGCGAGGAATATGACGGGTGCAACGAGATCCTGAACCTCACAGCTCCCGATGTCATTGAGAGGATTCACCGTGAATATTTTGAGGCGGGTGCCGATATTGTGGAAACCAATACATTTGGTGCCACCAGCCTTGTCCTCGATGATTATGATCTAGGAGAAAAAGCTTATGAAATCAACAAGACTGCAGCTCTTTTGGCAAGGAAGGCTGCAGACGAAGCCTCTGCTCCAAAGTGGCCAAGGTTCGTTGCCGGATCGATGGGACCGACGACAAAAACACTAAGTGTCACCGGAGGAGCAACCTTTGAAAGAATGTCCGCCGCTTATGAAGAACAAGCTCTTGGACTGCTCGACGGTAATGTGGACTTGCTGCTTCTGGAAACAAGCCAGGACCTTTTAAATGTCAAAGCTGCTTTTACAGGAATAAAACGGGCTTTCCGGCAGCGGGAAAAAGAAATCCCGCTCATGATCTCTGCCACCATCGAGCCAATGGGTACAACACTCGCAGGCCAATCAATTGAAGCCTTCTATATCTCTGTTACTCATATGAAGCCTCTCGCAATTGGATTAAATTGCGCTACAGGACCGGAATTTATGCAGGAGCACCTTCGTTCATTATCAAACCTTGCAACATCTGCTGTCAGCTGTTATCCCAATGCAGGCTTGCCTGATGAAGAGGGGCATTACCATGAAACCCCGGATACACTGGCCCAGAAGCTGGCAGACTTTGCCAGGGAAGGCTGGCTGAATATCGTTGGCGGCTGCTGCGGCACTACCCCGGAGCATATAAAAGCAATCGCTGAAAAAATGTCTGGCCGCAAGCCGCGCCAAAAGGAACAGAACGAGCTTCATATGGTTTCAGGCATCGAGCCGTTTATTTACGATGCTCCAACACTCAGGCCAATAATGGTTGGGGAGCGGACCAATGTCATTGGTTCCCGAAAGTTCAAGCGTTTGATCTCAGAGGGGAAAATGGAAGAAGCGGCTGAAGTTGCCAGGGCGCAGGTGAAAAACGGTGCGCATGTAATCGATATATGCCTTGCCGATCCTGACAGGGAAGAAATTGTGGATATGGAGCAATTTATCCAGGAAGCTGTCAAAAAGATTAAAGTCCCGCTTGTGATTGATTCTACTGATGATAAGGTCATTGAAAAGGCTCTGAGCTACTCGCAGGGAAAAGCAATTATCAATTCTATCAATCTGGAGGACGGCGAAGAACGCTTTGCGAAAGTGGCCAGCCTTATCCACCAATACGGCGGTGCGGTTGTTGTCGGGACAATTGATGAGGAAGGCATGGGAGTCTCGGCCGCAAGAAAGCTGGAAATCGCAAGACGCTCATACGAACTTCTCGTGGAAAAATATCATGTCCCTCCTCAGGATTTGATTTTTGATCCACTTGTCTTTCCGGTCGGTACAGGTGATGAGCAATATATAGGCTCAGCGAAAGCAACCATTGAAGGAATCAGGATGATCGAAGAAGCTCTTCCGAAGACGCAGACAATCCTGGGGATCAGCAATGTATCATTCGGCCTTCCTCCCGTCGGGCGGGAAGTGCTCAATTCGGTTTTTCTATACCACTGTACCCAGGCGGGCCTTGATTATGCCATCGTAAATACGGAAAAGCTAGAACGCTTTGCTTCAATTAGTCCTAAAGAGATCAAGATGGCGGAGGAACTGCTGTTTCATACAACAGACCAAAGCCTTGCACAGTTTACGGAGTTCTACCGTGACAAGAAGAAGGAGGCAAAAAGTACACTTCCCGATATGACGCTTGAAGAGCGCCTTGCCTATTATGTTGTTGAAGGGACAAAAGAAGGGCTGATTCCGGACCTTGATGCTGCCCTGGATTCATTTCCTGCTCCCCTTGATATCATTAACGGTCCATTGATGGAGGGGATGAAGGAAGTCGGCAGGCTATTCAACGATAACCAATTGATTGTGGCGGAAGTCCTTCAAAGTGCAGAAGTGATGAAAGCTGCCGTTTCACACCTTGAGCCGCATATGGAAAAGAACGACTCGTCGGCGGCGAAAGGAAAGGTCATCCTTGCTACGGTTAAGGGCGATGTCCATGACATCGGGAAAAATCTTGTGGATATTATCCTCAGCAACAATGGCTACGAAGTGATTGATCTGGGGATAAAGGTCAATCCAACGACCTTGATTGAGGCTGTGAAGAAAGAGAAACCTGATATTATCGGACTTTCTGGGCTGCTCGTAAAATCAGCGCAGCAAATGGTCCTCACCGCCCATGACATGAAGCAAGCAGGAATTGATACTCCGATCATGGTCGGCGGAGCAGCGCTGTCGAGAAAGTTCACGGATACAAAAATAGCCAGGGAATATGGTGGTCTTGTCCTATATGCGAAGGATGCGATGAACGGACTATCGCTCGCCAACCAGCTCCGTAACCCAAAAGAGCAGGAAAAGCTGCATCAGGAGGTAAGATCCAAGCAAGAGGCCGCGGCCTTGCGTTCCTATGCCGCTCCTGTTAAGACGGCAGCAACTGCTGTATTGGATCGTCCTAAGGCAGTTGCAAAGGCGCCGGTCTATATCCCTGAGGATACTAAAAGGCATTTGTTAAAAGCTTATTCGCTGGGGCATATTGAACCGTACATCAATCAGCAGATGCTTCTTGGCCACCATCTAGGCGTTAAGGGGAAAGTTGAGAAGCTGCTAGCGCAAGGCGACGAAAAGACCGTGAAAATTTATGAGGTTGTCAGGTCACTTTTAACAGAAGCAAAAGCGGAAGACTGGATTAAGCCGGCGGCTGTCTATCAGTTTTTCCCTGCCGGGTCTGAGGGCAATAAGCTTTATATATTTGATAGCGAAAAGCGGGACAACATCATTGAAACCTTTGAGTTCCCGCGTCAGGAAGCTGCTCCAGGTCTTTGCCTTGCCGACTATGTAAGGCCTGTCTCAGAAGGTACGACGGATTATGTAGGGATGTTTGCCGTTACCGCTGGCAAGGGAATCCGCGAGGCGGCGCAGGCATTAAAGCAAGAAGGTCGTTTCCTGGAAAGCCACGCTCTCCAGGCGCTCGCACTTGAATCTGCTGAAGGCTTTGCTGAGCTGATCCACCGCCAAATGCGAGACCGCTGGGGATTCTCAGACACGCCTGACATGACAATGAAAGACCGCTTCGCAGCCAAATATCAGGGGCAGCGATTCTCATTCGGCTATCCAGCCTGCCCTGACCTTGAAGACCAGAAGAAGCTGTTCGAACTGTTAAGGCCTGAGGAAATCGGCATCCAGCTCACAGAAGGCTGCATGATGGAACCGGAGGCCTCCGTCACCGCGATTGTATTTTCGCATCGGGAAGCAAGGTACTTTAATGTCTTGAAAACAGAATGAAGAATAGAGAGCCCCTTTGCCATGCTATTGGAAAGGGGTTCTCTTGCCGTTGTAAGGGAGGTGGGCTAGATTACATAATTTTGTATATGAAGGTTCGAAATACAGTAACTCGGAATAGAAATCGCCCTAACTGTAGATAGAACGCTCTTTACCGTAGATAGATTGCAGCTAACCGTAGATAGCGCGTTTTACGGAGGAAAGCCCTATTGAAAATGTGGTGCTGGAACCGGTTACAACTTGCGTTTTATGAGAGAATTCGCTGAAAGTGTTCTTAGCCTCTTTCCTTTCAAAAATCAGCCGAAAAAAAACGTTTTTAGTTAAACCGACCCGTGAGGCTAAACTTTCATAATCAAAAAAATCATCCTTTCTTTGTAATGTTTTCTTAGTCAAATAGATTCCGAAAGTCCCGAAGCATTCTTCCTGATGAAATATTGTTTTTAATATATAGAATAGTTCTATAACAAATTCACTATTTCACAAACTATAATATAGGTGGCGCCGGAAACTAAGACAAAATAAAAAGGTAGGGCTTTAGGATGAATCAATCAATGAATGTGTTCAGCAAGAAGAAAGCTGCAAGCATAGCTCTTACATTTACATTATTGATACCGGGTTTAGCAGGATGTACTTCTGCTTCAGCCACAAAGAAAGCAGACCCAGCCAAAGTGGAAAAGGTTGAAACAAAAACAGCTGCAGCCACTGATAATAAAGCACTGCCAAACGTGAAAATTCTTGCGACTGGCGGCACGATTGCAGGGGCGGCAAAATCCGAGTCGGAAACAACTGGCTATAAAGCAGGGGTTGTCGGGGTCGATCAATTGGTGGAAGCTGTTCCAGAACTAAAAGAGCTTGCCAATATTAGTGGTCAGCAGGTTTGCAAGATTGATAGCTCCGCAATGACAAACGAAATTTTATTGGACCTTGCAAAAGAGGTCGATAAGCAATTAAAAGACCCGAAAATTAATGGAATCGTCATCACTCATGGTACTGATACACTAGAAGAAACTGCTTATTTTCTTAACCTGGTAATCAAAAGCGACAAGCCGGTCGTTCTTGTTGGATCGATGCGTCCTTCAACCGCTTTGAGTGCAGATGGCCCATTGAATCTATATAATGCGGTTGCCATTGCCGCTAGTGAAGAATCAAAAGGAAAAGGCGTGTTAGTTGCCCTTAATGATAAGATTGGTTCTGCCCGTGATACGACTAAAACCAATACAACCAGTGTGGATACTTTTGGATCACAGGACTTTGGCTATTTAGGATTGGTACAAGGTGGGAAACCATATTTTTATACAGAATCAACACGTAAAAATACGACAGAAACTGAATTCAATGTAAACGACATTAAAGACCTACCGCGGGTTGATATCGTATACGCCCACGGAAATGACAGCAGAGTGATGGTGGATGCCGCGGTAAAAGCAGGCGCAAAAGCAATCATCCATGCCGGTACCGGTAACGGAAGCGTCTATCCGGAAACATTGGAAGGATTAATCGATGCGCAGAAAAAAGGCGTCGTTGTTGTCCGGGATTCCAAGGTAGGCAGCGGAATGGTTACACGTGAGGATGTCGATGACAAAAATCATTTTGTTTCAGCGGATACCCTGAATCCGGTTAAGGCGAGAGTGTTGCTCATGTTAGCCTTATCGAAAACCAATGACCCTGCAAAAATTCAGGAAATGTTCAATCAATATTAAAATAATTTCACCTAAACAAGACAGAGGAGCAAGGATGATGCTCCTCTGTCTTGTTTTTGGGTTGGGTAAGTGCCTATTTAGAAAGATTAAGATTCTCGAAGAATCCTAAAAAGGGAGAGATGGTTTGACCTTTCAAATGGATAAGGCTGATCTTTATGGTCAAATTCAATGCTGGCCATAATGGCACCGAGCCAAGTTCACCATTTATGATTTCTTTTTTTACACAATGCTCCGGTAAAAAGCTTATGCCCATACCTTGCTTTACTAGAACTTTTGCTGCTTCCATACTATCGACTTCCAAAGCCACATTAAGCTTCAACCTGTCGGCCTGGAATAAATTTTGAATTACCAGCCAATCCATTGAGTCATATCCAAAAAACACGATTGGCTGGCGGCTAACATCTCTAATTGTTGCTCTTTTTTTAAGCAATTCATGATTGGGAGGTGCTACAAGGACAATGGGATCCTCCTTGATGAGGAGCGATTCAATATTCGGATGTGCGATTGAGCGGACAAGCGCAAAATCCACTTCTTTGTTTAATACTTTTTTTAAGATTTCAGTGGAATGACCAGTCGACAAACTGATTTGGGCATTTGGAAATTCCTGCTTGAATTTGAATATAAAATCAGGCATTATGCAGGTAGCAATCGAAGTGGCGCTGCCCATCCTTACTTTATGGGGAACTACTATATTTTGCTCCATCTTTGTTTTTGCTTCCTGGAAAGAAAATAATATATTTTGGGCGAAGGGGAGAAACTCTTTCCCCTTTTCAGTTAACGATACATGTTTTCCTTCACGAAAGAATAACTTCGTGTTCATTTGGTTTTCCAATGAGTGAATGCGTGCGGTCACTGATGGTTGGGTAAGGAATAGGGCTTCAGCTGCCTTATTGAAGCTGCCAAGGTGGACAGCATAAACAAATGCCTCCAAGTTATGTATATTCATCTGGACCACCTCTTCCTAAAATGTACTACCATTATTTTAGCGGAATGATGGACGAGTATAGCCAGTAATTTTGACAGTCTCGGGAAGGATATAGTCTTTTTCAAAATGTGTAGGTTTCTACTATAAATAAAAGCAACGTTTGCAGCTTATTATAATCAAACTTTATTCCTAACCAACAAAAAAGTGATATCTAAAAACAATGTTAAATGATTCACAAATTATCTATGTTCATTTAAATTAAAAGCGTTATCATAAATATATGAGTAAAATTGCAAAAATTAAGGAGATGCTTTCAAATGCCAAAGACTAAGTTTCAAGCTACAGCTCATTTACAAGCTGGAATGCAGGTAAAGGCTAGATGCAGAGGGTTTGAAATCACAATCGATGAACCGAAGGAACTTGGTGGATCGGATACAGGAATGAATCCGGTTGAGTTGGTTTTGTCAGCTCTAGGTGCGTGTCAGGCTATTGTTGCCCGTTGTTTTGCACGTAAATTTAAAATAGAATTTGATGATTTTTGGGTCGATGTAGAAGGTGACCTTGATACAGATGGGTTTATGAAACAATCTGATGTACGTCGTGGATATAGCGATATACGATATAATATTCATATTAAAACTGATGCGCCTAAAGAAAAAGTAGAAGAATTTGTTGATTTTATTGAGAAAACTTGTCCGGTAGGAGATACGATTGCTAATCCGGTAAATCTCAAACTTAACGAAATCATTATTGAAAAATAATAAATTGAGCTTTGTATACGGTCAATGATTTTTGCTCGTTGTTAATAATACTTCATAACCAACATTATTTAAACGGATAATATGAAAAAGGAGCGATTTGCGCTCCTTTTTTTGCTGTTCTTATTCCTACTTTCTATGTTGATTTTTTGAGAATTTGGTTGTTACTTGTATTGTTATTTAATATTTTACTTCTCAACTGAACCCGTTAGATGATGTAAATCACCCCTTTTAATTATCACTTCTATTTTAATGCGGTGGTATTTATTTGCAAAAGGAGGGAGCCAGCCTCTGAACCAGGAAGGGACGAAATTTAATCAAACGATTGATTAAATGAAGTGGGAGAGATTCAGATACCTTCTGTGGACAGTGTGGAGATGGGAGTGGAGAATAAAACAATCCAATTCTGTGTCGGGGTGCCCTCCCCAAGTTTAATAATTTTCTTCTAGCGTAAACTCCTTCATCAAGCTGCCTCTTCATTGAATATATAAAAAGGCTGCCATGGGCAGCTGTCGAACCTTCAAGTAAACCCTTCCGTAAAAATAAGCCAGAGACTGCTGGTAAATCTTTACAGGATAATTCTACACTTTATATGAGTATTTGGAAATAATGGTATTTAAGAGGCTTTTCTTTTGGCTTCTGTAGCTTGGTATGATGGTTGCTTGCAATAGTCCAGAATTTCCAATTACCTATGATCGTTGCTGCCCAATTCACGACTGTTGCTATACATACAGCATATAATTTTCAAGGGGGATTTTCTCTGAAAAATGTAAAGATATCTTTACATTTTTTGGGCTGGCATTTAATATATATGTAAAGATATCTTTACTTCCTGGTTGGAGGGTTAGGCATGAAAGTGATTAATCATATAAAGGAAATTCGCCAGAAAAGGGGCATTACGCAAGTGAAACTGGCGGAGGATTTGCAAATTACACGCCAGACTGTAAACGCGATTGAAAAGAATAAGTATAATCCCAGTCTGGAACTGGCGTTGAAATTAATAAAGTATTTTGATGTGCCGATTGAAGAACTATTCTATTTAGAAGATTCAAAGGGGGAGTAGCTATGAACAACCGAAAGATATTTTATATTGTGTGGGCTTTTTTGATTGGGTGTATTTTGTTTGGGGGCTTTTTGGGTATATATACCATTGGTAAAGCCACAGGTGAATACAGCTACGAATTGGCTATCCCTGTTATTGGTGGAACGGTAATAGGATCTCTATTTATTATGCTTTTCTCCAGGTGGAAAAAGAAAAGAAATGGGAATGTGCCGCAAATTGATGAACGGACATACATAATGTTGCAGCGTTACTTCATGATTGTACTTTATGTAGTACTGGTTGGCAGTGGGGCTGCATTAATCATTTTATATTCAATAGGTGTCCGCACAATTGAGACTGGTATATTAATTGTGTGTATGATGGGATTGTATATGTCTATTATCTTTGGGGCGTTTGTGGCAAAGCGGTTATAGATGGGAGCTGACAGGGTGACAAATCTATATTTTGTCCGGCATGCGCAATCTGCCTATACACCGGATGAGCTGGGGAGGCCATTAACCGAAAAAGGCTTTGCTGATGCAAAAAAGGTGACTGAAATATTTAAGAATGTGGAGATTGACGTTGTCATTTCGAGCCCGTATAAACGGGCGATCCAAACAGTTGAAGGGATTGCTCATGACTTTGGCAAAGAGATGGAGATAGAGGAAGGGTTTAAGGAACGCATGTTGTCCATCGTTCCTGCAGAAGATTTCACTTTTGCGATAACAAAAGTATGGGAGGATGAGAGTTTCGCGTGGGGAGGCGGCGAGTCCAATGAGGCAGCCCGAAAAAGAGGTTCAGAGGTGACTTGTCGCATTTTAGAGAAGTATAAAGGTAAAGATATTGTAATTGGTACCCATGGCAATATCATGGTTTTAATCATGAGCTATTTTGACCAGCAATATGACTTTTCCTTTTGGAGAAACCTCGAGATGCCGGATGTATATAAACTGACGTTTGATGGAAGAGAATTAAGAAGTGTAGAGCGATTGTGGGGAGGGTAGGCGTATGTTGAGTGCTACCCGTTTAATTTTATCCTTTATAGGTAGTCGCTATTGAACGCCATTTAAGCGCCTCCGTATTTCTGCAGTTACTCCTGTCGGATCGTCAATTTGAAAAATGACATAGCGATATTTTTCGTGACCGTTTAGTTCAATGATGACAAGTGGTGTATTTCCCGAATAGGAAAGGAAGTACCATTCATTGGCGTACTTAAAGCTGCCTTCATAAATATTTAAGAAAGAAGCCGAAGTCCCTGGCATTCTCAGCATCCACTGAGGAGCCTGGAAATAGTCAACCAGTACATTCTCAATCATGGAATACGGCATGATTACTTTCTGTTTGAATGCGAAGTATGGCGTTAAACCAGTGAGGGTCAATGTAAGTTCTTCTTTTCCTAAATGGATTTTTCTTCCCATAATCAAGCCTCCAGTCGGTTTTATTTAACTTTCTTTTAGTCTGGCCAGGTCTTTTGATAGGGGAGATCTTTTTAGTTTTTTAATTTGAAACAGTGTTTTTAAATCCGATTTATTGTCATATGAAAGCTGCAGGTGATAATAGTTAATGTATTCTGCAGTTGAGAAGATATAGATGAAAATGACAATACGAATGGATGATCCCGGTATAGACACGGGTGCAATCATAAATTCTGCAAGCATAACGATGAACGTAACGGAAAGCAAAATAATATTGATGCGCTTGCAGGTTTTTAATAGCCGGATTAACCATTCTGGCGTTAGTGAACAGCCTGTCATCATAAGCCTTCTATACTTAACATACCAGTATAAAAAGCCTTGGAGCAAAATAAACTCAAGGATGAAAAAAGACAGCCAGAATGAGAAAAGCGTGTGTAGTTCCATATCGGGAAACACCAAATACCAGGAATATGCACAAAAGATGAAAAGGATGATTGAAAATCCTTCCCCTGTATATAAATATTTCAAACGCTCCTTAAGATTCTCTTTCAATAGTGCACCTCATTAAACCAACCTTCCTTTATATAAAGAGTAATATAATGCGCAAATCCTTACAAATATTAACTTTCTTTATATCCTTTATTTCCCTTTGATGTATAATATGTTCAAAACCTGCAGGAGGAGAATATGAATATAACCCGCACGAGTGATTATGCTTTAATCGCAAAGCTCAATCAATATGTACATGATATTCATGCCACCCTGTATCCTGAGTATTTCAAGGAATATGACTATGAAGCTATGAAAAGTTTCTTTAAGGGAATTGTGGGTAACAAGGATTTCACTTTTCTGCTGCTGGAGGAAGAGGAGCCTTTAGGGTATGCCTGGATTGAAGTAAGAAATTACCCGGAGAGTGCTTTTAGGAAGCCTTATCGTTCTGTGTATGTCCATCAAATCAGTATTTCGGGAGAGCCGAAGAAGTAAGGGATATGGCACAAGGTTAATGGATGAAATTTATGGCATCGCCCAATCGAAAGGTATTGGCAAAATTGAGCTAGATTATTGGTGCCACAATGAACTGGCAAAGAAATTTTATGATCAAAAAGGGTTTATGAAATACCGGGAATTTTTTTATAAGGAAATCTGAAAACCATACAAGGGAGTTGAGTATGTGAAAAAAGTTGTTCATTACTACAATCAATTTGATGAATGGGGCAGGCTTGACAGAGAGCCGATAGAATTCCAGGTGAATTGGCATTATATACAAAGGTATCTGCCAGAGGCAGGACGTGTACTGGATAATGGCGCAGGGCCGGGGAAATACTCGATGGAGCTTGCGAAGGCAGGCTACAAGGTTACTTTGACAGATTTAACGCCAAAATTGGTCGGGTTTGCAGAGGAAAAGGCAATCGAGCTTGGCTTAGAAGGTCAATTTAATGGCTTTTATGCCGCTGATGCAAGAGATCTTACCATGTTGGAAGATGAACAGTTCGACGCTGCATTGATGCTCGGGCCTATGTATCACTTGCAGGATGAGCAAGGTCGTGTACAGGCAATGAAAGAATTATATCGAGTCACTAAAAAAAATGGACTCGTGTTTGTAGCGTTTATGCCTCGAATCAGGCACATACTCACTTCACTGATTTCCCCTGATAATTGGAAACCGAACAATAAGATGGACACGATTAATGGTTTTTCTCAATCCGGCTGCTTCAATCATGAAGACGAAGGGCGTTTTACGGGAGCATACTACTTTGAGGTCGAGGACATTCGTCCTTTTATGGAGATACAAGGCTTTGAAAGCCTCGAGCTAATCGGCTCCAACGCAGGATCGGTATTAAACAATGAAAGCTGGAATTACTGGAGGCAAAAAGGCGAGGAAGAGCTGGGAAAAGTAATCGATTTAATAAAGGAAAAAGCAACAGACCCTTATATTCTTGGCATATCCAGTCATTTGCTTTATATAGGCAGGAAAAAATAAGGTGAAATTGTACAAATGCTCGAGGGCCCTGAACGGCCCTATTTTTGTTATTGGGCATAAAAAGGCCTTGTTTATACAAGGCCTTAGCATCTTTACCTGCATTCAAGAGATATCACTTTTATAATTCCTTTCTAAATGAGTAACAAAACTTATCGAAGTTCAATTTATCCTCATAAAATCTGTGTGCATCTACTCTCTGTAAACCAGATTCGAGAGCGATGTAGCTGCACTCCTTTTCTTTTGCAAATTGAAATAAGTAGTTCATCATTTCGTATCCATATCCGGAAGATCTCGCTGATGATGTAGTTACTAAATCATGGACAAATAAGTGTCTCTTGTTATAAAAATTCGTTTTGATTGAAACACCGGCAAGTGCTTTAATAGATGTATCTTTCAGAAGTGCGTATAGTTCATAACCCTCTTTTTGCATCACCCCAAAAAGACTTAAAAAAGAATTCAAATCTAAATCGGTCCTTAATTCTTTCATTACTTCAAAACTTTTAATTAAATCCTCTTCTTTACTGATTTTAATCATTTTTTTCATAACTACTCTTCTCATACCTCTTATCATTCTCTTTGCATGGTTCTGGATTTCAATAAATCACCGTGGGGATTACTGCCAATGTGCCGGTCGGGTAAGCGAATTTGGTATTTTTGTGCTTGTATCGCCCTTTGCTGCGTTTATTTGAGCCTGGGTAAGAAAAATGCTCCCCGTGAGGTCGGCTCCTCTCAAGTCAGCGTCTCTTAAATCAGCGCCGATAAGGTCAGTCACTCTTAAATCGGCATCTCTAAGGTCTGCGGCAATAAGGAAAGCTCCTCTTAAGTCGGCTCCTCTGAGATCGGCTTTCCGAAGGTTGGCACCGAAAAGGTGGGCCCCTCTCCCGATGTTTTTCTTAAGCTGTACACGCATCACTTTCGTGCGGGCCAGTTCGCTTGTCCGCAATAACAGAGGGTTTACATAGGCTCTATGCGCGGCCACGTCCAGTTTAGCAAGAGAATCGGGGCTTAGATGAGTAAGTCGCTCTGTCTCGTCGAGTGCACATTGGAGATCACTGTAAATTAGCTTGGCAGCTTCCATGGTCAGTGCTTCGGTAAGATACCAGAGCATCTCATGAAGCTGCTGCATAAGAGGATATACCTTAAACATATGATTCGCCGTTTCGGGAGCATTTCGCCAATCGTTACCTTTAAACGTGATTTGCGAGACCTTTTGTCCTGCTCCAAAACATTCGTATACTGTACATCCCCGAAAACCCTTCTGTCTAAGTTCTTTATGGATATTACAGCGGAAATCCGCTTGCAGATTAGGACAAGGCTGGCCTCCATCTTTGTTTACAGCAAAATCTGATGATGCTGCAAAAGGCAGGGCGACGCAGCATAGGCCAAAGCAATTTTCGCAGTCTGGACGAAGGCCGTTGAGGTCGATCCCATGTTGGGAGTCAGTTGTAGCAGGCAATTGGGACACTTCCTTTTAGATTCAAAGTTTTATTTCATAGTGGATCCAGCTTTTATTCGTATTCACCCCACCCATTTTCTCATATAGTGACTGTGCGGTGATATTATCATTGGCTGTTTCCCAATTCATGGTAGCATAGCCATTCTCCCTTGAATAGTTCAAGGCATGCCTGAACAATGTTTCTCCAAGTCCATTCCCTCGGTAAGCTTCAGCAACAAACAAGTCGTTCAACACTGATATTTTTTTCACTTTTGTTGTACTGAATGTAAAGTATAGGGTTACGAATCCGGCAAAATCCCCGTCATTTTCGATAACGAACTGTTTTCCCAGCATGGGATGATCGATTAACAGATTGATATGATCCTCCAATTCTTTGTCCGTGGGATTAGGGCATTTATAAAAATCCACAATGTAAGACCGTACAAGAGGTATCAGTTTTTTTGTATCTTTACTGGTAATGGATCTGACCGTAAATTCTTTCATATCGTATCCATCCTTTCAAAAACCAAATACATATTAAGAATCTATTCGGCGGTTGGGATGGGATTTCCTCCTTGTGGTGTATCCGGGCCCTTGGGCAAGTTAATTCACAGAAAAATCGGAACCTTATTCAATGAAATCCGTAGTAGGTATGGAAGTTATAAAGTGTCTGAACCAATACAGTATAAAAAATAGCTTTAATAAGTTTTATAATAATCGCGGGGAGCGATGGCGAATGAAGGTCCTTCAAATATCACCACATATTGTTAAAGTTGAAGCATGGTTTGGTCTTAAGATGAGCGCGTGGGTCGTAAAGGGGAGCGATGGCGTTTATATCGTCGATACGGGCAAGGCTTTTATGGGCAAGCGGATTCTGCAGGAAGCAGAGCAGCTTGGGGATGTGAAGGCAGTTCTGCTTACGCATGGCCACTCTGACCATGTTGGAGGCTTGAAAAATATACTCCTGAGAAAAGAGCTGCCAGTGTACGCCCATATATCGGATATTAAACATATGGAAGGGAAAGAGCCTTTCCCTGGGCGAAAGAAAAAAGAGTTTCTAGTGGAAACAGGTGTGGCAGAGCCACTCGTTACATCAGAGGAAGGGGCTTTGCAGCATATTGATGATTTGATTTCGTATCATACACCTGGACACTCTCCATGGCATGTTTGTTATTTTCATAAGGAGGACGGTGTCCTGATTGGCGGGGATCTTTTTACTTCCAAAAAAGGGAGGCTCAAGCCTCCCATCGCGATGTTTACGGCGGATATGAAGCAAGCAGTGGACAGCGGAAAGATCGTTAACGAATTAAAACCAGACATCGTCAGCATTTGCCATGGGAACGACATTCGTTATCCCCATGAACAAATGGACAAGTATTTAAGCGAATATGCATAGGTTTATCCATACTCATATTGAGTTCATTTACCTTTGAAGCCGGAACATGCGGATGACAAAGACAGCGATTGTACCAAAAATCAGGATAAGGAATAAGGGGAGTTCCCAGCTCCCAAGCAGGCTCCCTTTTCCGTTTGCGACGCGGATATCGTTCAGGATGCCGAAGGAAAAGAACAGCAGAATTTCATTCTTCAAGATATTCAGCATGTGGCTTGAGTTTTTATAGAGTCTTTCTCGGTTTTCCTCGTTGATGCCGATATAGTTATGGTATTGTGGGCGCTTTTCTAAGAAGCTGGAACCAACCCATATTAAAAGACCAATCATTGGTGGGATAAGAATAAAACTCTTGCCGCCCCAGTCATCAGGCTCTCCCGCTGCATTGTAATGTGTCGGGACCTGATCAGGCAAAGATGACCACTGGAAGAGCAAATATAGAATGGAACCAGCGAAGGCAAGCAAAGCCATTGCGTTGAGAACTTTGGCGATCATGGGTGTTTTATAGCTTGTTTTCGATAGATTCATAAAGGTTGACCCCTTTCCAGGACAGGTTAGATTTTTCTCGGAGTTTTATACAAGGTATCCCCTGAATGTCCTTCTGTTGGAAGTAGAATTCGAAATACGGTGCCTTCCTTGAGGGTGCTTTTCACATTAATTGAACCCCCGTGAACCTCAACCAGTTGCTTAGTAATGGCCATGCCAAGGCCGGTTCCGCTGCCGGATTCGCTTGTATTCGTACCGCGGTAGTAACGTTGGAACAGTTTATTGACTGTTTCATTATCCATTCCTATGCCATCGTCTTCAATCTTGATGACGATGAGATGCTGTTCAATAAGGGAAGTTGATACCGTAATCGCGGTGCCAGCCGGATTGAATTTAACCGCATTCCCGATGAGGTTATCAATAATCCTTTGAAACCATTTTGGGTCGACGGAAGCGAATACAGATCCCTCATAAGGCTGGAAAGTGAATTCCTTCTCGCTGTTCGCAGGATCATTGACGAAATGGATAATGGTTCGGCGTATGAATTCATTCATGTCTACTTTTTCTTTGGAGATGGGCAGCGCCTGATTGCTTAATCGATATGTTAACGTTAAGTCCTCAAGTAGTTCCATCATATAGGATGACTTTTCAGCAATAATTCCGGCAAACTCTTTTTTCTCCGCCTCAGTCCATGAATAAGTATCTGACTCCATCATTTGGGCAAAACCTGAAATGGACGAAAGCGGCGTTTTCAGGTCGTGGGAAAGGCCGCTGATCCATTCTTCCCGGGTTTTGGCCATCTTTCGCTGCTGGCTTTCATTGTGCCGCAAGGTTTCCGTCAACACCGTAAGGGTTGCAATCAGGTCTTTATATAAACGGTACTTCCTTTTCAGCTTTCCTTTTTTATTCTGTAACAGCGGCTGCTGTTGCAGATCAACTGGCTGCTCGTATATACCGCTGCCAAGATTTTGGATCCATTTCATCATTGTAAGCAGAGGAACCCCGAATTTTCGTGCGTACCAAAATGTTCCCAGCAATAAAAACAGAAACAGCAAAGCAATGATAATCAAGAAGCTATTCTTCGCGGCATTGGTGACGCCATCCTCCAGGCTGGAAGACAAAATCGAATCATCGATCCCTGTAATAATAGTCAGCTTTGTCTCATCATCATGGTAGGCTGCAGTTGAATTTTGTTCATCCTTTGCCAGGCTCAATAGTTCCTTTTTAGAATATTTGCCTGTCTTTTTTTCTTCGCCAAAGTGGTCTATTATTTTGCCATTTGAACTGACCAGTCGAACCCAGCCATTTTCTTCTTTGATAAGTTGAAGCGCAGCAGGGGAAAGGGCAAGCTGCTGCTCCTTCCAATCTACATCTGGTTTAACCTTGTTCAACAGTATAAAGGGGATATTTTCTTTTCCAAAAACAAGAAGCATTGGCTTTTGGCCGCTTTTTTTTAGCTCCCAGAATGTGTATTCAGTTGAAAGGGATCGAGGCTGAAGGGTGAGAGCAGCAAGCTCACTCTCTGAAAATTGTGCTGGCAGCTGTTTTGGCGTACGGAAGGAACCAATAACCTTGCCTTTTTCGGTGATGACAAGGAACCAACCCTCCTGTTTTTTTGCATCTTGTTTCAGGTCATCATCAAAAATTGCTTTATTCTTTTTTACAGTGATTTTATCCTCGAAATAATAGCTTTCAGCTTTTGATAAGTCATGGCTGGGCTCCTCGTTCATGATGGTGAAGCCAATAATTCCCCAAAACGATAGGACTAGAAAGAAAAAAAGAATAAAGACGATGGTCAATTGAAAGAAAAACTGTACGACAAACCGTTTATGAATGTTCATGTCTGTCTCCGGAAGGAACAAATTTATAACCAAGCCCTCTTACTGTGATAATGTAACAAGGCTTGCTTGGATTTTCCTCGATTTTCTCCCGAAGCTTCCTGATATGGACCATGACCGTATTATCCTCACCAAGAAACTCTTCACCCCAAACCTTTTCGTAAAGCTGGTTTTTGCTAAACAGCTGATTGGGATGCTGGCAGAAGAAAAGCAAAAGCTGATACACCTGGGCCGGCAATTCCACACATTTTCCGTGAATAGTAACTTCTCCGGAGAGTGTGTTGACTTGGATCTGCCCATATTGATAGAGCGTTTGGGCGGTATGGGACTGCCTGCCCTTTTGCCGGCGCAGATGCGCTTTGATTCGAGCGACAACCTCCAGTGGATTGAAAGGCTTTGTAATATAGTCGTCTGCTCCTAGTGCAAATCCGGAAAGTTTATCTAAATCAGTCGATCGTGCAGTAAGAAAGAAAATAGGTGCTTCCGTCGTTTGCCGGATCAAAGGGCAAATTTCAAAGCCGCTGCGGCCGGGAAGCATCACATCTAAGAGAATTAAATCATATCGCTTTGATTGGCAAAGAGTGAGAGCCCTTTCGGCCGTGCCTGCTGTATCTATATGCTGGAATTCTTCTCTTATTAAAATAGTCGTAAGCATATGTAAAATGGCTTTTTCATCATCAACAATCAATATTTGAGACTTATGCATCTTAAAACTCCCATACTATGTATTTATCCATCTTTTATCATATCATCAGGCATCCCAAATTCTTCTAATAATTAAGGAAAAATTAAGGTAGTCTTTCTTATGGGTTAAGGAAAAAGCGTTACAATGGTTCACAGAGATACAGGAAGGGAGAAACAAAATATGTATGAAATCGGTAAAAGGGAGTTTGTCAGCTTATTCAAAAGCTTTAAATCAATAATGATTATTGCTATTTTATTGGCAACCTCTTATTATTCAGCGAAGTTTGCCAGCTTTATTGTGACCGAACTTACAGATGTAGAGGATATAGATATTCACTACTTTGGTTTATTAGGACTAATCGTCCTTTTTGGGCAGCTCTTTATAATGGGCCTTTCACACGATAGCATCAACAGGGAACTGCATGAGCGTACCATGAGGTTTTTAGTCACAAGAACTTCAAGAGTCTCCATTCTTCTTGGGAAGTTTTTCGGGATTTTAATGTTCTGGTTTGTGTGCCTGTTGACTTCTTTCCTGCTCATTAGCATATTTGCGCATAAGCTGGACTTGTATATTTTTTCTCAGACAATGAGTCTGCTAACGTTCCAAATTGCGTTAACCATTTTTGTCTCCGTTCTTATTCCAAAACCAAGCTTTACTATGTTCCTGGGAATAGTAGTCGGGATACTGGTCCCTATAATGGGATTTTGGCTGACACTTACCGAAAATGTATGGGTGAGCTGGATCAAGTATATAACCCCTTTTTACTACCTGGATCAGGATGGCTATACCTTTTTAGTCACTTTTCTTTTCTCAGGGTTGCTGCTCTTTGCGGCCGGTTTGATTTTTAACAGGAGGGATTGCTGATGATTGCCATTGAAACAAAGCAGCTAAAGAAGTCGTATGGGGCGGTTCCGGTTGTAAAAGGAATCGATTTAACCGTTGAACAAGGGGAGGTTTTTGGATTTCTGGGGCGAAACGGAGCCGGTAAATCTACCTTCATTAATATGTTAACAGGCATTATACATCCTAGTTCAGGTTCGTTCTCGCTGTTAGGTGTTGAGGGCGGTGACGACTCTGTGAAGAAGGATATCGGAGTGATGCCGGACTATGCAAATCTATATGGCTCACTAACTGCATTGGGTCACCTGAAATTTTTTTCAGCACTATCGGGAAGGCCGGCCTCAAAGGCAGAGTGCATGAAAGTCCTTGAAAAAGTAGGCTTGGAGATGCATGCCAATAAAAAAGCAGTAAAATTTTCGTTTGGAATGAAAAAAAAGCTAGGAATCGCACAAGCGATCATTCACGACCCTGAACTCATTTTTTTGGATGAACCCACTTCTGGTTTGGATGCTGAAGCTGTGCTTCATATCCAAAAATTGATTCGTGATTTGCAAAAAAGCGGTAAGACCGTCTTCATGACCTCACATAATCTCGATGAAGTCGAGAAATTATGCACACGCATTGCCATCATGAAGGAAGGGGAGATTGTGAAAATCGGGACAATGGATGAACTGAGGGCTTTTTACAGATCGTCTATTACCGTTAAGCTTAAGCATTCCCCGATACCAATTTCCGAACAGGCAAAGCTGCGCGAATGGCTAGAATCAGCAGGGACCAGCCTGGAAATGAATGATTCTTGTGTGACTATCACAGTGGATGATGAACAAAAAATTGCCGAAATGGTACGGGCCTTCCAGCAATGCAGAGTGGACGTTTATCGGGTACATGTTGAAGAACCGTCACTTGAAGATATTTTCTTAGAACAATAGAATGGAAGGTATAGGAAAAAATAAGAAAGTTGGCGTTAACCGATGTATGTTGAAAATGATGCACCACAGCAGAGGCTATCAGAGGATGCGGTCAAAGTATGGCTGATCGATGAGGCGATTGAGAATGTGATTGGATTTGTCATTCTTGGCGTCTTGTTCTACCTTGATTACAGGTTTTCATGGAAAGAATGGATCGGCTGGATCCTTATTGGTCTCGTCATACTGTCTGTGCCTGGGGCGGTTTGGTCTTTCGTAAGGCCCAAGCTGTTGTATAAAAGCTGGCGCTATGATGTGACGGAAGAGTTTTTGCAGTTGAAACGCGGAGTTTTAAAGGAAGAACATAATCTGGTCCCAATGACGAAAATCCAGTCAGTGGCAACGACACAGGGACCTTTGCTCAGAAGGTACGGGCTTTACACAGTGACAGTTGAAACGATGGCCTCCTCCCATGCTATTCCCGCATTACCGAAGGACATTGCGATTGGGTTAAGGAACCAGATTGCCCAGTACGCCAAGATCAAGGAAGTGGAAGGATGAACAGGGCAAAACGATACCATCCGCTTCTGTTGGTCTTTGACCTAGTCAATTTTGTTAAAAGCTTTTTCGTATTTTTTATTATGCTTTTTGTGGTTGGACTAGGCTCATCATCCAATTACTTCAAGTACGGAAGATACGTGTTTATCCTGGTTTTTGTCCTGTCGTTTTTTTCAAAAATAATAGGCTGGCTTACACATAAATACGAACTTGATGAAACGTCTTTCCGTTTATATAAAGGGCTGTTCACCAAGTCCGAGCTGACTGTCCCGTTTTCTAAAGTACAGAATGTAAACCGGCATACAACGCTGTTCCACCGCATTTTTAAAATGACTTCCCTCAGCTTTAATACAGGAAGTGCCGGCGAGGATGCCGAAGTGAAATTCGAAGTGATTTCACGTGCTGAAGCGGATAAAATGGAAAACTACGTGGAAAGGGCCGGGAAACCACTGCCCACCGGGCTGGACGATGATTTACCGTCCGTGGAGAAGGAAGAGCAAGAAACTCTGCCAGGGCGTACCGTGCATTTCAAGCCGACGAAAAATGATCTTCTAAAAGCTTCCTTCACATCCTTAAGCTTTTTGTTCCTGGTTCCATTACTGTTTTCTTTTTACTTTAAAATCGATGATATCTTTGAATTGGAAGAAGAGAAGCTCGAAGGGGCATTCTCCTACCTCTTAAGCTCCTGGTGGGTATTAGCGATGATCCTTGTGCTGATTGTAGCGGTGTCCGTTGCATTCGGAATCGGGAGGACATTCTTGAAGTATGGGAAGTACGAATTATCCTCGGATGAAAAACGGATTTACATCTCCAAAGGGATGGTGGAAGAGAGCGCCTTTTCCATCCCCAAGGAAAAAGTGCAGGCGATTGAGATTACACAGTCGTCATTGAAAAGGCTGCTTGGCCTGGCTAAAGTGAAGCTGACAAGTGCAGGCAGCATCAGTTCGGGAGATGATGCACTGGAGATAAATACACTCTACCCGTTCCTGCCGGTGGAGAGGGCATATGAAATGATTTCGGAAATCCTGCCCGATTATAGGGTGACAGAAGGAATGGAGAGCCTCCCCAAGCAGTCATTTTGGATCCGCATGCTGTCGCCAAGCTGGGTATGGTTGGCGGCAACAGCTGCCCTCTATTACTTTAGGTCCTCCATTCCATTTTGGGATGGTGCGTGGTGGGTACTGTCTGTTCTTCTCCTCATCACGGTTTACGGAATGAGGTTGATGGATTTCTTCCATACGCGCTACGTGTTGAACGAGCGGTTTGTCCAGTTTAAAAAGGGCAGCCTGACGACCACTTTATTTGTTTCTAAGCGTGACAAGGTCATTGAAGTGAAGGTAACCCGGAATGTATTTCAGCGGTTCCTGGGGCTTGCGTCAGTCGGGACGGTGAACCGCGCAAAGCCAATCCGGCATGAGGGTGTGGATGATGTCCCTGTGGAATTGGCCGATGCCTTTTACAATTGGTATATAGGGCGAACAAAGGAAATTCATGTGGAATAGTGTTTAGAGCATTCGATTGAAAGCGAGGCGACAAAATGGATGCAAGATTGAGCGAGCTTGTTCTATTGGCAAACGAAAAATTCGGGCTGGAGGATTATCGCCTTGAGAGGCATAGTTTATACCGGAAAATAGATTCTCTCTGCAGAACGCGGTATTTACTCAGCATGGAGTGGTTTCCTGCCCATATAAAAAGTGTGCCTGATGAAGATTATAATCCAGATGGAACGGCTGTAATTGAGGTGAACGTGGGAAACGGCGAATTTGAAAGCGCCATTTTTGTCGGAGGGAAATCTTATGCGAGCCGCACCGCATTTTCCAGCCTTGGGACAGCTGACATGATCAGCTGGGTCGAACGGGAAACAAAGCTGGTATACGGAAAACAATTCAAGCTCCAGCGGAAAGAGGAAGGGGAGCTGCATTTTACAGCAAGCATCCACGATGTTTCTGTTTCACCACCGGGGTATATTGAAGTCCACTATGACAACGCGGGCATGCTGACCTTTTTTTCTTTAAGCGGGACGTTTCCTGCTGAAGAAATGGTTCAAGCGGACACATTCGAACTGTCACTTGAAAAAGTGGAGGAATTGGCCTTGGAGCAAACAAAGCTGATTGAGTATCCAGCTTCAGAACAAAAGAAACTCCTGCCGCTTTATGGAATAGAGGAAATCTACATCCGGAATGACCTGACAGCAACGCTTCCTTTTGACATCATAGGAGATAAGGGTGCTAAATTAGATGTGGATGTTATCCTTCATTGGGAATCACCGCTCAAACAACGCTTGAATAGACAGTACATCAAATATAATGATAGAGCAACGATTGAACAGGCATTGTCGGGTGAACAACATCCTGATTTACGACCAATCACAAAAGAAGAACAGGAGCGGTGCATTGCAGTGGTCACAGACTTGTTGCGTCAGTTCTATCCTGAGGATAGCGGCCGGTGGATTCTAAAAAGGCTGGACCGCGACCTCGGGTATATCCTCGCTACATTGCGGCCCGCCCATCCCGGTAATCAATTGCTAAAAAGAAAACTGGGCATTTTCATAGATGGAGATACATTAGAGGTAGTGAATTATATCGATAATGACATCATGCTGGAGGAGTTTGAGCTGTTTGAAAGCGATGGGCCACCCGTCTTATCGAGGGAAGCAGCCTTTGAAATCCTTAAAGAACACATCACCGTGACGCCTTGCTACGTATATGATCCCGATTTTGACCAGTATGTGCTATGCGGAAAACTGGATTCCCAGCACGCAGTGCATGCTGGAAGTGGAGAGGTAATTACGTTGAATGAGGTGTAAATTAATCAAACGATTGATTAAATTCCTTTGAAGGAGGTACGGCTATGCTTTTTCATTATCATTTTTGGACTCCATACGTAGAAGAGACAGAAAGGTTCTATCGGGAAAATGGTTTCAGGGTGTCGCTGCGGGTGGGAAGACACGAGGGAGAGTTTAAGGAGTTCAACCCGCCATTAACTTGGGATGATTTTCACGACCAGAATATTCTTTTCCGGATCATTGAAGTAAGAAAAGGAGCAGTGAATATCACTTTTGGCTATGGCAAGAAGATTACATTTGATCATGTAGGCTTTTTGGTAACGGAGGATAGACTAAAGGAAATATGCAGCCGGGCTGAAACAATGGAATGGGGAATCAATTTCGGGGAAAGAAGAACATTTATTAACACTCCATACGGTTTTAAAATCGAGCTTCAAACACATGGAGACGTCATTGACAGCATCCAGAGTGACGAGACAATGGCTAATCTGAAAATAGCAACGAAAAAGGACGGACTCGCGCGCGACTTGGCACTCTTGTTTAACCATCCGGTCGGCGAAGTTATTGCTGTTCCAGGTGGGGATACAATGATTGAAGAAGCGGTAATTAAAAGCTTTTTAAGCCCGGGCAGCAGCGACCCGAATGGAGTGAAGATTTTTTCTTCATAAAGATCCGTCAATAGCAATAAAAGGGCGATGCTTTTGCATCACCCTTTTTGTTTTACGCTGCAGGCTGGGTGGTTCTTTTGCGCATGTGGACAAATTTAGATAGCACGATGCTGCATTCATATAAAAAGATTAATGGGATGATCACCAATATGTCGGAGAGGAAATCCGGCGGGGTGATCAGGACGGCAGTCAGGATCAGGATAAAATACGCATACTTCCTGACTTTTTTCAGCAGCGATGGGGTGAGCAGACCCAGGCTTGTCAAAAACATGATGACGACGGGAAGCTCGAACAAAAAGCCGAATGGCAGGGTCATGTGAATTAGGAACATAAAGTATTTCTCTGCGGTGAAGAAGTTCATGAACATATCTTCTGACAGTGACATCAGAAACTTGAATACCATCGGGAAAATAACGAAATATCCGAAGCTCAGCCCTGCGATAAACAGAAGAAACAGGGCAGGTATGTAGGCTAGTGCTGCTTTGCGCTCGTGTTCTCTCAAGGCAGGTTTGATAAAAAGCCAAACTTGGTGCGCTGCGACTGGAATGGTGCCAGCGATGGCAATGACGCTGGCGAGAACCAGGTAAATCCACAGAATATCGCTGGGGCCGAGGATGGCGAGTTCAACCGGCAATCCTTTTACAAGCAGCCGATACACATCCTGTACGTAAATAAATGCTAGGATCACCAGCAAAATGAAAGTCCCCAGGGTAATTAAGAGGCGTTTCCTCAATTCTTCCAAGTGGCCGACAAGGTCCATATTGATGTTATTCATCCCCTTTAAGCTCCTTTATAAAAAGAAGATGCAAGCGTCGTAGCTGCTTACATCTTCCCGTTTCAAGATTAAATTGCTTGATCGTCCTTGAGCTTTGTCTTTCCTTTTTCATGGTCGTCGTCATCGGAGACAAGTTCGCGTGTGGACTTTTTGAATTCCTTCAGGGTAGATCCAACCGCGCGCCCCAGTTCAGGCAGCTTTGAAGGCCCAAAAATGATCAATGCGATGACCAGGACAATTATCAAACCGGGAATGCCGATGTTTGAAAGCATAAAATTAACCCCCTATCATTACGTTTTCTTTTGTCTTTTTCCGTTGAACTGAATGGTTAAACAGCTTATAATCCGGTTTCTGCCTGCACACTTCGCATTGCTGCCCACAGCCGGGAGAGCTTTGCTCGGTGATTGAATGCACATGAGGGAGGTCAATCATCTTCAACCCGTTTTTTACATGCTTGGAACAGACTAGAATCATGATACAGGCCCCTTCCATGCCATTTTTTTGAAAAGGAAGTTAGAAGTATTTACCGAAGCTTCCGCCTTGTACAGCGACGAGGCAGGAGCGGCCGAAATCGTATCCCGGATAGGCGTTCCATGTTGCGGGATGCTGGACATCAAGGAACAGCGTGCGCTCATCAGCTGTCAGCCATGGGCCTGTTACTTCGCAGCCCTTTGGCCCTGAAGCGAATTGGAACGGCTCGCCATAGGATTTGCCGTCTGTCGGGATCAGGAATACGCCGCAGTTTTTATATGCTGCATACACATTGTCTTCCGTTGCTTCGTAGTCCTCAACAACCCAAAGGTTTCCTTTTTTATCAAAATGCAGGTTGTCAGGGCAAGTGATGCCGCTTTGCTGGCCGCCAGCTACAAACACTTCAAACGTAAATGATTCGCTGCCATGATCGCCGTCTGCAGGGAAGTACCTCACGATTTGGCCGTGGAAGTTTCCGTGTTTGCTATTATTGGTCAGAGCAAGGAAGACAGAGCCGTCGCGCGGACTGATTTCAACATCTTCCGGGCGGTCAAGCAAGGTTCCGCCAACAATGCGTGCAGCGGCACGGGCGTTAGTCAAAACATCAGCCTGATCCTTGAACTTAGCCTGGAGATTCGGATTTGTCGCATAATCAATTGGAAGCCATTTTTGCTTCTCCATGTTCGCTACATATAAGGTTCCTGATTCAAGGATGTCAAAGTTTGCTTCACGGGACGAAGGGTTATATATCTTTTTGCTGATGAACTTATAGAAGCACTCGTCCTTTTGATCGTCTCCCATGTAAACAACAACACGATTATCCTTTGTCAGCCCCACAGCTGCGTTCTCATGGGCGAATCGGCCAAGCGCAGTGTGTTTGCGGACAGGTTTTGTAGGATCGAATGGATCCACTTCCACCACCCAGCCGTAATGGGTATCATCGAAATTCGGCCAGCCGTACGAGCTGCCGTATGTTGTATTCTCTTCGCAGGACAGTGCCGTGTTCCACAGTGTCCTTCCGCCAGAACAGTTGCCAAGCGAGCCAAAAACTTTAGTAGCTCCATTGACAGCCTTACTCCCGAGGGCAGGCCCTGTCAATTCAATAGGGGTTGTCCCATCGACGCGGCGGTTGTATTTATCGTTCTTAACAAGTTTCCATCCATCTTTTTCTTTCTTGACGTGAATGACAGAGCCGCCAACAGATTCTTTTTCCATCTTCAGCAGTTCAGGGTAGTTCGCAAGATTCTCTTTCTTGAAGGTAGCTTCGTTAATCCCCAGCATTTTCATATAATTCGCCGGTTCAGGGAATTCATGATTCACCCAGATTAAGCCTTCTTCAGAATTGTTCCCGCCTTTTAAGCTATCAATCGGGAAATACAGTGTAAGATCGGCGGAGTCGCCAAACTTCTCGCCTTTGGAGTTGATTTCATCCCCATAAGAGGCAATGATGTTGTACTTATAGCCGTTCGGCAGTACCAGGTCATTTTCCCATGTGCGCTGAATCGGCTTGAATGGCGCAGACATTGGCTTTCCTTTTCCGGGACCTTGTTCATTCCCAGTCATCGCGTTTCCAGTCAAAGCTCCAATTCCAGTCGAAGCCGCAACCAAAGCGGCAGTTGTACTCCCTGCATACGTTAAAAATAAGCGACGATCCATCCCCCAACAACTCCCTTAATATTTATGTATCCTTCAATGAAAATTATAGGGAACGGAGCCGCTTAATTGAATAAAGCTAGTGTTAAGATTTGTTAAGACTGCGTGTATGATGTTTAAGGGGATGTGAAGGGGACATCGAAAGTTATCGGAACGTGGAACATTAGATTTTTTAAGACCTATTTTGGGAGGGCAGAGAAAAAGTAAATGCAGAAAGATTCATTTCATCAATTAAAAATCTCGCTTTAAACAAACTGCCTGCATATATTGATATGAAAAAAGATTAGCGCAAATGAGCTAATCTTTTTTGTTAATGATGAAGTACCCCAATTTAGTTAATAAATTTAAAGTGAAAATAAACAATAAGGTTCTAGATATTACATAACCATCAATAGCCGGGAGCGTCAATAATTTTGTGTAAATGACGAAAT
>NZ_QWVT01000027.1 GCF_003570705.1 Mesobacillus zeae
ACTGGCAAAAATGAAAGCGAAAGAGCAGTCAGAAGCGCCGGCACCATCAGAAACAGAAGACGCAGACCTGGCGAAAAAGAAAGCGGCAGCCGCAGCGAAAGCCAAAGCGGCCGCAGCCGCAAAGGCGAAGGCTGCCGCAATGGCAGGTGGTGACGCCGGCACGGATGATGCGAAAGCGAAAGCGATTGCCGCAGCGAAAGCAAAGGCAGCAGCCGCAGCAAAAGCGAAAGCTGCAGCCTCCGGCAAAGGGACGGAACAGCCTGCCGAGGAAAAACAGCCATCGCCGAACCAGCCGCTGCTTGATAAATACGTGAAGATCATTGGGGAGCATCTTGGCCAGGATATACTCGAAGATTCCTATATTAACAGCCTGTCAAAAGATGTGCCGACAATTGTGGTCAAAAGAGAGTCGTACTACAAAATGGCTCAATTCCTCAAGTACAACGAGCGGCTCGGATTCGACTATTTATCCGAACTGCACGGAACCGACTTCGAAACACATATGGAAATCTATGTGCATTTGTACTCCTATAAAAACCGCCAGCCGCTTGCGCTCAAAGTCAAAGTCGACCGCAGCGAGCCGGTAATTGAATCGCTCCAGCCGCTTTGGGCCGGAGCAGAATGGCCTGAATGCGAAGCGTATGATTTGCTTGGCATCAAATTCACCGGACACCCGAACCTCCAACGGATTCTCCTTGGGGAAGAATGGATAGGATATCCGATGAGAAAAGACTATGAACCGTTTGATGTGGAGGTGTAGCAGGTGATTCGCACAGAAGAAATGCTGCTCAACGTTGGCCCGCAGCACCCGAGTACGCACGGTGTGTTCCGCCTTGTCGTCAAGATTGATGGGGAAATCATCACAGAAGCAAAGCCGGTAATCGGGTATTTGCACCGCGGGACTGAAAAAATTGCTGAAAATCTTCAATATACACAGATTATTCCTTATACTGACCGGATGGATTATATCTCTTCTATGACCAATAACTATGTAATCTGCCATGCGGTCGAGACCATGATGGGAATCGAGGTGCCTGACCGGGCTGAATACCTCAGGGTCATTGCCATGGAACTGAACAGGGTGGCCAGCCACCTCGTCTGGTGGGGAACATACCTGCTTGACATTGGTGCGGTCAGCCCATTCCTGTATGCTTTCCGCGAGCGCGAAATGATCATCAACCTGCTGAATGAACTATCAGGTGCACGCCTGACATTCAACTACATGAGGGTTGGCGGCGTGAAATGGGATGCACCTGAAGGCTGGATTGAAAAAGTCGCCGAGTTCGTCCCATATATGCGCGAACAGCTGAAAGGCTACCATCAGCTTGTAACCGGAAACGAAATCTTCGTCCACCGGGTAAAAGGCGTTGGGAAATACACGAAGGAAGAGGCCCTTCAATACTCGCTGAGCGGAGCGAACGCCCGCTGCACGGGAGTGAAATGGGACCTTCGGAAAGATGAGCCGTACTCAATCTACGACCGATTCGATTTCGATGTCATCACCCGCGAGGAAGGGGATGCATGGGCCCGCTACGAGTGTAGGCTCGCTGAAATCGAGGAGTCGCTGAAAATACTTGAACAGGCTGCTGTCCAGTTTCCAGCGGAAGGCAGTATCATGGCAAAGGTTCCGAAAATCATCAAGGCGCCAAAAGGCGAAGCTTTTGTAAGGATCGAATCGCCACGGGGAGAAATCGGGTGCTATATCGCTAGCGACGGAAAAAAAGAACCGTATCGGCTGAAATTCAGGCGTCCGTCATTTTACAATCTCCAAATCCTTCCGAAGCTTTTGGTGGGTGAAAATATCGCCAACTTGATTGCGATTCTTGGGGCGATTGACATCGTTCTTGGGGAGGTAGACGGATAATGATCCAGGACCTGCTGTATTCCAGCCCGGGCTGGGCAAACTTTGGGATCTTCTTTTTGCTCGCCACAGTGTTTTTATTCGTCATTTTAGGCTTTGTTACATATGCCATCCTTGCAGAGCGGAAAGTCATGGGCTTCATGCAGCTCCGCCACGGCCCGAACCAAGTAGGCGGCCGGTGGGGGCTGCTCCAGACAGTCGCTGACGTTCTCAAGCTTTTGTTAAAAGAAGACACAATCCCTAAGCTTGCGGACAGGCCGCTGTTCATCCTGGCCCCTGTGATTGCGTTTGCGCCGGCCTTTATGGTCGTAGCAACCATTCCGTTCACAGATAAACTGCAGTTTGCCGATATTGGTGTCGGCCTACTGTACTATATTGCTATTTCTGGCTTATCGACGGTTGGGGTTGTCACCGCAAGCTGGGCATCGAACAACAAATATTCCCTCCTCGGAGGGATGCGGGCTGCCGCGCAGATGATTTCCTACGAAATCCCGCTCGTCATGTCCGTCCTTGGTGTCATCCTGCTGTCAGGCAGCCTTAACCTGAATGACATTGTCGAGGCCCAGAAGGATGGCTGGTTCATCATCCTGCAGCCAATCGCTTTCATCGTCTTTCTGATTGCGGCCGTTGCCGAGCTGAACCGGGCGCCGTTTGACCTGCCAGAGGCAGAGTCGGAGCTTGTTGCCGGCTTCCACGTCGAGTATTCAGGCTTCCGCTGGGCATTCTTCATGCTATCCGAGTACGTGTATTTCTTCGCGATGTCATCGTTGATCACGGTGCTGTTCCTCGGAGGCTGGCTGCCGTTGCCATTTTTAGGCTTCATTCCGGGTGCCGTTTGGTTCGCATTGAAGTTCAGCCTTGTTGTCTTTATCCTGATTTGGTTCCGGGTTACTTTCCCGCGCGTACGGGCCGATCAGCTGATGGAGTTTGGCTGGAAAGTGCTGTTGCCGGTTGCCCTGGCCAATATATTCCTGACCGCATTGTTAAAGGAACTGCTTACTATTTTTTAATAAGAGTGCCTCGCGCGTTTCGAGGCGGAACGGGCTCCTGCCTCTGTTCCGAACTTTTCAAATAAGGGGTGAATTACGTGCTAGGACTGGCTAAAGGATTATCATATACCCTTAAGAACCTGACCCGCCAAAAGGTGACGTACGACTATCCGAAAGAGCCGCTTCCGCTTCCGGACCGGTTCCGCGGAATCCAGAAGTTTTATCCGGAAAAGTGCATTGTCTGCAACCAGTGTGCGAACATCTGCCCGACAGACTGCATTCAATTAACCGGAAAGAAACATCCGGATCCAGCGAAAAAAGGGAAAATCATTGATACGTATGACATCAATTTCGAAATTTGTATCCTGTGCGATCTTTGCACAGAGGTATGCCCGACAGAAGCAATTATTATGACCAACAATTTCGAGCTTGCCGAATACAGCCGGGATGAATTGTTCAAGAACCTCCAATGGCTCGATGAAAACGACGAGAACATACGGAAGGTGAATAAGGCATGATGTTATCTGGCGAATTTATTGCATTCATCGGACTTGCGCTCGTAGCCATCATGGGCGGTGTGCTGCTGCTCAACCTGACAAAGGTGGTCCATATGGTCGTTGCGCTCGTCTTCACATTTGTCAGCATCGCAGGGATTTATGTCCTTCTTTCAGCTGAATTTCTTGCCGCTGTGCAGATCCTGATCTACTCAGGCGCAATCACCATCATCATGCTTTTCGGAATCATGCTCACGAAGCATAATGATGAGAGCGAGGCGAAGGGGATAGGGTGGAGGAAAATCCTCCTGTTCCTCGGTGTGTTGGCTTTTGGGGCAGCCGTTTATATTGGCATATATGATCTCGATTTTACATCCGAAACAAGCTCGCTTCATGTGAAAAATACAGAACAGATAGGGCTTGCTTTATATTCAGACTACATCATTCCATTTGAATTGACGTCTGTCGTCCTTCTGGTTACCCTCGTTGGTGCCATTATCCTTGCAAGGAAAGACGATAATGGGAAGGAGGGGGATAAGGAATGAGCAATGTGCCTGTTTCAGCCTTTCTCGCCCTTGCCCTGATTCTTTTTTGCATCGGCCTGTACGGAGCTCTGTCTAAGCGGAACACCGTCATTGTGCTGATTTCAATTGAACTGATGCTGAATGCAGTCAATATCAATCTCGTCACCTTCAGTAAATATGGGCCAGCCCCGTCGATCAATGGCCAGATATTCGCGCTGTTTGCGATCGCCATTGCCGCTGCTGAGGCTGCTATCGGGCTTGCAATCCTGATTGCCCTATACAACAACCGCAAAACAGTCAATATCGATGAAATGGACCAGTTGAAGCACTAGGCAGCTGCCTTAGAACAGTGCTGTTTGGCGCTAGCGGACTTTCTCGGTACCGTGGCGCCAATGAAAGCTTCAGTGAACTGGTCATTAGTCCCGCATAGCGCGGGCCCACTAAGACGCGCGATAAACGGAGAAACGGCCGCGTCAAAAAAAGGGGATTGTGATATAGATGGAGAATGCTTGGCTCATTCCGCTGTTCCCGCTTTTATCGTTTCTAGTCCTTCTTATCGCCGGCAGGCGGCTGAGAGAAGCAAGCGCATACGCAGGCATCCTGCTGACCCTTGCATCTCTCGCCATGTCTGTATATATGCTGGCGGAACGCTTTACGAAACCGACGTTTAAATCGGAATCAGTATGGCTTACGATAGGGGACTTGAAGTTAACCGCGGGATTTGAAGTGAATCAGTTAAACGCTTTGATGCTGGTAATCGTCTCGCTTGTCAGCTTTTTAGTACATATTTACTCCAGAGGCTATATGCATGGAGACGAGCGGTTTCCAGTCTTTTATGCCTACCTCGGCCTGTTTACGTTTGCGATGCTCGGCCTGGTGCTTTCGCCGAACCTGCTGCAGACGTATATATTCTGGGAGCTTGTCGGGCTTGGCTCATTCTTGCTAATCGGGTTTTATTTTTACAAAGAAAGCGCCAAGCATGCTGCCCAAAAAGCGTTCATCATGACCCGGATCGGGGACGTTGGCCTTTTGATCGGCATGATTCTGCTATTCTGGCAGACTGGCAGCTTCGAATACGATGAAATTTTTGCCTCTGTAAAAGAAGGCGCGGTTTCAGAAACAATGATCACCCTCACTGCCATCCTGATTTTTATTGGGGCAGTAGGAAAATCAGGCCAGTTCCCGCTCCACACATGGCTTCCGGATGCGATGGAAGGGCCGACGCCAGTGTCTGCCCTGATTCACGCAGCGACAATGGTTGCGGCGGGTGTCTACCTTGTAGCCGCTACGTTCCCGCTGTTCGCGGCTAGCGAAACAGCGTTAATGACGGTTTCCGTCATCGGTGCCTTCACCGCCATATTCGCAGCGAGTATCGGGATTGTTCAAAAAGACATCAAGCGTGTCCTTGCCTACTCGACCGTCAGCCAGCTTGGCTATATGATGCTGGCACTTGGTTCTGCGGGCTATGTGGCGGGTGTCTTCCATCTGATGACACATGCCTTCTTCAAGGCTCTGCTGTTCTTGGCAGCAGGAAGCGTCATCCACGCCGTGCATACGCAGGACATTGAAAAAATGGGCGGCCTATGGAAGAAGCTGCGCTTTACGGCACCACTGTTTTTGATCGGTACGCTTGCCATCAGCGGCGTTCCGCTTTTCTCAGGCTTCTTCAGTAAAGATGAAATTTTAGTAGCAGCTTGGGTGCATGGAAATAAGGCATTGTTCTGGCTCGCTGTCACGGCTGCTTTCTTTACCGCGTTTTATATGTTCCGCCTGTTCTTCATGGTGTTTGCCGGCGAAGCCCGCACCCATATGAAGAACGTGCATGAATCACCGGGCTCGATGATTTTCCCGATGGCTGTTCTTGGGGTCCTTGCAATTGCCTCGGGTTATATCAACACTCCGTGGTTCGGAACGTTCCTTGGCGACTGGCTCGTCGAAGGCAACAGCGCGCTGGGTCACGGGCATGTTGAAGGGCCAGCATGGATTATGATAGTGGCAACGCTTGTGTCGCTTTCCGGCATCCTGCTTGCCTACCTGATTTATGTAAAACGGTCGATCAGCCGCGACTGGCTTATCTCCCGCGCACCTTTGACGTACAATGTGCTACGCAACAAGTATTATATTGATGAATTTTATGGCATGACGTTCGTATACGGCGCCAAGGCCGTCAGCCTGTTCCTGCGTTTTATCGAGACTTTCCTTGTTGAAGGCCTTGTGAAGACGGTCACCGTCTTTGTCCAGACCCTCGGCAAAACAGGTTCGAAAATACAGAGCGGACAAGTGCAGACATACGGCGCGATTGCCTTTGTCGGGCTTGCCGTCCTGATGGTCATCTTTGCCCTGACAGGGGGTTACCTATAATGAATGAAAGCTACTATTTAAGCTTGCTGGTTTTTTCTCCGCTGCTGGGGATCATCCTGCTCGCCTTCATGTCAAAGGATAGTGAGAAAAGCATCAAACTGCTGGGCTTCATGGCGACACTGCCGCCAGCCATACTGGCTTTGATGGCCTATGTTTCCCGCTTAATGGGTAAGGATCTTGCCGACTTTTCGGAAAGGGTCCGCTGGATCCAGTTTGGAAACCTCCCACAAATGGGAGAAGATTTTTTTACAGTCTATTACGAGCTAGGGATTGACGGCTTTTCGCTCCTGATGATCGTATTGACTGCGATCCTGTCAACGCTTGCCGCAATAGCTTCTTTCCATATCAAAAAAGAATGGAAGGGTTATTACATGCTGTTCTTGCTGCTTGAAATCGGGATGCTTGGCGTCTTTACAGCGCAAAACCTCATCCTGTTCTTCGTCTTTTTCGAGCTGACACTCATTCCGATGTTCTTCCTGATCGGGAAATGGGGCTTTTTTGAAAAAGAAAAAGCAGCCTACAGCTTCCTGATCTACAATGGCTTGGGCTCAGCGATACTGCTCATCGTCATCATGGTGCTGTTCGCCCGTACAGGGACTACGAACATCGAGGCGCTGAAAATCCTTGTGAACACTGCGAATTCAGACCTGATTACGCCGCTGTCGGATTCGGTGAAGTATGGATTGCTGATTGCTTTGCTTGTTGCGTTTGGAATCAAGCTTCCAATCTTCCCGCTTCACAGCTGGATGCTACGTGTACACGTTGAAGCTCCGCCATCTATTGTTATGCTGCACTCCGGGATTCTTTTGAAAATTGGGGCATACGGTCTCATCCGCTTTGGAATGGGAATTTTTCCAGAGCAGTTTAAGGAACTGGCTGTTGTGCTGGCAGTGCTTGGAGTCATCAACCTGCTGTATGGAGCATTCCTTGCTTTTATCCAGAAGGATTTCAAAATGGTCCTCGCCTATTCATCCATTTCCCATATGGGAATTGTCTTGATCGGCCTTGGAGCATTGAATCAGGCAGGGATTCAGGGAGCGATCTTCCAGGTTGTATCACATGGCTTGATCTCGGCTCTGCTGTTCTTCCTTGTCGGTGTTTTCTATGAAAGAACGCATACAACTGACATTTCTAAGCTTGGCGGAATGGCCAAAGGAATGCCGATTGCTTCAGGCTTCCTGCTTGCAGGTGCGATGGCATCGCTTGGACTTCCAGGAATGTCGGGTTTTGTCTCTGAATTTATGGCCTTCCTTGGTTTATTCGAAGAAATGCCATGGCTCGCCGCAGTTGGAACACTTGGCATTATCATGACGGCAGTTTACCTGCTCCGTGCAGTTCTTGCCATTACTTACGGCAGGGCTGACCGCGAATTCGCAGGTATTACGGATCTCCGCTCATATGAGTGGGCGCCTGTTCTAGTGCTTGTCGGCCTGATCGTGCTGATCGGGGTTTATCCGGCTGTGCTCAGCGAACCGTTAAAGTCCGTCTTGCTCGGGTTAGGGGGTTGATGAAGGATGGATTTGGATAAATTGCTTTCATTTCAATGGGGGATGATGACCCCTGAATTCCTGATCCTGGGGACAGCAACAATCCTGGCAGTGCTCGATCTGTTCATGCCGAAAAAAATGAACAGGAACATCCTTGGTTTCTTTGGTCTAGCTGGCATCGTCGCAGCTATTGTGAGCCTGACTCTATTGCTCGGCCAGGATACAGCATCCATTTTGCACGATACTTTCCGGCTTGATTCTTTTGCCAAAGCTTTCAAGCTCCTGCTTTTGGGCGGTGCCGCGCTTGTCATGCTGCTCGCCATCGATTACAAGCCGAAAGAAGGCATGGAGGAATACAGGGGAGAATTTTTCTACTTGTTCATGACAGCGCTGCTTGGTGCGATGATGATGTCTTCAAGCGGAGACTTGATTACATTGTTTGTCGGACTTGAGCTTCTGTCAATCTCTTCATATATTCTTGCCGGGATACGCAAGAAAAACACACGCTCAAACGAATCTGCCATGAAATACGTCATCAACGGCGGCATATCAACGGCCATTACCTTGTTCGGAATGAGCTATGTCTATGGAATAACCGGGACGACAAACCTGAGGGAAATGGCAGGACTGCTTTCACAAATAGATAATCCGCAGCATGTCTATATCCTTGGATTGGCATTCCTGATGATTTTTGTCGGCCTATCGTTCAAGCTTGCCTCAGCACCGTTCCATATGTGGGCGCCGGATGTGTACGAGGGGGCTCCAACTCCGGTTACAGCGTTCCTGAGCGTTGTATCGAAAACAGCCGGGTTTGTCATCATGATGCGCGTTATATTGTCGGTTTTTGCCGCGGTGCCATCTAATGACAGCGATTTACCGCTTTTGTTTTCAATGCAGGATTATATCGGCTTCCTGGCCGGGGCAACAATGATCATCGGAAACGTGATCGCCCTTAGGCAGCGAAGCATCAAAAGGCTTTTCGCCTATTCTAGTATCGCGCATGCCGGCTACATCCTCGTGGCTTTTTCAGCGATGTCAGTCGTGATGTTCGATTCAATCTGGTTCTACCTGCTGGCTTATCTGTTCATGAACCTTGGCGCTTTTGCCATCATCCAGCTCATGACCATGAAGGAAGGCACGGAGGATATCAGCCATTTTGCAGGGCTTTACCGCCGTTCGCCGCTGCTGGCAGGCGCGATGGCCATTTTCATCCTGTCGCTTGCCGGAATTCCAGGAACCGCAGGCTTCATTGGAAAGCTGGATATCTTCCTGGGTGCGCTTATGGTTGACCCGGCGCATTATGTGCTTGTTTCCATCATGATTGCCACAACGGTCGTATCCTATTTCTACTACTTCGGCATCCTGACACAAATGTTTTTCCGTCCTGCAGCGCATCACGAAAAAATCGCACTGCAGCCAGGGACAGTTATAACAGTCATCATCTGCGCAGCGGCAACCGTTGTATTCGGAATCATGCCGCAGCTCGCATTCGATTTTTTCAACAGCAATTTCAACCAGTTCATTGATTTTCTGCAGTAAGTGGTTGTCAGGGAAAAATCGGTTGGAATTTTCGCAGGAGCTAGTTATCACGATAAAATCGATTGTTGGAGTAACTGGTTGCCACCGCAACTCAACCGATTCAATGAATTTTGCAGTCAACGGTTGTAATGGTAAAATCAATTACAATTTTCTGCAGTCAGCGGTTACCACAGCAAAACCGCTCCTTATCTCTCCAATAACCGGTTATTGGAGAGATAAGGGACTATGAAGTAAACTGTTATATTGAAACAATTGTCTTGGTTCCTGGGTATTATGGGAACCAGCCCTAAATCCAGTTCGGGGGAAGGGGATTTAGGGAAGGCATTTTTATTTCTCAGGCTTGGGAGAAGCCTGGGGAATGGTCCAAAAAGGGGTTTTATAGAGAGAGGGAGTCCGGCCAAAATGCCGGCTCCTTTTTTTCTTGGAAAAATGAAACTTTTGTGCCGTCTATTCGTCTATAATAGCGGGGAAGGAACCTGTCTTTTTCTCGGGCTGAAAGGCCTGTGAAAAAACAGGCAGTGAATGGAAGGGGAAAGAAGATGATTACAGAATTTGGCTCAAATGCGCTCCTTGGCATTCTCTCACATCTTGTATTTATTGCAGTTGCATGGTGGGCACTGCAGGCACTGCAGTTTGACCGGCTGCTGAAACAGAACCGAGTCTTCCAAGCCAGGATCCTATATATTTTTATGTCCATTGCGCTTGGTTCTACCGTGAGCAATTTCTTCCTTGATTACCTTAATATGTCCAGGCGGTTGCCTACTATTTTTCAGCTGGTCCTGCCCTCAGTCCTTTAAGTAATAGGGGTACGGGTTATTATGTTGAAAAATACCTGAGCCCACAAAAGACGATAATCTGGCTGTTAGGCTGAATTGGTAAAAAATTAGGTCTTCATACATGTTTTCAAACACAGCAATTTTCAGTATGATTGTCTTTGTGTTCATGTTTGAGTATGTGATACATATTGCAAACTTTTAAAACACCCGGACCAGTTGCCGTAGAATCGATATCTGTCATAAAGTGACGACATTTCCCAAGTATGCTCCCCACCACCATGGTAAAAATGGTACTAAGGGGAGGCGTTACAGAGATGAAGAAACTTTTACTGTTGGTATCATTTTTTGGCATTATTGGTTTTGTTATGTTGCAGGCTGGGAATAGGACGACTGTAGCGGACTCGGGACAGGTTTTGCCAAAACTGGCCGAAGTCCTTGGGGACGAACATATTTTGATCAATGGATGGTCAATATACGCACGGGAAAGAATGGAAGATGTTCAAACACAACAAGATCTAGACAATTTGGTATCTGGTTTGAAAAGTAAGTTACCGGAGTGGACATGGAAGCAAGAGGAATCTAAGCAGCAAAGAACCTTGACTGCTGTATCTGATTCCACCCGCCATCAGGAAAAACTGAAGATCATAACGACAGACACGGACGGCAGATTACATACGTACGTCATGTATGAGGTCAGAGGTCATTCCTGGAATGACAAAACGGAAACATTTTTAAACACGGAAATAAAAAACAGATTATTTGACATTTTTCGCGAAAAAGCTAAAGTTTTCTCTTGTATAAAGGGTGAACTCAGTGATAAGATGGATACGTCTTTGCCCATTTACATGAAAAGGCTGTTAAAATCATTCGATGCAGAAGAATTGGAAGCATTAAAAGAGCATTCATTTATTTCTACATCTGCTTTTTCGCCTTTATTCGACACATCCATGACAGATGAACATAAGATGAACTTGCAGCTTGGAATAAGGAAAACACAGGATATGGGCGGTAAGACTACTATCGTAGTTGGCACACCCATCATAACGATTGAATATTAATATAGAGAAATTGGACGCGGAGGGGAATACACTTGGAAAAAATCATCGTCCGCGGCGGAAAAAGGCTGAGCGGCACTGTTAAAGTAGAAGGAGCTAAAAATGCTGTTTTGCCTGTACTCGCTGCAACATTATTAGCAAGTGATGGAAAAAGCGTTATTCGTGATGTGCCAACTCTCTCCGATGTATATACGATCAACCAGGTTTTACGTTCTTTAAACGCCGAAGTGGAGTTTAAAAATAATACAGTTGTTGTAGACGCATCAAGAGAGTTAGAAATCGAGGCGCCATTTGAGTACGTTCGCAAAATGCGTGCTTCAGTACTTGTTATGGGATCACTGCTAGCAAGAAATGGCCGTTCCCGCGTGGCCCTGCCTGGCGGGTGTGCAATTGGATCACGTCCGATTGACCAGCATCTAAAAGGCTTTGAAGCAATGGGAGCGACTGTAAAGGTAGGAAACGGCTTTATCGAAGCAGAAGCACTAGACGGGCTGCACGGCGCTAAAATATACCTGGATTTCCCAAGTGTTGGCGCTACGGAAAATATTATGATGGCGGCTGTACTTGCAAAGGGAATAACAACCCTTGAAAATGCAGCAAAAGAACCGGAAATCGTCGACCTTGCTAACTTCCTGAACAAAATGGGGGCAAAAGTAAGGGGAGCCGGGACCGGCACCATCCGCATTGAAGGTGTGAACCTGCTGTTCGGAGTGGAGCACTCAATCATTCCAGACCGCGTTGAAGCTGGTACTTTCATGGTGGCAGCAGCAATCACGGGCGGAAATGTACTCGTTAAGGGGGCAGTTCCAGAGCATTTGTCTTCAGTTATTGCGAAAATGGAAGAAATGGGTGTCATCATTGAAGAAGAGGAAGAAGGCTTGCGGGTTATCGGACCTGACAAGATGAAGGCTGTCGACATCAAGACAATGCCGCATCCAGGCTTCCCGACTGACATGCAGTCACAGATGATGGCATTGCTACTTCGTGCCCAGGGCACCAGCATGATTACCGAAACTGTTTTTGAAAATCGTTTCATGCATGTTGAAGAGTTCCGCCGCATGAACGCTGATATCAAGATTGATGGCCGCTCTGTGATCATGAACGGACCATCCGGCCTCCAGGGGGCAGAAGTGGCAGCAACCGATCTTCGCGCTGCAGCCGCACTGATTCTTACAGGTCTGGTAGCAGACGGAGTCACACGCGTTACGGAACTGAAGCATCTTGACCGCGGCTATGTTGGTTTCCATGAGAAGCTTGCTGCACTTGGAGCAGACATTGAACGCGTGAAGGAAGCAGACGAAATCTTTGCATCGGAAAAGTTTGTTTCCGACATGAACGCATAACGATAATAAAATAAATCACTCCTGAGACCGGAGAATTATGCTGTCCCCAGTATGGTTCTGCGGTTTTTAGTTTTGGAAAAAAATGTGGGGGCGATTTTATAGGTGGCATAGGATGGTGATTTTTACCGGAAATAGAGAAGGGGGTCCGGGCGAGGCTGGTGAATTTGCAGGAATCAGAGAAGGGACGCCGGGATGGTGTGGTGATTTTTACCGGAACAGAGAAGGGATTTCGGCCGGGGATGGTGATTTATACCGAGAAATAGAAAAGGGAGTCCGGGCGAGGCTGGTGAATTTGCAGGAATCAGAGAAGGGACGCTGGGATGGTATGGTAATTTTTACCGGCATCAGAGAAGAGGTTTCGGACGAATATTCTGTCATAATTGCTTGTCCTTCTCCATAGGATTAATTGAGACGGGATTCTCCGTTTTAATTTTTACAGTGGAGGCTTTATCTATGTTAAAATTCAAACCATTAATCGTACTATCCGCCATTCTATTTGCAGTCACTCTACTTGTGCCCTCGGTGTTAGTCCTTCCTTTTACCGAAGAGAAGGCGAACGGAAAGCTGGGGGAAAAGGCAAAACCGGTGGGTGACCAGGCTGCCTCTGTCCCATCCGCAGATTCTGCTGTGGACGTGACGGTGTTCCGGATGGCAAAGTCCTCGTTGGAAAAGCTTCCGCTTGATGAATACGTGATTGGAGTTGTAGCAGCAGAAATGCCTGCGGATTTCGAAGTGGAGGCATTGAAGGCACAGGCATTGTCGGCAAGGACATATTTTGTCAAGCAGCTGATGAGCCCTGATAAAACGGGTCTCCCTGATGGTGCCCAAGTCTCGGATACGGAGAATCACCAGGTTTTTCGTAACAGAGATGAGCTGAAACAGCAGTGGGGAGCGGAATATGAATGGAAGATCAAGAAAGTGGCGGATGCCGTGAGAGCGACGGACGGCCAGATTCTAACATACGAGGGTGCTCCAATTGATGCTACTTTCTTTTCGACAAGCAACGGCTATACTGAGAATTCAGAGGACTATTGGGAGAATTCCTTCCCCTATTTGCGGAGTGTGGAAAGCCCTTGGGACAAAAAGTCGCCGAAATACACAAGCCAGACGGTCATGCCGCTTAGTGAGTTCGAACGGAAACTTGGTGTCAAGCTTGGCGGGGCTGCGTCCATCGGAAGTGTCACTGAACGGACAACCGGCAAGCGGGTCGGAAAGCTGGAAATCGGCGGCAAGACTCTAACCGGAAAAGAAGTAAGGGATAAGCTCGCGTTAAGGTCGAGCGACTTTACCTGGACGCTGAAAGGCGGCAACGTCATCATCAACACGAAAGGCTTCGGGCATGGAGTCGGAATGAGCCAGTACGGAGCGAACGGAATGGCAACAGAAGGCAAGAACTACAAAGACATCGTCCAACACTACTACAAGGGCATCCAAATCTCCTCAGCCGACGCCCTCCTCAACAAGGTGATGGCGAAGAAATAGGGGGGAGGGGGCCTGACCCCCGGTGCGGTGAATCGCTAAAGCGTGCCTGACCCCCAGTGCGTTAATGTGATGAAGTGAGCCGCTCCTGAAATGGGAGCGGTTCGGCTTAGTTTCTAAGATAAGATTGTTATTAGAATTAGCTTCTTGTTTTACATGAAATCACAAAAATGGATTGTGAATACATCTACTTGGAATATAATTACGTTAATCGGGAATATATTACCTTTAATCGGGAATATCTATTGGCTAATCGGGAATAAATCGGATGTAATCAGGAATATCCTAAATCAGGGATTTGAATCACAGGCTAGATGTCGATATGTAATCGGTTACATAATCTCGTTAGTACCTTTAATCCTCTTGACACTTCAGTTGTACTTGAAGAAAGGCTATTTTTTGAACTGATTTTTTGTTTTTAGCCTTCCTAGAGTAAAGAATCATCTATTTTTCATTACCAAATTAATCATCAACTACCTCTTTACATAAAAATCGTCATTATTATCTTAATAATGACGATGAATTAAAACTCAAAGTATACTTTTTCAATAAAAAACTTCGATAGTCACCTATTTATTGGGTGATTTCTAACTTGAATTCTCCTTTCTTCCAGTAAAGAGTGGAAATTCAGCGGAGCAAAATAAACTCTTCCTTTATTTATGCCTTGGTGAGGCAGCCCCATGCTTACTAGAAGGTTGCTGGAAGTCTTAACAGAAGACAAGCACATAAAGTCTCTAAACTCACTATTCGTTATAGTTGGCTTTACAAGGAGAAAGTAATCAAGGAGGGCATCGACGTGGGCATGGCTTGAATGATGATGGCAATGTGGGCAAACCCAGAATCTATGCTTTCGCTTCATGTAGAAGGCCGAACAGGCGGGACACTGGATCCCTTTCCTCAATTCATCATAATGAATATCATAATTTTTTAGAACCTCTGGCTTATGCGGTAAATTTTCCTTCAATAAAAGCCTTGATAACTTCCGCTGCTCCTTCTCCGTCATGATATCGACGGATGCTGAGCTAAGCACTGTACTCAGCTGTGCCTTCAATTGATCGGCCTTGCAAACCAGCCTTCGGATGCCAGCATCATTTGTCTTGATCACCGCGGCCGGGTTGCTGAAGACAAGCTGGGAGATGACAGGCAAGCCGCTAAATCCTCGAGCTGCCAACCAGTCAAGGAACTGGGCATTCTGCCTCCTCAGCTGCGTCAGTGGGTGCTGATAGCCTTTTTCCGCATTGTTCGCAGTCTGGTAAAACTGTTTCAGTTTTTCGTCAAAATAAAGTGTTCCAGTGTAATTTTTGACTTCTAAATGGAGAATATATTTGCGGGAAAGAATGAGGTTATCAAGTTGGAAGTGATGGAGGGGGTGGGACAGCCGTAAATCGCGGAAAATATGATGCTCCTTGTCATCAAGGTACTTTAAATGAAAATCCACTTCCACTTCGCCGTGGTAGCCGGAGTTTATTTTTGAGGTGCTGTTCTCAAGTATTGGAATAATAGGATGGTTTTTGGGAAGCCTTCGAGCTAAAGCTTGATTTACATGAATCCGCATTGGTAAAAAACGGGGTTTGGCAATCATTGGCATCTCTCCTATCTCTTTTACTCAATAAATACGATAGGAGCTCCCCATAATCCTGCCAAACCGCTGCGCTATTTTTATAAAAGAGAAGAGAAGAAGGCCACTCAGTTAGAGCCAGCCATCAGTCCTCAAACACCCAAACCCCCACCAAACACCGTTGCAGCCAATTTACCAGGATCATCAGCGCTGCATCAGTCCAGTTGCGGTCAGTCACCAACAACTTCAGCACTCAGCTGCGGTCCACCCGCCAGCCATGCCCAGTCACACCTCTCTTGCCCACCAGCCGAGATATCCCCAGCCCAACCGTTTCCAGCCAGCCGAGATATCCCCGGCCCAATCGTTTCCACCCATCTGCACCACATAGCCGAGGTATCCCCAGCCCAACCGTTTCCAGCCATCTGCACCACATAGCCGGTATCCCCGGACCAACCGTCACCATCAAGCGCCCTAGCCAGCCAAGATACCCTCTGCTCAAACCGTCACCATCAAGCGCCCCAGCCAGCCAAGATACCCCTGATCAAACTGTTTCCATCAAGCGCCTTAGCCAGCCAAGATACCCTCTGCTCAAACCGTCACCATCAAGCGCCCCAGCCAGCCAAGATACCCCCTGATCAAACTGTTTCCATCAAGCGCCCCAGCCAAGATACCCCCTGCTCAAACCGTCACCATCAAGCGCCCCAGCCAGTCAAGATACCCCTGCTCAAACCGTCACCATCAAGCGCCCCAGCCAAGATACCCCCTGCTCAAACTGTTTCCATCAAGCAGCCCCGCCCTGCACCAATATCCCGGAATCAACCTAAGGATCAACCCAACGGCACCGCCCCGCCTAACGCATCCTACCAATCTGCGCGACTCTCTCCAGCCATCTTCCAATCGCCGGAAACTTCCCGCTGAAGCGTGCATGGTGCAGGAAGTGGGAAGCGGCAAGCACTCCAATCACATCTTTCACAAAATCTATTAGTGTTGCCGAGCGGTACGGCATGAAGCTTTGGTGATATTCATCGAGAAGGCCATAAAGGATACTGATGCCCATGAATGCGAAGCTCCACAATGGCTTGAATCCGCGGAAAGTCAGCGCCGCGAGGAACAGCAGAATGTAGAGTATCCCGAATTCCACGAGGTGCAGGGACTCTTTGAAGTATCGGTCGATGCTGTGGTCCGACAGCTCAATGACCGCCGTGTCTGGCAGGCTAGACATAATCCAGATAGCCGCCATATATATCGGCGGCAAAAATCTTAACATCCATACTGCAATTTTCATGATAAAAATCCCCATTTCGTAAAAAGTGATGCCAAAATGAATAAAATAAACCGCTTTGTCGAAAGATAAGCAGTAAAAAATTTTTGGCTCTATGTATATATTGTTTTCTATCTGTTCAGACTGGTTGCTGAGGTGATGAAAATGAGAGAGGAAGAAAAAAAATCTTCTCAGGACACAAGTATGAAACGGTTTTTTAAGAAGCGCTGGGCATATCCAGCAATCTATCTGGCAAGTGCTGCAATCATTCTGTCTGGTGTAGTCTGGTATCAAAACAGCGGTACAGAAAGCGACAAATTCGATTATGAAGCCACTGACCAGCCTGGGAAAAAATTGAACGATGCTCCTGCCGTCGAAGTCAACCGAGCACTTGAAAATTTCCTGATGCCTGCAGCTGATCCTGAAAAAGTTGTCATCCAAAAACAATTCTATGATAATGACAGCAAAAAAGAAGAGCAGGAAGCAGCGTTGGTTGTCTACAATAACCAATACCACCCAAACACGGGAATCGACATTGCCCATAAAAACGGCAAGGAATTTGAAGTTGTTGCCTCTGTTAGCGGCACTGTGAAAAGCATCAAAGACGATGCACTACTTGGAAATGTCATTGAAATTGAACACGATAAAGGCATTGTAACACAGTATCAATCTGTAAAAAATATTAAAGTCAAAGCGGGCCAGAAGGTTGACCAAGGCCAGGCCCTAGCTACTTCAGGGCGCAGCATGTTCAACGAAAAGGCCGGCATACACGTTCATTTTGAAATCCGCAAAGACAACATTCCTGTTAATCCGAGCGATTTCTTTGAAAAGCCGATGAGTGCTCTGATGGAAGCGAATGTGGTTCCTGCCGATAATTCCGGCAAGACTGAGGAAACTAGCGATGATTCCAAAATGGAAGATGGAACAAAGTCTGGTGACAGCACGAAGCCAGAGGATGGAACAAAGTCTGGCGAAGGTACAAAGCCAGAGGGCGGAACGAAGTCTGATGAAGGCGGAAAGCCAGAAGACGGAACGAAGTCTGACGAAGGCGCAAAGCCAGAAGACGGAACGAAGTCTGAAGAAGACGCGAAGCCTGAGGACAGCACAAAATCTAAAGATGGCACGAAGCTCAATGAAGAGTCATCCAAAGATGAAGGCACAAAAAACACGAAAGAAAGCGAGAAGGACAGCATTAATCCTTCTAGTGAGTCCAAGAACACAACTAACTCTTAATTTTGGAAACCCGCCCCTCACGGCGGGTTTTTTTGACTTTTAAAAGATCTGTATATTTGAGAGGAACCGGTTGCTCTAATATCTGTCCTGCTGCGGCGGATAGGAATTCTAGTGCTGATACTTCCCCAGGATGGCCGTTTTAGTGGGACGAGCACTGTGATTAGTGGACATCGCGAATACGGCATCTAATACATATTGCCCAACCCGCTGCGAATGCATAATGTGCATCACCTAACTCGGCACCTACTCGGCACCTAACTCGGCACCTAATAGATAGTGCAAATCCAAACTCCCGCCGTACACCTCTGTCGAAAACTATTTAATCCTGCCATAATGTTGTCCAATAGAATGTTCTCCCTGACTATGCTAAAATCAGTCAGAAGGAGGAGAGACAAATAATGAGGAAAGTAATCTTACTTATTGCGGCAATAATGCTGGCTGTTATGTTTACCGGCTGCAGCAAGGAAACCAGTCCGGAAGACAGACTTTCGCAGTATATTAAGCTTTGGAATGCTAAGAAATTCGACAAGATGTACGGTTACCTCACTGATGATGCAAAGCAGTCCATCACAAAAGAAGAGTTTGTGAACCGTTACGATAAAATATATAAAGACCTTGAAATCGACAAGCTTGATGTCCAATTCAAGAAGCCTGAAGAAGAGAAAAAGCACAAAGAGAGTGCAAACTTTCCGTTCTCGGCAAAAATGGACAGCGCCGCCGGGCCAATCAAATTCGGCCATACGGCCAAGCTGCTGAAAGAAAAACACGGGGACGAAGAAAACTGGTATATCGACTGGAATCAAACTTATATTTTTCCCGAGCTTGGCAAGGAAGACCGACTGAGCTATCAATCGATTCCAGCAAACCGCGGCAGCATTATGGACCGGAACGGGGACATGGTGGCAGCCAATGGCTATGCGCTTGAAATCGGAGTCATACCGGGCCAGCTTGGCGACAAGAAGAAGGAAACAATCGCGACGCTCGCAAAGCTGCTTGAAATGACGGAAGAACATATCAACAAAATGCTTGAAGCCCCATGGGTCAAGCCTGATCTGCTCGTTCCGCTGAAAAAAATCTCGAAAGACAATCTTGCATTGCAGGAAAAATTGTTTGCTCTCGACGGAGTCACAAGCAGCAAGGTGAATGTCCGCGAGTATCCTTACGGCGAAGCTTTTTCCCACTTGGTTGGCTACGTTGCCCCGGTAACGGCGGATGACCTGAAAAAGCTTGAGGGCAAAGGTTATACGTCCAGTGACCTGATTGGAAAGCGCGGCCTTGAGCAAGTGCTTGAAGAGAGGCTCAGGGGAGAGAATGGTGTAAGGATTTCCATTAAGAAAAAAGACGGCAGCGAAAAACTTCTTGCTGAAAAGTCAGTAAAAGATGGGGAAGATGTCAAACTCACCATCGATGTCGTCCTGCAGCAGCAAATTTACGACCAGATGAAGGGAGAAGCAGGTGCAGCTTCCGCTATCAACCCTCTCACTGGTGAAACGCTGGCGCTTGTAAGTGCTCCAGGATTCGATCCGAACGCGGCTACGCTCGGTTTTACCAAGTCGCAGCGCGAGGAAATGGCCAACAACCCTGCCGATCCGACCCTGAACCGCTTCAAGCTCAAATTTGCTCCGGGTTCGGTCATGAAGCCAATTACAGCGGCTGTCGGCCTTTCCAGTGATAAAATCAGCCTTGATAAAGCCTATACGATCAATGAAAAGAGATGGCAGCCTAATAATTCATGGGGAAACTACAAGGTGACCCGTATCTCCGACGTCAAAGGCCAGATCGATATGGAGAAGGCCTTGATTTATTCCGACAATATTTATTTTGCCCGTGTAGCGCTTGATACTGGCAAGGATGCTTTCGGCGAGGGGCTGAAGAAGTTTGGCTTTGAGAAGGAGTTGGATTATCTTTATCCGCTTGAACCGTCAACGATGGGCGATATTGGAAAAGAGATAACGCTCGCCGATTCGGGCTACGGTCAGGGACAAATCGAGATGAACATCCTCCATCTGTCGGCAGCATATACGCCTTTTGTGAATAAAGGCAATCTCATCAAGCCTGTACTGCTTGCAGACGATAAAAAGAGCCAAGTGTGGAGTGAGGGCTTGATTACGGAGGAAGAGGCCATGGCGCTGAACGGAATGCTGACAAAGGTCGTTTCTGATCCGAGAGGCTCCGCCCATTCCGCAGTGATCCCGAACTACCCGCTCGCTGGTAAAACAGGTACAGCGGAAATCAAGGCAAAGCAAGGGGAAAAAGGTCGTGAGCTTGGCTGGTTCGTCGGCTACAACCCGCAATCGCCTAATCTTCTCATCACGATGATGATCGACAACGTTCAGGAAAAAGGCGGCTCCAAGACAGCCGTTTCCCGAGTGAAAAATGTATTTGAGACTAGGACAAAGCAATAGATAGTTTTGGCCGGTGGGAGATTCCCGCCGGTTTTTTTGTTGTGGAAAAGGCGCGTTTAGCAGTCTGGTTTTCTTGAGGGAATTTCATGATTTGAGGAATGGATCTCTTCTTTTTAAAAGACGAATGCTTCAGTTTTTCACGAAGTGCTAACACTATGGTTAAAGTGCTGTATTTCATTTATGAGGGGGGATTGTTTGAAACCATACAAGGATTGAACTCCACATCGCATAGTTTGAATTTGCTCTTAGGCAAGCTTTTTCTCACCCTCCTTGTCAGTTCCAATTTTCAAAAAACTTTCCGGTATCCCTTGTCCCGATTGGTTAATTTATGCATATATCCTCAACCAAGCTAATAAACTGTTTACAAACCTGACAAAGAGAGTGTTTGAGGTGAGGAGTCGTTTGCAGAAATGGGAATTCAGCTGGAGACAATGATTAGTCCCTGCAGTGTCCAGAAGGCTCATGCCTTCTGCCGTGCTTAATCAAGTGCGGATTACAGGAGTTGACGACGAGAATAGCGAGTCTCATTTCACACTTCTCACATCCAATTTAGGGAGGGCGAGTGGTGTGCACGATTACATCAAAGAGAGAACCATCAAGATTGGAAAGTATATCGTGGAGACGAGAAAAACGGTTCGCGTAATCGCGAAGGAGTTTGGCGTGTCCAAAAGTACAGTCCATAAAGACCTGACGGAAAGACTGCCTGAAATCAACCCGGAGCTAGCCAACGAGGTGAAGGAAATACTTGATTACCATAAATCAATCCGCCATTTGCGCGGCGGGGAAGCAACAAAGCAGAAATACAGCAAAGAAGAAAGGGAAGAAGAGCCAGTCCAATAAAGCACTAAATCCCTAAAGCGTGCCTGACCCCCAGTGGGGTGCTGCGTTAATTTAATAGAGCGTGCCTGACCCCCTTTAGTTTGCTAAAGGGGGTCAGGCACGCTTTATTGTGGTTCTGTAAGTTTCTTTTCTTAATTTTCTAGGTTTTATTTACTATTTCCATTTTTTTATGATAGAATAAGAAATTAGGGAAATATATGGTTCGCAATTACGCAGCGGCTTCTGAATATCCTTACTGATCCTTGTCTGTTTTCGGAACTGGCGGGATCAATCAGCCGCAGCCAGCGATTTTTCAAGGAGGAAAAGATAGGGATGTTAGCTAGGGATATTGGGATCGACCTTGGTACTGCCAATGTGCTGATCCACGTTAAAGGCCGCGGGATTGTGCTAAATGAACCATCTGTCGTGGCAATCGATAAAAACAATAATAAAGTATTGGCTGTCGGAGAAGAGGCGCGCCGCATGGTAGGGCGTACTCCTGGGAATATCGTTGCAATCCGTCCGCTGCAGGATGGAGTCATTGCAGACTTTGATGTGACAGAAGCCATGCTTAAGCATTTTATCAACAAATTGGACGTCAAAGGGTTCCTTTCCAAACCGCGCATCTTGATTTGCTGCCCAACGAACATTACAAGCGTTGAGCAAAAAGCTATCAAGGAAGCAGCTGAAAAAAGCGGCGGCAAAAAAGTGTATCTTGAAGAAGAGCCAAAAGTCGCAGCTATCGGCGCTGGCATGGATATCTTCCAGCCTAGCGGAAACATGGTCGTCGACATCGGCGGCGGCACAACAGACATAGCTGTCCTATCCATGGGTGATATCGTTACTTCCTCATCCATCAAAATGGCCGGCGACAAATTCGATGCCGAGATTTTAAACTACATCAAACGTGAATACAAACTGCTGATCGGCGATCGCACAGCTGAAAATATAAAAATTAACATTGGAACAGTTTTCGCTGGTTCCCGCCAGGAAGAGATGGAAATCCGTGGCCGTGATATGGTTTCAGGACTTCCAAGAACACTGACTGTCCACTCTGAGGAAATCGAGCTGGCTTTGCGCGAGTCTGTTTCCATCATCGTTCAGGCAGCCAAAAGCGTGCTTGAAAAAACTCCACCGGAGCTTTCTGCGGACATCATTGACCGCGGCGTCATCATGACGGGCGGAGGCGCGCTGCTTCATGGCATGGATACGCTTCTTGCCGAAGAATTGAAGGTGCCTGTCCTTGTTGCTGAAAACCCAATGGACTGCGTTGCAATTGGTACCGGAATCATGCTTGATAACATCGATAAGATTTCGGGAAGAAAAATCATTTAATTTTTAACTACAGAATCTGGATTTTTGTGCAAAAAAAAGGCACAGAAGTCCAGGTTCTTTATTTTTTACCCGTTTTTGAGAAAAGAAAACCAAGAAAACAACAAATTTCTACAAATTGTTAATGTTTCCTGGAGATTTTTTTCTTATAATAGAGTATAGAGGCAATTTGCCAAAAATTCTAAGAACCCTTTTGAGGTGTCTAACATGTTTAGAGGTTTTTATACTGTGGCGTCGGGTATGCTTGCCCAGCAGAGGCGCACGGAAATGCTGACGAATAATATGTCCAATTCTAATACACCAGGTTTTAAGGCAGATCAATCGGCCATGAGGGCTTTTCCTGAAATGCTCCTCGAGAGGGTTGAGAAAGATCATCTGGGCTTTCCGCAGAACAAAACAGTGGGCCCAATCAATACAGGAGTATACATGCAGGAAGCCATCCCGAAGTTCATTCAGGGTGATTTGCGTGATACGGGCAAAAAGACAGACATGGCCCTCTATGACGTCAGCATGCCGGTAGATGGTGAAACAGGAACGCCGGGTTCCGTCTTCTTTACCGTCCGCCAGGCTGATGGATCGCTGCGCTATACGCGAAACGGTAACTTTACGCTCGATGGCAAAGGCTTTTTAACAACGGCTAGCGGGGAATACGTCCTCAGCAGCCAGGGAAATCCAATCCAGCTTTCAAGCGATCAGTTTACTGTCAGTGAAAACGGTGTTGTCACAGGACAAGCCGGAGAAACTTCACAGCTTGCTATTGCATTTGCAGCTAATCCGAACCAAATGATCAGGGAAGGCAACGGCCTGTTCAGAACTGGAGATGGCAAGGAACTGCCGGATGCAGCAGCTACAGGTGGGGTTCGGTTCAGTCTGAAGCAAGGCTCAGTGGAGCAGTCTAACGTCGATGTTTCAAGGACGATGACCGATATGATGACCGCCTATCGTGCTTTTGAGGCCAACCAGAAGGTCATGCAGGCTTATGACCGCAGCATGGAAAAAGCCGCCAATGAAATCGGCAGGTTATAAGAGAACTTTATTTTTAGGAAAAAGGCAAACAGTATAACATTTGTAAAAATCTCATAGCATTTCAGCCACAACGAAAACTGTTGAAAGACCATAGCAGCAATGGTTACGACATCAATTTGGCAAAAACTATTGCACCCAAGCCACAACAGCCATATCTTTGCAAAAAACAATCTATAGCACCCTCAGCCAAGAATTTTATAAAAAAGATAAAACAAGATGATATTTTGACCGATAAATACGACAGTGGGCCGAAGAAACAGGCATCAATCGCTTTTTGCCAATCACCCATAAATGCAACAGCCGGGTTCCCGGCTTGAAAATGAGGGAATGACGATGAACCGAACGATGATAACAGCAACCAATACACTCTCCCAGCTGCAAAAGCAAATGGATATCATCAGCAACAATATCGCTAATATCGACACGAACGGCTATAAACGCCGCGATTCGACTTTTACCGACCTTGTTGCACAGGAATTCAGAAACCAGCCACATGACCGGCTTGAGCAAAACAGGCTCACTCCGTTTAATATCCGCCAGGGAACGGGAGCGAAAATTGCCCAGTCGCAAATAGTCCTTTCCCAAGGCAGCCTGAAAACAACCGAAAGGTCGCTTGATACAGCGTTTACAGCTGAAGGCCAGATGTTCCGTGTGCTTGCACAGAACTCTGATGGCAGTTCGGCAGTACGCCTGACAAGGAATGGCGCATTTTACTTGAGCCCGCTGTCGGACAATGAAACGATGCTTGTGAACAGTGACGGCCATCCGGTGCTTGACGAAAGCAGCCGCCCGATTACATTCACAGGGAAGCCGACCAACATCACCGTTTCTGCAACTGGCACCATTACCGCCAGTATGCCCAATGGCTCGAAGCAAGAAGCGAATCTTGGCGTCGTGTTCGTGAAGAAGCCGCAATTTCTTGAGCAAAAGGGTGACAATCTCCTTGGCTTCCCCGACAACCTTGACGCACTTGGAGTAACCGAAAATGATATCATTACGGAAATGGCCGGACCGGAAAGAGGCGGCATCTCCATCAAACAGGGAGCATTAGAGCAGTCCAATGTTGAAATGAGCAAAGAAATGACTGATTTGATCAATGTGCAACGCGGCTATCAGTTCCAATCGCGCTCGATTACCCTAGCCGACCAGATGGAAGGGCTTGTCAACGGAATCCGTTAAGAAGGGAAGAGTAAAATGGCATTGAGTGATTTATACCAGGAGATTCCCGCACAGGAAGCTGTTAAGGGAGAAAGCAAAAAAATAGAGAAGGCAGACGGGCGGGTTAAGTTAAGAGTCCGTCTCATTCCAATCTGGCTTCGAATCATCATTGTCATTGTGCTCTTCCTTCTCAGCACTGCTGCCGGCCTTGTAACAGGCTACAGCGGGATAGGCAGCGGAAAGGCAAGCGATACATTTGATAAAGCGACATGGACCCATATCCTCGACCTTGTGAATAAAGAATAACTAGTGCCAGGCTCTTATTTTTAGGGAGCCTGGCATTTTTGCTGTTTTAAGGAGATGGAGAATTCGCGCGCACTCCATACTTTATAGTAACGAGCCAAGCGTACCGCTCAAATCCCAACCCATTTGACCTTATTGTGAGGACAATTTATGATTTTCCTTTCATTTTGCCGCCATCTTACAGTACAATAAAAGTAAGCACCTAATATTAAGAGGAGGTACTAATCAAAATGCTTGATATCACTGAAATTAAAGAAATCATTCCGCATCGTTATCCATTTTTGCTTGTAGATAGAATTCTTGAGGTAGAGGAAGGAAAAAGGGCGGTTGGCGTGAAAAATGTTTCGGCCAATGAAGAGTTTTTTAACGGTCATTTCCCTGACTATCCTGTTATGCCGGGTGTGCTGATTGTCGAGGCACTCGCCCAGGTGGGAGCTGTAGCTATGCTGAAACCTGAGGAAAACCGCGGAAAGCTTGCTTTTTTCGCAGGAATCGACAACTGCCGGTTTAAAAGGCAGGTCAAGCCTGGTGATCAGCTCCGCCTTGAGGTGGAAATGGTCAAATTCAAAGGGCCGATCGGTAAGGGAAAAGCCATTGCTACTGTCGACGGGCAGGTCGCCTGTGAAACTGAAATTATGTTTGCGCTGAAATAAACCAAGCATACAACGTTAAGATCAGCCTAGCACGCGCGGCTAATCGCTTGCTAGGCGAGATTGCGTCACAGCAAAAATCTTTTAAGTACAATATGCAAGTTTTGCCCCTTTCCTGGGAATTCTAACGGCAGACCGTTTAAAAGGTCGCAAAAAAAACAGGAAAGGGGCTACTTGCCATGAAAAAGAAGCTGTTAACGTTGTTCAGTGGATTTTTGCTTTCAGCCATGATTGTCGGCTGCGGCAACAACGACGAAAATGATCCACCGCCAGAGGGTGATGTGGACATTAACAATCCGGCTGACAATAACGATGACAACAATAACAATAATAACGACGACAACCTGGACAATGATTTGAACGATGACAACCGTGATGACAATGACCTCAACGATGAGAACGACGAAAATGATGACATCAACACGGATGATGACGGCGACATGATGAAGGATGACAACGATCCAGGCGAAGAGCCGGTCGAGGATGATCGTGACCGGAGAGACGAGAACAATAAGGACAGGTAATGCAGAAAGGGCAGGCGCAGGATGCTTGCCTTTTTCTTTGTCTTTGCCTGAAAAACCGTCCACGTCAACAGTGTAGGCAGTGGTTGCTTCTGAGCCTAATAAGTCGTTCTCCCGTCAATGGGGGAAGACAATGGATGCTTGGTCTCCTGTGCTTGAAAAGTCGTCCTTCCGTTACCAGCGCTGCTTGATTTTTTTCCGCCTTACATAAAAAAATCCGCCCTCCCACCAAAAGGGAAGACGGCTGAGTGATTACACTTTTTTCGGAAGGACGAGTCTTGGCCTGGCGATAAGGTTTTTCCTGAATTCGGTAACGAGTTCTCCGTCCGTGAAGCCCTGCTCCATCAGGTACTCCAGCAGCTGGGCAGGGTAGTCGCTCCTCAGCCTTGTCAGCTTGCCCCGGAGAAGCACGCAGGCATGGTCGTTGATGGCCCTCACACTGCATACCTTTGTCTTGAAGGTAGCGGGATCGTTTTCTTTTTTCGTGATAATCACCTGGGTAACAATATCCTTATTCTCTTTGCACGCTTCCTCGAAGACAGGGATGAATTCCTTTTCGACAAATGCCTCGATCAGCCATGTGCCTTGGTCATCTTCCTTGTTAATGATCAGCCCTTCTTTAAAAGCGATGTCCGTCAAGCTGTCATGATCGGCAATTTGCATGGAGATCAACCTAAACGTTTTCATGTCGAAGCCTCCTGACCCCATTTTCCAAAATTATAACATAGCTTAAAAAAAGAAAGCGAATTACAGACATGAAACAAAAGCCGCCACCCCGTGCCGAATGAGTGGCGAAAATCCAGCCCCTGCATCTCCGTTTAGCAAAAAATCCTCCGCAGCGCTTTTGTCGAAAAATCTTTATGAAAAATAGCAAAATCAAATTTTCTCATCTTAACCTTCCTAAAAAATGATATTCCTGCCCAAAAAGGAGCCTTCCAACACTCTAACACCTCTCTGAAAACCATTTTTCGCGATTTTACTAACCGACTGTTAGAGGAATATGATGAAATCATCAAGGAGAAAGGAGTTGAAGCATTGATCAACCAAGTGATTCTCGTAGGGCGGCTGACCCGGGATCCGGAGCTGAAATTCACACCTGACGGCAAAGCCGTTACCAATATCACGCTTGCCGTCAGCCGGCATTATCGCAATGGAAATGGCGAGATTGACACTGACTTCGTCCATTGCACCCTCTGGAGAAAAACCGCTGAAAACACTGCACTCTACTGCAAAAAAGGATCCGTCATCGGAGTGACCGGGCGGCTGCAGACCCGCAATTATGAAAATAATGATGGCAGGCGGGTGTTTGTGACCGAAGTGATCGCAGAGCATGTCCAATTCCTCAGCAAAAAGCCTCAGTCCCTAAGGGAAGAACTTCCTGAAATGGAGGGGACACCTCTTGAACCAGTGCACCAATGAAAATGACGGTTTAGAAAAACTGCTTGTCAGCCTGATCAAAATGACAGGCAAGACCAATGAAAAACTCGATGAACTATCGAAAAGAGTCCGCCAGCTTGAAGTGGCGGCGGCCGAGCCACGCATAAAGCGCATTTACTCGTTTATTGCCGACCAAGGAAAAGCCAGGGAGGTGAGAAAAGAAAAAATTTAATAGACTGAGCTTCGCAATTTCTCGTATATTTTACCTTCCAGAGAGAGAAACCCTTCCCCTCTTCAATACCCTCAACTTCGGCCAGCAGCCTATGCTGGCTTTTTGTAGTGAGATTATATCCAGATAATTCCTATCAGAAAAGTTTCCCAACCTCAAAATGATAGATTTGTAGTGCAAAAATTAAGAATATTGTGTATAAATAAATTACTTACTTTGAGATACTCTCGGATTTAAAATAATTTGCATTACTTGAGGAGGAAAACTATTTGAAGAAAAAAGTTGTGGCTCTCGGGTTGTCTGTAGGACTGCTTGCTGGAGGATTTGCCGGGATGGATGCATCCGCTGCGGCAAAAGAAACACCTACTAAGTTAATGAATAAAAATGGAGCACCTGCATTCGTTTCCGGAAAGCTATCCAACCCTTCTGCCAAGTCAGCAAAAGACATCATTCTTGATTATTTGCAGCAAAGCAAAGCAGAATACAGGCTTGGAGCAAAATCAGCCTATGAATCTTTTAAAGTAGTCTCACAGGAAAGCGACCAGCTAGGTGGAGAGGTTGTCCGCCTCCAGCAGGTGTACAATGGCGTACCTGTATGGGGATCGACGCAGGCAGCGAGAGTGGACAAGCATGGGGTGCTCAAGGCATTCAGCGGCACGGTGGCTTCCGAGCTCGATAAAAAAGGCCTGAAGAATCTTGAGAAAAAGAAATCGCTCAAGCAGGCGATTGAACTGGCGGAAGCGGATCTTGGATTCAAACCTGCCTATGAGCAAAAGCCGTCAGCGGAATTGGTCGTATACCCAGCCGGTGAAAAAGCGGTCTATGCTTATCATGTCAACCTTAACTTCCTAAGCCCGGAGCCAGGCAACTATGAATATATCATCGAAGCGGAATCCGGAAAAATCCTCAATAAGTTCAATGCAATTGATACGGCAGGAAAGCCAACTAAGGGCACGGATGCAGTCGGCACGGGTATTGGTGTCTTGGGCGATAATAAAACATTGAACACAATGCTTTCGAGCGGCATGTACTATCTACAGGATAACACCCGCGGATCAGGAATCTTCACTTATGATGCGAAAAACGGCCAAAGGCTGCCAGGCAGTCTGTGGGCAGATGCTGACAACAACCTGAATGCTTCTTACGACGGGGCAGCCGTTGATGCACATTTCTATGCAGGAGTAACCTATGATTATTATAAAAATGTTTTCAACCGGAATTCTTATGACAACAGAGGGGCAGCGGTGAAGTCGACTGTCCACTATTCAAGAAACTACAACAATGCTTTCTGGAATGGCTCCCAGATGGTATACGGTGACGGAGATGGCACAACCTTCGCACCGCTGTCAGGCAGCCTTGACGTTATTGCACATGAATTGACACATGCTGTCACTGATACTTCATCCGACTTGATCTATCAAAATGAATCCGGTGCGCTGAACGAAGCGCTTTCTGATATTTTTGGTACATTGGTAGAATACTATGATAATCGCAACCCTGATTTTGAGGTGGGCGAAGATGTCTATACACCGCAAAGAAGCGGTGACGCGCTCCGCTCCATGAGCGATCCAACGAAATACGGCGATCCTGACCATTACTCCAATCGTTATACAGGCACTGGAGACAATGGCGGCGTCCATACAAACAGCGGAATCATCAATAAGGCAGCCTATCTAATGAGCCAGGGCGGTTCGCATTATGGTGTGAATGTAACCGGAATCGGAAACGACAAGATGGGCGCAATCTTCTACCGCGCAAACACTGTCTACTTCACGGCTTCATCGACATTCAGCCAGGCACGCGCAGGGGCTGTACAGGCAGCCAAGGACCTTTACGGAAGCACATCTCCTGAAGTGACGACCGTCAATGCAGCATTCGATGCTGTTGGCGTCAAATAAAATACCCCCTTTTTTGCAGGTTGGGAAATTTTTTCCCGGCCTGCTTTTTATTGCGTTATCCACGAAAGCTGTCATTCAACCCAATAAAGCCTGTTCCTCCATTAAGAAAATCCATCTGAAAAAGCAATGTTTTTTAGCACAAGTTTCCCGACCGATTCGACAAACGAAAATTTTGTCGAATCTTGTACTTTAATCTTTATTTGGGCAGCCGATATATATATCAAACAAGCATCAGCAGTTTCAGGAAGGGGACGGACATCAAAAGGGAATCACTGCTTGTTCCATAGGAGAATGTAACATAGGAGAGTCGTTCACTATTACTTTAGTTTGGGGAGATTATAAGGTGAAATGGGTTAACAACTTAAAGATGAGGACAAAACTATTATCCGGATTTGTGTGTATTGCGATTTTGATTGCCGTTGTTGGTTATATTGGGCTGTCGAATACCATGTCCATCAATTCAAATGCCAATGCGCTGTACAATGAGAACTTATCCGGGATCAATTCCACCAGAACCGTTCGAGGTAACCTGAAACAAATAAATTCGAATCTTGAATTGATGCTTTACATTAAAGATGAAAATAAGATCAACGAGCTTGAAAGTGAAAATGACCGTTTGGTAGTCCTGGATAACCAGGAGCTTGACGCCTATGAAAAAACAATTGTAAAGCCAGAAGACAGGGAGCTGTATTCTGAATTTAAGACATTATTAAGTGGCTATCGGGGAATTCGTGACGAATATATTAAGCTGATCAATGAAAATAAAATGGGGGAAGCAAAAGCCTATTATCGTGAGCTTGTTGATAGCAGGGACAAAATGACTGCTAAACTGGATGAATTGATTGACAACAATGTGAAGTGGGGCAAAGAGGCCCTCGACAACAATGCCGATTCATACGATAAAGCCTTCATAGCCATCATGTCTTTTTCAGCAGGCGGGATTCTGTTGGCAGTTGTGCTTGGTCTGCTGATCGCCACGTTGATATCAAAGAGGTTGACGAGAATCATGGAGTTTGCCGAGAAAATAGGCGGTGGGGACTTCACCCAGAATATCGACATGGACGCTAAGGACGAGATCGGCAGTGTGGCGAAATCGCTGAATTCGGCTGTTGATAACATCCGGGGTCTTATTGCCGAAATCGCAAATAGTTCAACTGAAATCAGTGCCACAAGTGAAGAGCTATCAGCATTGTCTGAGGAAATTTCCTCAAGGATGGAGAATATCAATGCCTCTGTTAGCCAGATTTCCCAAGGGACAGAAGATTTAAGCTCAGTGGCAGAAGAGGTATCCGCTTCTACTGAGGAAGTCAGTTCAATGACAGTGACCCTGGCGACGAAAGCGGAGTTTTCTTTGAAAACATCTAACGAGATTCAGGAACGCGCGGCTGAAATCCAGCAAAAAGGCGAGCGCGCTGTCACAATAACGAAGGAAATTTATGAAGAGAAGCGGGAAAAAATCCTCAATGCCATAGAAGCAGGCAAGGTAGTGGACCGGGTCAGCGTCATGGCGGATACAATCGGGAATATTGCGGCCCAGGTCAACCTGTTGTCACTGAATGCTGCCATCGAAGCGGCAAGGGCTGGTGAACACGGAAGAGGATTCTCTGTTGTTGCCGGTGAAGTAAGAAAGCTTGCCGAGCAAAGCTCCCAGACGGTCAATGAAATCCAGGATACAGTAAAGCAGGTGCATGAAGCATTTGGAAGAATCTCTGGAAATGCAGAGGAGATTCTCGCCTTTATCCAGGACTTTGTGGGTGCCAACAACCAGCTGCTGGTTGAAACAGGCACACAATATGAAAAAGATGCTAGAACAATTAGTGATGTGTCGATAGAACTTGATGCTGTAACAGAACAAGTTGCAAGCGCAATCGAGCAAATCAATACAGCCATCCAAAATGTATCGGCAACGGCCCAGGAGTCGGCATCCTCCACCGAGCAAATTGCAGACAGCGTAACAGAATCCGCTGCTTCGATAGAAGATGTGGCGCGTTCGGCTCAGGGACAGGCAGAACTTGCTGAAACACTAAACAGCATGGTGCAGAAATTTAAAATTTAAGATAAAAAAGCATCGCAACTCGGATTGCGATGCTTTTTCTAGGTGAAAATAAACATATGCAGGAGCTAAGGTATATTGACGGGTCCGATAGATTCCCCCCTACAGCTAGCGAGAAAAGCCAACAAGAAAGCGGGGCTTCCTGTATTGAGAACTATTTATGTCCCTAATTTGGTTTTGGCTATACTAACTTTTCGTCCCTATAGCACTGTCTCAGCATTCAATATCGTTCGCTATACAACCCGATTGACTTGTCTTCTTAGAAAATACTGCTGTGTTAACCAGAGAAGAGTGGAACAGCCTCCACAGAAAATGAGCATGTCGAAATAAGTTATGATAAACGCCAAACAGAAGAGTGCGGAAAGAATGAAGTAACAAAGATAATTCAAGAACTTTCCCCATCCTAGTCGCATGGTCATCCAATCTATGATATACCCACAGATTGTCCCTGGTATCAGGAATGCCAAAATCATCAACGCTGTTGTAAAATATGTTCCAATATCTTTTTCGAAAGTAAAATACATGAAGGTTCCTATCAGTATATTTGCGATTAGGAACGTAACCAATACGGACAGCAACCTGCCCTGGAATTTCAACATTTTCCCCACCCCCAATAAATATCTTAAAGAAGTAAAAAAGGTATAGCAAACAAGCTTTGTTTGCTATACTCTTTATCATTAAAGAGAGACGTTAAAGCTGTGCTCTGCTGGTGGGAAAAGACTTCTGAAATTTTCATGTATGTTTCTCCGTCATAAGTGGCGCAAAAAGCAACAACAAGATACAAATCAATGTCCTGTCCTCATTGTCTAGCATAGATTCCTTTTGTCCGATTAAGATGAGATACACGCCAATTAATCCGAACAGGAATCTGCTAGCTTCAACCGTCATTTCAAATTGATCAGAATTAAACCAGCTAATAGGATGTCAATATTTTTCATT
>NZ_QWVT01000028.1 GCF_003570705.1 Mesobacillus zeae
TTCCGATTACAGCCAATGGAAAAGTAAATCGAGCCAGGTTGTTAGAGATGGAAGTCACCTTCACACGAGAGAATGCCTATCAAGCAGCTACAAATGAACTCGAAGAGAAATTAGTAGCCATATGGGAAGATGTATTAGGAGTTGAACGAATTGGAATCCAGGACAACTTCTTTGAACTTGGTGGACATTCTTTGGGAGTCATAAAGTTGATGTCAACGATTCAACGGGAATTTGGAAAGAGTTTAAGTTATCGAGATTTGTACATCGATTCAACCATCTCAAAGCTTGCGAAGAAAATCGAGAGCATTGAAGAAGAGTATGCAAACACAATTCCCGTATTAGAAGCTTCTGAACTCTATGATGTTTCCTTTGCACAAAGAAGAATGTGGATTATAAACGAATTAAATCCACAAAGTATTGCGTATAATATGCCAGGAAGATTTGTAATAAAAGACACAGAGCCAGAAGAAGCTTTCAAAGCGACGATAAATGCCTTAGTGATGAAGCATGAAAGTTTTAGAACATCCTTCATTGAGAAAGACGGGGATGTATTCCAAAAAATTGAAGAGTATCAAGCTGTAGAACTAGATATTGAAGATTTAATGCAATTGCAAGAGGAAGAAAAATATCAAAAAATGCTTGATGCCGAATCATTGATATTTGCTCAACCATTTAATCTAAAAGAGTCAGGTCTTTATAGAATGAAGATACTTAAAATCAATGTTGATCACTATGAAGTTCTATTCTGTATACATCATATTATTTCTGATGGAGTCTCTATGGGGATTATTAGGAATGAATTTTTTAAGTACTATGAAAATTACAAGCAAAATAAACGACTACCTATTACTCCGCTAAAAATCCAATACAAAGATTTCGCTGCTTGGCAAAATAATATTATTGAAGAAAAAATGGATGAGGCACTACATTATTGGGAACGTAAATTTGTTAATTTCCCAGACAAACTATTACTCCCAGAAAGAATGATCATGGATTACGATGGGAACGACGGTCAATACAACGTTGTAATCGATAATGATCTCAATCAGAAGATCAAAGCATTAGTTTCTACTACGCAAATAAGTGTATTCTCTCTATTTTTATCGTCCTTATATGTCCTGTTAAATAGAATGACTGGACAAGATGACATCATTATTGGATCACCTGTAGCGGGTAGGGAGCATTTCGAAACAGAGGAAATTGTCGGGTGTTTCGTAAACACATTAATACTCAGGGAGAAAATAAACAGAAATGAACGATTTGATCATTTTCTCCAACATGTAAGTACTAGTGTATCTGAAGCCGTAACGTATCAAGCATATCCATTAGAACTAGTATTAGAAAATTTACAAATGAAATATCCTGATATTCAAGTATTTTTAAATATCATCAATTTCTCAGATGTAAATGAATTAAAGAATAGCAGTCAGTATGATTTTTCAAAGAATGTGAATGTGAAGTTCGATATGATTTTCTATATTACACCTTTAGACGATCGCATTCTTCTCACTTGTGAATATCGGAAAACTAAATTCAAAAATACTGACATTCAGCACATAGTTGGGGAATTGATAAAGGTTATTTCTGATGCAGCAAGTCATAGTGAAAAATCTATCTCTGAAATAGGATTGACAACGAGAAGAAGGTTAGTAAAACGATAATATCGGAGGAGTAAAAGTGATATTAATAGATACATTTCGAGATCAAGCCAAAAAGACCCCTGAAATCATCGCATTATCTACCGAGAGTAAACAGATGACATACCGGGAATTGGATGGACACAGCGACTTTGTCGCTGCCCATCTTCTCCAACATAATGTTACAAAAGGACATATAGGGCTTTTATTCGAACAAGGGACTGATATGGTCGTAAGTTCTATTGCTACATTGAAAGCTGGTTTAACGTATATTCCATTAAGTGACCAGTACCCTGAATTACGTATTGCCCATATCTTGGAGGATGCTGAAGTCGAAGTACTTGTAACAAATCATGAAAATATGAAATTAGCAAAAAAAGCAGTAGAAAATGGAAATAGAGAAATTCAAATCATAAATGTCGATGAGCTTTCTACTAGCGTTCATGTAACGTCCAATTATGAAGGGATACAAGCTAACGAATATGCTTACATCCTCTATACGTCAGGCTCAACAGGGAAGCCAAAGGGAGTTATTCAAACGCAAGAGAATATCTACTATTATGCGACACAATATGCAAATAAATTAGGAATATCCAGTGGAAGCAAAATGACGTTATTCTCTTATTTCTCACATGATGCAGCTATTATCGATATTTATAGTGGCTTATTACACGGGGCAACTCTCTATCCTAGAGATATTAGAAAAGAAAATGGTTTTAAAGCAATAGTACAGTGGTTAGCAGCAGAAAAAATGAACATATGGCATTCTGTTCCGACTTTATATCGTCATTTTACTCGTTCATTAGATAAAAACATTGATCTGCCTGATTTAAAATATATAATTCTGGGCGGGGAAAATGTAAATAAGCAAGATATTCAGTTATTTAGAGAGAACTTTAAAAACGCTACACTTGTAAACTTATACGGGCAATCTGAATCTTCGTTTAATTCATGCCAATTTATCTCTCATGCTGACGAAGAGCTAAGTATTCATCTTGGACGACCAATAGAAGGCATAGAAATCATTGTTGTGGATGAGTTTGATAACGAAGTGCTGCCTTTAGGTATTGGGGAAATTGTTGTTTCGAACTCCTATATTGCCAAAGGATATTGGAATAACAAAGAATTATCTGCAAAAGTATTTCAAAACGATCCTGAGTTCGGGAGTCAGTACTGGACAGGAGACTTAGGAAGATTAGAGATTGACGGCTCCATTACATGGTTAGGGCGTAAAGATAAGCAAGTAAAAATCCGCGGATATCGAATTGAATTAGGTGAGATTGAAAACTGTCTCATGGAAGTAGAAGCAATTAAAGACGCCGTTGTTCTAAAAAAAGAAGGAAAAGAAAACGAGGAGCAATTAATCGCTTACTATACGTTGCTTAAGCCCCATTCTAAAGAAGACATAAAAAAGCATTTGAGCAATCGTCTACCTACTTATATGATACCTAATGTCTATCTCGAGGTAGAGAATATTCCTTTAACAGCAAGTGGCAAAGTAGATCGTAATGAACTTTTGAAGTTAGAAGTCAGTTTTGCCCGAGAGAAAGAGTATCAACAGGCTACGAATGAAATCGAACAGAAATTAGTTGCGATATGGGATGAGATGTTAAAGGTTGAAAGAATCGGAATCCAAGATAACTTTTTTGAACTTGGTGGTCATTCCTTAAAAGCTACCATTGTAAGTGGGAGAATTCAAAAAGAATTAGAAGTGGAGATTGGAGTAAGCGATCTATTCCAATACCCAACAATTAAGGAACTGGCAACGAAGATCAACGAAAGTCATCAGAAGAAATATGAGAAATTACAGCCTTTAACCAAACAAGAAAGTTATCCTGTCAGTTCAGCACAAAAGCGACTTTTTGCAATTCAAATGATGGATAAAGAAAATGTGGCGTATAACATGCCATTCGCCCTCAAGTTAGAAGGGCAAGTAGAGCGAGATAGGGTAGAAAAAGCGATTCAGCAACTCGTTATGAAGCATGATTCCCTAAGAACGAGCTTTCATATTCTAGATGAAGAGATCGTGCAAAAAATCGCTGACCAAGTTACCCTCGCACTTTCGTATGAAGAGGTAGAAAGTCAAGAAGAAGTAGATGAGACATTGACTCGCTGGGTACAACCATTTGATCTAGAGCAGGCTCCTCTTGTCCGATCAGGGCTCATCAAGTGGGAAGACCGCTATATTCTCATGATCGATATGCATCACATCATTAGTGACGGGACTACCATGGGCATATTGGCAGAAGACTTTATGAAGGCGTATGAAGGTGAAGAACTAGAAGTAGAAGAGATACAGTACAAAGAATACGTATTATGGGAAAGAGAGAAGAAAACAAGCGGCGTGTGGGAAGAGCAAAAAGCGTATTGGAAGCAAGAATTTGAAGGAGTCCTTCCCGTATTAAATCTCCCACTCGACGGTGTAAGAAGCCAAATAGAGAGTAACGTAGGAAATACCTATCAATTTATGATCGAAGAAGAGGTTGTCCAAGGATTAAGTAAAACGATGTCTCGCTTAGGTGGAACACTCTATATGGGGCTTATGGCAGGCTACAGTATCTTAATCTCTAAGTACAGTGGACAAGAAGACATTGTCATCGGAACTCCGATCGCTGGTAGAAGACACCCACAGCTACAGAAGGTTGCTGGTATGTTTGTGAATACATTAGCTATTCGGAACTATCCTGAAGGAAACAAGAAAATCGAAGACTACCTGATCGAATCAAAAGATAAACTCGTTTTAGCATATGAAAATCAAGAGTATGCATTTGAAGAACTTGTTGAAGAAGTGAAAAGCAAAAGAGATTTAAGTCGTAATCCATTATTCGACGTTATGTTAGTCCTACATAATAACGAAGTAAAAGAGATGGCTTTATCAGATCTTCAAGTCAAACCCTATGGAAGAAATCAGAATCGGATAAAATTAGACATAATTTTAAATATGATAGAAGCCAATGGACAACTTGTTTGCGAAACAGAATATCGAAGTAGTTTATTTAGAAAAGAAACCATAGCACTGATGATGAAGCATTACGTAAATATACTAAAAGAAATGATAGTGAAAAGCGATCAACAGATTCAAAACATCGAAGGAATTGACGAGGAAGAGAAGCAACAATTATTGCAAGATTTTAATGATACACAATTGAACTATACACAGGGGAAAACACTCATTGATATATTTGAGGAAACAGTAAGGACATATCCAACCCATATTGCAGTCGCGCAAGGTGATACAGAAATCACCTATGAGAAATTGCTAGAAAAGGTTAATAAAATGGCCCAATTCCTGATGAATGAAGGAGTACAAATAGAATCGATTGTTGGGCTGATGGTGGATCGATCGATCGAAATGATTGTCGCTATGCTGGCCATACAAAAAGCAGGTGGAGCATACCTACCTATAGATAAGAGCTATCCAAAAGATCGAATCGAGCATCTCTTAATGGATAGTGAGAGCCAATATTTACTCACTGATCCAAAACGAATTGAACATCTCAATATAAACTTTACAGGAACTATATTGGATATTACAAACTATGAGAATCAGAAAATAGAAGAAACAAGATTAGAAAAAAGGAAAAACGAACTAACTTCCAAAAATCTTGCGTACGTTATTTACACATCGGGGAGTACTGGGAATCCAAAAGGTGTCATGATAGAACACCAATCATTACATAATCTTATCCTTGGAATGAGAAAACGAATTCCTTTACAACCAGGTAAGAGTATATTAGCACTAACAACCATCTCCTTTGATTTGTTTGTGTCAGAAAGTCTCGTACCATTGGCTCTAGGTATGAAAGTTATTGTAGCAAATGAAGAACAACAAAAAGATCCTGCCCTAATTAGCGAACTTATCCTTCGTCACAAAATAGACATGTTAGCTGTAACACCCTCAAGGATGCTTCTATTAACAAATGATAGAAAATACAAAGAGTGTTTGCAAAAATTAGAAGTTATCATGATGGGTGGAGAAGCTCTACCTGAGAACTTAATTGAGAAGATACAAAATAACACAGAAGCAAAAATATTTAACTTGTATGGCCCAACAGAAGCAACAGTATGGTCAACAGTGAAAGAATTAAAAAAGGGTGAAAAACTAACCATTGGAACCCCTATTTCCAATACAAAAGTCTATATTGTTAATTCGCATCAAAGGTTAGCTCCAACTGGAACAGTAGGAGAATTATGTATTGCTGGTGATGGTTTGGCCCGAGGATACATGAATCTTCCAAGCTTAACAGCGGAGAAATTCATAGAAAATCCTTATGTATCTAATGAAAGGATGTATAAAACAGGAGATCTTGCTCGTTGGACACCACAAGGAACCATTGAATATATAGGGCGGATTGATCATCAAATCAAAATACGAGGTTATCGGATCGAACTTGGTGAGATTGATGCTGTACTAAGGAAACTACCAGAAGTAAAAGATGCGGTTACTATGGTTAAGGAAAATAAACAAGGAAACAAGTATTTATGTGCCTATATTGTAACGGAAGCTGAATACTTACCAACTATTAAAAACAGTATTAAAAAACAATTGCCTGACTACATGGTACCCACAGCATATGTCACGGTTTTTGGTAAAATTCCTCTGACCCATAATGGGAAGGTGAATAAGCAGGCCTTAAGTTTGATGGAGGAACAAGTTGAAAGAGTAAATAAGATACCACCAAGAAGTTTTGTAGAAAATACCATAGCTACGATTTGGAAGAAAGTATTAGATCTTGATGAAGTATTTATTCACGATGATTTCTTTGAATTTGGAGGTAACTCCATCAATATTATTCAAGTTGCTGCTAATCTGCGGGACGAATTAGACATAGATATGAATGCAGCGGACATTATGGCTAATAAGACGATTCTAGAGCTTTCGGAATATATAACAGAAGAAATGGAATCTAACAGTAACGATTATGGGAATCGTAAGCATGTATTTAAGATTAATCGAAGTAAAAGTGAAAAGAAAATATTTATCGTTCATGGAGCAGATGGAAATATCTTTTATTTCAGACACTTAGCGAAATTATTAGAAGATAAATATAGTGTCTATGGAATTCAACCCCGTGGATTAAATGGGGAAGAACCTTTTCCAGATAGCTATTATCAAATGTTACAAGTTTATATTGACGAAATTCGTCAGGTACAAAGTGAAGGTCCTTATTTATTAGCTGGTTATTGCGTAGGTGGATATCTTTCCAATGATCTTGCGAATATTATGCAAATCCAGGGAGACGAAGTAAGTGCATTACTGATGCTAGATCAGGAGGCCTTTATCGAGAAAAAGCACCATAAAAATATAAGGATTATGAATAATATCATTAGAGTGATTGATCTCTGGCGTAGGATTACTAAGAAAGATAAAAGCTATACGATGAAGACTTTTTCGAATCTCATCCCAAAAGCAAAACCGATTGAGAAAGAAAGACAATTAGAAATTTTGAAAGTAAGAAGAAGTATCCAAAAATTTTTCGGAGAGGAATTAACGGTAAAATCTAATTATTGCTTCCTAGGTTTTGTATATACCCCTACCCTTGTTATTAAAGCAGTAGATAATGATAATGTATTATTCAAGCGTGAATTATGGGAAAAAATGGCCAAAACATCTTTGGAATATTATGAAGTTCCAGGGGATCATGATTCTGTGTTGATGCCGCCAAATGTAGACGCAGTAGGTGAAATTGTCAGAGACTACTTGCAACGAAAAAACCTATAGCTTAAGCAAAAGCAAGAGAGAATATTCATATTCAAGATCAGCCTTTTCTGGAGAAACTGATCTTGAATATGACTTCTAACTTGAAGACATTTTTATAAGCGTAACAATTCATAATAGGAGCAGATGATACTATGAATGAGCCGATTTATTATAATCTAACGCATGCACAAAAAAGAATTTGGTATGTCGAGAAAATGAATCCAGGACTAGTTATACATAATATTGGAGGATCACTTCGAATAGAAGGAAAGATTGATGTTTCCAAATTAGATAAAGCAATCCAACTTATCATAAAGCATAATGATGGGTTGCGGTTAAGGTTTCGAGAACGAAATGAAGAAGCTGTTCAGCATGTAGATGAGTATCAGGAAGAAAACATTGATTTTGTTGATTTCACTGAAAAAGAAGACAAACTTGAACAATTTAATCGATGGATTGAAGGGGTGTTTACTACACCATTTGAATTAATCGATGGCAAGTTATATTATTTTGGAATCTATAAACTATCTGATACAGAGTACGGGGTTTTACTTAACATTCACCATTTAATTGCAGATGGTTGGTCTATCCACTTAATAGAGAAACAGCTCTGTAACTATTATAAGGCTTTAGAACAAGAACAAGACGTAACACATTTATATAATGAATCTTATGTTAACTATATTCAGACAGAAAAAGCATATTTAAATTCATCACGATTTCTGAAGAACAAACAGTATTGGAATGTGAAGTTTGAAATACTTCCTGAAATCATGATAACCAAAAGAATTGGGGATCCCAAGGGCATAAGAAAATCGTTTAAATTGGGGATAAATGAAAGTGCAAAAATTAGAAAATTCGTAATTAAACAAAAACAACTATCATTGGCTACTTTTTTTACGGCACTCAAAATCATTTATTTACATAAGACAAAATCCATTGATGATATTATTTTGGGAGTCCCAGTTTTTAATAGAATCGGTCAGAATGAAAAAAATACGGTGGGAATGTTCACTAGTTCTGTTCCTCTTCGAGTTACATGTAAACCTGGCATGAGTGGAATAGATGTTTTAACAGCTGTGAATAAAGAATTAAGAGCTTGTCTTGTCCATCAGCAATATCCATATGACTTACTTGTGAATGATTTACATGTAAGAAAAGCAGGATATGACACTTTATTTGATATCTGTGTGAATTACTATAATACGAAATATTCAAATGAGTTGGGAGATATACCAGTTAGGGTAGAAGAATACTATTCTGGGTACCAAAGTTACTCCTTACAGATGGTTGTGAAGGAATGGTTAGATAATGATGAAATAGAACTCCTCATTGATTACAGGATTAGTGACTATAGCGATATAGAAGTGGAACGTATGTATGATCAGATGATGCATCTTGCTAATCGTCTAATCGAAAACGGAGAAGAACATATTGAAAACTTATCTCTTGGGCATGAAGAACATCTGATGAGTGTATTCGATACTTTGAATCAAACAAAAGCTGACTACCCTAGAGAAAAAACAGTGATTGATGTCATCGAAGAACAGATACTTGCACAACCGAATGCTATGGCATTAGTTTTTCAAGAGAGTTTCCTCACTTATGGAGAAATGAACCAAAGAATAAATCAATTGGCTCATCATCTAGAGAGTAAAGGGGTGTTTAAAGGGGATCGAGTAGCCATCATTGCTACTCATTCTTATGAGTTAGTCATAGGGATCTTAGCGACACTGAAAGTAGGAGCAGCCTATGTTCCCATCGATCCGAAGTATCCATTAGAAAGAATAGAATACATGCTTCAAGATTCAGATGCGAAGGTACTATATACGAATATAGAAATAGAAGGTCTTTCCTATAATCAAGAGCTAATAATGGCCGATGATACAAGCATAGAGAACGAAGACACAACCTATGTAAGTAAGGCAGCACCAGAAGATATCGCCTATATCATCTATACATCAGGATCAACAGGAAAACCTAAAGGAGTTATGATTGAACATAGGGGATTAATGAATTATATTTGGTGGGCTGGAAAAGCATATCTAAAGGATGAAAAAGAAGTATTTGCACTCTATTCTTCCATTACGTTTGATTTAACAATTACTTCTATCTTTACACCTCTTCTCTCTGGTCAATTGATCGCGATTTATGAGGATAAGGGAGAGGAATTTATCTTATATAAAGTGTTAGAAGATAAAAAGGCAACCGTGATTAAAGTAACCCCAGCCCATCTAACCTTAATCAAGGATCAACCAAATCATTCATCATCCGTCAAACGATTTATTGTAGGAGGAGAGAATTTACCAGTTAAACTAGCGAAAGAAGCCTTTGATAGTTTTGGAGGAAAAGTAGAAATCTACAACGAGTATGGTCCGACAGAGACAGTGGTAGGATGTATGATCTATCAATATCGACCCGAGTATGACCTGGGATATTCCGTTCCCATTGGCAAGCCAGCCGATAATGTAGAAATCTATCTCTTCGATAAGAACTTGCAATTAGTTACTCCAGGAATAGTGGGAGAACTATACATAGCAGGAGACGGAGTAGCAAGAGGATATCTAAATAAAGAGGAGCTTACCAAGAATGTATTTATTCACCTAAACAATGAACGATTTCAAAACAAGAGGATGTACAAAACAGGGGATCTAGGTAAAATGTTGCCTGATGGGAACATCGAGTATATTGGAAGGGCAGATAATCAGGTTAAATTACGAGGATTTCGTATTGAACTAGGAGAGATCGAAAGTGCGATAAGAGATATCGACTTCGTGAAGGAAGGTATTGTTCAAGTAAAAAAAGATTTCAATGGACATGATGCCATATGTGCTTATATTGTAAGTGATAATGATTTTTCTGAACATGCTATAAAACAACAACTTTTTAAGAAACTACCAGCATACATGGTACCTTCTTATTATGTGAATATTGAGCAAGTCCCTTTAACTTCAAATGGAAAAGTAGATTATAAACAATTACCGGGTATCTCGGTACATCCAGTCGAATTTATTTCGTCTCGAAATGAAACGGAAAGACAATTTATTCAAATCTTAGAAGGGATACTTGGTAAGGGGAATCTAAGTATGAATAGCAACTTTTTCCAAATTGGGGGAGACTCAATAAAAGCGATTCAAATTGTCTCCAAATTGAAAGAAATTGGAATGACCTTAAAGGTCCAAGATATTATGGAGAAGGAAACGTTAGAGGATATAGCTTTATGTATTGACTATCAGTATGTATCTTCGCGGATCTCTCAACATCTAGAGGAAGGAAAAATAAGAAATACCCCTATTATTCAATGGTTCCTTGAACAAAGAATGGCAGAACCACATTATTTTAATCAATCCGTACTGTTGGAGTTGAAAGAAAAAATTGGAATAGAAAATATCCAAGTCGCATTAAGAGAAATTATCCATCATCATGATACATTGAGGGTAAATTTTGATACAAATACCCAAGAGCTGTACTATAATAATCAATTGCTAGAGCAAGAAATCGAAATAGAATATTTTAACTTAAACGCATTAGATCATGATGAACCAGAAGTAATAGAAGAAAAAATTAAAGAAATTAGTGAGAAAGTAAAAAGAAGCATCACATTAGATCAAGGTTTTTTGATAAGAGCATGCTTAATAACAGTAAATGAAAAAACAGAATTGTTATTATTAACTGGCCATCATTTAGTGATTGATGGTGTATCGTGGAGAATTATCTTAGAAGACTTTCTAACCTTACTTACGCAAATCCAAAATCATCAGAATCTAGAGTTACCACTCAAGACTCATTCATTCAAAGAATGGGCTTCAATCCTCCATGAATATAGCAATCTGGGATTTCCTGAAGAAGTTGAGTACTGGAAAGAAATATTAAATCACCCATCCTATCTACCCAAAGATTTTGATAAACCTATTGGTTTAGTAGAAGATTCAGTAACATTAAGTTATGAATTAGATGAAAAAATTACGAAAGATTTAGGTATAAAGATAAATCAATATTACAATATGGATCTTAATGAACTACTTATTTCTTCCTTAGCTTTAACTATTCATAAAACGAGTAACATGGAAGAAGTTGTATTTGAAGTTGAGAGACATGGTAGAGAGCAAATCAATGAGGAGATAGACATCTCAAGGACAATTGGATGGTTTACAAGTATATACCCAGTACACTTTAAAGTAAAAGGAAATGACCTCATAACTCAATTAAAAGAATTAAAAGAAATATATAGAAAAGTACCATATAAGGGATTTAACTTTAGTGTATTGAAGTATATTAATAAGATCTTTGAAAATATCCATCACGAACCAATTCGTTTTAATTACCTTGGTGATTTTGATCATGTTTTACAGTCAGATGTATGTAAACTTTCAAGTTTACATACTGGATCAGATGTTAGTGCAAAGAACAAACTTACAGCCCTTGTTGATGTGATAGCCATTAAGTTAAACGGAAAGTTACAGATAAATGTAACTTTTAGCTCAAATACATTTGAGAATGAAACTATGCAATCTTTTTTAGATCGTTATATCAATACAATAAAGGATATTTACCAACATTGCTCAACAAGTGGAGAGATCGAGTTTACACCTTCTGATTTTAATGAAGCAGACATTTCGGAAGAAGATTTAGAATTGCTTTTTTCAAATTAGGTGCACATGGGTAAGTCTCCACTACCCACATCATTTGTAACTGAAACAATATTAAATGATAAGGAGAGTTTAATGAGAAAATTTATTGCATTATTAACATTTCTGTTTATTGTTTCTACTGTAAGCGTTTCTGTTGGACATGCTGGAAATGGAGAGGAGAGTAAAATAGACGTTATTTCAAATTATGTGGAAGAACATTTTAAGGAGTTAAAAGTCCAAGGATTAAGTATAGGAATTATTCAAAATGGTAAGGTTCAATTTTTAAATTATGGGTATAGTGATTTGGAGAAAAGACTTGAGACATCCGAGCATACCAATTATGAGATTGGCTCTTTAACCAAATCATTTACGGCTCTTGCCATCATGAATCTAGAAAAAGAAGGACAACTCTCTTTACAGGATTCTGTATCCAAATACTTTCCAGATTTCTATGGAATATTCAATGAGAAGAAACAAGAAATTACGATTGAACAATTATTACACCACACAAGTGGTATAGGGGAAGATTCCATTAAATTATTGAGAGAGGATGCAAGTGCGAAAGCCTTACCAAACTTGGTTGATAAAATAAAAGGTATTAAATTAGAAGACATTCCGGGTAAGCAATTTGAATATGCAACCATTAACTACGATATTTTAGGTGCCATTATAGAGAAAGTTTCCGGGAAGTCATATGAAGGGTATATAAAATCAAGTATACTAACCCCTCTACAGATGAATAACTCCTATGTTGGAGTAGAATCAAATGATCAACAACTTTCCAAAGGCTTTAAAATCAGTTATTTTACTCCTAGAGAATACCAATCTCCGATATTTAGAAATAATTATCCTGCTGGGTATTTAGTGTCAAATATCGAAAACATGATCAATTGGCTACAACTTCAACTTGGAGATACAACCACAAACATAAGCCCTTTAGTAAATGCCACGCATGAGGCAGACAAAACAGTTTCATCCGTTAACAACAGCTTTTATGGAAAGGGTTGGTTTGTTGCTTCGAATCGATTTGACGAATTATATCATGGAGGGATGAATCCCAATTTCTCTTCTTATATATCATTCAGCAAAAAAAGCAATTCGGGGATAGTTATCTTAGCTAATACAAATTCTGATAATTTTTATGAAATGTCAAGTAATCTCTCTTCTTTTCTCTATGGTGATGAACTGAAACCTTTGGAAAAAAGTGCCAGTAAAATGGATGTTGTATACTCTGTTTTTTCAATCATATTATTCTCATTAGTTGCTTTACTTATATGGTTCTGCGGCTATATCGTATATGGTGCAAAAATAGGGAAGAGGCATAGAGGATTTGAAAAGGGTAGTATGAAGAAACTTATCATAAATCTTATGCTTCTTGTGCCTGTTCTGTATGGTATTTACCTATTTCCTTTTGCATTTTCAGGTGTAGATTGGTATACGGCAGTTGTATGGAGCCCTAGTAGTTTTATTATTTTTGTCGGAAGTATTTTAACTTTGCTAATCTTTATGTATATCACGTACTTTATGTTATTGTTATTCCCGAGTAAGAACACCTATTTTAAAGATGCCCCAGAAATTTTAACGTTAGGTGTAATAGCTGGGATATGTAATGCCGTTGTTATTTTCTTAATTACAAGTGCATTAAATGGAACAGGGGATTTGAGCTATACAGTCTATTACTTTGTATTAGCATTAATTATCTATATTAGTGGCAGAAGAACACTAGAAGTCAAGTTAGTAGATGTAGCACAGACGATTATTGAATCGATTAGGAAAAAAATATTCGATAGACTTTTCCAAATCAGTTATGAAAAGTTTGAAAAGATGGAGTCTGGTAGAATTATTGCAACGATTACAGATGATATTAATCGAATTGGAAATTTAGCAGGATTAGCTGTAGTGATTACCACAAGCTTTATTACTATTATTTCAGCCTTTATCTATTTGGGAACTGTATCTGGGTTGGGTATGATTATTTCACTATTGATAATCGTTATGATGGCTGGAATATATGCCTACTTTGATAGTAAAGCCGGAAAGCACTTAAATGTGGCAAGAGAAACTCAAAATAAATTCTTGTCAAAAGTAGAAGGTCTCATTTATGGATTTAAAGATATTTCTCTTCATAGAACTAAAAAATCTGAATATTGGGAAGAAGTTCGTAAAATTAACTCCGAGTATAAATCTAACAATGTATATGCTTTTAAAATGTTTGTTAATGCCTTTATGTTAGGTGAATCTCTGTTTATCATTGTGATGGGATTTATCGTGTTTGGATTTTCATTTGTTTTTCATATAATAGATGAACATGAATTGACTACATTTATTATGATTTTACTTTATCTTTTAGGCCCAATAAATGGGATCCTAAATGCTATACCACAATTAGCACAAATAAGAGTGGCTATTGATCGAGTAAAGTCGTTGCTTGGCCAATTCCCTGATATGGAACATAAGGATAAGCCAGTCATTCTAGATTATTATGAGGAAATAGACAGCTTAAGTAGTAGTCAATTAACTTTTACATATGGAAATGAAGAAACGGATGGATTTACAGTTGGTCCTATTGATTTCGCCGTAAATAAAGGAGAGATCCTGTTTATCATTGGTGGTAATGGTAGTGGCAAATCGACCCTTATTAAACTGATTACTGGCTTGTATAAACCTTTAACTGGTAGTATAAGAATTAACAACAAGGAGATTGATCAGGGTATAATTGGCGAATATATTTCTTCGGTTTTTTCTGATTCACATCTGTTTGAAAGATTCTACAATACCGATTTATCAGAAAAGAAGGAAATAATTGATGATTACTTACAGCTACTTGAACTAGACAAAAAAGTCGATGTCCATCATGATACCCTGAGTACTGTTTCATTATCAACTGGACAGAAGAAAAGACTTCACCTATTGAGATGCTATTTAGAAGATAAGCCAATTTATATCTTTGATGAATTGGCAGCAGATCAAGATCCTCATTTTAGAAAGATTTTTTATAGGGAATTACTACCACAGATGAAAGCTGAAGGAAAAATAGTGATTGCGGTAACGCATGATGACCATTACTTCGATGTGGCTGATAAAATATTCAAGTTAGATATGGGCAGAATGGACAACATTAGTCATCAGTACAATAAATAAGATTCAATAACATCATAAGGATAGACGCAAAGAAGATATACACAAGGTAAGCCAGGACATTATTGGATGCCACTTGCTCAGTTCTTACGCAAAGAAAGGAATTCAAGTTGTTCTTGTCAATCCCATGCACATCAAACTCGCTCTTATAAAAAACAAAAGCAGTAACTAGTACACGAAATGATAGAAATTTTTGCTGGACAGATTCCGATTAAGCTAGAACCTGATAGATTTCGAAAAATGCTACAATGTGTCTCTTTGGAAAAGCAAGAACGAATCAAATATCAACGATTTTTCTTACAATATTTCACACTCAGGAGAATGGGTTGTCTGCGCTGTTCATTTATTCCCGATTGGTATTGATGTCGAGAAGGTGGGGAAACTTCATCTCGATATCGCTGAACGCTATTTTACAGAAGAGGAAAACAGGGACTTACTTGACAAGTCTAAAGATGAACAGTTGTCCTACTTTTTTGACTTATGGTCAAGAATACAAATTAGCTGTAAGTGTGAGAGCAGATGATTTTCCAGGAAGAATAGAATATATAGATTTGACAACATTATACGAAGAATTAGTCTAATAGATATACGGGGGAGTTATGGAGAAAATTAAGTTGTTTTGTCTTCCATATGCTGGTAGTTCTGCGACGGTATATATGAAATGGAAAAAGTATTTACATCATTCAATCCAGCTTATTCCTATTGAGCTTGCAGGTAGAGGAAAGCGTATAGTAGAACCGTTGTACACAGATATTGAAGAGGCAGTAAATGATATATATGAGAAGATACAAGATGAGTTAGAAGACACTCCCTATGCTTTTTTTGGACATAGTATGGGAAGTTTACTCGCTTTTGAATGCATCCATAAGATTAGATCACAAAAAAAAAGAATGCCTGAAACCATCTTTTTTTCTGGAAAAAAACCGCCCCATAAAAAGATGGACAAGATATACCATGTTTTGCCAAACGCGGAGTTTATAAAAGAGATCCTGGAAATGGGAGGCACACCAAAAGAAATAGTAGAACATAAAGAATTGCTTCAGATTTTTATTCCTATTTTAAAGGCGGATTTTAGAATTGTGGAAACATATGATTACAAAGAGAAGGGCGAAGTTTTTGATTGCGATATTGTTGCAATGAATGGAAAACAAGATAATTTAACAACAGATATGGGGGAATGGAATAAATATACAAGTGGAGAATTTCGGATTTACAATTTCGACGGTGATCATTTTTTTATTCATGATCATTTAGAAACGGTTGTGAATTTGATTAATCAAGAATTGATTATTAGGAGATGTTAGCAATGGCTGAAGTTAATTTTTATCAGACATGAAACGCGCGTTATGATAAGACAACTGAAGAACATTGAAGAAGTTGTAACAAAACTGTTAGCTGATTATCCAACATATTTTCATGTAAGGGACAAAGAAAGAAAAAAAGAAAAGGGGAATCAGTAATCGTACGAATACAACAAAGAATTGTGACACAAGAGGCAATTCGATGAAGTAATAAGTTATGAATGAATATGTGGATATGATCGAAGAAGCCAACGACTTCAGGTAACAATATGTTCACGCAGCGGTGGACAAGCCACCCTGGTCCCGGAAGATTCCGACAGCAGCTCGAAGTGATTTCGATGATGCATAGAACCAATTGATAAAGATACTTATTTCTTAGATACAGGAATTAATTTTGTGAATTATAAGAGGAAGGAAAAAGAAAATATTTCTAATTATAAAATCATAGAAGTTTTAGGATCTGAGAAAGAACCAGAGTTTGAATTTTTTAACAATGTTCACTTTAATAGAATTCCAGGGCTCCATCTTGTAATTAATCAGACTAGCGATGGTTTAACTTTTAACTTTTATTATCATATTGAAAGGTTTGATAAATCAACTATTCTCAGATGGTCAGATGAATTTACAGCAATGTTAGACGAAATTATTTTTGATTTAATTAACTCGCAAATGGAACTTGTTTTTAATAAATAAAATTAATTTTCTTATTCTAATTCTCCAATAAGCTTGCTGAACTGACTTGGCATAGATGATATTGTGTCCCAAATGAGCTATCATTGCAGAATTTACTAAGGTGATGTTTATTGCAAAATAAAAGTGCAGACCTGACGGAACGCTGTACCGGTTTTCCAGATAGCGAATGACGTTGTCCTTCTGTATCTTTCTTGTTATACTGGTCGTGAGAGAATGTTCGAATAAATAGGTATCAGAGACGTTTTGCAAGTGTTGCTTTTCCAGGGCGTGCACTTCGAAAGGTCTCTTTTTTGTGTTGTGATGAATTTTGTAATTACCCGTACGTTTCAACCAAGCTAAGTTGGCATTATTCCAGTCGGCCAGGTTATCAAAAATACGGTTTCTACTGAAGTTGAATTTAACGAACTTCACGACTTGCTCAATTTTGCCTTTTGACTCGGGATCGCTTTTCCGATAGAGATAAATTTTAAATCCTCGTACCGACTGATACTTCGTGAATTCAGCCGTCAAAATAAGGTCCCCGGCGTTCTCACTGACCGCTATAGTAACAAGAAATATAGACACAAGAGTAAGTAGAGAATATCAAATAACTACCTTCTCAAGGGGATATATTGGTTTAAAACATTGCACTTGTAATCAACTTGTCTTCTTCTCTTTATTCACTGGTAGTTTGTTTTGATACAGTGAGGAAAATAAATAAAACAATCCTGGTAAGATAATTATTGCACCTGCAATTCCATATATTTGCCTTATATTCATATGTAAGAAGGATGACGATGCGAACACTATGCCTATTGGCATAGTGATTCGGAGAAAGAGCAAACGAACAGCGCTCAGCTGGGGTAGGCGATCTTTAGGAGCTTCACGCTGAAAAGCTGCTGCACTTTGAGCATTAAAAAGTGGAAAAGCAATCCCTCCGAATAACTCACATACCCAAGCTAATGGTACGGAATGAACAAAAAATAATAGTACGAAGGAGAGACCTCCTCCGATTAAACCAAGATACATAGTCTGAGGTGTTTTAGGAACCCGCGTAAGTAAGACCATCCCTAGTGCATAGCCGATTGGGAAAGCACCAGAAAAGATGGCATATTCCCATGAGTGGCCGTTAAGTTCTCCTTTTATAAACGGAATACCAATAACCAATGCTGCTCCTACTGCAAACTGGACGGTGGAGGAAAGAAGAGACAATCTTAAGAGATAGGGATTCTTGAAAAATATACGGTATCCTGTCTTCATTTCAGCCCACCAAAACTTTTTAGACCAGGTAGCTACCTTCTCTGTACTTCTTATAGGAATATGTAAGATTGAAAGAAAACTGATAAAGAACATAATTGATGAAAAAACATAAATAAAATGTACAGGACTTACTAGCAGTAACAAAGATGTAGCTCCAGGAGCGATAAAGCTCATAAGGCGAATGGTAGCATCTAATAATCCATTTGCCTGAGTAAGCTTCTCTTCTTTACAAATATCAGGGAGCAGGGAAAAAGAAATGCTAGCATAGATGGGCTGCAATAGTCCCAATGTACATTGCAGAATGATTAGCCCTAGGATGGTTCCTGTATACTTATCTGTGATATATCCAGCCAGAGGAAGAAGGTATGCAAAGGAACGAATAAGCTGTATGTTACGAAGCATCTTCTCCTTTACAACATAATTGAGAAAGGGAGTACTTATACTTTGTAGAAGCAAAGAAGGAATAAAATAAATAAGCCAGAGTGCTCCCATCCATTCCTTAGAACCTGTGACTTGATATAGTAACAGTCCATTTAGAATTCCGCCAGCGGCCCCACCAAATTCCGATACAACTTCTCCCACCCATAGTGCCTTAAATGATTTGGAGTACGTCTTCATATGTCATCCCCAAGGTACTGGGTAAGACGTCTGGAAAAGTGGATGAGCTGTGTTGGATTGGCGGAATATATCCCTTTATCAACCTTAATGAATTTGGCAGCTTTCAAAAGTGAAAGTTGATGATGCAGAGTAGTCTTTGAAATATTGAATTGGGTGCTCATCTCTTGAAGGGATGAAGGTCCCCTTAACAATTGGTATAGCAATCGTAAGCGGAGTTCATCTCCTAATGCTTTATGGCCGCGAACTAGATCAATAGATGGTATCCCAGGTTCTAGCAAATATTCGTCCCTCAATGGATAAAAGAATAATTTAGTGTCCGAAGTTCTTTTCTCTAAAACCCAGGGACGATATGAAACATGCGGAATCAGTTTGACAGTCCAAATAGATGGCTCTGGTTGATATCTTACTCCATTCGTAATACGTTCAATCTCCTCAACAGGTCTAGTAACATCCAATAAATCGTGTTGTTTTTGTTCAAAGGATAATGCTTTAGTCCACTTCTCCCATTCCTCTTGCTGACTTATCCAGTTATGCCATTCTGTAATCGCTTCAATAAAAAGGGTACATAATTCCTCATGGGAGTAACGAGCTAAACTTCGTACGTATCCACATAAATAATCATGGTCATTAAAATGTGTAGCATATTCCTCAAATGAGGCTAAAGTATGACGGAAAGCAGCAGCCTCAACAGCTTCTTTTCGTAAAGGTTCAAGCTCCCGACCTCCATATGGCAAAAGGGTTTCATATATACAGTCAGCTGAGAGGTTATGAAGGTGATTCGAAAAATCTGATACAGATGATGAAGAGAATCTGTTTTGAAGCATAAGCAATCCGTACCAGAAGTTAGTCTCTTGTATCACTTGTAGAACATCTATAAGTGACATAGGCATAGAACTCTGGTCTGCTAGCCATTTCTCGTCTAAATCAAATGTATGTCTAATTTGTGCATGCGTGTATCCTGCTATGCCTAGGATAACTTCCCAAACAGGTGAAGATTCTACCTCCAGGGAGATAGTTTCAATCAGTTGCGAGGAATACGTTTGTTTCATTAAAAAGCCTCCTTTCTATTAATAATTAATATTCTAAAACAACGGAATATAAAATTCAATATATTTTGAATTTTATATTTAAGACTCTAAAGTAATTTTGGTTTCCTTAAAATGTATGTGCTATTCCGATAAGAAATAACTTTACGTATATTTGTGCGGTTAATTTGGATTAATAAACTGAATTAGCCCCATATACATAAGGAACAGTATAGAAGCAGGTAGTGTTAGGTTGTAATACGTCTTTTACATTTGAAGCACGGATTAGTCAGCAAAGCAACTAAACTTCGGGCAGAGACCCTGTGGGGCAGCATGACTGTCATCCACCTCATGGAAAGGTTGGACGAAGGAATTTGAGAGCGAAGACTCTGTGAGACATGGGAGGGTTGACCTCCATGAGAAATGTGGACATCCACCAGTGCAATCATAAATTGACTCATTCACCAATTTTTGCAAGTGGGTGGCGATGAGGTATAAAGTTTTTTGTTTTCAAAGCCTAAATTTATCCTTAATAGATAAATCCAACCATAATGTGGCATATAAACCTAAAAGAACTACAATTGAAATACTGAGAAACCAGAGAAATTGGACGTTTTAGCTTCTTTCATTGAGGAAGGATAGTTGATTATTGTTTATTGTTGTTGTAATATTCAGATTAATATCCGAAATCTTCAGTGGGAGATTTATATACCATTAAAAGCAGGAAATTTAATTACGTTTGAACGGACTTTTGCAGAACGGGATGTTGAATAATATACAGAGATTTCAGGTGATGAAGGGATTCATCATATAACCCCAAATGAACAGGGAAGACTTGTAATTCGAGGGTTATTAACGGCAATCTACCAACAATATAATTGATCGAACGTTCGATCATAATTGTTTAATCATTGAATTTATGGAGGAATAGCTTATGAAAAATAACAGTATTATTTTCTTTGAAAGAAAATTTCCAAGTGCAAACATGATCCTTATTAAGGATCAGCTCCCGATCATTATTGATACTGGTTATGGGAGTGATGCGAAAGATACAGAGCAACTAATTAAAGAAGTAGGTGTTTCACCAGAAGAATTACACCTTATTGTGAACACGCACTATCATAGTGACCATGTAGGGGGCAATTTTTATCTTCAAAAAAAATATGGTGTTTCGATTGCTGCTCATAAATGGGAAGCCGATTTAATTAATTCTTGTGACCATGAAGCCTGTAGTGCAGAATGGTTAGATCAGTCTGTAGAACCTTTTCGAGTCGATACAAAGCTCTCAGATAACGATGAGATTAATACAGGAAGTAGAACCTTGAAAGTCTTGCACACACCAGGACATACGTTAGGGCATATTTCTTTATATGAACCTGAAGAAGAGATATTAATTTGCGGGGATCTCTTTCACAAAAATGATATCGGATGGTTAAATATCTTTCGAGAGGGTGTCACATCTATCCAACGATCTATAGAAAGTTTGGATCGGTTGTCCATGCTCCGGATTCAACAGGCATATTCAGGACATGGACCTCAAATGGAGAATCCTCTGGCTGCCATTGATACAGCAAGGGAAAGGTTTGAAAAATGGCTCATGATGCCAGAAAAAATTTCATGGCATGCCTGCAAGAGGATTTTTTCATTCACATTAATCATCAAAGACGGATTGGCAAAAGAAGAAATCGATAGCTATCTATTAAAGTGTGGTTGGTTCCAAGATTTTGCACGCTACTCTTTCCAGCTTCAGCCAGAAGAATTTATTCAAATCCTTCTCGATGAAATGATTCGTTCCGGAGCAGCAAGTTGGCACAATAATCATTTAATCGCCACCACCCCATACCAAGCACCACAAAAAAAATGGATGAATAAGAACATAAAGCCGAAAGAATGGAAATCTCAAGATTTTCTCACTTAATACAATATAAAACCTTCAGGGAGAGATTTATATGTCATTAAAAGTAGGAGATATAATTTCGTTTGAACGGACTTTTTCAGTAAGGGATGTTGAATTATTTACAGAGATTTCAGGTGATGAAGGGATTCATCATAGAACCCCAGATGAACAGGGAAGACTTGTAATTCAAGGGTTATTAACGGCAACTCTACCAACAAAAGTAGGTGGAGATAATAACGTACTGGCTCGTACTATGAATTTTGAGTTCTTAAGACCTGTGTTTACGGGAGATACAATAATTTGTGAAGTTAAAATTGAAAAATACGAAAGGCAAGAAAATAATAGAACAGCAATTATTGCATCCTTTTTATGTAAAAATCAGAATGAAAAAGAAGTATTAAAAGGGAATTTTTCAGGTGTAATACTTTAAATTCTTTATACTTTCTTCAATTAAACCAGCTTAAGGAGAATTTTTCGAACGTCAACAAGCTTGAGATTCTCGACAAATTAGCGAGCATAACAAACCAATCTTGGAACTACAAAGAGGAACCGTCAAGTGTGAGTCATATAGGCCCGACTACTCAAGATTTTCATGCCGACTTCGGATTAAATGGTGAAGATAATAAACATATTTCAAACGTAGATATACAGGGCGTAGCATTGGCTGCTATACAAGGGTTAAACGAGAAAAATGAAAAAATCAAGGCTGGAAACGCTAAGTTATAGGCGAATTTAGCTAACCTCGAAGCACACCTTTCAGCTCTTGAGTCCAAGAGCTAAAACGAATCCTGAGCCCTTCGATGTGAAATTTTATGGGCTCTAACACCTTTGTTTGAAGGTATCATAGCATTGGCGATTAGCTTGAGTAGCCGAAGATTAGCAGGGGCTACTCGAGCCGTAAAAGTCTAAAAACATTAGTTCTTATTGAGCTAAACCAGCTAATAGTTTGTCAAGAATTTTCAATAAAAAGATGAAGAAGCTCGTGATATACTAAAAATGTTCATGCCAAATAACCTTCCATTAATCATTTTTGGAAGGTTTTGTTCAATTTAGTTAGATATAGTTTTTAAGCTATATTAAGATAAGAACCTTTTATAATCAACCAACCGAAAAAAATCCTATAGTTATGATTGGGCTTGATAGGTTACAGCCTGAAATCGATATTATGGATACTGATGGTACTATTTATGAAAAAGCACCAAAAGTCGATTAAAGCAAAAATTCTTGGTCAATCTTTAGAAACGAACGCAATGATGGATTGAGTTATTATCCTTATTTGGGTATAGTTGTATAATAAGGTAAGTTGATGGTTCATGATGTGAACCAAAATTTGTATGGAAGTTAGGACTTATATAGAAGTTATTCATCGATCGGAGGAATATTGGGGAGAGTATGGCCTAATTATTTATCTGAATTTTCAAATACCCGGATGGTAGAGTGAATAAGCATAAATATTTTATTCTGGGGATGGGAGAGCAAGGTGCATAAATCATTTTACTATCTTTGGAGTAGCATTTCTTTTGGCAAACTTGCCTTATCCTTATATACAATGACCATTACTTTAACTATATTCTCCATTACTAAGTCAGCTACATTTGCGTCTGTAATCATGCTGACTCATGTGATTGGAAAGCTATTGAGCTCATTTGTTTTTCCATTGGTTACAGAAAATAAGCCATTGAAAAATATTTTAACTGTGTCATTACTTACACAGTTTATAATTATATCAGCGTTATTAGGGGCGTTAAATATCAATGTTAATCAAGTAATTCAACTAACGCTTACCTATGCGTTAATAGGACTCGCTGGCTTTATGGATGGATTTGTTTCCCCATCTCGCATGTCATTAGTCCCCGAAGTCGCAGAAGAAGCGAAGATCGGGAAAGCGAACAGCCTTATTAGCACAGCGGACCAGACGTTTGCTTTACTTGGATGGTCACTGGGACCAATAGCTGTTAACTTCTATGGTGGTATGTTAAAAGCGTTTATCCCCCTCAACTAAATCTAATCTACTACAATCACTGATAGGAGTATTGATAATGATCAACTTTACTAATTTAGGCTTAAATGAGGAATTATTAAATGAATACTCAATATATAAAGACAATGGCTTTGAATTAGGCCGTATATGTTCAGAACATAAAGGTATATATAAAATTTTAACTGAAGTTGGCGAGGTATTAGGGAATATATCAGGTAATTTTCTTAATAGCATTACACAAAAAAGTGACTTTCCTGCAGTAGGAGACTGGGTAGTTATTTCATTAAGAAAAGAGGAAAAGAAAGCCACAATACACTCTTTGCTAACTAGATTTAGTAAGTTTTCCAGAAAATCTGCCGGTAAAACTATAGAGGAACAAGTAGTCGCTACGAACATTAATACAGTATTTCTTACGATTTCCCTAAATAACGATTTTAATTTGAGACGTATTGAGCGTTATCTTATATCAGCATGGGAAAGTGGAGCTAAACCAGTAGTTGTGTTAAACAAATGTGATTTGGTATCCGAAGAAATAGTAGAAAATAAAATTAAAGAAGTAGAAAGTATAGCGATTGGGGTGCCGATTTATCCTGTTAGCTGCTTAAGTGGTTACGGTATGGATTCATTAAAAAAACATTGTACCTCTGGTGAAACCGTTGCTTTATTGGGGTCTTCAGGTGCAGGCAAATCTACGATTTGTAATTATTTATTAGGCAAAAGGCATCAAATTACGCAGCAGGTAAGGGAAAAGGATGATAAAGGAAAACATACTACCACCCATAGAGAACTATTGCAATTACCAACGGGAGGTAATCTAATAGATACTCCCGGGATGCGGGAATTGCAACTATGGGATATAGAAAATAGCCTTAGTATCGGATTTTCAGATATCGAAAAATTGGCGGAAAAATGTTTATTCAAAGATTGTAAACATATTCATGAACCCTCATGTGCTGTTAAGGAGGCAATTAAAGATGGTTTGTTAGATCAAGCCAGACTGGACAGTTATTTTAAAGTAGAAAAGGAAATAAGATATTTAGAAAGAAAAGGAGATAAATTAAAAAATAGTTTAAATAAGAAGAAGATCAAAAAAATTGGCGGAGATAGAACTAGATTCAACAGATAAAAACACACATTAATTAACAATTCAACTCATATATTAAAGATCCTCTTGCTTTGGTGGAGATTAATATCACTGAGGGAAATGTAAAAAATGGTATATTTAAAAGGACAAAGTTATCCGATGGGTAGAATTGTCTCTTCAAAGAGATTACAATGTCAATAATAATTATTATAATTAGAAATTGTAAGTGTTGTTAAAAGAGTGTGTTTTCAGATGAAAAAGCCACCTCTTATGACGGCCTTCAATTATTTAAATTTGTAGGTATTGAGATTATACACGGTGTTTTGGTTCTGTGCGCCTTCGTTTTTATATGATAAAAATTAGTAAGACCCGGTAAATATTGCTTATCTAGTTATTAGGGGTGACATATAAAGTTGGTCGTATGGTGAGTTTATGGGTCATTTTATTTAGCAGGAACAATCATATGCGCACCATTACAACGATGGACATTTTAGAAGGGATTTCCTCAGGTATTTGGATTGGTGGTATTACCTTGGGATTTGTTAATGAAGTTCTGAAAAAAGGGGATCAATGGTGGGGTTTCATCAACACGAGTTACTATGCGGGAAGCATTCTGGGTGGAATCCTGATTACCTTGTTCTCCGTTAAACTTCAAAAACATTTAATGAAAGGAATTATAACTGGCTCATTTTTCGTAAGTATACTGGTACTTTTTTATGCGGTCAACCACTCGGCTTGGGTTGCGCTTGTATTAGTTGTGCTGATGGGCCCTTTTTATCAATTAAGAGATATTTCCCAGCAAACCTTTATCCAAAAAGTCACACCAGACGACACACTGCCCAAATTATATGCAGCAAAAGATAACCTTTATTATCTGATATTTGCCTTGTCAGTTTTTCCTGCAGGTGTAATTTCTGACTTTGCGAGTGTCGTCTATGTCTATTTCCTGGCATCACTCCTTTTACTTCATTTCTACGATATTTGCCGTTTTAACATTTCAACCTGGAGATTACAAGTCGCAATCAGGAAGACGTAGTAAAGCGCATTAGAAAATAAGGCAAATGAAGCTTTCTGAAAATTTCTATGTTGGTAATTAACTCTTTTTGTATATTTTTTTTTGCATTCTAATACAACCTCATTATGCTGAAACTGAGTTTGTAGGTCTTTTTTTCTTATTAGGCCGCCCATTCGTTGGACTTTCGGGTGGGGGTAGTCCTGGATTAGCACTAAATACTCCTGATTTGTGCTGCCACCAAGAAACGCACCGAAAATTTCAAGATGTACGATAAATATATCCAGTACTTTATCTTCTCGAGCGTGAAAAAATATCTAAACTGGAGGTAGCTTATAAATGAAATTGAAATGCGCAATTCTGACGATTACCAAAAGGCTGCAATGAATGTGGCTGATTGGTCAGCTCTTTAGACAAAATAGAAGTTACACCTATTCATGACCATATCGAAGACGAAGATGATATTGTAAGTGCAATATATGATTACGATATTAGACAAAACAACAATTTCTAAATATAGCCAGTAGGGGTTGATTTGATTGGAAATTAGGAAACCAAACGATAATGAGCTTGAACAAATAATGCTACTTTCTCCACAGGCATTATTTGACGGAACATTAGGTGAAGTAAAACCCACTAATGAAAAAATTAAACAACTTATTAAGCCTCTATTGAAAAAAGGTTGTTATTACTTAATTGCAATTGAAGATGAAAAATTATTGGGTTGGGTGCTTATTGGTGCAACTAAAGACCAATTTACTGATAAGACGGTCGGTTTTATCTACGAATTGTTTGTTAGGGAAGAATTCAGAGGCAAAGGGTTTTCAAAACAGTTGATGAAAAGTGCAATTAATCACTTGAAACTTGAAGGATACTCTGAAATTCGCCTAAGTGCTTTTGTAAATAACCATGCAATCAATCTATATGAAAAAATGGGGTTTAATACTAGAAATGTTACTATGAGCTTAAAATTGTAAAACTAATAACCCAAAAACTAAATTAGTTAAGTTAGTCTGTTGCTCGACATAACATTTCAACTTCATCTGGTGTTAAATAGTTGATTGCTCCGTGTATTCGTTTGTGGTTATACTAGCATATAATGTATTGAAAAAGAGCCATCTTTGCCGATTCAAAGTTCAAAATAACGATTTCGATAAACTTCTTCTTTTTTCAATGTTGCGTGATAGGATTCAATGCAGGCATTGTCATAGGGACAACTTTTACGACTAAATGACGCAATCATCCCATGTTTCTTTAATTATTTTTGAAAGTTTTCACTTGTAGAAGTATGAAATAATTGGTATTGCTTGCTTGAAAATCATTAGCGACAAAAAATCAGAGTTTTTAATTTACTACGTCACGGTTCGGGTTTTTTAGCTTCCTAAAGTATGATTATTTGCTTTTTATATAGTTCAGGTTTAAAAAACGTAAACAGTTTCCTTACTTCCAGGCTTGACGAGACCAATAAATGCTGATAAAATTTAAAATTATTCCACAATAATGGATCATCAACTTACGAAATGGAAAACTATCGAAGGATTGGCACCTTTAGTACTAAGATTGCACAATTGACTTTTCCACACAAATTGAATATTTTAGCAAGCTATGATTGCTATGGATCACACTATAGCAGGAGCAGCTTCTGGAGAGACCGCAGGGTATCTGCGGCGCCGAAGGGTTCACAATCTCAGGCAAAAGGACAGAAGAGTACCGGATACTATTTGTTATTCTATAATAGAGTAACAAATATTATTTGCTATTCTTATACCTTATGAGACTGGAGGAATCCAGTCTCTTTTTGTATGGAGTTTTATTGTTCATCCACGACTCCGTAATTTAAAAACCGTTCATCATTTTTACCTATCACATAGAATTTGGGGGAATTAATGTGGCACAGCATGAATTAAAAAGGGATTTGAAAGACCGGCACGTTCAATTGATTGCGATTGGCGGCACAATTGGGACGGGCTTATTTCTAGGCTCAGGTAAAGCAATTCAATTAGCAGGGCCTTCTATTATCTTTGCCTATTTAATCGTCGGTTTTGCCTTGTTTTTTGTTATGAGGGCATTGGGGGAATTGCTGTTATCGAATGCGGGTTATCAATCATTCACCGATTTCGCAGGGGATTATATTGGCCCGTGGGCAGCATATGTGACCGGCTGGACCTATTGGTTTTGCTGGATTATGACAGCAATGGCCGATATTATCGCTGTTGGTGTATACGTACAATACTGGTTCAACATACCGCAATGGATACCGGCTTTAGCCTGTTTACTGATTTTATTAGGGCTTAATCTGCTGACAGTTAAGCTTTTTGGAGAGTTAGAGTTTTGGTTTGCGATTATTAAAGTCATTACAATTATGGCCTTAATCGTAATCGGAGCGATCTTGCTGGTCATTGGATTCAAAACAGACGCCGGAACGGTTGCTGTAAAGAATCTATGGGAATATGGCGGTCTTTTCCCGAATGGGATAACCGGCTTCTTACTTTCATTCCAGATGGTTGTCTTTGCATTCGTCGGTGTCGAATTAGTCGGTGTATCCGCGGCAGAAACATCGAACCCGCAAAAAAATATTCCTTCAGCGATTAACAAAATTCCTTTGAGAATTCTATTTTTCTATGTGGGAGCACTTTTTATCCTTCTATGCATAAACCCATGGACAGAGCTGAACGCATCTAATAGTCCTTTTGTAAGAACGTTTACTTTGGTGGGAATCCCAATCGCTGCAGGAATCATCAATTTTGTTGTCTTAACATCAGCAGCTTCGGCTTGTAATAGTGGTATGTTTTCAACTAGCCGGATTTTATTTAATTTAAGCAGTCATGATCAGGGACCAGCTAAATTTGCTCAATTAAATAAAAATCATGTACCTAGTAATGCTTTGCTTATTTCTGTTCTTGTCCTATCCGTTGGCGCCCTTATGAGTAAGCTTGTTCCAGAACAAGCATTTGGCATTGTAACAACCATAAGTGCAATTTGTTTTATATGGGTTTGGAGCATCATTTTAATCTGTCACTTGCGATACACAAAAACCCGACCAGACTTACGAGAGAAGTCGACCTTTAAAGCACCGTTCACACCCTTTATTAATTACGCCGTACTTGCTCTTTTTGCCTTTATTTTGGTTATCATGTTATTTGCCGAAGCAACCCGGACCGCTTTATTAATGACACCACTATGGTTTGTACTGCTATTCGTATTGTATGGACTTAGAAGGAGAAAGGAAGAAGAGATAACATTAACCGCTTAATGACTTGTCTTAAATGGATGTTGGGCAAGCTATTCCTCATAAGCATGGAGGATTAGCTGGCCCGTTAATCTTTCCGGATTCTGCTTCCTTTTTGTGTGGCGACAAAGAGTCTTTTTCGCCGCATGCGGTAAATAACGGATGGGATGCTAGTAACTGCCCTTAACGTGAATGAGGAATAGATTATATATAAATCAATTATTTACTTTTGTAGAACACAGGAGTATTATTATTAAAGTTCCAAATCACTAATCGCTGAGACCATTAGGTACGGGGGAACCATGTTCATGGATTGATATTTGATCCAAGGGGTGAATCCTTTTAAAGGTAGGGCTACTCAAAAGTCCAAATCCGACAGCTAACCTCGTAAGCGTTAAATTGAGACGGAAGGTGGAACTTGTGATGCATGAAGGATGATGTGTTTGCAGGTCAGTTTACTATGGCTTGCAGACATTTTTTTATTGTAATTAATAGAGTTAGAATGACAGAGTTAATATTAGGCGGTGCATATTTATGGTCTCATCTATCAAAAGGTTTTTAATAGGGCGTCCTCTAAAGTCTACTGAATTAGGGGAACAAAAGCTTAACAAAACCAAAGCGTTAGCAGTTCTTTCTTCTGATGCCCTCTCTTCCGTAGCGTATGGGCCTGAACAAATCTTGATTGTTCTGTATACCATTGGATTAGCAGCATTTTGGTATTCGCTGCCTATTGCATTGGGTGTATTGATTCTACTAACAGCTCTCATACTATCTTATAGACAAATCATATTTGCTTATCCACATGGAGGAGGAGCATACGTTGTTTCAAAGAGCAATTTAGGCGTAAATCCAGGCTTAATCGCCGGAGGGTCTCTATTGGTAGACTACATCCTGACAGTTGCTGTTAGTGTTTCTGCAGGTACTGACGCTCTAACATCGGCATTTCCAAACTTGCATCAATACAATGTGGAAATCGCCATCGCTTTTGTTATTTTTATTACGCTCCTCAATTTAAGAGGTGTAACTGAATCAGCATCCATTCTTGCGTACCCTGTGTATTTATTTGTTTTGTCCATGTTCATTTTGATTGGAGCAGGAATTTACAACATTCTAACGGGAGCAGTCCCGGCGGAGTTACACACTCCAATCGGTACACCTGTTGCAGGCGTCAGTTTGTTTATTCTGTTAAGGGCGTTCGCTTCGGGAAGCTCCGCCTTAACAGGGGTAGAAGCGATTTCGAATGCGATTCCTAACTTTAAGGATCCGGCTCCTAATAACGCTGCTAAAACATTAATGATGATGGGAGCCTTGCTTGCTGTCCTTTTTTCAGGAATTGTATTTATTGCTTATTACTATGGAGTCGGACCAAGCAAAGAGGTAACAGTTATTTCACAAATTGCTGAAGAAGTGTTTGGACGTAATTTCATGTACTTTTTTATTCAAGGCACTACTGCTTTGATCCTGATCCTTGCGGCCAACACTGGATATTCTGCTTTTCCGCTGCTTGCTGTAAACCTTGCAAAGGATAAATTCATACCGAGAATGTTTCTGATGAGGGGAGACCGGTTGGGATATTCCAATGGCATCATGATTCTTGGATTATCATCCATTATTTTGATTCTTGCTTTCCATGCAGAAACCGAAAGCCTAATCCCACTATATGCAGTTGGCGTATTTCTTCCTTTTACCTTGTCCCAATCGGGGATGATGGTTAAATGGCTGCGAGAAAAACCACAAGGGTGGATTCCGAAATTTATCATTAACACAACGGGAGCAGCAATTAGCTTTATGGTCACACTGGTTTTCTTTATAACGAAGTTTTCGCAGGTTTGGTCGATATTAATTTTTCTTCCAATCATCGTCTTTCTTTTTCACAAGATTAAAAAGCACTATGATGCTGTTGGGGACCAGTTAAGTCTTACTACATGTGAACCATCCATGACCATTGAAGGAAATGTAATGATATTGCCGGTGGCTGGTATGACTCATGTTGTTGAGAACTCGATCAATTACGCAAAATCACTTTCTCCTGAACAAATAATTGCAGTTTATGTTTCATTTGAGCGAGAAGACGAAAGAAGGTTTGAAGAGAAATGGAAGAAGTGGCAGCCTGAAGTTCGACTTGTTACTCTTCATTCCCATTATAGAAACATCATCAACCCGCTAACCAAATTTGTCGATACTATAGAAAAAAAAGCGAGGGAAGGAAACTATCAGGTAACGGTTATCATTCCACAATTTATCCCAAAAAAGGGCTGGCATAATATTCTGCATAACCAGTCAAGCCTCCTGATACGTGCCTTTTTGCTGTATCGGAGAAATGTGGTAGTATCAACTGTACCTTATCATTTAAAAAAATAGATGTGAGGGGGCTGGTTGCAGCCCACTATAAATCATAAAATCAGCCCCTAACAGGGCTGATTTAATTTTTGCGTAAGCCTCTAGTTACGACTAAGTCATTAAGCCTTATGAGCAGCTGCTTAGAGTGGAAGAGCATGGCAGGTATGTACGCAAGTAGATTTTTTTAAGAAAATGCACTGGAACAGTTTATATCATTAACTGTTCACAGTGCATTCTTTCTGCCAACTAATAAATCAAGGACACCTTTGCTAGCTCATTGTCAAATTTAACTTCAACATGCTGTTGCAAATCAGTTCGCGTTTCGAAGTTGATGTTGCGGACAAGTACATTTTCTTTGATTAGTCCCTCAAAACGTTGAATTGTTTCTCTGACAGTGTCCGCTGCAGAAATATGGATGGAAATATACTCTTCGACAGGTAAATTCAATTTTTTACGGGTATCCTGTATGGCTCTGATTAATTCCCGTACATAGCCTTCCTCTAATAGCTGAGGCGTGACTCTTAAATCTAATATAACCTTTATTTGCTGATCTCCAGCCATCTCAAAGCCGGGAGTCACTGTATATGAAACGTTTAGATGCTCTTGGAGCAGAGTGATTATTTGTCTTTCGACATTAATTTCTAGCCGGCCATTGTTTAATAACTCTTTTTTCTCGTTATCACTTAAAGTACCGACATAATGTTTCACAGCGTTAACGTGTCTGCCGAATGCGGCACCCGCCGTTTTAAAATTCAATTTTAAGACGGCAGACTCGAACTTTGACAGGTCATCGGTATAAACAACCGTCTTCACATTAAGTTCATCTTTTATGATGTTTTTATAGTCGTTTAAAATGCGTCCATCATCACTGCGCCATACTAATATTTGCTGCAAGGGCTGCTTAACCTTCATGTTTTTGGCATTGCGGATACTCCGTCCAAGCTCCACAATCTTCAGGATGGTTTGCATGTCTGCCTCTAAATCAGGATGAATCATCGATTCATTGGTTTCTGGATAGTCTTGTAAATGTACGCTGTTTTGATGGAGCTTCACATGGATATCTTCTGACACAAACGGTACAAATGGAGCTGACAAACGGCTGATTGTGGTCAGTGCCTCAAATAGTGTTGAATAGGCTGCTCGTTTATCTTCTGAAAGTCCGGAAGCCCAGAACCGGTTTCTTGAACGGCGTACATACCAATTGCTAATTTCATCGACTAATGTAGCAATTTCGCGTGTAGCCTGTGTAAATTGATAACGTTCCATAAAGACATTCACTAGCTTGACGGTACTATGCAGGCGGGAAAGGATCCAGGCATCAAGGATTGTTCTCTTGCCAGTTTGCTTTTTATCATAGACAAAGCCATCTATCTTCGCGTACATAGAATAAAACTTATAAGTATGATCGAGGGTATCAATCAGTTTTGATTTTGCGTCCTGGACGATCTTTTTTGAAAAGCGTTTTGGGTTCCATGGAGAACTATCGACCAAGAATGACCAACGAAGTGCGTCGGCGCCATATTCCCTTATGAGATCAACAGGGTCTAAAGCATTTCCTTTACTTTTAGACATTTTTTGGCCATGTTCATCCAGTACGTGCCCAAGTGATAAGACGTTTTTATAAGATGGCTTTCCAGTAAATAAGGTAGATACTGCAAGAAGGCTGTAGAAAAATCCTCTCGTCTGGTCAATGCCTTCAATGACAACATCAGCAGGGAATTGGGACTCGAATTTTTTCTTATCTCCAAATGGGTAATGATACTGGGCAAATGGCATTGAGCCACTATCAAACCAAACGTCTATCACTTCTGGTGTTCGGTGCATAACACCTTCGCATTTTGGACAAATGCACTGTACCTCGTCGATGTATGGTTTATGCAATTCAATAACATCTGGTACCGGTGTTTGCGAAAGGTTTTGAAGCTCCTTGATACTGCCAGGGGCTTCTTCGTGATGACAGTCTTTACATATCCAGATATTTAGTGGCGTACCCCAATATCGATTCCTGCTTATATTCCAGTCAACCAGATTTTCAAGGAAATGACCAAAACGTCCATCCTTAATATGTTCAGGATACCAAGTTACTGTCGCATTGTTCGCGAGCATTTTTTCCTTTAATGACGACATTTTAATAAACCAGCTATCTGTTGCATAGTAAAGCAAGGGGGAGTCACATCTCCAGCAGTGAGGATAACTATGCTCATATTTTTCTTTATGGAACAGTGTACCTTGTTCAGAAAGCATTTTAATAATTTCTACGTCACAGTCTTTTACAAATTTCCCCGCAAGCTCTCCAACGTCCGGAGTGTAACGCCCTTGTTGATCAACAACATTAATAAAAGATAAATCATTCTGCATTACCGTTTTATAATCATCTTCTCCAAAAGCTGGAGCAATGTGGACAATCCCAGTTCCACTATCTTCTGTAACATAATCCGCTAATACAATATGATGGCCTTTCTCTACTGTTGCGTATTGAAAGGGTGGTGAATAAGGAACTCCTTTAAATTCAACCCCGCTATGTTCACTTAAAACATTTATATTGCCGCCGAGTACTTTTTCTGCTAATGATTTAGCGATAATGTAAATGGTATTCTCCTTTTCCACACGGACATATGTTAAAGCTGGATTCATCGCCAGTGCAACATTTGCAGGCAATGTCCAAGGGGTAGTCGTCCAGCCTAAGAAATATTCATCCCCAACATCAAGACGCTTGAATTTTACAGTAGCTGATAAATCTTTTACATTCTTATAACCTTGTGCTACCTCATGAGAGCTTAAAGAAGTTTGACAGCTAGGGCAGTAGGGTGATACCCGATGACCTTTGTATAATCGATTATCTTTGTGAACTTTATTCAAAATGTTCCATACGCTTTCAATATATTCATTGCTAAGCGTCATATACGGATCGTCCATATCTACCCAATATCCTAATTCCTCAGTAAATGAGCGCCATTTCTTCTCATAGGTAAACACGCTCTCTTTACACTTATTAATGAAGGGTTCAACACCATATCGTTCGATTTCTTGTTTCCCTGAAATACCAAGTTGTTTTTCTACACCTAATTCTACGGGAAGCCCATGAGTGTCCCAGCCAGCTTTCCTTTCCACCTGGAAGCCCTTCATTGTTTTATATCGTGCTACCACATCTTTAATTGTTCTCCCAAAGGCATGACCTACATGAGGAAGGCCGTTAGCAGTTGGCGGGCCCTCATAAAAAACAAAGGGTGTTTTATTTTCTCTCGATTGAACAGATTTTTTAAAAGTGCCTTCTTCTGTCCAGTAGTTACGTATCTGTTCTTCCCGATGAAGAACGGTTTCTTTACTTCCATTAGGGTTCATAAATATCGCTCCTATCATTTTATTAAAAGCACACAAAAACCCCGTCCCAAGTAAGGGACGGGGTTAGCCGCGATACCACCCTAATTCTATTGATCCGATCAATAGCACTTAGCAACGTACAATCATACGTGTTCCTTTTAACGGTAGACGCCCGGATAGACCTACTAAATGTTCAGTCTAACTTCTCAGAGAGGATTTTCACGTAACACTTGAACACTGACTTGCACCCAAATGTCAGCTCTCTGCGGATCAAGAAGAAACGCTACTTTTTCTCATCAACGAATTTGTATGCTTTTATTAGGGATTATTCTAACAGGCATGAAAAGAACTGTCAAATTTTTCAGGTAAGACCCGACGTGTTTCCTGTTGGTTAACTTTTTCAACTAAAGTCAACTATAAGTCCATTGTTCCTTATAAGGAACAGGAATAAAATAAAGGTGAGGTGAAGGCCATGAAGACGATCCATATCAGTACGACACTTATTCGTAAACGGAAGGAAAGAGGAATAACGCAAGAGGAACTCGCGCAGTATATCGGGGTTTCAAAGGCTTCTGTATCCAAATGGGAAACGGGAATGAGCTATCCGGACATTCTTTTACTCCCTGAGCTCGCCACGTATTTTAACATTACGGTGGATGAATTGATTGGCTATTCACCGCAGCTTACACAGGAGGATATCAGGAAGGTTTATGCAAGGCTGACACACTCGTTTGCGACAAAGCCTTTCATTGAGGCGAAAGAAGAATGCGACGGGATCATCAAGAAATATTATTCATGTTTCCCCCTGCTCCTGGCAATGTGCCAGTTGCTGATCAATCATTGCGTGTTGGCCTCAACGGAAGAAGGGAAGAAAGAAGTGATTGCGCAGTGCGTTGTTCTGTGCAAGCGGGTGAAAGAGGAATCCACAGTACTTGATCATGCCAAACAAGCGAATGCCATGGAAGCCATCTCAGAAATGATGCTAGGGAACAGTTCTAGAGTGATCGAGTTATTAAGCAATGTTCTTGATCCATATTCCGGAGAAGATGTTTTACTGGTGGGTGCTTATCAATCAAAAGGGGAGCCAGGGAAAGCAAATGAGGTTTGCCAAGTCCTTCTTTATCAGGAAACGATAAAAATACTATCTCTATTAACAACCTATCTTTCGATGCATATAACAGAACCCCAGCTATTTGAAACCATTTATGGGCAGGGGAAACAGCTCATAAGCTCTTTTGACATGAGCAACTTTGTGGCTAATCCTGTTACAAGTATCCATCTGGTTGCAGCGCAGGGATATCTCATGCAAGAGGAAAAAAGAAAAGCTCTGGACGCACTGGCGGAATATGTAGAAACGGTCTGCCGATATCGGTATCCACTCAAGCTTCGCGGCAACGATTATTTTAATAAAATAAATGGTTGGCTGGAAGAAAAAATCCCTCTCGGCACAGACTTCCCAAGAGAGGAAAAAACGATTAAGCAAACCTTCCTGCAAATGGTGGAAGTGAATCCTGTTTTCGCCCTGCTGCAAGAGGAACCAGAATTTAAAAGGCTGCTGAACAAATTAAAAAGGGAAATGGGTGTTTAGAATGTTAAAAGATAGCATGGAGTATCTCCCAATTATTTTGCCATTGTTGACTTTGCAGCTCGTTTTGATGATTACAGCCTTAATCCACTTGTTTAAACATCCTAATGTAAGGAGAGGAAATAAAGTGGTCTGGGTTATTGTCGTAGTGTTTGTAAATATTTTTGGACCCATTTTATACTTTTTAATCGGAAGGGGAGAAGACTGATGGATATCCTCACCATTTCCGGTTTGAGCAAACAATTTGGCCAGCAGCAGGTCTTAAAAGATTTGTCCTTTCATGTTCCTGAGGGCTCAATTTATGGATTCATCGGGAAAAATGGTTCAGGGAAAACCACCACGATGAAAATCGTCTTAGGCTTGCTGAAAGGTGACAGTGGAAGTATCGAAGTTTGCGGCGAGAAAGTGAAGTATGGTCATTCAAAAACGAATCGATATATTGGGTATTTGCCGGATGTCCCAGAATTCTATAACTATATGACCAGCAGAGAGTATTTGAAATTATGCGGCGAAATCACAGGAATACCAACAGGGAAAATTAACGGTAAAAGTGATGAACTGCTGTCGTTAGTCGGGCTTTCAAACATAAATAAAAGGATCGGGGCATATTCCCGCGGTATGAAGCAGCGTCTTGGAATTGCTCAAGCGCTTTTAAACGAACCTAAACTGCTCATTTGTGATGAGCCCACTTCTGCACTGGATCCGCTTGGCAGGAAAGAAATTTTGGACATCCTGCAGCAGGTTAAGGAACAAACAACCGTTATATTTTCTACGCATGTTTTATCGGACGTAGAAGCGATTTGTGATCGCATCGGCATTCTCGACAACGGGACAATCAAGCTGGCTGGAGATTTAAAAGAGATTAAGCTTCGCCATCATCAGAATTGCCTTGTAATTTGCCTCGAATCAAAAGAAAAAGTCAACGCTTTCGTTAATTCCGAAAGAATAAGGAGTTTGAGGGATAGCGCTGACGTGCAAGGGACAACGATTAAACTCAAAACAGAAAGACCGGATGAGACAATGAGTATGGTGATGAATGTATTGGTTTCCCTCTCTATTATTCCGTCGAAGATAGAAATAGCAAAGCCGCAGCTTCAGGACATTTTTATGGAGGTAGTAGAATGAAACCGTTTATTGCCTTTACCAAAAAAGAAATGCTGGAGTACAGCCGTAGCTACAAAATTTTCATTTTCCTCATTTTGTTTGCTATCTTAGGTATGTTAAGCCCTTTAAGTGCAGTATTCATGGATGATATCCTTGAAAATTTTATGCCAAAAGGGGTGAAGATTGAAATCACGGATCCTACTAATTTAGACTCATGGATGCAATTCTTTAAAAATGGAACACAAACAGGTCTAATGATTATGGTCATTTTATTCAGTGGCATGATGGCAAAAGAATATGAAAAATCAACCTTGATCAATATGGTAACCAAGGGGTTAAGCCGCAAGACCGTTGTCCTCTCAAAATTCACCGCAGCCCTTATTCTTTGGACAGTCAGCTACTGGCTTTGCTTCCTTATAACACTCGCCTACACAAAATATTACTTCCCCGATGGAAAAACTGCGAACCTAGGCTTGGCGGTATTTAGCCTTTATGTCTTTGGAATTATGTTGATTGCAGTCTTGTTGCTTGGTGCCGTGACTTTCAAAAATGTCTACGGACCACTGCTTCTAACAGGCGGCTTTACGCTAATCCTATTTTTAGTAAATATCTTTCCAAAAGCAGCAGAATGGAATCCTCTCCAGCTTGCAAACAGCAATATGAGAGTCGTTCAGGGAATACTCAAACTATCTGACTTAAAGTATTCACTCCTGACTGCCGCTATCGTGGTTGCTGTTTCTCTAGTTTCCTCATTAAAAATTTTTGATCGGAAGGGGTTGTGAGGATCAGGTAAAAAGGAAATTATAAAAGGTATTTGAGAGTTTTTTCAATTTTCTTGAAAATACGGTGCTAAACGATCAATCGGACTTCAATTTTGAGGTCCTCTTTTGTTTGGATGCTTTCACAACTATATCACTCCGTTCGTCTGACAATGGATTCATGGTCGGTTCGCCGTCTGAAAGATGTGGATTTGAAATAAAGTCACGAAGTTTATAAAAAAGTTACGATGTTTTACTCCTTTGGATATTTTTGTCTGAAGGGGTGTTTTTATGACTAAAAGAAAAAGAACATCTGAATAAAAGGTGGATTAAAGAACTATTGAGTGACATAAAGTTGTTCAGTTAAAGGGCCATTTAGTGGAAGAAGGATTTTAAAAGCAAAAAAAGAAATTATTTATTATTTAATGAGATTGGGGGATTAATAAATGGAAATTCATTCAGTGAAAGGCTCAGACTACTATGTAATTTCTTCACTTATCAATGACTGGTGGGGAGGAAAAAATATGTCTGATATGTTACCAAAATTATTCTTCGACCATTTTACAAATTCAAGTTTTATTGTTGAAAAGGAAGGTGAAATTGTAGGATTCCTCATAGGCTTCCTTTCTCAAACTCATTCTAATGAGGCATATATTCACTTTGTTGGAGTTCATCCTGAATATAGGAAGCATAACATTGGAAAAAAATTATACAACGAATTTTTTAATGAAGTTAAACAAAATGGTCGCAAAATTGTCCGTTGTGTAACATCTCCTGTTAACAAAGTTTCGATTGCCTATCATACCAAGATGGGGTTTGAAATTGTAAAGGGAGATAAAACAATTGATGGTGTATCTGTCAATACTGATTATGATGGACCAAATCAAGATAGAGTTTTATTTGTGAAAGAGTTAGTTTAATTAATAAACATTTTATTCCATTATACCAGCTAATATAAGTCAATAC
>NZ_QWVT01000029.1 GCF_003570705.1 Mesobacillus zeae
CGCGCGGGGGTTCGAATCCCTCTTCCTCCTCCATATTACTTTTATCATCTAGATCCAATTTAATATTACCGTCGCGGGGTGGAGCAACGAGCGTTACTTCACTGAATTACTGCGAGTTGTACCGATCGAATTGCTGCTTGAATAGGCTTCTGAGATCGGGACAGTCATTGCTCTCTGTGAGCATAAGCAAGTTTATATCAAATATTACCGTCGCGGGGTGGAGCAGTCCGGTAGCTCGTCGGGCTCATAACCCGAAGGTCGCAGGTTCAAATCCTGCCCCCGCAATCTATGGTCCCGTGGTGTAGCGGTTAACATGCCTGCCTGTCACGCAGGAGATCGCCGGTTCGATCCCGGTCGGGACCGCCAGTTTGGCTCAGTAGCTCAGTCGGTAGAGCAAAGGACTGAAAATCCTTGTGTCGGCGGTTCGATTCCGTCCTGAGCCACCTTTAATTAATGGCTAGTTTACAATTTTGGATATAATGGCGATTGTGGCGAAGTGGTTAACGCATCGGATTGTGGTTCCGACATTCGTGGGTTCGATTCCCATCAGTCGCCCCATGTTTAATTTAATATGCGGGTGTAGTTTAGTGGTAAAACCACAGCCTTCCAAGCTGTTGATGTGGGTTCGATTCCCATCACCCGCTCCATTGTGGGCCTATAGCTCAGCTGGTTAGAGCGCACGCCTGATAAGCGTGAGGTCGATGGTTCGAGTCCATTTAGGCCCACCATTTCTTTATATTATTCCGCAGTAGCTCAGTGGTAGAGCATTCGGCTGTTAACCGAACGGTCGTAGGTTCGAATCCTACCTGCGGAGCCATACGGGGAAGTACTCAAGAGGCTGAAGAGGCGCCCCTGCTAAGGGTGTAGGTCGCGTAAGCGGCGCGAGGGTTCAAATCCCTCCTTCTCCGCCATTTGGCCCCTTGGTCAAGCGGTTAAGACACCGCCCTTTCACGGCGGTAACACGGGTTCGAATCCCGTAGGGGTCATAAAAATAAACTGCAAGCAATAGCTTGCAGTTTATTTTTTTTGTCCGGGAAAATGAACCGCCCTAATTAGAGGATGTTAATTTCATTTTACTCTTCAGAAAGTAAGGATGTCCCTTATTAGTAGAGTGCGAATCAAAAAGAATCCCACTTACAATACAAAGCTGCAAGCTCATGCTTGTGGCTTTTTTGTTTGCTTACTAAAAAAAGCTGCATTGTTGCGGGTGTGTCAATTTACCAAGTGATTTTATGGGTTTTGCTGATTTTGTCGTAAACCTATTTAACAGGGATGGAAGCGCTTAATGCAAGAATTACAAAGAAAATTGTCGAAAGATTTAAAAAGTATTTTCAAGGGTTTTATCCTGGCGGCGAGAATAGTACTGTGAGAGTGGACTTAACTGGGCAGGTGAGAAAGAGATGATTATGAACCCAACTGATTTTCAGATTCATTTATTTCATGAAGGAAATTATTTCAGGAGCCATGAACTATTTGGCGCACATGTCATAAAAGACAGCACCTTAGCATATACTCGCTTTTGTGTCTGGGCACCCGAGGCTCGGCAAGTACGCCTGGCTGGAAGTTTTAATGGCTGGATAGGGAACGGCTGTGAATTTGAAAAGCTGAATAAACAGGGCGTGTGGGTCTTTACAGTCAATAGAGACTTAACTGGGGAGCTATACAAATATGAGATTATCACGAATGAGGGAGATATTAAGCTAAAAGCAGATCCATTTGCATTTCGTTCCGAACTTAGGCCAAATACGGCCTCGATCGTCCATCCTCTTGATGGTTATGCCTGGAATGACCGGAATTGGATGCGTAAACGTCAGAAGAAAGACAGCCATTCAAGCCCTGTAGCCATTTATGAGATCCATTTTAGCTCCTGGAAGAAGAAAAAAGATGGTTCCTTCCTTTCCTACAGGGAGCTGGCAGATCAAGTGATCCCCTATGTTCTTTCTCATGGCTATACGCATATAGAGGTGCTCCCCTTGGGAGAGCATCCGCTTGATATATCATGGGGCTACCAGTCGACAGGCTATTATTCAGTTACAAGCCGCTATGGACTTCCAGAGGACTTCATGTACTTTGTAGACCAGTGTCATCAAAACGGCCTTGGTGTGATTCTTGACTGGGTACCAGGACATTTTTGTAAGGATGAGCAGGGCCTGTATAGCTTCGACGGGAGTTTTGCATATGAGTATCAACATGAACTGGACAGAGAAAATACCGTTTGGGGAACAGCCAACTTTGATTTGGGGAAAACCGAGGTTCTAAGCTTTTTAATCTCCAATGCTATTTTTTGGGCTGAACGCTATCATATTGACGGCTTCAGGGTAGATGCTGTGGCCAATATCATTTATTGGCCAAATTCAGACCAATCAGTTAACCCTTATGGAGTTGATTTCTTAAAGAAGCTGAACCGCACGGTGGCGGAGCACACTCCCGGCGTGCTGATGATGGCTGAGGATTCAACTGACTGGCCAAACGTAACGCAGAAGCCGGAAGAAGGCGGACTGGGATTTACATACAAGTGGAATATGGGATGGATGAACGACATGCTGAAATATATGGAGACATCCCCTGGAAAAAGGAAACATCTTCATAGTAAAGTGACATTTTCATTGCTGTATGCTTTTACCGAAAGTTTTGTGCTTCCTTTTTCTCATGATGAAGTCGTTCATGGGAAAAAGTCCTTGCTCGATAAAATGCCCGGTGACTATTGGCAAAAGTTTGCACAGCTTAGGCTCCTTTTAGGTTACATGATGGCGCATCCAGGAAAAAAGCTTACTTTTATGGGAACAGAGCTTGGACCATTTGCTGAGTGGAAGGACAAAGAGCAGCTTGACTGGCATTTGCTGGACTACGATATGCACTCCAGTCTCAACATTTTTGTGAAGGATGCTCTTAAAATTTACAAACGCTGCAAGCCTCTGTATGAGCTTGACAACGTGCAGGAGGGGTTTGAATGGATTGATGCCGATAACCATGAACAATCCGTGTTCTCCTTTGTCCGAAAAGGAAGTAAATCGGAAGAGTTCCTTATCATTATTTGCAACTTCACTGAAAGGGCCTATTCAGGCTACCGGATCGGCGTCCCATACAAGGCTGCTTACAGGGAAGTATTAAATAGCGATGCCGAGGTTTACGGAGGCTCCGGGGTCATAAACAAGAATCCCGTAAAGGCGGAGAATATCCATTTTCATGGTAGAGCCTATTCGATTGAATTGAATATTCCACCGTTCGGAATCAGTATTTTGCGTCCAGTTAAAAATCGGAAGGGGAGGAGTGAAGCAGATGCAAAAGAAAAAGGTGGTCGCCATGCTACTCGCAGGGGGGCAGGGAAGCAGGCTAAACTCGTTGACAAGAGACATAGCTAAGCCGGCGGTTCCATTTGGAGGGAAGTACCGCATCATTGACTTCCCGCTTAGCAATTGTACGAACTCTGGCATTAACACTGTCGGGGTGCTGACACAATACCAGCCGCTTGTCCTGAATTCTTATATAGGGATTGGAAGCGCATGGGACCTTGATAGGAAAGATGGGGGTGTTACTGTCCTCCCTCCCTATACCGCTTCAGGGGAAGTTAAGTGGTATTCGGGAACAGCGAGCGCCATCTTCCAAAACCTGAATTATCTCAAGCATCATCAGCCCGATTATGTCCTGATTCTTTCTGGTGACCATATTTACAAAATGGACTATGAAAAAATGCTTGAGGCCCATATTGAAAAAGGTGCAGATGCATCCATTTCTGTTATTGAAGTCCCGTGGGAGGAAGCATGCAGATTTGGGATTATGGATACAGATGAGGATATGAGGATTGTTGAATTTACGGAAAAACCTGCCGAGCCGAAAAGCAATCTTGCGTCCATGGGCATATATATTTTCAATTACAGTGTCCTGGAGGATTGTTTGGAAAAGGATAACATTATTCCGCAGTCGAGTCATGATTTTGGGAAAGATATTATCCCGCGTATGTTGGAAGAAGGAAAAAAGGTATTCGCTTATCCATTTAAAGGATACTGGAAAGATGTGGGGACTATACGCAGCCTTTGGGAAGCGAATATGGATCTTCTTGACGATATGTGCGGATTAGATTTGTTTGATTACACCTGGCGAATCTATTCGGTTAATCCAAATCAGCCCCCTCAATATATCGGCCAGCATGCATTTGTGACAGAATCACTCATAAATGAAGGCTGTATGGTGGAAGGAAAAGTTGTCCGCTCTGTTGTGTTCCAGGGAGTTACTGTCAAGGAGGGGGCTGCTGTTAAAGAGTCCGTCATCATGCCAGATGCTGTTATTGGCAAAGGGTGTCATATAGAAAAAGCAATCGTTTCACCAGGAATCAACATACCTGCTGGAACGGTAATAACACCTGATATACAGGGGGAGATCGTTCTTGTATCCGAGGACAGTATCAAACAGTTTTTATCCTGTTGACATAATGACAATGAGAGGAGGATTATGTTGGAAAAACGCTTGCTTGGTGTCATTGATGCTACAGCCTTCCATGAAGGTCTTCAAGAATTGACGCTGCACCGTTCGCCGGCAGCTATCCCGTTTGGGGGAAGATACAGGCTGATTGATTTTGTGCTATCCAATATGGTGAATTCAGGAATACAGAGTGTAGCTATTTTTCCAAAATACCAGTACAGGTCGCTTATGGACCACCTTGGATCAGGAAGGAACTGGGACCTTAATAGAAAGCGTGACGGACTATTTTTCTTTCCATCCCCACGCCTTGACCATCCTGTAACCGGCGTAGGCCCTCTTGATCACTTTGCTGCAAATATTGATTTTTTTAAACGCAGTGAGCAGGAGTATACACTCATTACCAATGCCTGCACTATTTTTAACACACATTTCTTTCCTGTCCTTGAGTGGCATATCGCATCGGGCTGCGATATTACTGCCATAAGGAAAGGTGGAGTTTCACTCGGAATGTACCTGCTGAAAACGTCACTTCTCCGGGAACTCATTGAAACACGGCATGAAACCGGATATTTAAGCGTAAGAGATGCAGCAACTGATCCCAACAGCCCCCTTTCTCTTTGCAGTTATCCTTATGAAGGATATGCAGCCATGATTGATTCGGTGGATACATATTTTTCCGCCAGCATGGATTTGTTCGAGCCTGAAGTTTGGAACCAGCTCTTTCCTAGAGAAAGGCCAATCCTTACAAAAGTAAAAGATGAGCCTCCGACCCGCTACGCAAGGGAAGCCTATGTTCATAACACGATGGTTGCCAATGGTGGGCTCATTGAGGGGACTGTTGAAAACAGCATTATTGCTCGAGGGGTCAAAATTGGAAAAGGGGCTGTCGTGAGAAACTGCATTATCATGCAAAAGTCGAAGATAGAAGAGAATTGTATTGTTGAAGGTGCAATCCTGGACAAGGATGTAAAAGTCGAAAGAGGTGCACATATTAAGGCCAGCGGCAAAAAGCCTTATGTTGTCCGCAAAGGAACCGTGCAGGGGGCGTGGATGAATTCGTGAAAGTATTATTTGCAGTATCGGAATGTGTCCCATTTATCAAATCAGGCGGCCTTGCAGATGTAGCAGGGACACTGCCCTCCGAGCTAAAAAAGGCTGGAGCCGATATCAGGGTAATCCTGCCTAAATATGCCTTGATCCCCGAAAAATTTAAAAAGGCCATGAAGAAGAGAGCGGAGTTTATTGTCCAGGTAGGGTGGAGGCGGCAGTACTGCGGGATAGAAGAATTGAAACATGAAGGTATAACTTATTACTTTATCGACAACGAATATTATTTTAAGCGAAACCAGATGTATGGCGATTATGATGACGGTGAGAAATTCGCTTATTTTAACCGGGCAGTACTTGAGGCCATGTTCCAAATCGAGTTTTTTCCGGACATCCTGCATTGCCATGACTGGCATGCGGGAATGATTCCTTTTCTGCTTAGGACAGAATATAACTCTGATGCACGCTGCAATCATATCAAAACGGTTTTTACCATTCACAATCTTCAATTTCAGGGGATTTTCCCACCTGAGACACTCGGTGATCTGCTAGGCTTAAGCTACCGTTACTTCAACCCGGAGCAGCTCGAATTCTATGGCAATATCAATTTTATGAAAGCAGCCCTTGTTTCTTCGGATAAAATTACAACGGTCAGCCCTACGTATATGGAGGAAATACAAACTCCTTACTTTGGGGAAAAGCTTGATGGGATCCTGAGAATGCGAAAAGCTGACTTGAAGGGGGTATTGAATGGAATCGATAACTCCCTGTATGATCCTAGCAACGATTCCAGCCTCGAAGCAGCATTTACATCAAGGGACCTAGCGGGGAAGCAGCTTAATAAGATGTCATTGCAGTGCCAGTACGGCCTTCCAGAAAACGAGCAGCCCCTAATGGCAATGGTTACTAGGCTGACAAAGCAAAAAGGGCTTGACCTTGTGAGGGGCATCTTCCATGAAATCATGAAAACAGGGGTGCAAATGATTGTACTTGGAACGGGTGATATTGAATTTGAACAGTTCCTCACCCAAATGGCTTCCCAATATCCTCAGCAGTGCAGGGTATTGATTGGTTTTGACGAAAGTCTGGCACACCGCATTTACGCTGGAGCTGACATGTTTCTAATGCCTTCGAAATTTGAACCTTGCGGCTTAAGCCAGCTGATTGCAATGCGGTACGGAACGGTTCCGATTGTTCGTGAAACCGGAGGGTTGAACGATACTGTCCAATCGTATAATCCGGAAGATAAGAGCGGAAGCGGCTTTACTTTTACCAATTTCAACGCACATGACATGCTTTTCACAATAGAAAGGGCCTTGGCTATTTACAGGAACAATCAGGAATGGAATAATCTTGTCCAAACCGTAATGGAACTGGATTTTAGCTGGTCCACATCTGCCAAAGTCTATCAAGAGCTGTACAAAGATCTCATCACAGGGAGTGAAACGCATGTTTGCTAATGGTGAAGAATTTAAGGCGGCTTTTTTGAAGAAGCTCGAGATGATGCATGGAATCAGCTTCAGTGAAAGCACGAAGCGGGAACAATTCCAGACACTTGGTACCATGGTCAGGGAATGCGTGAGCTCAGACTGGATCAAAACGAATGAACAATACAGGACATTGAGGCAGAAACAAGTTTATTATTTATCCATCGAGTTTCTTCTCGGAAGGCTTCTGCGTCAAAATTTAATGAACCTGGGGATTGAAGATGCAGTCAGAAATGGACTCGACAGCCTTGGAATCGATCTTGATGAACTTGAAGAGAATGAAGCGGACGCGGGCCTCGGAAATGGAGGCCTTGGGCGGCTAGCCGCATGTTTCCTTGATTCCCTTGCCTCGCAGGGAATGCCAGGTCACGGCTGCGGGATCCGTTATAAATACGGATTGTTTGAACAAAAGATTATTGAAGGATATCAAGTTGAATTGCCAGAGCAGTGGCTAAGGCATGGACACGTCTGGGAAGTAAGGAAAGCTGATGCTTCCGTTCAAATTCCCTACTGGGGCAGGGTAGAAAGCTACTGGGAAAATGGGAGGCTTGTATTTCGTCATCTTGACGCCGAAACTGTAACGGCTGTTCCATATGATATGCCTGTTATCGGCTACCATACAGATACGGTGAATACGCTAAGGCTGTGGACGGCAGAGCCCTCCAGATATATGGATAGCGGCGATGTATTAAAGTATAAAAAGGAAACAGAAATGATTTCGGAATTCCTCTACCCAGACGATACACATGATGAAGGGAAAATCCTAAGACTGAAGCAGCAGTATTTGCTTGTCGCAGCAAGCCTGAAGTCAATCCTGGCGTCATACAAAAAGCAAAATGGGAGCCTGCTTGACCTGCACAACCATGTCGCTATCCATATCAATGACACACACCCTGCACTTGCTGTCCCGGAATTGATGAGAGTTTTGATGGATGAAGAGGGCCTTGGCTGGGATGAAGCGTGGCACATTACCTGGCATACACTTTCCTACACAAATCATACTACTTTGTCGGAAGCGCTTGAAAGATGGCCGGTACACATTTTTCAGCCGCTTCTTCCAAGGGTTTATATGATCGTGAAAGAAATAAACGAGCGTTTTTGCCACTCGCTATGGGAAAAGTACCCCGGAGATTGGAAAAGGATCGAAAGTATGTCTGTCATTGCGCAGGAGGAAGTAAGAATGGCTCCTCTAGCTATAATAGGAAGCCACAGCGTAAACGGTGTAGCAAAACTTCATACGGAAATTTTGAAAGAGCGGGAAATGAGGCTGTTCTCCCAAGAGTTTCCTGACAGATTCAACAACAAAACGAATGGGATAACCCACCGCCGCTGGCTGCTTAAGGCTAACCCTTCGCTCTCCAGCCTAGTTTCTGAATCGATAGGGGAAGACTGGATTGAAGATACAAAAGAACTGGAGAGACTTCTAAAGTTCAAGGAGGACAATGGGTTTCTTGAAGAGCTCAGCCGCATAAAAGCTGTCAACAAAGAGCGTCTGGCGAAAAGAATACTCGAGAAGAATGGAATTGCAGTTGATACCCATTCCATATTTGATGTACAGGTTAAGCGGCTGCATGCCTACAAACGCCAGCTTTTAAACATTCTCCATATCATGTATTTATACAACAGAATGAAAGAGGATTCAGGATTTGAATTTTTCCCACTGACCTTCATATTTGGTGCCAAAGCATCTCCGGGATATTATTTTGCCAAGAAAGTCATTAAGCTGATCAATACCGTCGCTGAAAAAGTAAATACCGACCCTCAAGTTAACGACAGGCTGAAGGTTGTCTTTCTTGAGAATTACAGAGTTTCTCTTGCTGAGGAAATTTTTCCGGCTTCCGATGTCAGTGAACAAATTTCCACCGCCAGCAAGGAAGCTTCAGGGACAGGGAACATGAAGTTTATGATGAACGGCGCATTAACCGTGGGGACTTTGGATGGTGCAAACGTAGAAATCACTGAATTGGTCGGAAGGGAAAATATTTTTCTGTTTGGTTTAACTGCAGAAGAAGTAATGGAATACCAAAAAAATGGCGGTTACTATTCACACGAATACTATCATCATGATAAGAGAATCCGCCAGGTGACGGATCAGTTGATTAATGGATTTTTCCCAGATACCGAAAATGAATTCACGGCAATATACGATTCGTTGCTTTCCCATAATGACCAATATTTTGTGTATAGAGACTTTGCCTCCTATGCTGATACCCATGAAAGGATCGGCAAGTGCTATAGTGACAAGGAATCATGGCGTCAAATGAGCCTCTTCAATATTGCCAAATCCGGCTATTTCTCCAGTGACAGGACGATCAAGGAGTATGCGGGACAAATCTGGAATATATCTTCCCATGCAAAAAAGTAATCGGAATTTTTTACTCCGCCTTTATCGGGCGGAGTTTTTTGTTTTTAATTTTTCCGGAAGGGTATCATAAAAAAAAGCAGTGCGGCAGTTTGATTAGAAGGGGGAAACAATACAGCATGAAGCTCACAAACCAGCAAAGAATCGAATTGCACGGATTCAATAACTTAACGAAATCTTTAAGTTTCAATATGTATGATATTTGTTATACAAAAACCAGAGAAGAACGTGAAGCCTATATTGAATATATTGATGAACATTATAATGCGGACAGGCTGACAAACATTTTAATGAAGGTCTCTGAGATTATTGGAGCCCATGTCTTGAATGTTGCTAAACAGGATTATGTTCCCCAGGGGGCAAGCGTTACAGTTTTGATTTCCGAAGAGCTAGTGGTTGAGGTTCCTACAGAATCCTTTGCGGAATCACCGGGGCCGCTTCCTGACAATGTAGTCTTGCAGCTGGATAAAAGCCACATTACCGTCCATACGTATCCGGAATACCACCCGGATGAAGGAATTAGCACCTTCCGGGCGGATATCGATGTCTCCACCTGCGGGGAAATTTCCCCTTTAAAGGCGCTTCACTACTTAATTCGTTCCTTTGATACCGACATCATGACGATGGATTATAAAGTAAGAGGTTTTACAAGGGATAAAAGTGGCCATAAACTTTTTATCGATCATGAAATCAGCAGCATCCAAAATTATATACCGGAGGACCTTAAAAGTCTGTTCCAAATGATTGATGTTAACGTATATCAGGAAAACATCTTTCATACAAAGTGCAAATTGAAGGATTTTGACCTAAATAATTATTTGTTCGGATACACTAAAGACAAGCTCAATGACGGAGAAGCAGAAGAAATCACCAAGAAGGTTCAGCTTGAAATGGATGAAATTTTTTATGGGAAAAATACAGGTAATGGCTGGATAGGTTCATATGGAGGTACAGACAAAAGCAGTTCCTGATTCTTGGAACTACTTTTGTCGTATACTACTCATTCTTTGATTTCTAATTGTCCTAAATATAGTTGTCCTTCCTGCGGTAAGGAATATCGCCAAGCTGCGATTCCGTTCCTGCATTGTCCAGCATTTCTTCATACGCTTCTTCTTTTTTATTTGGATAGATTTTTTGATTCTTTCCATCGATATCTATCTGTACCTGAGAACGATTCATAATCCTCGGAAAACCCCTCATCACTCTGACTGTCATCATAAAGATCATCGTAATTGCTATGTTCTCCGAGAACATCAGCTGGCGTTTCAGACGTCCCGAATTGGGTCTTTCCCGCATTCCCGGCATTTGCCGTAAGTCCCATCCACCATGGCTTAAAGTGCAGAATCAATCTTACTTAACTGGCCTTCATGGTGCTCGTCCATCGCAATATTTTTACTTCTTTCGAACAGCTCGGTTCCGCTGTCTGCCGGATGGTTATCATATGCAGAAAGTTTTCCTGTCGCTTCGCTGGCGCTCCCATTTAAGTATCCTTCCTCATGGTTGCCCTCAATTTGCATGCGGAGGGTTTCTCTATCCTCTTGAAGAACTGTTTTCAGTTGATCTATTTGTTGGGTTGACAGCAAGTTTCTCACATCTTCATTCTATGCTATGGTATTTGATAATACATATCTATTTAATACCCTTTGCCGTTATCCGGAAACATAGAAAAAGCTTCCGCGTAAGCTGGCGGAAGCCTGGAGTATCCTTTAAAGAAAGAAGCCAATGAACAATCCAGCTGACAGCAATAACCCGAAAATCGTGTTTGTCTGTGCTGTAGCTTTCATGGCCGGCATCATTTGCAGCGGATTTTTGTTCCTGATAAATCCTCTCACAGCTGCAAGGGCTTTCGGCAGGCTAAGGGCAACGAGCCCAAGCCACGGGGATATGACCCCAAGGAAAATGAGGACAACAACCCAAACATAAGAACTGATGAACATACCTGCGAGTAAGGTAATTGCTCCTTTACGTCCCAGAAGTATTGCCAGCGTCTTTCTTCCGAATCTCCGGTCGCCATCAAGGTCACGGATATTGTTAGCTAGAAGGATGGCGCCTACGAGTACGAAGCTCGGCAATGAAACAAGGATGCTTGTTTCGGTAATTGTGCCAGTCTGGATGTAGAAAGAAATCAGGATAATCAGCAGTCCCATGAAAAATCCGGCCACTATTTCGCCGAATGGCGTGTAGGCTATCGGAAGCGGGCCGCCTGTATATAGATAACCGGCCGCCATGGACACCAGGCCGATGGCCGCGAGCCACCAGCTGCTATGGGCGCAAATATAAACACCGGTGATCATAGCGATGCCATAAAGAATGAGGGCAAGCGATAGGACAGTGCCTGGCTTGAGTCCGTCACGGACGATCGCTCCGCTAATGCCGACAGACTCGTCTGTATCAAGTCCCCTTTTATAATCGTAATATTCGTTGAACATATTTGTCGCAGCCTGGATCAATAGACTGGCGACAAGCATAGCGATGAATAGCCCTAGGTGAAGATCGGTTATTTCAACAGCCAGTGCTGTCCCAAGCAGGACTGGTGCAAAGGCTGCTGTCAATGTATGAGGGCGGGTTAACTGCCACCAAACTTTCCAGCCATGGTTTCTTTGGATTGGCGAAGAACTAGTGTGAAGCTGTGTATGCATAGTTCTCATTCTCTCCCTTGAATTTATATAAACAAACCATATAATCCTATCAAAAGTACGTAAATCTGTCAAAATTGCTTCATGGTAAAAATGGTGTATACACTACAATTAAAGTGTAGATTCTGCTGTATCCGCTGTCAATCAAATTTAACTCCTTAAACCGGGAAATATTCCCTGTGGTTTGGTTGCTTATATTGCATGGAGAGAGTTAAATATATAATAAGGATAAAACTAGTCGCTATCATGATGGCTGTTATTGACATTGTCATACGTGGGGTGTATCTTAAAATAAGTTTGAAAACGTGTAATAACAGTGAGAGGCTGTTATTGGAGGGATTATTTTGGTTACCATTCAAGAAACCGAGTTGAGGGAAGGTATCCTTTCTGCAATACGACTGGCCAAAGAAACGGTTCAACCTGTATTGGTAAGCGAAGTCCAAAAAATTGCCGATATTGATCCATTCTCTTTTTTTAACGCAGGAAGGGAGCAGTTTTTGGGCGAGCGCTTTTTTTGGAAGGACCCGGACAGCAGGCATATCATTGCAGGGTTGGGGAATTGCCGGCTGATCCAGCATGATGGTGTTAGAGGGCGTTTTACGAAGACGGAAAAAGAATGGAACCGCTTTATAGAAACAGCGGTTATTCTTGATGAATATAAAACTTCAGGCACCGGGCCTCTTATGTTCGGGGGATTTTCCTTTGATCCTTTGAAGGAGAAGACTGGTCTTTGGTCGAAATTTTCAGACTCCCATTTCCATGTTCCGAAATATATGCTGACAGTTGCCGGAGGACAGGCTTATTTCACCAGCAATGTTATTTGCACTCAGCACGATGATGCGGATCTGTATGAAAAAGTTTTACAAGAGAGGCAGATCATCCTTCTGGCTCAAAAACAACCTGTGCTGCCCATGCCTGCTTTGCAGGAAGTAATAGAGATTGCACCAGAAGAATGGAAGGAAAGCGTGTCAGAGCTGGTCAGAGAGCTGAAGGATAGCCCGTTGAAAAAAGTAGTGCTTGCGCGAGAACTCCGCCTCCGCTTTTCGAAGGCAGCAGAAGCAGAGAGTGTGTTGTTCCGTTTGCTAAAAGAGCAGCAAGGCAGCTTTATTTTTGCATTTGAGTCCAATGGTGATTGCTTTATTGGGGCGACACCGGAACGTCTTGTAAAAAAGGAAGGGAACAGTGTTTTTTCTGCCTGCCTTGCAGGGTCAATCGGACGCGGCGCAGATTCGGACTCGGATGAAAAACTTGGCAGAAGTCTGCTTGAAGATCAGAAAAACTTGATTGAACACCAGTATGTTGTAGATATGATTAGAGAAGCGATGGAAGAAACATGTGATGAAGTCATCATTCCAGCTACTCCTCAGCTTATGAAGATGAAGTATATCCAGCATTTATATACGCCGGTAATCGGTAAGAACAGGAGGGGAACTCCAATTTTCAGCCTGGTGGACCGCCTCCATCCAACTCCTGCACTGGGAGGTCTCCCAAAGAAACTTGCTGTTGAGAAAATCAGGGAAATGGAGAGGCTAGACAGAGGTTACTATGCTGCTCCTCTCGGCTGGCTCGACCATAACGGAAACGGCGAATTTGCTGTGGCCATACGCTCTGCCCTTCTCCAGGGAGAAGAAGCATCATTGTTTGCCGGTTGCGGTATTGTGGCAGATTCTGACGCGGACAGTGAATACAGGGAAACAAGCATCAAATTTCGCCCAATGCTGAATGCGTTTGGAGGAAATAATCTATGAGTCACCAAGAAGATATGACAGCCTTTATTTCAAGTTTTGTTGCAGAATTATCAATTGCGGGAGTCGAGGATGTCGTCATCAGTCCGGGTTCCCGGTCAACCCCCATCGCACTTATTATGGCGGAACATCCGCGGCTCCGCCTCCACATTCATGTGGATGAGCGGTCTGCCGCTTTTTTTGCGCTGGGAATCGCCAAGGCCTCATATAGGCCTGTGGCTATTCTTTGTACATCAGGGACAGCAGCGGCCAACTATTATCCTGCTGTTATCGAGGCCGGAATTTCACGTGTCCCGCTTATTGTCATCACGGCGGACCGCCCACATGAACTGCGGGATGTTGGCGCGCCCCAAGCCATTGACCAAATACATTTATACGGACACAATGTCAAATGGTTTGTCGAAATGTCCCTGCCCGAAGCTGGCGAAGATTCCAGGCGTTATGCACGGACTGTATGTGCTCGTGCAGCAACCACAGCAGCAAGCTTTCCGTCCGGCCCGGTTCATTTGAACTTTCCTCTGCGTGAACCCCTTATCCCTAATCTATATGAAGGTATGTTTGATATGCTAGAACGCCCGGAAGGTTATGTAGGCATTCATCAGGGGAAATTAACCATGCCTGATTCTTTCTTTGAAAAGCTGGCAGATGATCTGCATTCATGTGAAAAAGGGATTATCATTTGCGGACCGCTGGAGGAAGCAGGGTTCGTAGAGGAAGTGGTTCTTCTTGCGGAAAAATTGAAATTTCCTATTCTCGCCGATCCGCTCTCGCAGCTGAGAAGCGGGGGACACAGCGAAAAGTATATTGTGGATGCTTATGATACTTTTCTGCGGAACGAAAACGTCAAAGAAAAGCTGAAGCCAGAGGTCATTATCAGATTTGGGGCCATGCCCGTATCGAAAGCTCTATCTATCTTCCTGAAGGAAAATAGGAATTCAAGGCAAATTGTTGTTGATGGAGGCAATGGCTGGAGAGATCCTTTCATGTCAGCTACCGATATGATATATGCTGATGAGCCACAGTTCTGTAAATCCATCTCCAGTTTTTTATGTGAAGAAAAAGAAAATGGTTATACAAGGAAATGGTGTGAATTAAACAACATGACAAAAGACCTCCTTTCTCGTGTCCGGGATACGGAAGAGCTTAGTGAGGGGAAATTGTTTCATATGATGGCGGAACTGCTGCCGGAAAATGCAGTCTTATTCGTAGGCAATAGCATGCCAATCCGTGATCTCGATACATTCTTTTATTTTAACAAGAAGAATATCAGGGTGATGGCTAACAGAGGTGCCAATGGGATTGACGGAATTATTTCCACAGCTTCAGGAGTGGCCGCCCATTCCGGGCCTTTGTATCTTGTCCTTGGTGATTTGACTTTTTTTCACGATTTGAACGGTCTTTTAGCATCCAAACTAAACAGCCTCAATATCAATATTCTGTTGATTAATAACAATGGCGGCGGCATTTTTTCATTCCTTCCGCAAGCAAGCCATCCTAAGCATTTTGAAAAGCTGTTTGGAACACCGCTGGATCTTGATTTCAGACTTGCTACAGAAATGTATGGGGGAACCTTCGACAGGATTTCTCAATGGGATGGATTCAGGGAAGCAATTGAAAAAAACATGCACAAAAATGGCTTAAAGGTAATGGAAATTGTAACATCTAGGGATGTAAACCTGAAGGAACATCGAGATTTGTGGAATTATGTTTCCCGGGAAATAGATGTTCTGCTGGAAGGTGGGGCACAGTGAAGTATTGCGTGGATGGAGTGGAATATCGTGCGGAAGAATGCGGAAGCGGTTTTCCGCTTGTCACTCTCCATGGATTTACGGGCGCTGCCACGAACTGGAAGGCTTTTTGTCCGGTATGGGGTGAGCATTCAAGCATGCTAATGCCTGATTTGATTGGGCATGGAATGACGGAGTCCCCCCATGATTCAAAAATTTACAGCATTGAGAAGGCTGCGGATGCCCTTGCTACAATGCTGGAAGAAAACGGGGCAGAACAGGCTGACTTCCTGGGCTATTCCATGGGAGGTAGGCTTGCCGTTACTTTTGCGGCGCGCTACCCTGAAAAAGTGCGAAAGCTTGTACTTGAGAGCACTTCTCCCGGACTTCGCAATGATGAAGAGAGAGCAGCAAGAATAAAGCAGGACGGTATGCTCGCAGAAATGATTGTATCCAAAGGGATACAGTACTTTGTCGACTATTGGGAGAGCATTCAACTTTTCAGTTCGCAAACAAAACTGCCAAAAGCCGTTCGTGCAGAAATACGGCAACAGCGGCTCGGGAACAATCCAATAGGGCTTGCCAACAGTCTTCTTGGCATGGGGACAGGTGCACAGCCATCGTGGTGGAATGAGATTGAATCCTTCAGCTGTGAAACACTGCTTCTATCTGGAAGCCTTGACCCAAAGTTTTGTGGGATTGCAAAAGAAATGTCCTCGAAAATTCCTCATTGCCGTCATTTGACAATAAATGACGCAGGGCATGCAATTCATGTGGAACAACCTGAGAAATTTGGTACAATAGTAAGTAGGTTTTTATGTAATACATATATTTAGGAGGCTAATACGATGACCGAGTGGGTATCAGAACGTACTTATGAAGATATTCTGTACGAAACATACAATGGCATTGCCAAGATTACCATCAATCGTCCGGAAGTGCACAATGCGTTCCGTCCGAAAACTGTAATGGAACTTATTGATGCATTTGCTTATGCGCGTGACGATTCAAGTATTGGAGTCATCGTACTTACAGGTGCTGGAGAGAAAGCTTTCTGCTCAGGGGGCGACCAAAAAGTCCGCGGCCACGGCGGATATGTTGGAGAAGACCAGATTCCGCGCCTGAATGTCCTTGATCTTCAGCGTTTAATCCGAGTCATTCCAAAACCGGTTATTGCCATGGTCAGAGGCTATGCAATTGGGGGCGGACATGTCCTCCACGTTGTTTGTGATTTGACTATTGCTGCAGACAATGCAATTTTTGGACAAACCGGACCTAATGTCGGCAGCTTTGATGCAGGATACGGCTCAGGCTACCTTGCAAGAATTGTCGGCCACAAGAAAGCCCGCGAAATATGGTTCCTTTGCCGCCAGTACAATGCACAGGAAGCACTCGACATGGGTCTTGTCAACACTGTCGTTCCACTTGAAAAGGTGGAAGAAGAAACGATTAAATGGTGTGAGGAAATCCTTGAAAAGAGCCCGACTGCGCTCCGCTTCCTGAAAGCGGCCATGAACGCAGATACGGACGGCCTTGCTGGGCTCCAGCAATTTGCAGGAGACGCTACGCTGCTGTACTATACTACGGACGAAGCGAAAGAGGGACGGGATTCCTTTAAGGAAAAACGAAAACCGGACTTCGGGCAATTCCCTCGGTTCCCTTGATCCTTCTACAGACCTTTTTGCAGCCTGATGGTGACCATCAGGCTGTTTTCCTATTTTCGAAGGGAAGTGATTCTTATGGATACAGCCATTCCAAACTGGCTGAAAAAGCGTGCTGAATTGACTCCTGACAGAACGGGATTGATTTTTGGCGAGGATACATACTCTTTCAGTGAAATGTTCGAGCATTCGGTACTGGCTGCCGGCCGTCTTGAAACGATTGGTGCAAAAGAAGGAGTTCGTGTTGCAGTACTGCTGTCAAACACTCCGGATTCGGTATTCATCCTTCACGCCCTGCAGATGCTTGGATCAGAAATTGTCATTTTAAATACCAGGCTAGCAGCAGGGGAAATTGATTGGCAAATTCGAGATTGCGAAGCGCGCCTCTTGGTGGTAGAACAACGGTTTGCAGAGACGGCAGCCGCTGCAAGGGCCATGGGGGGCGGAAGCATAACATTGGTTGTGTCAGAAAAGCTCAATGAGATGCCTTCAGATGCCGCCCCTCACCTGCAGGAGGAATATAAACTAGGACAAGTGTCTACGATAATGTATACGTCCGGAACGACAGGTAATCCAAAAGGTGTTTTGCAAACGTATGGGAACCATTGGTGGAGCGCTTGCGGTTCGGCACTTAATCTCGGAATTCATGATAACGATAAATGGTTGTGTGCCGTGCCCATATTCCATATAAGCGGCTATTCCATCCTTATGAGGAGTTTGATTTACGGGATAGGCGTTGACCTCCACGCGCATTTTGACGCCACCAACGCGGTTAATTCCATCAAGCAAAAAGGAATTACCATCATGTCGGCTGTCGCTGCAATGCTCTCACAAATAATGGATGAACTTGGGGAGAACTCTTTTCCTGCCTCTTTCCGCTGTATGCTCCTGGGCGGCGGCCCTGCCCCGCTGCCTTTACTTGAACATTGCCGGAGCAAGCAGATACCGGTTTATCAGACGTACGGAATGACGGAAACATCTTCACAGTTTGCAACTCTTGCTCCCGAATACAGCATATTAAAACTGGGATCTGCTGGGAAAGCCTTGTTTCCAAATCAGATTCGGGTGATTCGGGAAGATGGATTAGCTGCTGGGGCCAAAATGGAAGGTGAAATCCTTGTGAAGGGTCCCAATGTTACTCCAGGCTACTATAACCGCCCTGATGAAACAGAGGCAAAAATGGAAGAAGGCTGGCTTCATACAGGGGACATTGGCTATCTCGACAGCGATGGTTTCCTGTTTGTGCTAGACCGGCGATCCGATTTAATCATTTCCGGCGGGGAAAATATTTACCCAGCTGAAATTGAAAGTGTCCTGTTTTCCCATCCTAGCATTGCCGATGCTGGCGTGGCCGGGATTGATGATTCAAAGTGGGGCCGGGTACCGGCAGCTTTTATCGTCAAAAAGGAAGGTGCACTTTTATCCGAAGAGGACGTTATTGCTTATTGTAAAAATCGTCTTGCCAAATATAAGGTTCCAAAGCTTGTTTTCTTCATGGAAACACTGCCCCGAAATGCAGCGAAGAAATTAGTGCGGAGAGAACTGCGGGAGTCTTCCAAGGGTGGGGAGGGGCCGTTGTGAATATCTGGTCGATAAAATTGCATCATATCAAAATGCCGTTAAAGGTTCCTTTTTCTACGCACCTTGAAACAGTGTCCGAACGAGAGGGAATTATTGTTGAAGTGACCGGAAAAGATGGCAGTAAAGGCTGCGGGGAAGGTGTGGCTTTTTCATCCCCGTGGTATACAGAAGAAACGGTAAGCACCTCTTGGCATATGCTGAAGGACTTTTTGATTCCTTTGTTAAAAAAAAGAACGCCTGAGCACCTTGGTGAGACGGAAAAATTGTTTAGTTTCTTCAGAAGAAACCATATGGCCAAGGCAGCGATTGAAAGCGCTCTTTGGGATTTGGAAGCGAGAAGGAAAGGTCTATCGTTATCGGCTTTTCTTGGCGGGTGCGGCGGCTCAATTCCATCAGGGGTTGTTGTTGGGACTCCGAATATCAAGGCTGCAGTTGGCCAAATTGAAACCTTCCTGGATAAAGGCTATACCCGGGTAAAAATCAAAATTAGCCCGGAAAATGATGTGGCATTTGTTGCGGAAATCCGCCGCCAATTTCCAAATCTGGATCTCATGGCCGATGCGAACTCAGCATACACCCTGGAAGATGTGGACAAGTTAAAGGCTCTTGATGAATACGGCCTGATGATGATTGAGCAGCCGTTGGGCAATGATGACATCGTTGACCACGCAAGCTTGCAGAAAAAAATCAGCACGCCGATATGCCTTGATGAGAGCATTGTCAGCCTTGACGATGCTGTAAAAGCGATAAAGCTCGGAAGCTGCCGGGTCATCAATATCAAGCCTGGGAGGGTCGGCGGACTGGGGCCCGCAAAGAAAATCCATGACTATTGCAGGAAGCATCATATACCGGTATGGTGCGGTGGGATGATTGAGTTCGGCGTCTCAAGAGCCCATAACGTGGCGCTGGCTTCTCTTCCTGGCTTTACAATACCTGGTGATATATCGGGTTCAGACCGATATTGGGAAAAGGATATTATCACACCGGAGATTGTGGTAGAAAAGGGAAGGATCAAAATTCCCGAGCGCCCGGGCCTGGGGTTTGATCTGGATTTTCGCAGACTGAAAGAAGTTACACTTGCCCAAGAAGAATTTATGTTTGAATAGAATGTCGTTTTTCTTTTGAATAGAAGTAACCAAGCTTTAGGAAAATTGAGGCCGGGGTGCTTCTTTTTTTTGCTAAAAAACAGCAAGTGTGATTCAAATCACAAAGGCTGTTCTTTGTTTTGAGTATAATTACTGTGTTGATAGTGTTAATTACATAAAGGGAGTTGTTTCTGTTGGATCAAAAAACGATAGATATCATTAAATCGACTGTGCCTGTCCTTGAAGAACACGGAGAAAAAATCACGACAGTTTTTTATAAAAGGATGTTTGAAGACCATCCTGAATTATTGAATATTTTTAATCATGCCAATCAGAAGCAAGGAAGGCAGCAAAGAGCCTTGGCTTCAACTGTATATGCAGCAGCACAATATATCGATAATCTTGGTGCGATTCTTCCGGCAGTCAGAGTAATTGCCCACAAACACCGCAGCCTCGGCATCAAGCCGGACCAATATCCAATCGTAGGGAAGTACCTTTTGATCGCTATTAAGGAAGTACTCGGAGTTACTGCGAGTGATGATGTGATTGAAGCATGGGCTAAGGCATACGGTATGATTGCCGACGCCTTTATCGGTGTCGAAGCGGAAATGTACCAGGAGGCGGGCTGGGAGGGGTTTAAAAACTTCATTGTGGCCCGTAAGGAAAAGGAAAGTGAGCATATCACTTCCTTTTATCTGAAACCAGAAGATGGGAGCAAGCCTGCACCGTTTGTAGCCGGACAATATATCAGCATCATGCTAGAAATGGAAAACGAAACTTTTACGCATATCCGCCAGTACAGTCTGTCTGCAGCACCTGGCCGTGACCATTATCGAATCACAGTAAAAAAAGAAAATAGTAATAGCAATCCTGATGGCGTGGTTTCTAATTACCTCCACGATAAAATTGAGGAAGGGATGATCCTGAAACTCAGCGCCCCTGCAGGTGACTTCGTCATTGATCTTAAAGGGAGCAATCCTGTTGTCCTCATTAGCGGAGGAGTAGGCCTTACACCAATGGTCAGCATGCTTCAGGCTGTCGTTGAAGCGCAGCCGGAGAGGAAGGTATCCTTTATTCATGCAGCATCTAATGGTCAGCTGCACGCCCTGGCCGATGAAGTAAGAGCATATGCAGCCAAAGGAAATGTGAGCAACTATGTCTTTTACGATTCCCCGAACGAAGATGATAGAGAGGCTGGACGCTTTGATGAAGAAGGTTTTGTCACAAAAGAGTGGCTGGAAGAGCATGTTCACCTGACAGATAGTGATGTCTACTTTTGCGGTCCTGTGCCATTCATGAAATCAATTCATTCATCGCTCAGGGAGCTTGGCGTGCCGCACGCCAATATTCACTTTGAATACTTTGGACCAATGGAACAATTTTAATTGAAAGGGAAAGGGCAGAACCCTTTCCCTTATTCCTATCTATTCGGCCGGGACAAAGGTTTTACAGTCTGTTTCACCTGAGCTATCAGCTGTATCCCCTACATTGCTGACAACGTATATCTGGTCGGCGCTGCATAGGTTTCCATGTGCCCAGTACTGGCAGTTGTTGACCTCGCATAGAACATCTTTTGCCATTCGCATGACCCCCTTAGCAAGTATGGAACAATGATAGTATTTTCTTTTTAGGCTGAGAAAACCAGCCAATAATTACCATATAACTTCCGTGGTGGCGAAAATATGTGAATCCTCATTTTCGCACCAAACATTGAACATGCGATTACCAAATTATCCATATTGAACTCCCTACCCTGTCTATTCTCATTCTTATAGTTATCAATAGACAGGCTGTTGTAAACATTCCCTTCATTTACAAAAAAATCCCCCGGGAATGCCCGAGGAAGTAGATTTATTCATTTAATGCTTTTTTCAAGGTTTTAAGGTTCTTATCCATAAGCGTGAAGTAAGTTTCCTTGTTATCAATATCCTTCTCTGTCAGAACGGAAAGATTGTGGAGGGTAAGCGATTTGGCTCCAATTTCTTTCTGGACAGTTTCAGCAATGCTAGATTTGAAATTCTGCTCGGAAAGGACATATTTGATTTTTTCTTTTTTTGCATGGGAGACGAGCTGGCCAAGCTGTTTCTGGGACGGTTCGTTGGTTGTTGAAAGTCCTGAGATGCTCGTTTGCTTAATTCCGTAACGCTCTTCCCAATAGCCGTATGCAGCGTGGGAGACAAGGACTTCATCATGCTTGGAATCCACAAGTGAGCTTTCGAACTTTTTGTCCAATGCGTCCAATTCGTCAGCAAGCTCCTTATAATTTTGATTGAATTTTTCTTTCTTAGAAGGAAGCTGCTCTCCAAGCTTTTCATTTATTTCTGCAGCCATTTCTTTTGCATACACAGGGTCCAGCCACACATGTGGATCAATATCGCCATGATGATGACCGTCATCTGTTTTTTCTTCATCTTCACTGTGGGCTTCTTCATCGTGTCCTTTTTCAAAGTGAATATTTTCACCAGCGGGAAGGAGTTCGACATTCTCGCCAGCAAGCGTATTTTTTGCTTTTTCTACAAATCCTTCCAGACCAAGTCCTACATAAATAAATAATTCTGAATCCGCAAGCTCCATCATATCTTTTTGCGAAGGCTCGAATGTGTGCTCATCTGCGCCTGGAGGATAAATAGTCTTAACGTCTACGTTTTTTCCTCCGATTCTTTCTGCAAAGTATTGGAGGGGATAGACGGTTGTGTATATATCTACTTTATTCTTATCTTCTTTACTTTCGTTCTTTGCCTCGGAACAGCCCGAGAGAATAAGGCTTGCACCGAGTAAGGATGCCGCCAGTACACCAAATTTATTCATAATGTGCCTCCAAGTTCTAGTATTGCTCTGCCATGCTGATGTAATCCGTAATGATTACGATTTACTCTTTGTATCTTACATAAAAATGTACCAAAAATCAAGGAGTTCACTTGCTGAGAAAATTACGGTATCCTTATATCGTAAAAGAGTAAGGATGCGGAGGTATGGGGATGAGAGTACTAGAGGAGATTCTTAGCTACAATGAAAAATTTGTTGCAGAAAAAAAGTATGAGGAATTTACCACTACTAAATTTCCGAATAAGAAGATGGTGATCCTGACATGCATGGACACAAGGTTGCTTGAACTTCTTCCTAAAGCCCTTAACGTTGGGAATGGGGATGTTAAGATTGTTAAGAATGCGGGAGCGCTTGTTACCCATCCTTTTGGAAGTATCATGAGAAGTTTGCTCGTAGCTGTATATCAGCTTCAGGCAGAGGAAGTCCTTGTTATTGGCCACCATGACTGCGGAATGAGCGGAATGAAGCCTGAGGCTGTCATTGAAGAGATGAAAATACGGGGTATTAAAGAAGAAACGCTTGATACGCTCTGTTATTCAGGGATTGATATTAAAGAGTGGTTTCACGGCTTTGACAACGTTACCCAAAGCGTTGCACACAGTGCTGATATGATCAAGAAGCATCCGCTTCTGCCAAAGGACGTTCCGGTACACGGGCTTGTCATTGATCCAGCAACAGGAAAGCTTGACCTTGTAGTGAATGGATATCAAGCCTGATCATCGTCATACTTTTGAGAGTCTTTTTTCCTTGAGGGCCACTCGTCCGGTACCGGATCGAAGCCGCCGGGGTGGAATGGATGGCATTTCGAGATACGGATGATCGCCATCAAGCTGCCTTTGAAGGCGCCGAATTTCGTGACAGCTTCGAGCCCGTAATGGGAACAGGTCGGGTAGAAACGGCACGATGGCGGCTTTAGTGGAGAGATTGCCACTTGGTAAAATCGGATCAGTTTCAGAACGGCTTTCTTCAGCAAATTGATTGCCTCCTTCTGAAACAAACATAGCATATTTTCTAAAATCCGTCTAAATGTGAAAATTCTTTGTAAACTGATGAATTTACTCGGAATTTAATGTATAATGAAATCAGCAACCATTAAGGAGTGATTCATACATGCCATCTGTCGAAAGTTTTGAACTCGACCATAATGCAGTCAAAGCTCCATATGTCAGGCACTGCGGTGTCCACAAAGTAGGGAGCGACGGTATCGTCAACAAGTTTGATATCCGTTTTTGTCAGCCAAACAAACAGGCTATGAAGCCTGATACAATCCATACACTTGAACATCTGCTTGCCTTTAACCTGCGCGGGCATGCTGAAAAATACGATCACTTTGAAATCATTGACATTTCTCCGATGGGCTGCCAGACAGGCTATTACCTAGTTGTAAGCGGTACGCCGACAGTGAGAGAGATCATCGATTTACTTGAAGCTACGTTTAAGGAAGCAGTCGAAATAACTGAAATTCCAGCAGCGAATGAAAAACAGTGCGGCCAGGCAAAACTGCATGACCTTGAAGGAGCCAAGAAGCTTATGCATTTTTGGCTGCAGCAGGATAAAGCGAAACTGGAACAAGTATTTGCATAATCGAGAAGAAAGGACCGGCGTATGCCGGTCCTTTTTTGCCATCCATCCCTCTTTTGTTAATGGCTGCTGTTTTCTTTTTCTTTTTCTTTGTCCTCGTCCGAGTCCGAGTACGGATTCTTTTCGAGAGGGTCCACTGTATGTTTGTACGTATAGGCCTTCGAAGTCGTTACTACACTCAGGATGAGTACAAGAATGACAATGATGACCGCAATAATTAGAACTGGATACATAAAAAGACCTCCTTTGCCTCAAAATGATTTTATCATGTTCTTGTCCCTGCTCGCATGAGATATGTTTTAAGTGCCTGGGGACAGGGAATGGAATAGCAGAGGAGGTTATTCAATATGTCAACAGAATTGATACAAGCTGTAAACAAACAAGTAGCCAACTGGACGGTGCTTTATGTAAAGCTACATAATTATCACTGGTTCGTAAAGGGTCCGCATTTCTTTACATTACATGAGAAATTTGAAGAGCTTTACAATGAGGCGTCTGTCGTAATTGATGAATTTGCTGAGCGTGTTCTTGCGCTTGACGGCAAGCCTGTGGGCACAGTGAAAGAATGCCTTGAAATTTCTTCTATTCAAGAGGCATCTGGCTCTGAAAACGAAAAAGATATGGTCCGCGCTTTAAGTGAGGACTTTTCAAAAATTGTGGATGAACTGCAGGCAGGGATAGAGCTCGCTCAGCAATCTGAAGACGAGGGTACAGCCGATATGCTCCTTGGCGTCAAGAAAAGCCTTCGCAAACATCTCTGGATGTTCAAAGCATACTTGGCTTAAAAGACTTAATAAACCAGCCGTGCGCAATTCCATTGCCGCGGCTGGTTTGTTGTTTTATTTAAAAAATTCTAAAGTCCATGGTCGTAACTACTTTACATAAAAAAGAGCCTGCGTAAGGCGCAGACCCATATATCAGAAATATGTATTTTGCTGTTATTAATGGATATTGCGGGATGGATATAATGGAGCGCGATGCTGCCCGAATTCTTCCTGTGCGAATTTTCCTTTCAAGCTTTCGATGAGATAGACGCCCATTAAATTGTAAAGCTCCTGTGTATCAAGTTCCTGGATCAGCTTGATTAAATCATCGCGGCTCATTTCCTCCAGAAAAGCGAAAGCCAGCATATCGATGTCTTCCTCATCGCCCGTGAGTTTGTTCCGGTATAACTCATACAGTTCATCAATCAGTTTCATTTTTCTCACTCCCCTCACTTTTTCTGGTCTTCAGTTTCTTTTCTTCTTATATGTATTAAATACCCTAAACCGGCTAATTTATTCCTATTTTTGTTAAATAGGAAGCTTCCACCCATCCATTGTACATTTATTTTAACATGGATATTGAAATACCAATAAATTTTTGGACATGTTTTTTTGACAATCTTCGCCGTATAAATAGGGGAGAAAGACGGAAACCTGTAAAAAAGGAGTGAGATGCGGTGCTCGGAATGAAAAAAACGTATTATATCGATATAGGGAGCGGTGAAATTTCCCAAAGCAGAAGCTCATCTGCATGGAATTATAAAATATCTGCAAGTGATGAGGAGATTATCCGTTTGAGGGAAAAATTTGAGCAAAACTATTCAACTGACTGGCAAAACTTCTTCAGAGCCCATGTTCCCTATGTCCAATATCACTATGACAGGGAAAACGACGCTCAGGATAAAACACTGCTTGAAATTTATAAAACCATACATGAGCTAGGGGATGCAGATGCAAAAAAACATATTGAGACCATGGGAATCCTTCCAGATCTTTAGGTTCACAGGGCGGCAGTTAACTGCTGTCCCTTTTTTTGATTTATAATAGTGATAATATGAAGTATACAGTGAGGTAAATCATGAAACAATTCAAAGACCATGAAGGGAAGGATATTCGGTTTTCTTTCGAGAAAGACAGCTTTGGCAGTGAGCCGGGACATGTTCTGGTTATATGTAGGAGTGGCGGGAATTGGCTTTTTACTGCACATTCAGAGAGAGGGCTTGAGTTTCCCGGCGGCAAGAAGGAAAAAGGTGAAACACCTGAAGAAGCCGCTGTGCGGGAAGTGCGTGAAGAAACGGGCGCCATTGTAAAAGAGCTGAAATTCATCGCAGAGTATGAAGTAACTGGTCCTTCAGGAAATTTTGTCAAACGTGTATTCTATGCGGATATCAATGAATTTTTACCGCAAAGCCACTATTTCGAAACAAAGGGTCCTGTTTTTGCAAAAGTCGATCTTTTGAAGGAACGTTTTGGTGCGGAATACAGCTTCATTATGAAGGATGATGTAATGAAATGGGTACTCGAATATCTTGGAGAAACAAGTTGACACAACTCAAGTAGCAAAAGCAGGGAGAGGCCGGCTCAAGGGGAAGCTGGCCTTCAACCGTTTTTAATCAATTTCTTTTCAAGCAGCTCAACGGCTTGGTACATGAGTGTAGCGAAAACAGCGATAATCAAGAGGGACAATAGGACAAGCGTGAAATCGAACACCTGGAAGCCATAGATAATCATATATCCAAGTCCCTTTGAGGACGCGAGGAATTCGCCGACAATGACTCCTACCCATGACAATCCTACGTTTACTTTTAGGGTTGAGATAATGGTTGGGAAAGATGCCGGGAGAACGGCTTCCTTAAAGCACTGAAACCGGGTAGCTCCGAAGGTTTGAAGGACTTTCAAGTAGTTATGGTCAACCTCCCGGAATGATGTGAAAACCACAATTGTGGTGATGATGATAGAAATGATTGCCCCCATTGCAACGATTGATGTAAGATTTGGCCCAAGAGCTACAATCAAAATGGGGCCAAGCGCTATTTTGGGCATAGCGTTGAGGACGACGAGGTAGGGGTCAAGGATTTTGGAAAGCAGGGGTGACCACCATAATAACGCAGCGAGACAGGTGCCTAATAGCGTCCCCAGAATAAAGCCAAGGACGGTCTCTGTAAGGGTAATGCCAAGGTTGGCAGCAAGGGAACCGTCTGTCAGTTTAGTTTGAAGCAGCTCCCATATTTTCGAAGGAGAGCTAAAGAGCAAAGGGTCAATCCAATTCTTCCTGCTGGCAAGCTCCCAGATAGAAAAGAAAGCCAGGAAAATGAGCAGTTGATAGAAGCGGATCTGCTTATGTCCCTTGTTCAGCCTTTTAATATACTGGAGATGAAGTTGTTCTGTTTCATTCTTCGGGTTCAAGTGATTCCAGCTCCTTCCAGATGACTTGGAACAGCTCATTGTAAGCTGGATGATGTCTTGCTTCGAAAGGGCTTAATAACCTGAGGTTTTCAGGGACATCGAAGATTTTGTGGATTTTACCTGGCCGCTGGGAAAATAGGAGTACCCGGTTACTCATGGCGATTGCCTCTCCAATATCGTGCGTGACAAGAATGGCTGTTTTGTTAAACGTTTTAAAAGTGCTTGACACCAAGTTTTCCAGTTTCAGTTTTGTCTGGTAGTCAAGTGCTGAGAATGGTTCGTCAAGGAGCAAAAGCTTTGGGTTCGTTGCAAGTGTCCTTACCAAAGCGACACGCTGCCGCATACCGCCTGAGAGTTGTTTCGGGTAGGAAGTAAGGACATTTCTAAGCTCCATTTTGTCCAACAGGGCAAGCGTTTCGGTTTTTATCGCATGGTTTAGTGTCCCGTTGATTTTCGGGCCGATTAAAATATTTTCTTCAATTGTCTTCCATGGAAAAAGATAATCCTGCTGAAGCATATAGCCTATCCCGCTGTCTGTTTTGCCAGTATTCTTTCCGTCAAGCATAGCGCAGCCTCTTGCCGGCTGGATCAGCCCTGCAATGATGGAAAGAAGCGTTGTTTTTCCGCAGCCGCTGGGGCCGAGGAAGGAAACGAATTCACCTTCCTTTATATCAATGTTTATATTCCGAAGAGCGGGGGTCGCAGACGTTTTCGTAAAATAAGTATGGTGAATATCGTTTAGTGTTAGAAACCCCAATTACCTGCACCCCTCTCACTTTATCGCCTTTTTGGCGATTTCTGTATTTACAAGGATGTCATGGGAAACTTCTTTTGGAAGTTCACCTGCTTCCCCCATAATATTCTGGAGATTCTTCCACTCTTTTTCATCCAGTATCGGATCGGTTGCAAATGAACCCTGTTCTTTGTAGCGGCTGATGACTGTTTCAATCAACTTTGGATCAGTATCTTTAAAGAAAGGCTTTATGGTTTCTGCTGTTTCCTTTGCGCTGTGTGAGTCGACCCACTTCTGGGCTTTGTAAATCGCTCTCGTGAATTTGTCTACTGCCTCTTTATTTTTCTTCATAAAGCTTTGTTTTGCCATGAAAGTGGTATAAGGAACATGCCCGGACTCCGCACCGAATGATGCAACGATATACCCTTTTCCTTCCTTTTCAAAGATGCTTGCAGTCGGTTCAAACAGCTGTACAAAGTCACCCGTCCCTGAAGCGAAAGCACTCGGGACATTTGCGAAATCAACATTCTGGATGAGCTTAAGATCAGACTTTGGATCGATGCCATGTTTTTTCAGCACAAACTCCCCAGCCATTTGCGGCATGCCGCCTTTGCGCTGGCCAAGGAAAGTTTTCCCTTTCAGCTGGTCCCATGTAAAATTGTCGATTTTCTCTCTTGAAACGAGGAAAGTGCCATCTGTTTGAGTGAGCTGGGCAAAGTTGATAACGGGATCGCTGGAACCCCGCGCATAAACGTAAATGGAGGTTTCTGAGCCTACAAGAGCCACATCGGCACCATTCGAGAGCAAGGCAGTCATCGTTTTATCCCCGCCCCAGGTTGTTTTTAGGTCAACCTTGAGGCCTTCTTCCTTAAAAAAACCTTTAGCGAGCGCGACATATTGGGGAGCATAGAAAATGGAACGAGTTACTTCTGCAACCCTGACTGTTTGAACCTCCTCTTTGCCGCATGCCGCAAGAGGGACGATCAATAGAAGTGACAGCAGCAAAGGGCCTGCGGTTTTTAGCAATTTAAACATTAGGAAGCCTCCTTTATCGTTTACAGGAAAGTGGTTTACGATATTGTATGAGTAAATGAAAAATGTGTGAATGCTATGATAAAAAATCGAAGTTTGGAGCAAGGAGGGGTGATACGGTGATAAAAGATGGGACCATTGTTTCCTCATTTCCCTTTCCATCACCTAATCCGCGTGTAAAGCTTGAAACAATCACCTATTATGCTGGGGGATTAAAGGTAAAAGGGATGCTTGCCCAGCCCGCGGACGGGTCTGGGAAGAACGGTTTTCTATATTTGCGCGGCGGAATCAAAAATGTCGGCAAGGTAAGGCCAGCGAGGATTGCTCAGTTTGCGGCGGAAGGCTTCACTGTTTTTGCGCCTTTTTACCGCGGTAACCAGGGAGGCGAAGGAAATGAGGACTTTGCAGGGGATGACAGGATAGATGCATTTGCTGCATTCGAGCTGTTGAAGTCACTGTCATGGGTTAAAGGAATCCATATTTTTGGTTTCTCCCGCGGTGGCGTTATGGCCTTGCTGACTGCCTTGCGATATCCAGAAGCCCACTCGGCGGTTACTTGGGGTGGTGTAAGTGATATGTTCCTAACATATGGTGAACGCAAAGATTTACGGAGAATGATGAAGAGAGTGATTGGCGGTACTCCAGGTAAATTCCCGGAAAGGTACAGGGCAAGGACTCCATTATATCGCCTGGAACAAATGAAAGTACCTGTGCTCATCATTCACGGTTCCCGCGATACAAATGTCTCGCAGGAGCATTCGCTCCGTCTCGAAAAGAAATTGAGAGAACTGGGAAAGCCCGTTGAAGCATGGTACTTCAAGGAATATACGCACTACTTCCCTCCTGCAGTTAATCGCAGGATTGTAAAAGAATTGACGAATTGGATGAAAAAACAGGAGTGTGGATGTTAAGATAGCATCAAGACAGATAAAGGAGCGGATCTTATGGGAATGCCATTGGAACTGAATACGATGATTGTTACAAAGGGAAAGGAAAAAAGGCATGAGGAAAACTGGTTTTCATTACAGAAAGATGGATACAGACTGTATCCCCTCGATATTCCAATCGAAGTGAAGAAGACGATCGAAGGCGAGTTGACTGGCTACGGAGTGATTAAAAAAGTGGAATGGTCCGATAGCTCGACTCTCCTGACATACCAGCTTCTCTCACTGAAAACTACGAACTAAACAGTATGTTGTCAAAAAAAGAGGGAGTCCCAAAAGCTATGCTTTGGGACTCCCTCTTTTATCATTACTATGTCTTTTCTCCTATTCCTGTACGGAATTCACTGGACCGCCTTTTTCAACGATTTCTTCCGGGACATTGGAGAATTTCTTGAAGTTTTCACGGAACTTGGATGCAAGCTCGCTTGCTTTTTGATTATAGGCTTCTTCATCGTGCCATGTTTTTACTGGCTGAAGGACGTCGTCAGGTACGCCAGGAACGTGAAGCGGGATATCCAAGCCGAAGTTTTCGTCTTTTATCGTTTCCACATTGTGCAGTTCCCCTTCAAGTGCAGCCTGGATCATTGCACGGGTATAACTCAGTTTCATACGGCTGCCAGTTCCGTACTCTCCTCCAGTCCAGCCTGTGTTGACAAGGTAGACATTCGCATTGTGCTCATCAATTTTTTGTCCGAGCATTTCTGCATATCTTGTAGCTGGAAGAGGAAGAAATGGTGAACCGAAGCATGTAGAGAACGTAGCTTCCGGAGACGTAATTCCGCGCTCAGTGCCCGCAAGCTTGGATGTGTATCCGCTCAGGAAGTGATACATCGCTTGTTCCTTCGTTAGCTTGGCGATTGGAGGGAGTACTCCGAAAGCATCAGCCGTAAGGAAGACAATTGTATTAGGATGGCCCGCAATGCTAGGGTCAACAATATTTTCCATTGCTTGAATCGGATACGCGGCTCTTGTATTTTCAGTCAGAGAGCCGTCATCGTAATCAGCTTCGCGTGTTTGATCATTTAGAATAACATTCTCCAGGACTGAGCCGAAGCGAATAGCGTCAAATATTTGCGGTTCTTTCTCCCGTGAAAGGTTGATGCATTTCGCATAGCATCCTCCTTCGATGTTGAACACGCCGTTAGATGACCATCCGTGCTCGTCATCTCCGATCAGGCGCCTTGTCGGGTCGGCGGACAGCGTTGTTTTTCCGGTTCCGGAAAGACCGAAGAACAACGCTACGTCCCCTTCAAGTCCAACGTTTGCGGAGCAGTGCATCGGCATGATGCCAGACTCAGGCAGGAGATAGTTCATGATGGAGAAAATGGACTTTTTCATTTCGCCCGCATATTCTGTTCCGCCGATCAGTACCACTTTTTTCTCAAAGGAAACAATAATGAAAGTTTCTGAACTTGTTCCGTCCACTTCAGGATCTGCTTTAAAATTAGGAGTTGAAATGACAGTGAATTCTGCTTTATGGCTGTCAAGCTCTTCTTTGTCAGGCCTGATGAACAGTTGGTGGGCAAAAAGGTTATGCCAAGCATACTCATTGATTACCTGGATCGGCAGGCGATATTTTTTGTCTGCACCGGCAAATCCTTTGAAAACAAATATTTCTTCTTTTTCTTTTAAATAATTCAATACTTTATTGTACAAGTTTGAAAAGACTTCTTCTGAAATAGGCTGATTGACTGAACCCCAATCAATTTTATCCCTGACAGAAGCCTCGTCAACAATAAATTTATCTTTCGGCGAACGTCCGGTGTATTTTCCAGTTGCAGCGCGTACTGCTCCTGTAGAAGTCAGCATTCCCTCATCGCGGGACAGTACTTTTTCCGTCAGTTGCGGAACAGATAGCTGCATATGGATGTTTTTCCCGGCAAGAAGCTGGGAAACTTCATTGGATATACTTAAAAATGTCATCTCAAGAATACCTTCCTTTATTAAAAATTAGTTAGTTGAAAGCATTTTCATCTCATTGAAAAGTATAGCACATTGAAATGAATAGTCTATACTATTCATTTGAAAACTCCATCTCTTTTTGAAATTTTTCACGTTGAATATAGTATTATAATAGGAAGGGAAATAATGATCAGGAGGAGAGGGCTTTGCAAAAAACGATGGTGCTTTATGACTCCGGATGTTCGTTGTGCATTCGCACAAAAGAAATGATGAAAAAGCTGGACTGGCTGGACAGGGTGAGGTGGATCCCACTTGAAGATTATGAACAAAAACCGGGAGCTCTTGGTTTCCGGCCGGAAAATTTGCGGAAAGAAATTCACGTCATTACAGATGAGGAAAAAGTAGTGAAGGGCTTTTATGCCATAAGAAAATTATTCCTTTTGTTCCCTCCAGTTTTCTTTATTGGAGCCCTCTTGTACCTGCCCTTTGTCCCTGCTGCCGGGGTACCGATTTACAAGATAATCGCTAAGAATCGGCACCGTTTTTTTCGGAAAAAATGTACGGGAAATTCATGTACTCTAAATGATTGATAAAACCATTGACATATAGCATGTCATTGCGTATGATTTTGTCTTGAACGGATACTCTCTTATCCTGAGCTGGTGGAGGGACAGGCCCTATGAAACCCAGCAACCTGCTGAACAAGGAACCCAAAATGGTGATTCCATGGCAAAGGTGCTAACCTGAGGCAAGGGACAGCCCTTGAACGATAAGAGCGAAAGGCGCGGACTTGAAGCCAAAAACCTTTCCTCAAACAATGACGGAAAGGTTTTTTTATGCCGATTTTCCGAAGGTGAAGGAACTTTTAACCGATCCGGTGCCTATAATTGGGAGTGGAGATACGATAAATGGATTCCGGAGACATACGACGGGTAAATTGATTTTCAGCCGCCATTTTCCTAATAATAACTCTTCGTTTATTTCATACTACTAAGGGAATGAGTACCGTATCAATCGGGGCTTGTATATTGAAAGTCCTGACAACTGCATAAAACGAAGGAGGAAACCAGATGTCAACAAAACGCCGTTTGTTCACTTCCGAATCAGTGACAGAAGGCCATCCAGACAAGATTTGCGACCAGATTTCCGACGCAATCTTGGATGCGATCCTTGCTAAGGATGCCAATGCCCGTGTTGCGGCTGAAACATCCGTTACAACAGGCCTTGTCCTGGTTGCAGGAGAAATTACGACTTCCACTTATGTGGATATCCCAAAAATCGTACGCGAAACGGTTAAGACCATCGGATACACCCGCGCGAAATACGGTTTCGATTCCGAAACATGCGCAGTGCTAACATCCATTGATGAACAGTCTGCGGACATCGCAATGGGCGTGGATAAAGCGCTAGAATCCCGTGAAGGCCAAATGTCTGATGAAGAAATCGATGCGATTGGCGCAGGAGATCAAGGTCTTATGTTCGGTTTCGCATGCAATGAGACTAAAGAGCTTATGCCTCTACCAATCTCTTTGGCGCACAAGCTTGCACGCCGACTGACAGAAGTCCGGAAAGAAGAAATTCTTCCGTATCTTCGCCCTGATGGCAAGACACAGGTGACAGTTGAGTATGACGAAAACAACAAACCTGTAAGAATTGATACAATCGTCATTTCAACTCAGCATCATCCAGAAGTTTCTCTTGAACAGATCCAGAGAAACCTGAAGGAACATGTGATTAATCCGGTCGTTCCAACAGAATTGATCGATGAGCATACAAAATATTTTATCAACCCAACAGGCAGGTTCGTTATCGGCGGCCCTCAGGGAGATGCAGGCCTTACCGGCCGCAAGATCATCGTTGACACATACGGCGGTTATGCACGCCATGGAGGCGGCGCATTCTCCGGGAAGGATCCTACAAAAGTAGACCGTTCCGCTGCTTATGCTGCACGCTATGTTGCTAAAAATATCGTTGCTGCAGGACTGGCTGATAAGGTTGAAGTACAGTTTGCTTACGCGATTGGTGTTGCCAAACCTGTTTCCATTTCCGTGGATACATTCGGCACAGGAAAAGTAAGTGAAGATGTATTGACAGACCTTGTCAGCAAGAATTTTGACCTGCGTCCGGCAGGCATCATTAAAATGCTTGACCTCCGCAAGCCGATTTATAAGCAGACTGCTGCATATGGCCACTTTGGCCGCACGGATGTGGACCTTCCATGGGAGCGCACGGACAGGGCAGAAGAACTGCGTAAGCAGGCAAATATTTAATCCCGACTATAGCCGGGGTGCTGTATAAAAAATGCAGCCCCCGGTTTTATTTTTTCTAGCTATAGCGCCCAGCGACTAGTAGACCTCGCTACCGTGCGTTTTTCTCGTCCATTTACAGGTGAACAGGAAGTACGGGTGCCGATGTTGCTGCAGAACGTGGCGCTCTTAAATGCAAGTGCAAATGCTGCGTTAAATTGGTTATATGTAAATATTATCCAATGCTGAATTTTTTTCTTCGTTGGTGCAAAGGGAACACGTTTAATGTTAGTATTAGATAGTGTGTGGGAGATGGTATGCCTGTACAGTACTAAATTTTTTTGAATGGAGTAGGTGACGTACATAATGTGTGGCTTTATCGGTTGTGTACATGAAAATACACAAGAATACAGCGCTGAACAAAAACAGCTGTTTAAAAATATGAATGACGTAATTACCCATCGAGGCCCGGATGATGATGGATTTTTCTATGACGAACATATCCAGTTTGGCTTCCGGCGCCTGAGCATCATTGATATTGAATGCGGACATCAGCCGCTGACATATGAAAATGAGCGGTATTGGATTATTTTTAACGGCGAAGTCTACAACTATGTCGAGCTTCGGGAAGAACTTCTGAAAGAAGGTCTGGAGTTTGCGACGCACTCGGATACGGAAGTTATCATCGCCCTTTACAGCCATCTGAAGGAAAAGGCTGTCAGCAAACTGCGCGGAATGTTTTCATTTGTAATCTGGGATAAAGAAGAGCAAAAGCTTTTTGGTGCAAGAGACCCGTTTGGCATTAAGCCTTTTTTCTATTTTGAGGATGGGGATAAGACTTTTTTTGGCTCGGAAAAGAAAAGCATCCTGCTTGCACTTGAAAATGATGTGCTTGATTATCAGTCTCTCCAGCACTATTTGACCTACCAGTTTGTGCCTGAGCCTGACACGATGTCAAAAGGCATTCATAAGCTTGAGCCTGGACATTATTTTACAAAGAAAATCGGGCAGCCGATGAAAATCGAGCGCTACTGGAAAGCGAATTTCCAGCCAATGTTGAAATCTGAAGCAGAGTTTACAAAAGAAATCCGAGATATTCTGTTTGATTCAGTCAAAATGCATATGCGCAGTGATGTGCCTGTCGGATCCTTCCTATCAGGGGGAATTGACTCGTCAATCATCGCTTCGATTGCGAAGGAATTCCATCCTGCAATCAAAACATTCTCAGTTGGTTTTGAGCGGAACGGTTTCAGTGAAATTGATGTTGCAAAAGAAACAGCTGACAAGCTTGGTGTCGAAAATATCAGCTATGTAATTTCCCCTCAGGAATATATGGAAGAACTGCCGAAGATTATGTGGCATATGGATGATCCGCTTGCAGACCCTGCATGCGTGCCTCTTTACTTTGTTGCGCGCGAAGCCAGGAAGCATGTAACGGTTGTTCTTTCAGGAGAAGGGGCAGACGAGTTGTTCGGAGGATACAATATTTACCGTGAACCTCAGGACCTTGCGATTTTCAACAAGATTCCTTCGACAATGAAAGCACTTCTGAGAAGCATTGCGAAAATGATGCCTGAGGGCATGAAGGGTAAGAGTTTTATTGAACGTGGTGTGACCCCGATGGAAGAAAGATATATCGGCAATGCCAAAATGTTCACGGAAATGGAAAAGCGCCAGCTCATGAATGTATATCAGGAGGGGCTTGATTACAAAGATATCACTAGGCCTTTGTATGCTGAAAGCAGAGGATATGACCCAGTGGACCGGATGCAGTACATTGATATCCATACATGGATGCGCGGTGATATACTATTGAAGGCGGACAAGATGACAATGGCGCATTCACTTGAACTTCGTGTTCCATTCCTTGACAAAGCTGTGTTTGAAATAGCATCGAAGGTTCCGACAAGCCTGAAGACTGCGAACGGAACAACCAAGTACATTTTGCGAAAGGCAGCGGAAGGCGTTGTGCCTGCACATGTTCTTGATCGCAAGAAGCTGGGCTTTCCTGTTCCCATCCGCCACTGGCTGAAGGATGAAATGAACGAATGGGCAAAGAACATCATCAAGGAAAGCAATACAGAGCATTTAATCAACAAATCCTATCTGCTCCGTCTACTCGATGACCACTGCCAAAACAAGGCGGACAACAGCCGTAAAATTTGGACAGTTCTTATGTTCATGATGTGGCATGATGTGTATGTCGAAAAAAAATACTCCTTTCAAAAGGAGTATGAGCTGAAAAAGTCATTCCAGACAATGTAATTTTAACTTCATAGAGGCAGGTAAGTAACGGCCTGCCTCCCCATTTGCACCCATGCCTCCTTGAAATCGGCAATGGGTGCTTTTTTATTTTTTTGGCCGGTGAGGGGGTCATTAAAATACACATATTTACTGTCGTAGCCTGTCAGCAGGACGGAATGTTCCCTATATGTCACCATCACTTCGCCTTGCGGTGTGTGCCATTTCTCAAATTCGCTTGAATCAAGCTTTTTATAGCGCGTATTGGTGATAATCCATACTGGCCGTCCGTCGGAGAGAGGTATTTTTAGCTCATCAAAGTCAGCACCTGTTAAATCGCGTATTCTTCCGGGAAGAAACTTCCCGGCAAGGTCAGCGATTGGCTTGTGATAAACACCGAGGCCATGCTCCCCATGAGTATACATATTTCCGATAAAACCTTCATTGGGGTGCCCATAATGGATGACTCCTCCAACAACAGTACGTTGTTCAGGGTTTTTGTAGATTTGATCAGCAAGTTCAAGCTTGTCTACCTTTACACCTGCGTGCTTGAGAAGCATAGATAGGCTGGTCACTTCACAGCCCCGTGCCAGTTCAGGGAGCTGTGATACAGCTGGAACATCGAGCTGTATGGATTCTTCCAGTTTAATGACTGGGGACTGGCTTCCGGATTCCAGGAAGCTGCCCTCATCAAGCGGGGAGGATATCCAGGACTTGACTGTATCAACTGCTTTGGCAACTTTTATGGATCCAGTTCCGTCTGCAAGGAATGCTCCAGCAGCAGCCAGGAAGACAAGAAAAACCATTGAAACGAACCTAACAGGCGTTTTTCGTCGAAGCCACAATACAAGAAATAGGGTCAATGAGGAAGAAAAAGCGATTGTCAGGTATAATAAAAACATAGGATCACCTTGAATGCTCGAGTATTTTTTGTTTCTGAGGGTATAGTATATAAGTTTATATCGGCTTGATCCCTGGATCCTTTAGGGGGGAAGATGGGGGATATTTGAAGTTTAGCGGAACTTTAACACAGCACCGCACCGGGGGTCAGGCCCCCGGTGCGGCGATGCGGCAAAGCATCAGTCACTTTCCCTGGATTGAGCGGTAGTATTGAGCTTTTTCTGCGTATTCGCGGCTGATTCGCACCATGTCTTTTATATCATCTTCGTTTAGTTCACGGATGACTTTGGCAGGTCTTCCGAATGCTAGCGTATTAGGAGGAATTTTCTTTCCCTGCGGCACGAGGCTTCCTGCCCCGATAAAAGCTCCTTCTCCTATTTCCGCCTGGTCAAGGATGATGGATCCCATTCCAATCAGTGCTTTTTTTCGGATGATGCAGCTGTGCAGGATGACTTGATGGCCAACCGTCACTTCATCTTCTAAAATCAGCGGGTTATTGGGACTTTGGTGCAGCACGGAGTTATCCTGAATGTTTACTTTTCTGCCGATAATAGTCGGCGCAACATCGCCGCGGATTGTGCTGTTAAACCAGACGCTGGATTCCTCGCCGATTTCAACATCTCCAGTCACTGTGGCATAGTCTGCGATAAAGGCTGATTCAGCAATTTTGGGCAGCTTATCGTTATAAGGGTAAATCATTAAAAAGCACTCCTGTCATGTATAGGATTGAATAATAGGAAATCCCGGAAGGTTCAGGCTTTCCTTTACAGTTAATTATATATTATAGTTCTTTTAATAGTTGTGAAAGTAAAAGGTAGGTGCAGACATTCATGTGGAAATGGGAAGCAGAGGGAGAGGCAAGAGCAGTAATCGTGATTGTCCATGGTGCGCTCGAGCATCATGGCCGCTATGGCTGGCTGATAGAAATGTGGCGGACATCCGGGTTCCACGTCATCATGGGAGACTTGCCTGGACAAGGCATGACAACAAGAGCCCACAGGGGCCACATCGATGCTTTTGATGATTATCTTGTAGAAGTCAAGGAATGGCTGAACGCCGCATATGTTTTTGATCTTCCAGTCTTCCTGATCGGGCATAGTATGGGAGGGCTTGTAGCGATCCGTCATCTGCAGGAACACAGGGGCAACATTGCCGGGGTGATTCTCTCCTCGCCATGTCTTGGGCTTGTAAATTATCCGTCGAAGGCGTTGAATTTCCTTTCGGTTGTACTCAACTCGGTTGTCCCTTCCTTCAGGATAGCGCCTGGTCTGTCTGTCGATATGGCTACACGGAATGAAGATGTCAAAGAAGTAGATTACAATGATTCGCTTTACGTGACCAAAGTCTCTGTCAGGTGGTATCGGGAACTGCTAGATGCCATGGAACAAGCTTTTGAGGATATGGGGAAAATCCAGGATATCCCTATGCTGCTGATGCAGGGCGGTGACGACAAAATTGTCGACAAGCGCGCTGTGAAGGAATGGTTCAATAACGCTCCGTTATCAGAAAAAAGGTATAAGGAATGGCCAAATTGCTATCACGAAATTTTCAATGAACCCGAGAGGGATGAAGTTTTTGAATATGCAAAGGACTTTGTTATAAGCCAGTTGAAAGCAATTGGCTATATTTACTAGAGAGGAGCAATCTATGTCGATTCCATCGATGCCAATTGCCTTGATGTACCGAGTCTATCGAAAAGTCCTCCCACAGGTTCACCACGAACTTAAATATTGGAAGGAAAAAGCAAAAGATATACCGAATGATGAATTAAGGAAACAGGCACTTGCGAGCATTGAAGATAAAACATTTCATTGCGAAGGTGGAGGCATCCTCAGTCTCATTGCCAATGAAAGCTGCCCAAAAGCAATCAAGTTCATTGTGGCATACCAAACGATTAGCGATTATCTGGATAATCTCTGTGACCGGAGCACTTCTCTTGATCCAGCAGATTTTGCCGCGATTCATGAATCAATGGAGGACGCGCTTTCTGATAGCGGGGAACTTCGTAATTATTATCGGGAAAGAGAAGACTGCAATGACGGAGGCTACTTGGAAGAGCTTGTGACAGTCTGCCGGGAGACGATTGCAGGTTTGCCAAGCTATCCATTGATAAAAGGACAGCTAAATGAGCTTTGCAGGTATTATTGTGACCTGCAAATTCATAAGCATGTTGAACAGGGCAAAAGAGTCGAGAGGCTGAAGGAGTGGTTTGACGGACATAGGGACAAGATGCCTGAAATGCAGTGGTATGAATTTTCCGCTTGTACCGGATCGACACTTGGAATTTTTTGTCTCGTTTCCTATGCGATGCGTGACGATTTCCGGCCGGAGTTTGCCGACAGCATCCGCAATGGATATTTTCCATATATACAGGGCTTACATATTCTCCTCGATTACTTTATCGATCAAGATGAAGACTTGAAGGAAGGGGATTTGAATTTTTGCTTCTACTACGAAAGCGAAGAAGCCTTGTTCAGCAGGCTTCTCCATTTTATCGAGAATGCAGATTACCATACATCAAACCTGCCCCACCGCAAATTTCATCAACTGATCAACCGAGGCCTGCTGGGCGTATACCTATCCGATGAAAAAGTCCGGAGCCAGCATAATGTGAAAAAGCTGGCTAAAAGCATGATTAAAAGCGGCGGACATGTCAGCTATTTCTTCTATGTGAACGGACTATTGTACCGGTCAATTCAAAAATGGGTTCCGGCAAGCCTTGTCCGCTCATTTGTAAAATAAACAAAAGCACTCGTTCAGCATTGATTTGGCGCTGACCGGGCGCTTCCGCTTTTCATTGTCCAGCTAAAGCGCCTAGAGGCTTGAGTCATAAGCCAAGCCGTCAAGAAGGTTAAAGAGCAACCTTCTCGCTGGCTTGTCTTATGCTTGTCGCCTCTGAACAAGGCGCTTTCGCATTTCCCTTCACCGTTTTTCTATTGCTACGATGAAGGGCGGGCTGTTCTTTTGGTTAATGAATTGGTAGCGTAGAACATGGGCTTTGTCCTGCGGGAGTGTTTCGGCATACTGCAGCAGGATATCTTTTTCAGCACTGCCTTCCGGGTGGCCATGGTAAATCACAATCACAATGACTCCTTGCGGTGATAACATGTTAAAAATTTGTTCCACAGCTGCAATAGTCGTATCAGGAATTGTAACAATCGATTTGTCGCCTCCAGGAAGGTAGCCGAGATTAAAAATGGCCCCGGATATCCTCCCATGGAATTCTGGTGGAATCCAGGCTTTGGTATTCTGATGCCCGGTTTTAAATAGAGCTGCCCTTTTCTCCAGCCCCCGTTTGACAAGCTTTTCCATGCAGGATTCCAAAGCTGCTTCCTGAATGTCAAATCCAAAGACCTTGCCATTTTCGCCGACAAGATCTGCAAGGAATACAGTATCATGGCCATTTCCCACAGTTGCATCAATCACAATATCGCCTGGAGAAACAGCTTTTTCCAGCAGGATTTTGGCAAATGGGAGAATCCGTTCAAGCTTCAAGCGAGATCCTCCTTACCAGGAGCAAGATTTTCTTTTGCTCTGCTGTAATATTTCCCCTGCCAGCTGTTCCGCCTTTCCAATTCTGCATCAATCGCATTCAGTACTTCCCACTTGTTTACGCTCCACATAGGTCCAATCATTAAATCAATCGGACCGTCACCCGTGATACGGTGGACAATCATGCAAGGGGGCAAAACTTCAAGCTGGTCGCAAACGAGGCAAACATAATCTTCAAAAGAAAGGAACTCAAGCATCCCTTTTTCATATTGTTTGACCATCGGCGTTCCTTTGAGAAGGTGGAGAAGGTGTATTTTAATGCCTTGCACATCAAGTTTCGCGACTTCACGGGCTGTTTCCATCATCATTTCAGGTGTTTCAAGCGGCAGTCCATTGATGATATGAGTACAAACCCTGATTCCTCTTTTTCTAAGTTTCTCTACGCCCTCTTTATACACCTGGAAATCATGTGCGCGGTTTACAAGGAGCGCCGTCTTTTCGTGAATGGTCTGCAGACCCATTTCCAGCCAAAGGTAAGTTCGTTCATTAAGTTCGGCAAGATAGTCCACTACTTCATCCGGAAGGCAATCAGGCCTTGTGGCAATTGATAAGCCGACAACACCTTCCTGCTTCAGCACAGGCTTGAATTTCTCACGGAGCACAGAAACAGGTGCATGTGTATTGGTATAGGCCTGAAAATAAGCCATGTATTTTCCGTCTTTCCATTTAGTATGCATTTTTTCCCTTACCCGGCGAAATTGAGTATCAAGGTCCTCATTCCGGTCCCCGGCAAAATCGCCTGACCCTGCGGCGCTGCAGAAGGTACATCCTCCATAGGCAGCGGTCCCGTCACGGTTTGGACAGTCAAATCCTCCATCAAGCGAAATTTTAAACACCTTATGCCCGAAATGGTTTCGTAAATGGTAATTCCATGTATGATACCTTTTTTGGTCGGTAGCGTATGGAAATGGATTTTCCCGGTTCATTGTAAAAACTCCTCTTCAGCTTTTTTTCCGAATGTGGCTGTTTAAGCCAGCAAACCCATAAAAAGAATTGTATCACGAAGGTTTCGGGTATCCAATGCCCAAAAAGAAATGGAAGCATTAAGCAAGGATTCACAGTGATAGGAAGTAATGATGTGAACACACTAATAAGGAAGCGGCCAGCTTCATTTGATATTTTAGGGTTAGGGGGTCTTTGCCGATGGCAACACGCCAATCAGTTGAAGAACATATCCAGGTATGCGAAAACAGTATCGTTTCCGCCAGGGAGCAGTATGAAAAGGCAGGCATGCAGGAGCATTATAATGAGGAAGAATACACATCCTCGTTGCAGCAGCTGGAAACTGCCTATAATGACCTAGCCAAGCTTGCGTTCAGCTGCAATTCCCAGCAGCGTGAAAGGCTTCACCGAATGAGGCTCCAGCTTCAGCAGCTGCAAAACAGTATGATTTTGCGTGGCCATTAAAAAGGGGGCAAGCAGTGGATGAAAAAGAAATCAAAGCAAAATAACCCAGAGCAAAAGACAAGAAATGGAGTGAATAATCGGGATTTGGAATTGGGCTCCGAACATGACCCTGTCAAGAAAGCAAAAAAGAAGTACGAAGAAAGCGGAGGGCAGCCTGTTAAATCCAAGTTCCATCCAGAACCAGAGCAATCTTCGTAAGAGGGAAGCCGTATTTATCCTTTATGGATATGCGGCTTTTTCTATGTCCCCTGGGCAATTAAAATTCCTTGTGCAATTCATCCTGTTCACAAAACAGTTAAATCTCGAACATATTTCGTGATTTAAGTCACAGATAGAGGGCTTTTATAAATGTTTAAAATAGAGTAGACAATTAAACATGCATAATCATGCTCTTCCCCTAAAAAGTCAAAGATTATCCGGGGAAAGCGGCAATAAGGAACTTTTAATGTGAAATTATTCACAAAACGGACATGTTTATAGGAGGACTTACAAAAAGAATACAGGAAAGGATGTTACATATGAAAAAGTGGGGGCTTGTTTTGCCTTTGACCATCAGCCTTCTAATCGCTATACCGGGCTTTGCCAATGCAAATATTAGCGAGAACGCATTGAAAATGGAAGAGCTGACTGTTCAGGTCATGCCCGAATTTTCCTACCACCCAAAAGATAAAAACAGTGACAGGCCACCACTGCTGGTCGGTTATCATGGATCGCTGAAGAACAATACGGAAAAGGGGCAGAAAGGCCAAATTGAAATCCCGCTTCCAATGAATGAAAAGAACTTTCGGATTGGGTATGTAGCTGATTATTCCCGGGACCTTACAGAAATGAACGAGATCAAATATGAAGTAGATAAGCGCAAAGGGACAATATCGTGGAAAACGAGTGAAGAGATTCAGCCTCAGGAAATATACAAATTTGTAATCGAGTACTACAGTGACACCATCAAGGAGAAAAGAGACAGCAAACAGCTTCAATATACATTCAAAAGCTTTGCCGATATCGGCCTAATGAACCTGATCTTTGTAGAACCGTTGAAAAGTGAGAGCTTCAAATTGAAGCCTGAGGCAGAATCACATCAGAAAAATACATACAACATGAATATGTTTGTGTACCAGACTCAGGGAATGAAGCCAGGCACTGTGAAAAACATCCAGCTTGACTACAAACGGAATGAAAAGAACACTACTGCCGAAATTCTGGATTCAATGGCCGGAACAACCGGGAAAAAAGCGCCTGCCAGAGAGAACACAGAGAGAATGCCATTATGGCTCGTGATTGCTGTAGTAGGCGGAGTGTCAGCTGCCGCAGCACTTATTTTGGCAGCAATCATGAAGAAACGTTCAACCAGAGGAGCGAAAAGTATTCCCGATAAAGCTGTCAGACAGGACCGCAACGGATTGAAAAAGCAAAAGCTCAGGAGCATGCTTCTCGATGGAAGCATCACTGAGGAAGAATACAACGAACTGTCGAAAAAATTCGGAGGTTAATAACATGAAAAAAAACAGTAAAATACTCGCTGGTTTGGCTCTGGCAGCGACAGCCATTATCATCATGCTATTCTCCACAATGCCAAGTGCAGGGAGCAAGGAAATTACGATTACTGACCTTAGTGAAAACGCTGCCAAATATCAAGATGACTATATCATGACTCAAGGCTTGTTGAAGAAAGAGACAGTAAAATGGGATGCGGACAAGCTGGAATTGCACTTTGATATATATGATGAGAGCGGAAAGGAAATCATGCCGATATTCTATAAGGGAGTCAAGCCGGATAATTTCTCTGATGACGTCATTATCATTGTAGAAGGCTTCATCCAAAAAGACGGAGTTTTCCACGCGGAAAAAGTTCAAACAAAATGCCCTTCAAAATATGAAGGGAAAGATTATGACGAAGAAAAGCATAAAGAAATCTTCAATGACAAAAAGCAATAAAACAGACGGGTGGTTATCAGTATGTATGTGATCGGCAATATCGCCTTGTACCTTGGAATCGTGATAGCGGCTTATTCCCTTTTGGCCAATATCATCGGGATGATTAAAAAAGACAACAGATGGCTTGAAAGCGCCCGCGGTGGCGTTCTATCCCTCCTGTTTGTATCAAGCATAGCTGCAGCGCTACTTTTGTATTTGCTCGGAACAAGCCAATTTCAATTTAAATACGTGGCAACGTATACAAATGAAACGCTACCGCTCATCTACAAACTTTCAGCTTTTTGGGCAGGAAATGCAGGATCACTGATGCTCTGGGCTTTCCTCTTGTGTGTGTATGCAGCAATGGTCGTTTTTTCAAAAGAAAAAAGAAATCCGATGATGCCATATGTTTCGAGCATCATGCTCGTAAATATTTTATTTTTCTTTACAGTGATGGTCCTGAATGCCAACCCTTTTGAAATGACTGGGAGCATTCCACCTGATGGAAAAGGGCTCAATCCCATGCTCCAAAATCCGGGAATGGTCGTTCACCCGGTCACTTTGTACCTTGGCTATGTCGGACTTTCTGTTCCCTTTGCTTTCGGGATAGCAGCATTAATCCTGAAAAGGATGGATGCTGAATGGATCAAGCTGACAAGGCGGTGGACACTCACAGCCTGGATGTTCCTGACGATCGGAAATATCGTCGGCGGCTGGTGGGCATACCTCGAACTAGGCTGGGGAGGCTACTGGGCCTGGGATCCTGTCGAAAATGCATCATTCCTGCCATGGCTGACCGTATCCGCTTTCCTTCATTCAGTCATGATCCAGGAAAGGAAAAATATGCTTAAGACCTGGAATGTCAGCCTGATCATTCTTTCCTATATCCTGTCATTATTCGGAACATTTTTGGTCAGAAGCGGAATTCTGACGAGTGTCCATGCTTTTGGAGACAGCAATCTCGGAACTTATTTTCTTGTATTTATGTCATTCATGATGCTTGTTTCCATTTATATTGTCATGACTCGCTACCAACTGATCAAGAAGGAAAGCAATCAGGTCGAATCCTATTTTTCAAAAGAAAGCAGCTTTTTGGTGAACAACTTGATTTTCGTAGCGGCAGCATTTGCGGTTTTCTGGGGAACGATGTATCCGCTGATTTCTGAGACGCTGACAGGTGCAAAAATAAATGTCGGAGCGCCTTACTTTAACAAAGTCATGGCTCCAATCATGCTCTCGCTCATTGTATTGATGGCTGTCTGCCCTTTAATTGCATGGCAAAAGCCTGCGGTGGACAAATTCCTTAAAAGCATGATGTGGCCTCTTGCAGTCGGTGCCGCTACAGGAATCATTCTCACGGTACTTGGTGTCAAGGGGATATTTGCCATTATCGGATTATCATCCGCTTCCTTCATGTTGGCCACGCATATTCAGGAATTTATGAGAGGAACCAGCGCGAGGATGAAAGCGACAAAGGAAAATCCATGGAAGGCAGCCTATAGACTGACAGCCAAGAACCAGCGCAGGTATGGCGGATACATTGTCCATATTGGAATAGCAGTCCTGGCTATCGGAGTCATTTCATCGCAAGCATACTCCAAAGAAGTGATGAAGACAGTGAACAAAGGAGAGAGCTTTACAATCGGTAAGTATGAGCTGACCTTTAACAGTCTCGCAGAACGGATGAAAGATGGGAATGGCATTGTAACGGCAGATGTGGATGCTTCGTATAAGGGGAAATCAATCGGAAAGATCATGCCGGAAAAAATATTTTACGAGACATGGCCTGAGCCTTCTTCTGAAGTGGCGATCAAAACCAACCTTGCAGAAGATCTTTATGTGGTTGTCAGTTCATGGGAGAGTAGGGACAAGGTTACTTTTCTTGTCAAAGTCAATCCATTTGTAAGCTGGATATGGGCTGGAGGAATCATTATGCTGGCTGGAACGGTATTTGCCTTGTTCGGCGGGAAGCCAACATTATCCCGCATTCCTGCGATTGCCGGTCAGAAATTTAAGGGGAGGTGAACTCTATGAAAAAAATGATAGCTGCTACAATTATCATCTTGCTGGCCATGCCAGGATTCACAGCAGCTTATACCTATAACTCAAAAGAGTTTACCTCAATTGTCAAAAAGCTTGATATGCAGGGCCATGCTGATCATGAATTGTCAACATGCTCGGTTAAGAAGGTCTATTATGAGGAAATAATCGAGATGCTTAATGGCGGAAAATCTGAAGAACAGGTTCTTCAGTCCTATGTTAATGAATACGGCCAGGCTGCGCTTCGTACACCGGGAAAAGATAAAAGCGGGCTGATTGCATGGGGCATGCCGGCAGCAGGTTTTGCAGGCGGTGCGGCAATTGTTGCTTTGTGGATTAGAAAACTGAAAACAAAAGCAACTGCTGGCAGCGGGATTAAGACTTTGGAATGGGAGTCCGAAACGGAAAAACAAATTACCGAAAAAGTACTGGATGAGGAACGCCGCAAGCTATTTTAGGAGATGAATGAAATGGATTATGTTTTTTTGATAGCAGGTTCAGCCGTCATTCTCACTTGCTTCTACTTCATTATCTCCCCGTTCTTCTCTGGAACCGGGGAACTGTCAGAAAGTAATACTGAGAACGACAGGCCCGCCCTTGAACTCATATATGGCGCAGTCAATGAACTAGAAATGGATTTTTTGATGAAGAAAATTAACGAGGAAGACTTTTTGCACATGAAGGAACACTACCAGTTGTTGGCCGCTGACTTAATGAAAACAGACAGAAGGCCAAAGAAAAAAGCTGGACAGCAAGATAGCCATGAGGAAGAGCTTGAAATCCTCCAGGAACTGCAGCGGCTGCGGAAACAAAAAGGAAGACAGTGATGGACGTGCCTGCAATGCATCCCGAATGGCTTGTCACTTTTTGGATGGAAACTCCGGGATTGAATCAGCTGAACGCCCATTACACCCTTGCTCTTTTAGGTTTGTTTGCGGGAGTTCTGTACTTCGGGAAAAGAAAAAGGCAGGATGGAATCTTAGTATCTGACCCTGATGAAGTTCAATTTAAGCATTTAATCAGGAAAAGAACCCTAATCGAAGACCAAATGGCCGAACTGGATAAGAAGCTAGCGGAAGGTAGTTTACCAACGGAAAAATATGATGACGAATCAAGGGAACTTTCCAAGCATCTCGCCAAGGTACAACAGGATTTACGCCAATTTATTCAATGAAAGAGCTGGTACATATGCTGGAATTAAAAAACCTAACCAAAATACTCGGCGATAAAGTGATCCTTCGCAATGTCAGCCTTTCGCTTGATAGAGGAGAAAGCCTTGCGGTAGTCGGACCGAACGGCGCAGGGAAGAGCACATTCTTCAAATGTACGGTTGGACTGCTCCGGCCGACAAGCGGAGAGGTTTACCTGGATGGCGAACTGATTAGTAAGAACTCAATGTCTGTGAAGCAAAAAATCGGCTTTCTTGGACACGAGTCTTATCTATACAGTACTCTGACTCCGCTCGAGAATCTCAAATTCTACGGAAAACTGTACAAAATCAAAGAAGCGGATAAAAAATCGGCAGAACTGCTTAAAGAGGTTGGCCTTCATTTATTCAGGGATATGCCGGTCCGCTCTTTCTCAAGGGGGATGGTCCAAAGGCTCTCCATAGCGAGAGTCCTGCTGGCGGAACCCGAAATCCTGATGCTGGATGAACCGCATACAGGCCTTGACGTAGAAGCTGCCTACCTATTAAACAGAATCTTAAAAGAAAAGCAGCGTAGGGGGACAGCCATTTTAATGATCTCGCATGATTTTGAACAAGTACAAGAACTCGCTGACAGGGTTGCTGTGCTGTCTAAAGGAAAAATCGCTGATACGATGGCGATCAGACAAGGCTCAAACCTGGAGGCTTTGAAGGAGTGGTATGAAAAGGCGGTGAAGGGAGCATGAAGGCTATTATCTCCGATGCGTGGACTATCGCTGGAAAAGACTTGGGCAACGAATGGAAGAACAAGCAAACAATCGGAATGATGGTCATCTTCTCAAGCCTTGTTATCCTTGTTTTCAGCTTCGCTTTTGACCCGACGAACAATATGGTGAAGGCGGTCATTCCAGGTCTCATTTGGCTGATCACTATTTTTTCGGGCCTTCTCGGACTGAACCGTTCCTTCCTGTCAGAACAGGAGAATGATTCTATCACAGGCTTAAGGTCCGCACCCATCGACCCTTCAAGCATTTATCTGGGAAAGGTAATGGCTAACTGCACAATGGTTGCAGCAGTCCAGATCATCAGCATTCCTGTCTTGTTCCTCTTATTTGATTATCGATTCATGGGAGAGTTCCTTTGGTTTTTGCTTGTGCTGGCAGCCGGTACGCTTGGTTTCATCATTGTCGGTACATTCTTGGCTGCGCTGGCGGTCAATGCGAAAAACAGCGAAATGCTTCTGCCTGTCCTGCTTCTGCCATTGCTCAGTCCCCTGATGATTGCAGCAGTTCAAGCCACAAGAATAATCCTTGAGAATGCAGACATACAGGATGCCATGTCCTGGATCCAGCTTATGGCCGCCTATGATTTACTATTCCTTGCAGCCTGCTTTTTCTTATTTGAATTTATTATGGAGGGATCATGAATGAAACAAAAATCCGGCTTCATTGATACAGCGATGTTTTACCTGCTTATTCCGATGGTCTTTGCGGCCCTTTACTTTGTCTTTATCTGGTCGCCGGTAGAAAAATTTATGGGAGCGCCTCAAAAAATTTTTTACTTCCATGTCAGCTGTGCCTGGGTAGCATTTCTGGCCTTTTTCACAGTCGGCTACTACAGTGTCAGAACGCTCATTAAACCAAATATCAAGTTTCATATCCATGCAGGGATTTCAGCCGAGATCGGGGTTCTGTTCACAACGATCACTCTCCTGACAGGTATGATTTGGGGTAAATCAAGCTGGAATACTTGGTGGACATGGGAGCCCCGCCTTGCAACAACATTGATTCTCTGGTTCATTTACGTCGCCTACTTGTTTGTCAGGAGGATGGAGGGTTCCTGGGAGAAAATCGCAAAGCTGTCTGCCGTATTTGGCATCATCGGTGTTATCAATGTTCCAATCGTATTCATGGCCATTCGCTGGTGGAATACGAAGCTTCACCCAGTTGTATTTGGAGACGGAAAGAATCAGGATGGCGGAGGCATTGAGCCACCGATGCTGTTTACCCTCCTTTTCTGCATTTTTACGATCACGCTCCTTTATGCATACTTGATGCGCAAGGGGATAGAAATTGAAAAAATGCGCCATGCGGTGAAAAAAGCAAAGAATAAAGCCATTAACCGTCTTGCTGGCTGAAAATTAAACCATATTAATAGGGAGGAAATAAACATGACTTATTTGTTCTTGGCATACTCAATCATTTGGACTTTGATCGCCGGGTATATTGTCATTCTTGGCAAGCGGCAGAAAGCTCTAAAAAAGGAATTGCAACTGCTGGACGAGTGGAATACAGAACAATAGGAGCAGGTGGTTAAAATGGGCAAAAGAATCGTTCCTTTTTTCATCATTCTTGCTGCTGCAGGGTTTCTATTTTTCCTGATGAACGGCCTTGGCGGAAAAGCAACGGTCACACCGGGAGAAAATGCGCCAGATTTTGAAATGAAGGATATTACCGGTGAAACATACAAGCTTTCCGATTTGAAGGGCCAGACAGTAGTCCTGAACTATTTCACAACCTGGTGTGCGCCATGCCTAGAAGAGGCACCAGAACTAGAAGAATTCGGGAAAGAATACAAAGATGCCAAACTATTGATTATTGCAAAAGGCGAAACAAAAATAAGAATGGAGAAATACGTAAAAGAGCATAATTCAAAATTGACATACCTCCTCGATACGAAAGAAGAAACAGCAAAATCCTATAATGTCCTTGGGCAGCCTGAAACCATGATCATCAATAAAGAAGGCACAATTGTCGAAAGGTTTTCTGGACCGACCACAAAGGAAAAGCTGATTGAATTGATAGAGAAAAAAGCCACGCCTTAACCCAGGTTAAAACACATTCGTGTTTTAATAGATTCATTTTTGAAAAATGGGGAGGTGAAAAGGGATGTTTAAGAAAATTTTGGCAATGGATAAACGGCTGCTGCTTTTCATCGGTGTTTTTGCGGGTATCATTGTCTCGGTTGCCACAGTTAAAACACTGGCGTATACGGATTCACCCGATTTCTGCAGCAGCTGCCACATCATGACAGAAGTACATGAGTCATTCGCCAAATCGAATCATGCAGAACTTGCATGCGGAGATTGTCATCTTCCGCATGAGAGCCTTGTGAAAAAGTATACATACAAGGCGAAATCCGGCATGTCACATGTCTATTTTAATTTCATAGGGGACGAAAAAATTCCAAAAGTACTGCATGCTTCGGAGAACACAGATGAAGTCGTCACGGAGAACTGTATCAGCTGCCATGAGAACACGCTGAAGAACGTTTCTCATGACGCGAAGGACAACTGCACGAGCTGTCACCAGTCAGTGCCGCATGGCAAGGGATTCAAGACAGAAGATTACTTCAAGCCGCCGAAACCAGGCGAACTATTGGAAAACAAGGGAGGCACGATGAACAATGGCTAGGGATTTCCGCTGGGCATATTTGCTCCTAGTCGCTGTCATGCTGATATTATCAGGTTGTTCGGATTCGGAAAATAAACAAACTTCAGCTGATGAGCTAAAAACCGGACTGAAAAAAGATGAAATCAGGAATGAAGCGTTCAAGGACTTGTTCCCGCTTCAATATGACAGCTATAAAAAGAATGAAAAAATGGAAGATACAAAGTATAGCGGTTCAGAAAAACGTAGCAAATTCGACCACGATAAAGAACCATACCTTCCGATTCTCTTTAACGGATACGGCTTTGCAATCGAGTATAATGAGGACAGAGGCCATACTTACGCGAATGAGGATATCCGCTCGGTTGCCAGGATTACCGACAAATCGATTGGTTCCTGCCTGACTTGTAAATCAACTGCCGTCCCGCATATGATCGAGGAAATGGGAGATGATTACTGGAACGGTAATTTCAACAAAGATATTTGGCCAAAAGCCGAAGCAATGGGGCACTCGCCAATTGGCTGCTCTGACTGCCATGATCCGCAGACAATGGATTTACGGGTCACGCGCCCAAGCTTCATTAAAGCGATGGAATCGCAAGGAATCGATATGTCCAATCCTACTAAAAATGACATGCGCAACTATGTTTGCGGCCAGTGTCACGTAGAGTATTACTTTGCAGCTGATAATGGGGAAGTGACATATCCTTGGTCTAAAGGCTTCAAGCCTGAAGAAATGTACGAATATTATGAAACAACGGCTAAAGAAAAAGGATTTGACAAAGACTGGGTCCATAATGTTTCCGGAACACCTATCCTGAAATCGCAACATCCTGATTTCGAGACGCATATGAGTGGGCCGCACGGCAAAGCAGGAGTAACGTGCGCAGACTGCCATATGCCATATGAACGAGTGGATGGCAAGAAGAAGATCAGTTCCCACTGGTGGACATCACCGCTCAAAACAATGGAACAGTCTTGCTCAACCTGTCACAGCAACCGTGATATGAAGGATCTCAAGGAGCGGGTGACAGACATCCAGGATACCCATATGAAGGCCCTTCACAAGGCTGAGGATGTATCCATTACAGCCCATTACTATGTGAATAAAATGATTACATCGAAGGTAAGCGAAGACAAAGTGAAGCAAGCCCAGGAACATATCCGCAAAGGCCAATGGTTCTGGGATTTCGTCGCTGCTGAAAGCTCCGCCGGTTTCCACAATCCGCAAGGATCCATGGATTCCCTGAGGATTTCAACCGAGGCATCGAATGAAGCCATCCGGATTGCGACGGAAGAGCTTGTAAAAGCAAGAGTGGACTTGGAAGAATTGAATGAGGAAATAGAAAAAGCCAAGAAGACTGTTTACGATGAACGTGATAACTTCAAGAAGAAGGATCATGCCATAAACAGTTACTTCCCGGCTCAGCAGCCGCCAGTACCGCCATCTGCAGCGAAAAAATAAACAATAAGTTCATCGCATAATTGCGATGATGAAAAAGAGAAAAACACTGTGCAAATAGGGGTTTGTGCAGTGTTTTTCTTTATTTTGTCCTATCTTCGTCACTGTGTCAACAATGTGGAAAGTGAGTTTCTAAACTACAGTGATACACCAGGGGAACATATTCCCTTTTTTCTGATCTAAAAAGGTAATAAATGTTGCCAAGGGAAGTGAAAACAACTAAAATATTATTTTGATAATCGAAATGAATGATCAAGAGAAGCCCGGACGCCGGGACTCTTGTTTGAAGGAGCGTTTTACATGCCTAAAGCTCTTTGGCTTTTAGTAATTGGCATGGCGGTAAATGTAACAGGCTCTTCTTTTTTATGGCCTTTAAACACCATTTACATCCATGAACATCTTGGAAAGTCTCTGTCCGTAGCGGGAGTTGTCCTGATGCTGAATTCAGCAGCTTCTGTTGTGGGGAACCTGATTGGCGGGACATTATTTGATAAAATAGGCGGCTACCGGTCGATTCTCTTTGGAATCTTTATTACGGTGCTGTCGCTTGGGGGACTGACTCTTTGGCATGACTGGATTCCTTATGTCATATTCCTGACAGTTGCCGGCTTTGGCTCAGGAATTGTGTTTCCTTCTATGTACGCAATGGCAGGTTCTGTATGGAAGGAAGGAGGGAGGAAGGCATTCAACGCCATCTATATCGCTCAAAACCTTGGTGTTGCCCTAGGGGCTGCGCTTGGCGGTGTAATTGCCTCCATTTCCTTTCAGCTGATCTTCCTGGCTAACACATTGATGTATATCATTTTCCTGGTCATTGCTGTATATGGCTATCGGGGAATCCAGACGGCCCAACCGAAGCAGACAAACATACTTCAAGAAAACGGTCCTGTCAGAAACTATGCGAAGCTTTATGCAATGGTTACAATCAGCGCTGGCTACTTGTTATGTTGGGTTGCGTACGTTCAGTGGCAGGCTGTAATCCCTGCATACGCGAGGGAGCTTGGTGTTACAGTCGGCCAATACAGTGTGCTATGGACGGTTAACGGCGCCTTGATTGTATTGGGACAGCCGATTGTAAACAGGCTCGTCCGCCCATTTGAGAAGTCTTTGAAAATCCAGATGATGATCGGGATTCTCATTTTTATCGGTTCATTCTTCATTACTGCCTCCGCAGGGGAATTCACCGGTTTTCTCGGAGCCATGGTGGTCCTGACAATAGGCGAAATGCTGATTTGGCCGGCGGTCCCTACGGTTGCAAATGAGCTTGCTCCAAAGGGGAGAGAAGGATTTTACCAAGGGATAGTCAATAGCACGGCAACTGCCGGAAGGATGGTAGGTCCGCTTCTTGGCGGAATCGTTGCGGATGTATACGGAATGTCCATTTTGTTCAGTGTCCTAGTATTCTTACTGGCAGGAGCCATCCTGACGACAGCGGTCCACGACAGGAAATTAAAGCAGGCTGCTTCATTACAGGAAAAAGCATTATAGAAAGAGAGGGTGATTGATAATATGGTACCTATAGATAGGACACTTGAAAAAGAGTGTTTCATCTATAGGTACTTTTTTTATATACTTAATTCTTAAGATATGGGGATTAGGGGAACGATCATGAGCAAAATAACATTTACAACTAAAGAAATAAAAATACTACAAAAAAATACAAATGTACAACGTGCCAGTAGTTTAGCCATTTCAAAAGGCCCTTCGCCGCTTCAAGTCCGAGAAGGCCACCGCCAATAACTGCCGCATCCCTATATTTTTGTTGCATGTATCTTCAGGCCATGATTGCAGACAAAGGGTTTCTCGATGATTCAAGTCGTGAAAAGAAATTTGAACAAATGCTACATAACCAAGAGTGAGAGGATCAGTCAGGCTGTTTCTCTGCTTTTAAAAGATTAGTAAGTGTCTACTTCAAGAACTGCCTGATTCCAATTGAATGAAAAAAAGAAGCAGCCCGCGGGCCGCTTTTTTTTACAAATCTTCAATAACAATATAGGTTGCTTTGATAGGACCGTGGACACCCACTACCAGGTTCAGCTCAATGTCAGCTGAGTTGCTCGGCCCTGTAATGAAGTTGACGCACGATGATACTTGTTTTCCCTGATGGTGCATTTCGCGCATTTTTTGGGCAGCTTGCGTCATGCGGGGAACGATGCTGCTTTTTGGCACAAGGCAAATATAAGTGGCAGGAAGGAAGCTGACAGTCCGTCCTTTATCCTTGTCAGTATAAAGGACAACTGTTCCGGATTCAGCAAGGGTTATCTCGCTGATGGTTATGCCAACATTTGATTTTTCAGCCTGCCGGATGTTTTCGCTTCCTTTTGACTCGTCCCATTCGTATAATTCAATATCTTTTTCTTTCCAGCCTTTTTTCATTAAAGGATCAAGGCCCCACTGGGAGAAGCGTTCATCCTTCCAGCTGATGACCGGGCCTCCGCCATAGTTGGAGACCGTTTCTCCAAGCTTTGCCGGAAGGTCCTGAAGGTTTGTCACAACAAGGCTTGTGTGGATTTTCATGCATTGGGTTTTCAGCACTTCAACCAGTTCGTCCTGTGTGGCGCCCTTCAATACTTCGTCTTGAGGACGATGCTTCCAGGCAGGTACGGCTACTCCTTTTGAGCGCCTTTCGCGGCCAAGGCTTTTTGCGATTTGGGTTAAAAAAGCATCTCTGTTTTGGATGGATCCGGTCATGATTCCTTGCCCCCTTTATCCCTGTTTTTAAACCAGTCCCTAAACCTCTCTTTATTCGGTGCAGGGAAGTCTCTGCTGTCCGTCCACAGTTTAAGAGGGCCGGGGCCTTTGGAAATTTTATCCCCGTCGGTGAATGGACTCATCACAGAAGGGACAAATTTAGTTCCGAGTTTATAAAGAGCAGGAGAAGAAGCCCCCATTCCAAATGCTTTCATTGCCATCTTCTCGGCAAATGGAGCTCTGCCTTCTTTTTCGACAATCACTTGCCTGTGTTTGTGCAGAAGTTCATGAAGCGGAATTTTGACAGGGCAGACTTCCGTACAGGCGCCGCAAAGCGTTGTTGCGTAAGGAAGTTCCTTGAATTCGTCATATCCGCCAAGAAGCGGTGACAATACTGCGCCAATTGGTCCAGAGTAGATGGAGCCATATGAATGGCCGCCGACCTGGCGGTAAACCGGGCAGACATTGATGCAGGCTGCACACCTGATACAGTTAAGGACAGACTGAAATTCCCCTCCGAGAATGCTGGACCGGCCGTTGTCAACGATGACAAGGTGGAATTCCTCAGGTCCGTCTGTTTCAAGTTCTTCTCTAGGGCCTGTCAAAACAGTAATATAGCTGGTGAGCTTCTGTCCAACAGAACTTCTTGTCAATAGGCTGACAAGCACTTCCATTTCTTCAAAAGTAGGAACAAGCCGCTCCATTCCCATAACGGTAATTTGCGTCTTTGGAAGGGAAGTAACAAGATCGGCATTTCCTTCATTTGTAACAAGGCTGAAGGATCCTGTCTCAGCTACTGCAAAGTTGCAGCCGGTAATGCCAATATCGGCACTCATGAATTCCTCTCGAAGCTTCTGCCTTGCATGAAGGGCCAGTTCTTCAGGTTTGGAAGTCTTTTGATAGCCTAGCTTCTCCGCAAACACATCGCGGATCTGTTCCTTGTTTTTATGCAAAGCAGGAACAACAATATGTGATGGCGGATCATGGTCGTCCACTTGGAGGATGTATTCCCCGAGGTCCGTTTCAATGACTTCACAGCCTGCTTGCTGGAGAGCTGAATTCAAAGAAATTTCCTCAGTCACCATTGATTTTGCTTTGACTACCTTTTTAGCATTTTTACTCTTGGCAACACCTTGGATATATTCATTTGCTTCAGCAGCTGTCTGGGCAAAAAACACATGGCCGCCTCTGGCTGCAACATTTTCACTAAGCTGTTCCAGATAAAAGTCCAGGTTCTCAAGGACATGCTTTCGAATTTCTTCGCCGTGAGATCTCCATTCTTCCCAGTTCCCAAGTTCCTCGGTTGCATTCTCTCTTCGTGTTCCCATACGTTCCTGGGCTCCAGCCACAGCGCCGCGCATGAAAGTGTTGTCAATTCCTTTGCCTACACGTTCCTTGAATTTATCTTCCCCGATTTTCATCGACATGGGTAATCCCCTCCATCCTTAATCAATTAGGGCTTTGTTGGTTACTTGTTATTTCAGCGGCTGTTGAGGACCTCAGCTATGTGCATGACTTTGATGGGTTTTCCTTGACGTTCAATCCGTCCGCCAATGTTCATTAGGCAGGCTGCATCGGCGCCAATTAAGTACTCAGCTCCTGTTTCTTCAACATGAAGGACCTTTTCATCGACCATCTGTTCGGAGATTTGAGCCATCTTCACGGCAAATGTTCCTCCAAAACCGCAGCACTGTTCTTTTCCCGGGAGTTCTGTGAACTTCAATCCTTTTACATTTTTAAGTAAAGTCATCGGCGCTTCTTTTACGCCCAAGAGACGAGTCATATGGCAGGATGTATGATAAGTGACTGTCGCATCAAAACGTGCGCCAACATCTTCGACCTTAAGGACGTCCACGATAAATTGAGTCAGTTCATACGTTTTTTCAGCCAGTTTTTTCGCTTTTGGTTCCCAAACGGGGTCCCCTTTGAAAATGTGCTGATACTCATGGAACATATAGGCGCATGAACCGGAAGGGGATACTACGTACTCTGCATCGATAAATGTATCGATCATTTTTTTCATAGCGTCCTTCGTTTCGTTGACATAGCCGCTGTTATACGAAGGCTGCCCGCAGCACACCTGGGACTCAGGAAATTCTATTTCACAGCCCAGCCGTTCCAGCAGTTCAACCGTTGCCTTGCCGACATTGCCCTGGAACAAGTCGACGATACATGTTGCAAAAAGTGTTACTTTCACTTAACACCACTCCCCTGAATGTTCTTCGTCTGCTATCAAAAGCACAAGTCAACGGGTCATCTGATGACCGGAAATTGACAAGTCTGATAAACACAATACTACTATAAAGATAATAATTTTTGAAAGGGGTTTCATAAATATTTTTTCAAAAAAAGTACACCACTTTATGGGAAAAGTGGCGTACATACATTTAATGCGCTGTTTTTTTAACATAATCCTGGAGCACGGCTTCAACATCTTCAATGTGCCGGAGCATGAGATGCCGGGCTTTTTCGGAATCCTGGTCCTTAATGCAATTAAATATTTCGTAATGCTCATGGTACAGCCTGTCAACCGTTGTTTGCTTCGAATACAGCCAAACTCTGCGGGTCTCTTTCATCGTTTCGCCCATCAGGCCCGATACATGGTTGATTAGGCTGAGGAGAAGTGGATTTTGTGACCCTTCGGCAATGGCAAGATGGAATTGAAGGTCAGCCTTTTCCCCAAGCTCTTCATCGCCGTGGGCATGCTTCATTTCTTCCAATGCTTCTTCCATAGCGGCAAGGTTTTCATCTGTCCTTTTTTGGGCAGCGGCATAGACAGTCCCAAGTTCTATAATTTTCCGGACTTCAAGGAGATGGGCGATATCCTCCTTATTCATGAGGATGGCTGTCGACAATGGGAATGAGACCTGTCCAGTCTCAAATTCTCTTACATATGTCCCTTCGCCTTGCCGTATTTCAATCAGGCCCATCGCCCTCAATGCAGTAAGCGCTTCCCTGATAGCGGAACGGCCTACCTGGAAATTGTCAGCGAGCTGCTGGACGGAATCCAGTTTTTCCCCGGGTTTTACTTCGCCTGACCTGATCATTTCATGGATAGCTTCTGCTACTTCCTCGTATATTTTCTTAGGCTTGATTTTTTTATATTTCAAAATACTTCCCCCTACATCACCTTGTTACTACCTCTATTATACATATATTTGGATAATAGAGTAATGAAACAAGAGATTGCCAGCAAATAGAAATCATACTCTATTTTTCTTCACGAAAAAAAATATTCACTGAAGTAAGAAAAATAGGTTGAAATGTTACAAGTTTGTCACATATAATTCTATCAGGTTGGTTAATCACCTAATCATCTGATGACCGTATTAAAAAATGTAAGCGATTACTATCGCGAAGAGACAGCACAGGCGGCTGTAAATACATAGGGGGCTTACCATGACTTTTACTCAAAATTTCACCGTGGTTGGTGACAGTCTGGCATTATCTGCTATCGTTGCACTTATTCCAATTCTCTATTTCTTTTGGGCGCTGGCAATAAAGAGAATGAAAGGCCATATCGCCGGGCTGTCAACATTGCTTGTTGCTCTGGCCGTTGCCGTGTTCGCATTCAAAATGCCTGCAGGGATGGCCGTCATGTCCGCATCACAGGGGGCCGTATATGGTATCTTGCCGATCGGATGGATCATCATTACTTCGGTCTTTCTTTACAAACTGACAGTAAAGACAGGCCAGTTTGATATTATCCGAAACTCCGTACTTTCTATAACGGAAGACCGCCGTCTCCAGGCACTTTTGATAGCGTTTTCATTCGGAGCGTTCCTTGAAGGAGCGGCAGGTTTTGGCGCTCCGGTTGCCATTTCGGCGGCCTTGCTAGTGGGCCTCGGATTCAATCCTTTATACGCTGCCGGTATCTGCCTTATTGCAAATACCGCCCCGGTTGCTTTTGGCGCCATTGGGATACCAATCATTGCTGTAGAAGGACCTACTGGGATTCCAGCGATGGAAATTTCCAAAATGGTCGGCCGTCAGCTTCCATTTCTTTCAGCATTCATTCCGTTTTATCTGATTATAATTATGGCTGGCTTTAAAAGGGCAATCGAGGTTCTTCCCGCTATTCTGGTTTCCGGCCTTTCATTTGCCATAACGCAGTACTTGTCTTCAAACTTCATTGGACCTGAACTGCCGGATATCCTGTCCGCGCTCGTTTCCTTATTCGTTTTGGCTGTATTCCTTAAGTTCTGGAAGCCAAAAACGATTTTCCGTTTTGCTAGTGAGACTGCTGCTTCAGCACAGCCAATAAAAGAAAAGCAACACACTGGTGCACAGGTTTTCAAGGCTTGGTCTCCATTTTTGATTCTGACAATGATTATTTCAGTTTGGGGGATTCCTACTATCAAGCTTGCGCTCTCAGGTCATTATGAAGGTAGCAATATCATACTCAAAGCAGTTAACTCTTTGGGACATATGCTGACATTCGTTCCTGAGGTTCCGCTATTGAACAATAAGATTATCAATTTTTCCGGCGAAGTAGTACCTGCGCTTTACAAGCTTGAAGTTCTGGGTGCTGCCGGAACAGCGATATTGATTGCAACCATCATTACAAAATACGTTGTCGGGATGGATTGGAAGAACTGGATCATTACTTTTGGAGAAACATTGAATGAGTTGAAGTACCCAGTTCTAACAATCGGTTCAGTTGTTGGCTTTGCCTACGTAACAAATTCCTCGGGAATGAGTACAACACTCGGAATGACGCTTGCGAAAACTGGCTCCGTCATGTTCCCGTTCTTCTCGCCATTCCTTGGGTGGCTGGGAGTGTTTATTACCGGTTCAGATACATCAGCCAACCTGTTGTTTGGTAACCTGCAAAAGATTACGGCTGAATCGATTGGCATGAATCCCATCCTTGCCGTTGCAGCAAACTCTTCAGGCGGTGTAACCGGAAAGATGATTTCGCCGCAGTCAATTGCAGTTGCCTGTGCTGCAGTAGGATTGGCAGGAAAAGAATCAGAGCTGTTCCGCTTTACGATTAAACACAGTCTCTTGCTTGTTTTTCTTGTTGGAATTATTACTTTCCTGCAAAACACTGTCCTTTCCTGGATGGTACCATAACTGGAAAATTGTATGATACAATGGCTTCTGTCCTAACATGGACGGGAGCTATTGGCTTTTTGTCAAGATGAAGGGGAATGGGGGAAAAATAATGTCTGCAAGTAATGAAGCTGCTGTGCTTGCCGCAGAGGTAAAGGGGAAAATGATCAATATTGTCGGTGAGGGGAATTTCGATGATTCAAAGACTGGGAGGCTCGTATATTCATATGATGCCACCCCGAACTTTCAATCGCTGCCTGCTGCCGTTGTCAGCCCGCGAAACACAAGGGAAGCAGCGGAAATAGTCAGAATCTGCAATGAACACAAGGTACCTATTGTTCCGCGTGGTTCTGGCACCAATCTGTGCGCAGGCACTTGTCCGACAGAGGGAGGGATAGTCCTCCTGTTCAGGCATATGAACAAAATCATTGATATAGATGAAGAAAACCTGACTGCTACAGTGCAGCCGGGGGTGATCACACTGGATTTGATTAACGCTGTGGAAGCGAAAGGTCTTTTCTATCCGCCAGATCCAAGCTCAATGAAAATTTCAACCATCGGAGGAAACCTAAACGAAAATTCAGGCGGGCTACGCGGGCTAAAGTATGGAGTAACGAGAGATTATGTTATGGGACTTGAAGCCGTGCTTGCAAACGGGGATATTATCCGTACGGGAGGGAAGCTTGCGAAAGATGTAGCAGGCTACGATTTCACTCGCCTGTTTGTAGGATCTGAGGGAACGCTTGCCATTATTACTGAAGCGACGCTTAAGTTGATTCCTATTCCGGAAACGAAGAAGACGATGCTCGCTCTATATCAAGATATTGAATCTGCGGCAAAGTCCGTCTCAAAAATCATTGCCAATAAAATTATTCCAGCCACGCTCGAATTTTTAGACCAGCCCACACTTGAAGTGGTCGAGGCACATGCGAAGATCGGCCTTCCAACAGATGTACAGGCTGTGCTTTTGATTGAACAGGATGGAACGCCTGAAATGGTGAACCGGGATATTGAAAGAATGTCTGCCATTTGCAAGGAGGAAAATGCGGTATCTGTCCAGATTGCCGAGAGTGATGCTCAGGCAGAAGCCTTAAGCTCGGCGCGAAGGACAGCATTGTCTGCACTCGCCCGGCTCAAACCAACCACGATTCTTGAAGATGCAACTGTACCGAGATCCGAAATCGCCAATATGGTTAGAGCGATTAATAATATTGCTACCAAATACCATGTAAAGATTTGCACATTTGGTCATGCCGGGGATGGGAACCTGCATCCTACTTGTCCGACTGATTCGCGTGACAAGGAAGAAATGGAGCGGGTTGAAAAGGCTTTTGAAGAAATTTTTGTAAAAGCAGTTGAGCTTGGCGGAACGATTACCGGTGAACATGGTGTCGGTGTGATGAAGGCTCCGTATCTCGAACTCAAGCTGGGCAAAGAAGGGATTGCCGCAATGAAAGCTGTCAAGACGGCCCTTGATCCTAACAATATTATGAATCCAGGGAAGATTTTTGCCAAGGATAGCAGAAAGCGCGTGGTGATTACCCGATGACAACTCGCGAAGAACAGGAAAAAATACAGGAGAAATTCAAGGAGAGAATGGATGAAGACGAGCTGCTCAATTGTATGCGATGTGGCTTCTGCCTGCCGACTTGTCCTACATATATAGAGTCGGGTTACAAGGAAAGCCATTCCCCGAGAGGCCGGATTGCCTTGATGAAGGCAGTTGTTGATGGGCTTATCGAGCCTGATGAAGATTTCGAACGGTCGCTTGACCTTTGCCTCGGCTGCCGGGCCTGTGAGCCTGTTTGTCCTTCTGGTGTCAATTATGGTCATTTACTTGAAGAGGCAAGAGCGATTGTCAGTGTGAATAAAAGATATTCCCTGCCAGCCAAAGTTGTTCGCAACATGGTATTTAAAGGTTTGTTTCCGCATCAAAACAGGCTAAGGAACCTGACTGGCCTGATCGGATTCTACCAGCGCTCCGGATTACAGACCGCAGCAAGGGGAATTGGCATCATGAAGCTTTTGCCGGATTCGCTTTCATCGATGGAAAAAGTGCTCCCAAGCGTACCATCAATGAAGGAAATGAGAAACCGTCCTGAACATTTGGCGCCGCTGTCCAAAAAGGTGCATAAGGTTGGGTTCTTCAGCGGCTGCCTGATGGATACAATGTTTCTTGAAACAAATAATGCCACAACAAAGCTTTTGCAGCTTGCGGGTTGCGAGATTGTCATCCCGAAGAACCAGGCTTGCTGCGGAGCGCTTCACGGGCATAGCGGTGAAAAAGAAGGCGCTAAGGATCTGGCGAAAAGAAATATTCGTGCTTTTGAAGATAGTGATGTGGATTTTATCATCACAAACGCAGGAGGCTGCGGTGCCTTCCTGACCGATTATGCCCATTTGCTGAAGGATGAACCGGAATGGAATACGAGAGCCATCGCTTTCCATGAAAAAATTATCGATATTTCCGAAATCCTGGTGATTCTAGGCTTCCATGAGAAGGTGAAGCTGAAACTTCCTGCACAGATTGTCACCTACCAGGATTCTTGCCATTTGAGAAATGTGATGAAGACTGCATCCGCCCCACGGGCACTTCTTCAAGCAATAGAGGGAATAGAGTACCGTGAAATGAAGGAAGCTGACCGCTGCTGCGGTTCTGCAGGAATATACAATATCACAGAAACAGAAATGTCGATGCAAATTCTTGACTATAAGATGGAACAGGCAAAAGGAACGTACGCTAAAACAATCGTGACAGCTAACCCAGGCTGCCTTTTGCAAATGAAGCTGGGAATTGAACGCGCAGGCCTATCGGGCAGCATGCGTGGTGTGCATATAGCAGATCTTCTTCTTGAGGCTGTGGGGGAACGAGCAGAAAAATAGCCGTGGATTTTTTCTTCACATAATCATGCCGAAGTGCATATGCTAGTGTTATCATTCAAAAAGAAGAAAGCTGTTTTCAGAAGAATTGGTCATTAAAAGATCAGCTGCCCTTGCAACTGTGAATAGAATTGTTTACAATAGCGATATACTATATTTCAATGATGTTGACGAAGGAGCAGTAGTGGTGTTAAGCCTGTAAGAAGAGAGCTGACGGAAGGTGCGAGTCAGCCAGGCCCATCATGAACTCGCCTTCAGAGTCGCCGGCATGAACATTTTAGTAATGCCAGCCGTTTTCCGCGTTAAGGATAATGAAGCGAGTGACTTGTCACTAATGTGGGTGGTACCGCGGGAGATCATACATATCCTCTCGTCCCTTTATTGGGACGGGAGTTTTTTGTTTTTTTATGGCATGTCGGCCTGATAAAAAGGCTGTCATCCACGTTATGCTAATTGAAATCAGGAGGTAACTTTCAAATGAACTTTAGCCATCAGAAAATCGAAAAGAAGTGGCAGCATTACTGGGAAGAGAACAAAACGTTCAAAACGACAGAAGACGAAGGGAAACGGAAATTCTACGCATTGGACATGTTTCCATATCCATCCGGTGCAGGGCTTCATGTTGGGCATCCTGAAGGGTACACGGCAACTGACATTCTTTCAAGAATGAAGCGGATGCAGGGATACAACGTCCTCCATCCTATGGGCTGGGATGCGTTTGGGCTTCCGGCAGAGCAGTATGCGCTTGATACGGGCAATGACCCAGCTGAATTTACCGAGATCAATATCAATAATTTCCGCCGGCAAATCAAAGCTCTTGGTTTCTCATATGATTGGGACAGGGAAGTGAATACAACAGATCCTTCCTATTATAAATGGACTCAATGGATTTTCCTGAAGCTGTATGAAAAGGGTCTTGCCTATATTGACGAGGTAGCGGTTAACTGGTGTCCGGCACTTGGGACAGTCCTGGCGAACGAAGAAGTCATTGATGGCAAGAGCGAGCGCGGGGACCACCCTGTGGAGCGGCGCCCGATGAAACAATGGATGCTGAGAATTACAGCCTATGCAGACCGGTTGCTTGAAGACCTTGAGGAAGTAGACTGGCCTGAGAGCATCAAGGAAATGCAGCGCAACTGGATTGGCCGCTCGGAAGGAGCAGAAATCACTTTTGACATTGACGGCCACGAAGGAAGCTTCACGGTATTCACTACTCGCCCTGATACTGTATTCGGTGCTACTTATGCAGTCCTTGCGCCTGAGCACCCGCTCGTTGGGCAAATCGCATCAAGTGAGCAGGAGCCTGCAATTGAAAAATATCTTGATCAAATCAAGAGCAAGAGCGACCTTGAGCGAACAGACCTTGCGAAGGATAAAACCGGTGTCTTTACCGGAGCTTATGCCATCAATCCGGCCAATGGCGAAAAAATGCCGATCTGGATCGCTGATTATGTTCTGATGTCCTATGGAACTGGTGCCATTATGGCTGTTCCGGGACACGATGAGCGGGACTATGAGTTTGCCAGGAAGTTCAGCCTGCCGATCAGGGAAGTTGTTGCCGGCGGCAATATTGACGAAGAAGCGTATACCGGTGATGGGGAACACGTGAACTCAGAGTTCCTGAATGGTCTTGGCAAGGAAGAAGCGATTGAAAGAATGATCGCATGGCTCGAGGAAAAAGGCATCGGCACCAAGAAAGTGACGTACCGTCTTCGTGACTGGCTGTTCAGCCGCCAGCGCTATTGGGGTGAGCCGATCCCAGTTATCCATTGGGAAGATGGAACAATGTCAGCTGTACCTGAAGAAGAACTGCCGCTTGTATTGCCGAAGACAAAAGAAATCAAGCCGTCAGGCACAGGCGAGTCGCCATTAGCGATTATCGCAGACTGGGTCAACGTTGTTGATTCTGAAACAGGAAAAAAAGGCCGGAGGGAAACCAATACAATGCCGCAATGGGCGGGCAGCTGCTGGTATTACCTTCGCTATATCGATCCGCATAATGAAGAGGCGCTCGCAGATGCGGATAAGCTGAAGGAATGGCTTCCAGTGGACATTTATATCGGCGGTGCCGAGCATGCCGTCCTGCATTTGCTTTATGCACGCTTCTGGCATAAGGTGCTTTATGATCTTGGAATCGTCCATACAAAAGAGCCGTTCCAAAAGCTGTTTAACCAGGGAATGATCCTGGGGGAAAACAATGAAAAAATGAGCAAGTCCAAAGGGAATGTCGTCAATCCAGATTCAGTTGTTGAAAGCCATGGCGCCGACACGCTGAGGATGTATGAAATGTTCATGGGTCCGCTGGAGGCTTCCATTGCATGGTCCACGAACGGGCTTGACGGTTCAAGGCGTTTCCTTGACCGTATATGGAGACTCTTTGTCGATGTATCTGGAGAACTAAATAGTAAAATCTCAGAAGGTGCAGATGTTGGAAGCATGGAGAAAGTGTACCATCAGACAGTGAAGAAAGTAACGGAAGATATTGAAGGACTCCGTTTCAACACTGCAATTTCCCAGCTTATGGTCTTTATGAACGAAGCGTACAAAACGGATGAACTTCCAAAAGAGTATATGGAAGGCTTTGTGAAATTGCTTTCCCCAATCACACCGCATATCGCCGAAGAACTTTGGGAAAAGCTTGGACATTCGGAAACAATCAGCTATGAAGCTTGGCCTGCATATGACGAAGCAAAGCTTGTTGATGATGAAGTTGAAATTGTCATCCAGATCAATGGAAAGATCAAGGCGAAAATGATGGTCCCTGCAGATGCCAACAAAGAAACGCTTGAACAGATCGCAATGGGCGAGAATGCTGTTAAAGAACAAATTGACGGCAAAACAATCCGGAAAGTCATCGCCGTACCAGGAAAACTAGTCAATATCGTTGCGAATTAATAAAGAGCAAATAGAAATCCCGTCCGGATGTACCGGACGGGATTTCCTTATTTCCTGTCTCTCCTGAAAACATCATTAATGGTGTTGTTAAAGTCTTCAAACAACCCTTCGCGGTTGTTGTTATCGCGAATATCATTTGCGTAATTGCCCATTGTATTATAGAAGTTTTCATCAAAAGATACATATACACGATGAATGCGATCATCTGCTTGTCTCACCTGATCAGCGATTCTCTGCTCAAACTTTGTTGAAACCTTGCTGTAATGCTCCCCGTTTTTGCCATCGTCATTTTTTCCGCCATTGTTTATTTTTGCGTTATCTTTATTATTGTTGTCGTTTCCGGCATCGCCATTGCCGTCAATTAGGCCATCGGAGCCTTTGCCATTGTTTTGGTTGACTCGTCCGTCATTGTCGCCGGGGATACCGTTTCCGGTAGTTCCCGCTCTCTCACCAGTACCTGAACCGCCAGTGCCAGCTCCGCCAGTTCCGGTTCCTCCAGTACCGCCAGTACCAGCTCCGCCGTTGCCGTTGGCTTCATTGTTTCCACCGTCTCTGTTACCATTCCCATTGTTTTCGTTATTTCCATTGCCGCCATCCCTAAGCTTAACAGCGACATAGGCATTATTATTAGAAATAATGACATTGGCATCGTCCACTTCATTCATTTGCTCTACCTGTCTTTCTGCTCTGTCCGAAAGACTGAGACGCTTGCTGCCATTGTCTGTATTATTGATTTTGACCTGGTTTGTCTGAACTTTTTGTTTGTCGTTATCACCGGCATTATCATCGGTTCCGCATGCTGCTAGTCCCAATACGAATGCGCTTGCTGTAAGTATTCTCAAACTCTTCTTCACATGATTCACTCCCTGAAATGTTTTTCATTCATAGGTTGTCTAGTTTTACTGATGATATACCGTTTCTACGGAATTTTTTTTCTAGTTCAGCCTTGGTTTTGGCGTATATTTGCTAATTTGTTTATAATGTGAACGAACAGAAAGGGCAAAGGAGATGGAACGATGGATTTAAAAACGATTACTGCCAATGAACTGATGGAAAAGCTGGAAGCAGGGGAAAAGCTGGAGCTGGTCGATGTAAGGGAAGACGAAGAAGTGGCTGCAGGAATGGTTCCGGAGGCAAAACATATCAGAATGGGAGATATACCCGCAAATCTGGACTACTTTGACAAGGAAAAGGAATATATTTTTATTTGCCGCTCTGGAAGCAGGAGCGCCAACGTATGCTATTATTTGCATGAACAAGGCTACAATGTGACCAACATGGTTAGCGGGATGCTAACATGGGAAGGAAAGACCCGATAAATGAAAAAAGGGCTCTGCGGATACTGGCAGGCCCTTTTTCCTTATAAAAATTGAAAAATCCGTCTAGACTGTGGAAAAAGGAAAGGACGGAGCGCATGATCCAGGTAAAGGTGTTCGACTATGAACACGAAAAAGATCTTGAAATGGAAATGAACAGCTTCCTTGAAATTCTTGATGAAAAAAAGCTTGTTGATATCAAATACCATGTTGCAGCCCTCAAGGAAGAGGAAGAGGAACAAATTTACTGTTTTACGGCAATGATTGTTTACAAGGTTTGATTCTTTGTCGGAAAAGAATGACTGTGGAGGGCTAACTCCAGTATGTCTGCATCCCAAAATAATGTCCAATTCCAATAGCTTTTGAAAAAACCCCCCGCCCGTTATATCGGGCGGACATCTGTATTATTCTCCCAGCCCAAGCGCATGTCCGGCAGCATTCAAGCCTGCCAGCCTGCCCGTCACAAGTGCTGAGGTGATATTATAACCGCCGGTATAGCCGTGGATATCGAGAATTTCGCCGCAAAAATACAATCCGCCCATTTTTTTTGAGGCCATTGTTTTGGGTTCGATTTCCTTAACTGAGACACCGCCGCCCGTAACGAATGCTTTTTCGAGAGGAAGGGTTCCATTTACTGTAAATGTGAAGTTTTTCAGGCTCCTGGCAAGCTCCCGGATATTGTCCTGAGGAATTTGGGCTCCCTGTATGGAAGGGTCAATACCATTAAGGTCCAGTAAAAACAGCAAGTAACGCTCAGGAATGAGCCCTTTCAAAACGGTTTTTACTGCTTTTTTTGGCTCGCCCTTCACCAGTATTGAAATTTCCTGAAAGAGTGGTTCTTCCTTTTTTTTCGGAAGGGCGTCAAGACTCATTGTGACCTCTTTAAGGTTCCACTTTTTCATCGCTTTGACAACAAACTGGCTGCATCGTAAAACCGCAGGTCCGCTGATGCCAAAATGGGTGAAAATCATGTCCATCTCATGGGTAATCAGCACTTTTCCTTTAGGATTGAGGACGCTTAGGCCTACATTCCGGAGAGATAGTCCCTGAAGGGTTTTCTCTCTAACGAATTTTTCCCTGGAAGTGAGCGGCACTTCAGTGGGAAAAAGCTCGGTGATGGAGTGTCCCGCTTTTTCTGCCCAGGCATATCCATCACCGGTAGAACCGGTATGAGGGACAGATTTCCCTCCGACGGCTATCACTACGCTTTTTGTTTCCAGCAAGTCCCCGCCTGCAGTTTTAACGGCATACACTTCACCATCTTGGTAAAGGACATCTTTAACAGGACAATTGGTCCTCACCCCGATATTCAATTCCTTCATTCTTGACAGGAGGGCATCCACAACGGATTGGGCTTTGTCTGTCACAGGGAACATCCGTCCATGGTCTTCTTCTTTTAACTGGATTCCCAGGTTTTCAAAAAACGATATAATATCCTCATTGCTGAAAATCGAAAGAGCACTGTATAGGAAGCGTCCGTTTCCCGGTATATGCTTGATAATTTCATCCGCTGGACGGCGATTTGTCACATTGCAGCGGCCGCCGCCTGAAATGGCGAGTTTCCTCCCAAGCTTGTCTCCTTTGTCAATCAATAGGACACGGGCCCCTTTTTCTCCTGCAGCGATGGCTGCCATCAAACCGGAAGGGCCACCGCCAAGGATAATTGAGTCGTATTTCATCACATTCACCAACTTTTTCATATCATTTTTTCATTATATAGCATTTCTGTAAGTGCTGAAAAGGAAACAGAAAATAGCGAAAGAAAGTGGCGCAGCCAGAAAAGAAAAGGTAAACTAATGATTGTGCCATTAAAGCGGTGTACTAAATTAAGTTATTAATTTAAAGAGGGGCTCCCAAAAACAGGTGCGCCCTCGTTACAGGAAGGGATTTTCATGTCATCGAAGCTGTTAAGAGGAACGTTTATCCTCACCCTTGGAACAATTGTTTCAAAGGTATTAGGTCTTTTTTATGTCATCCCGTTTTATGCAATCGTCAAGGCAGAAGGAACCGCTCTTTACTCTTACTCCTACATTCCCTATACGATTTTCATTAGCATTGCAACAGCGGGAGTTCCGCTTGCGGTTTCCAAATTTGTTGCGAAATACAATGCGATGGGCGAATACGCTGTAGGCAGGAAGCTTTTTAAGTCGGGCCTCGTGGTCATGCTTGCGACTGGGATCATCTCGTTTCTCATCATGTATTTTACTGCACCTATTCTTGCGGCAATGTCTATCAGTCCCGATGACAAAGGATTGATAAACACCGCCGACGTCACAACCGTTATGAGAGCAGTAAGTTTTGCCCTCATCGTCGTGCCGTTCATGAGCTTGATTCGCGGTTTTTTCCAGGGGCATCAGTCAATGGGCCCATCTGCTGTTTCGCAGGTCGTCGAGCAGATTGTCCGGATTGTATTTGTTCTAGGCGGAGCCTTTCTCATATACAAGGTACTGGACGGTAGCCTCGTGTCGGCAGTCAGCGTTGCGACATTTGCAGCCTTTATCGGTGCGCTCGGCAGCCTTGCTGTTCTAGGCTGGTATTGGTTTAAGCGAAAGCCTCATTTGGACGAGCTGCTTCTGGAAGACAAAGGAACAATGGATGTTTCCCTCAAAGAAATTTATAAAGAAATCCTTCTTTATGCAGCGCCATTTGTTTTTGTTGGGATAGCCAATCCATTGTTTCAATTCATTGACCAGATTACTTTCAGTAAAGCAATGGAGTCAATCGGTCTTGCTTCACAAGCTTCTGAAGCGTTTTCGATATTGAACTTTGAGTCGCACAAACTCGTCATAATACCGGTTTCGCTGGCAACTGCTTTTTCATTGACATTGGTTCCAAGCATCACGAAGTCTTTTGTAGAGAACGACAGAAAAAGCATGAACCGGCAGCTCAACCAAACTTTCCAGGTGATGATGTACCTAACTGTACCTGCAGCTATTGGCATCGCCATTTTGGCGGAGCCAGTCTTTACCGTATTCTATGAACATAAAGAGCTTGGGACGGAAGTGTTAAGGACCTATTCTCCTGTTGCGATTTTGTTTGCGTTGTTTTCGGTGACGGCGGCAATAATGCAGGGTATCAATGAACAGCGCTTTACAATTTTAAGCCTTCTGACAGGCCTGCTTGTAAAGTTAACGCTAAATATCCCGCTCATTAAGATGTTTGAAACTCAGGGAGCCGTCCTCTCGACAGCACTCGGGTATACGGCGGCAATATTGATTAATTTTTATGTCATCAGAAAATATGCCCAATATCCATTCAGGTTTGTAGCAAGAAGGTGTGCATTAATCCTTCTGTTGACGGGGATTATGGCAGTCTTTACGATTGCTGTTAATGCCGGGCTTTCCCAGTTCCTGTCTCCTGCAAGTAAGATTCAGTCTCTTATAATCATTACCATCAGTGCGATCGCTGGAGCGGGTGTTTATCTGTACCTGGGACTCAGGCTGAAATTGATTGATATGCTTTTCGGCGATAAAGTAGGAAAAATCAAGAGCAAGCTTCACCTTCGAATCTGAATATTGGGAGGGTAATATGAGAATAGATAAGATTTTGTCCAATTTGGGTTACGGAAGCAGGAAGGAAGTCAGGTCATTATTTAAAAACGGGGCGGTAAAAGTAAACGGGCTGCCTATCCGCGACGCCGGGCACCATGCCGATCCTGATAAAGACCAAATTACTGTGAACGGAGAGGAAATTGTATATAGGGAATTCATATATCTTATGATGAATAAGCCTCCTGGCGTTATATCCGCAACGGAGGACAACCGTGATGAAACAGTCATTGACCTTCTGGAAGCGGAGGACCTTGTTTTTGAGCCCTTCCCGGTTGGAAGGCTTGATAAGGACACTGTAGGCCTTCTGTTAATCACAAATGACGGACAGCTTGCCCACAGGCTTCTGTCCCCGAAAAAACATGTCCCAAAAACGTATTTTGCCCTTATTGATTCGGAAGTGACACAAGCAGATGTCGACAAGTTTGAAAAGGGTGTCTTCCTTGAGGATGGATATTTAACAAAGCCAGGGAAGCTGACAATCATTGAGTCAGGCACTCCTTCAAAAATCGAGCTGACGATCAGCGAGGGAAAGTTTCACCAAGTGAAAAGGATGTTTGAGTCAGTGGGGAAAAGAGTGCTGTACCTGAAACGGATTAGCATGGGCCCAATCCAGCTTGACGAAACGCTCGAGCTAGGCGAATACAGGGAGCTGTCCGAAGAAGAAATCAATCTTCTAATGTCAAATGAAGAAGCATAGAAAAAAGGAATCGCTTATGTGGCGATTCCTTTCTTGTTATACAGCGCCTAGTCAGGTGGCTCTAGTCCATACGGCACTATACGGGCGCTTCCGCTTTTCTAATTGTCTAGCTACAGCGCCCAGCGCCTATTGGACTTCGCCCACCTTCCTACGACGAAGCACAGGATGTGCGAGTAAGGCGTTGCGCACAGGACGTGCGCGCCCTTAGCGTTATAAGTCAACATCGAATCGCTCTGCTCTTCGTGTTTCCTATATCTCGTGCCGGTGTGCTCCAGTCCATACGGCACTAAACGGGCGCTTCCGCTTTTCTTTTAAGAAGTTAGTTTTACTTTTTTTTGTGTTGTTGTCCACTTTCCCCTGCTGGGACTTTTAACTAATTCATTGTAAGCTAGGACATTTAAATCCCTTTGGATCGTCCGGGGAGTAATGCCAAATTCCTCTACAAGCTCATGGGTCGTCACAGTTCCGTTCTTACATATAAACATGTAGATGGACTTGATTCGGTTTATCATCCGGTTAGTTGAAGGTTTCAAACAACCACTCCCTATCCTTTATAAAACCATTGGCAAATTCCTGCTACCGACAATTCTGAAGCTGAGGTTAGACATATGTAGTTTTCGCTATTCAGACAACTCCTTTTTTTCTTATCCAAAGGTCTGGTCTAAAGAGTTAATTACTTGCTTTTGAATTATTTTAACCCTTATCACAATTTATTTCTAGTAAATTAACCGAATTTACATAAATTTAATCCCTCCCTCCTATTGAAAGTTCGGAAATATCGGTTCTTATAAGCATTTTATTTTACAATATGGCAAGGGTACTTCAATATATGTATAATAAACGGAAGATTAAAAAATATTTAAACGCCCGCGAATCTTTTTCGATGGAGAACGTCTCCTTGCCGAAATTTTTTGGTGGAGTAAAATAGGATACAAGCACGACGAAAGTACATAGAATTGCGGAGGATTGAAAAAATGGAACAAATACATTGGAACGATGAAGCAGCAAAAAGAAAAGAAGCACTAATCAAGGATGCGCAGGAGCTTCTGCGCATCAAGAGTGTTCTCGATGAAGAAAACGCTACAGCAGAAGCGCCACTTGGAGAAGGTGTGAAGAAGGCACTTGACCATATGCTGGAGCTTGGCAAAAAGGATGGCTTTACAGTGAAAAATGTTGGAAACCTCGCCGGCCATATAGAATTTGGCGAAGGGGAAGAAATTGTGGGAATTCTTTGCCACGTGGATGTCGTTCCTGAAGGGGATGGATGGTCGAGTGATCCATATGGCGCTGAGATTCGGGACGGAAAAATATTTGCAAGGGGAGCCATTGATGATAAAGGGCCAACAATGGCTGCCTACTACGCAATGAAAATGGTTAAAGAACTCGGAGTTCCTCTGAAAAAGAGAGTGAGAATGATCCTTGGCACTGATGAGGAAAGCAATTGGCGCTGTGTGGACCACTATTTTAAACATGAGGAAATGCCCAAGATGGGTTTTGCCCCAGATGCTGATTTCCCAATCATTTATGCTGAAAAAGGGATTGCAGATTTTGATCTTGTCCAAAATGCTGAAGTGTCCGGCGAAACCAGGCATGATGCCAAGGTGATTGAATTCTCATCCGGCCGCAGATACAACATGGTTCCTGACTTCGCCACAGCTGCGTTAGAGGTTGTGGAGGGCCAGACAGAGCTAGTCCAGAAGTTTGAAGAGTATAAAAAAGAATTTGCTCTTGAAGGAAAGTGCCATGTGGATAGGGGAGTGCTAGTCATTGAGCTAGAAGGCATTTCTGCACATGGAATGGAGCCGGATAATGGAAAAAATGCTGGATTATATATGGCGGCATTTTTGTCAGGATTGAATATCGATGAAAAAGCAAAAAATTATTTCAAGTTTGTTGCAGAGAATTTAAATGGTGATTCCCGTGGACGGACTTTTGGAATTGCCTACTCCGATGAAATTACGGGAGATTTAACAATCAATACCGGCATACTAAGCTATTCGGCTGAAAATGGCGGACGGCTTGGACTAAATATGCGCTATCCGGTCACAACAGATTTGGACAAGACAATGGAGTCTCTTAAAGAAGCCATTGGGAAGAATCGTTTTAAGGTTGAGAATTTCTCGAATTCCAACCCCCACCATGTTGATGAAGATGATTTCCTGATCAGGACGTTGAAAAAAGTGTACGAAGAACAAACAGGAGAGAAAGCGGAGCTGCTTTCTATCGGTGGCGGCACATATGCCCGTTCGTTAAAATCCGGTGTCGCTTTTGGACCTCTTTTTCCAGGGCGTCCGGACATTGCCCACCAAAAAGATGAATATATTATCATTGAGGATATGCTAAAAGCCACGGCGATTTACGGGCAAGCGATCCTGGAACTTGCACGTTAAAGAAAGGGGACAGAAAATGGAATTTGTCATGCTCAACGGTGAAGTCATGAGCCGAGAAACTGCAAAAGTGGATATCGAGGACAGAGGATACCAGTTCGGAGATGGAGTATACGAAGTGATTCGCGTGTATAACAGAAAATTGTTCACTGCAGCGGAGCATCTTCGCCGCCTTGAAGAAAGCGCGAAAAAGGTTGGGATCAATGTCCCTTATTCCATTGATGAGATTCAGTCCATGCTCGAAGAATTGATAGAGCGGAATAAGATTGTTCTGGGCATTGTATATTTACAATTTACACGTGGTATTTCTCCAAGGAAGCATACATTTCCTGGGGAAGAAGTAGCTCCGACCTTTGTTGCCTACACCCGTCATGTCGGAAGGCCAGCAGAAAAGCTGGAAAAGGGCATGAAGGCAATCACGGAAGAAGATATCCGCTGGCTGCGCTGTGATATTAAAAGCTTGAACCTGCTGGGCAATCTTCTTGCCAGTCAAAAAGCCGCAGAATCGGGATGCGATGAGGCAATTTTGCACAGGGGAGAGACTGTAACAGAAGGCAGTCATACCAACGTATCGATTGTGGTTGACGGTAAGGTTGTCACACATGCGGCAGATAATTTTATCCTGAACGGGATTTCAAGGCAGAAAATGCTCGAGATTTGCAGGCGTAATGACGTGCCGGTAATCGAAAGGAATTTTACAGTCGACGAGCTTTTGAAAGCGGATGAAGTGTTCCTGACAGGTACAACGATTGAAGTAGTGCCTGTTATTGAGATTGACGGGAAACCAGCAGGAAATGGAAAGCCAGGTCCCGTAACAAGAAAGCTTCAACAGTGGTTTGAGGATGAAATCAAAGAGCTCTGCGGCAGCCTGCAGGGAGTATAATGCGAAAAGGGATTGCTTCTGGCAGTCCCTTTTGCTATTTGGGGTTATGGACATGCATACATGTAGTTCCATTGATGAAAAATACTGGAACCGGCACATGTAACAAGGATTGCGGCAGCCTGTTGATTTGGCACTGCCAAGCGTAGCCATGTTTTGCTAAAATAAAATAGTCCGTAAAACCGGTTTGCCAACAGAAGGCAGCTGGATAGGCGGTAACAGAAAGGGCTGTATGGAAATTGGAAAAGGGAGCTCACTATTTTTATGCACTTGCATTGCCTGAAGATATAAAAGCCAGGATGAGGGAAGAGATGAAATTGCTTAAGGGAAAACTTCCCTTTGAAAGATGGGTCCACCATGAGGACCTTCACGTCACCCTGGCGTTTTTGGGGAACGCAGAGGAAACCATGTTAATGGATTCAGTTGAGCGAATTGGGCGGAAAATCCCAGAGCTCAGCCCGTTTAATCTGGATATAAACCATCTTGGTGTATTCGGAACCCGGGTATTCTGGGCAGGTTTAAAGGAGCAGCCTCTTCTTAACAACGCGAGGGATTTAGTGTTTTCTTCCTGTATGGCATCTGGTTTCAAGCTGGAAACAAGGCCATTCTCCCCGCATATTACGATTGCAAGGAAGTGGGCCGGAGAAATCAGCTTTTCCCGGGCAATTCTGGAGAAAAATGACCCTTTTTTACAAGATCCTGTTAAGTTTAAAGCAGAGGAAATCGTTTTATACAGAACTCGTTTGGGGAAAGTACCGAAATACGAAGCAGAAAAGACATTCTTTCTGGCCGGTGACTGAAGTCGGCAGATGAAAGCAGGGCGAGAGTTATGGCACAGTTAATCAAGCTGCAAGATTATATTTCACGTTATGAACAAGATATTTTTAAGTATCCATCAAGGTATATGCGGTTGAAAAATAAACAATGGGATGGTGTCGCCGATAGCTGGGAACACCGGATGGATAGTATTCAATCGCCTGGCAATCCAGGGCAGGAAAGCGATGAAGACAAAAAGCCAATGGTCCAAAAAATGAGGGAGAAATTTTTCGGTGAGAGGAACGGGCAGGACCCGTGGATGGATAAACAAGCTTCTGTCCCCATCGAAGAAGAAATGGATAGAATGCCAGAAAGCACAGGATTGCTCAAGGCAAAATCTGTTGACGAACTAAAGCAGCTTTTTCTTGACAGCCTGCTTCCGTTTCAGCTGAAATGGGCCAGTTCGACATTGGCGGAAAAATCATTCGCAGACAATGGTTTTTTGGATGACGGGATTTTAAAATATTTTCTCCAGCGGTTTCCGGATACGGTTTTAGTCATGTATAAACCGGTTTTTCTGCTGAAGAAAGCGCCCGTAGAAGGTGAGGTTATCCTACTGACTCCAACTGCAGTATGGTGCATCAAGCTGCTGGAGGATGAAGGGGATGCTGTTTTTATAGGATCAAAAGAGCATTTTTGGCCATTGAAGAGAGCCAGGGAAGAAACGAAAATTTTGAATCCGCTACTTGCTCTTGAGCGGACTGGAAAGATTGTCACGAATGTGCTCAGCTCCTTTGATGTAGACATGCCGGTTCACCAGGCGATTTTGTGCAGAAACGGCTATATTGATTATTCTTTGTCTCCATACGGCATAAAGTTTATTGATAAAAGAAATTACGAAGATTGGTTTCAAACAATGAGGGGGCAGCGCTCCCCGCTGAAACATGTTCAACTGAAAGCGGCTCAAACGCTGCTCCAGTTTTGCATGACAACTTCAGTCAGACGTCTTGAATGGAAATAATGCTTGACGGCCCGAGGAGATGAGATTTAATGACAGCCATTGACCGGAAATTCCATGCTTATTTGGATGAACTGCAGACGATTACTGTACTCTTGCCGTACACCTACCATAATGGCTTGTCTTCACGGCTTATTTTGACGGATGGGAGCGAATCTATTGATCTTGATATCCGCCAGATAGTGGAACTTCCTGATTTTCAAAAATATATATGTCATACTCCTGTCCCTCCTCAAATCGGGCACTCCCACTGGATTGATGATGAGCATGGGAACAGGACAGACTTGCAAATAGGAGCAGTCATCCGAAGCACACACTTTGATAAAGCATTTTTTTATGATGGTGAACTTGGGATCAATTACAGCAAGGAGAAGACTGTTTTCAAGGTGTGGGCCCCAACAGCTACCCAGTTGAAAATAAAGCTGCTGCCCCATGAAAGCGGCACGTCAGAATTGCGGAGTATGAAAAGAGAAGCTAAAGGGGTTTGGTCCCTTACGGTGGAAGGGAATCTTGAATTGTTCCGATACAGCTACTTGGCATGTATCAACCTTGTCTGGAACGAGGCAGTTGACCCATTTGCAATGGCTTCCACCGTAAATGGAGAGTACGGGGTAGTAGTGGATATGCCAAAGACCTCCATCCAGGCATCCAGGTTTCCCTTCAATTCAAACCCTTGTGATGCGGTTATTTATGAAGTCCATATCCGGGATTTGAGTATCCATGAGTCGAGCGGGGCAAGTAAAAAGGGAACATACAGAGGGGCTACTGAAACCAGGACTGTCAGCGGATCTGGAGTTGAAACAGGGTTAAGCTACATTAAAAATCTTGGGGTCACGCATTTGGAGTTTCTTCCGTTCAATGATTTCGGGGGAGTAAATGAATTAAAACCGATGGAACAATACAATTGGGGGTACAATCCAATCCACTTTAATGTTCCCGAGGGCAGTTTTTCAACAGATCCCCAGGACCCATACTGTAGGATTACTGAACTGAAGCATCTTATTGAGTCCGTCCATTCTTTAGGGATGAGAGTCATAATGGATGTGGTCTATAACCATGTTTACATTAGAGAGGAGTCTTCATTTGAACGGCTCGTTCCCGGTTACTTTTTTCGTCATGATCAGCATGGCATGCCTTCAAATGGAACAGGGGTGGGAAATGACTTTGCTTCTGAGCGGCTGATGGCAAGAAAATTCATCCTGGATTCTGTTACTTTTTGGATGGAGGAATACAATGTTGATGGTTTCAGGTTTGATCTAATGGGCATCCTTGACATCGAAACGATGCAGGCAGTCAGGGCAGCTGTGGATAAGATTGATCCATCAGCAATTGTTATCGGAGAAGGCTGGGATTTGAATACGCCGATTCTAATGGAACAGAAAGCAAATATTAGGAACCAGCAGAAATTGCCGCGGATCGGTCAGTTTAATGACTGGTTTAGGGATACGATCAAAGGAAGCACTTTCAATCTTTATGACCGGGGCTATGTACTTGGGAATGATAGATGCACGGAATCGGCCAAACAAACTCTTGTAGGGAGTATCGGAATTGGCAGGAGGAAGAATGGCCTTTTTTCGGAACCTGGCCAGTCTGTCAATTATGTCGAATCGCATGACAACCATACTCTTTGGGATAAGCTTGCCTCTCTGGATCCTGATGAGGATGAAGTAATCCGGAAAAAACGCCATCGGCTTGCCACTTCCATTGTGCTGCTTTCCCAAGGGATTCCGTTTCTTCACGCAGGTCAGGAGTTTTTCAGAACGAAAAAAGGTATCGGGAACAGCTATCGGTCACCTAATTCCATCAACCAGCTTGATTGGGAACTTCGCGATGAAAACATGGATAATATAGAATTTTTGAAGGGAATCATCTCCATTCGTATGTCTCATCAGGCGTTTCGCTTACCTGACGCAGGCTCTGTAAGGAAATATACACAATTTATGACTCTGCCACCTCCGCTGATTGGATATTGGCTCCATGAAGTCGGAGAATTTGGAAACTGGGACGAACTTGCCGTATTTTTTAATCCTTCGCTCGAACGCCATACGGTTGAATTTCCTTTACAGGGTAAATGGAATATTCTTGCTGATTGGAACGCGGCCAGCTGTGATCCAATCAGGCAGTCTGATGGACGGCTAAGCGAACTTGAGCCATGTTCGCTACTGATTGCAGCCAAATAGAAAGTAACAAAAATTAAAACACCGGTGACAGGGTTGACCCGCCGGCTAATAGGAGATAAAATTTATTAAGATAGCTATTGCGAGGAATTGGACCGATAGCTGTCTTTTTTATTCTTTCTGCCATCAGTCTTCATTGCCGGAAGGTATATACAAAGATCTTCGGCAATGTTACGGAAATCGCGATTTAATTGAAGGTGAACAACTTTGGAAGATTTATTTGGACAAGACTGGGAAATTACACCTGCAGGTGGTGCGACAGGCGCCGCTTATTTTGCTCAGCATGAAGAACAGCGTCTGTTTTTAAAGAGGAATTCCTCTCCATTTCTCGCAGTCTTATCCGCTGAAGGAATTGTCCCGAAGCTTGTCTGGACGAAGAGGCTTGAAAACGGAGATGTCATTACAGCCCAGCAATGGCTTAACGGCAGGGAACTCAAGCCTGTTGAAATGAAGGATGAACAGGTTGCAAGGCTCCTCAGGAAGATTCATGAGTCTGAGCCGCTTCTTTCTATGCTTAAAAGGCTTGGGAAAAGCCCCCTTGAGCCAGTCACTCTCCTCCACATGCTCGATGAGGGGATTGACAGGGAGTTAACCTTGCATCCCTCGATACAATCGGCTCTGGCATTCCTAAATGGAAATGTAGGAAATGTTGATTGTGGCGAAAGGGTTGTCTGCCATTGTGATGTCAATCATAACAACTGGCTTTTATCTGAAAATAACCAGCTGTATCTGATCGACTGGGACGGGGCCATGATTGCAGACCCCGCAATTGATCTTGGGCTATTTCTTTATTCCTACATACCGAAAAATGAATGGGCCCAGTGGCTTGACCGATACGGCCTCAGCCTTTCCGAAGAATTGGAACTGCGCATGAAATGGTATGTAATAGCACAGGCACTGACATCAATACAGTGGCATAAAAAGCAGAACCGCTTTACAGAGATGGATAAGTGGATTGAGTTTTTGGAAAAAGCGATTTGATTCAGGAAAACTCGCCGATATTTTCTACCCACGATGACAGCTGATCCTGATGCGCATTGATATGCTCATCAAGGTCTGCCGTGTTTTTTCCATTCTGGCTGTAGATGTAAATCTCCTCAAGTATGGGCCTAACGTTTTGGCTGATATCGGCATTGACCATCAACGATTTAATCAGCCTTTCCAGCTGCTCGCATTCGGCAACCGATCCGCAGCAGTCTGATTGCTGGTTGCTTAAAATATCCTTCAATAAATTAACCTGGTCCGTATGGTTTAAAGGCAAGGCTGTTCACCCTTTCAAATATATTGGCCACATGGCCGTAAAAGGAATCCATCTTTATTGTGCGGATTCCTTTGTTGTTTATTCCCTTTAACAAGTTTATTTCAGCTTGAAAATGTTCAGGCATCATGATATGTTTTGAACGATATGAATTTTTCAGAGGTGTAGGTATGCGATTACGAAACAAGCCTTGGGCTAAAGATAAACTAATGGAATACCCGCAATATGTTATTCAGGAGCCAGAAAGCCACCGCGGCAAATGGGATGAGATTTTTGGAAATGACCGGCCTCTCCACATTGAGATTGGGACAGGCAAAGGAAGGTTCATCCTCGGAATGGCGGAAGCCAACCCGGAAACCAACTATATTGGAATCGAGCTCCAGCCGAGCGTCATTGTTTCTGCCCTTGACCTCCTGATTGAGGCCGAGCTTCCCAATTGCAAGCTGATGAATGTGGATGCTGCCGAGCTTGGAAAATATTTTGCGAACAAAGATGTCAGCCGGGTTTATCTGAATTTCTCGGATCCTTGGCCAAAAACCAGACATGAAAAACGGAGGCTGACATATAAGAGCTTTCTTGCTCAATATGAAGAAATACTCGGAAGCGGGGGAGAAGTCCACTTCAAAACAGACAATCAAGGCCTGTTTGAGTACTCTTTGACGAGCTTTTCCGCCTACGGGATGCTGCTGAAGGATGTCAGCCTCGATTTGCATAACAGCACTATGGAGGGGAACATCATGACAGAGTACGAAGAAAAATTTTCGGCAAAGGGCAACCGAATCTACCGTTGTGAAGCCCAGTTCAGGGGAAAATAAAAAATGCCTGCCGCGATTATTGCGGCAGGTGTTTTTTATGATTATCTAAGCGATTGTAATATTTAAAGTTTTCCGACGAAAATGGTACAATTGAGCCAATTGCAAAAATAGGGGGAATGAATATGGAGAGACTTAAACTGCAAAATGTGACATTGACCTGGCTTGACGGGGGAGTAACCCATCTTGATGGAGGAGCCATGTTTGGCGTTGTACCGAAAGCGCTTTGGTCAAGGAAGTACAAGGTGAATGAAAACAACCAGATTGAATTAAGGACAGATCCCATTCTCATTCAGGCTGATGGCGTGAACTACCTAATGGAAACAGGAATTGGATCAGGTAAACTTGATGAAAGACAAAAGCGGAATTTCGGAGTAACAGCGGAATCAAGGCTGCTCGAGTCGTTGGATGAACTGGGCATTGTCCCGGGAGAGATTGATTTTGTCCTCATGACCCACATGCACTTTGATCATGCATGCGGACTTACGGAACGTGTGGACGGTGAATATCAATCCGTGTTTCCCAATGCCAGGATTATTACGTCTGACGTCGAATGGGCTGAAATAAGAGAACCGAATATCCGGTCACAAAATACATATTGGAAAGAAAATTGGGAGGAAATCTCCGGCCAGGTAGAGACCTTTACAGGTGAATGGTCGCATGGTCCTATACGGATGGTTCATACAGGCGGCCACAGCGATGGGCATTCGATCCTCATCGTAGAGGATGTGGAAGACACAGTTATCCACATGGCAGACTTAATGCCTACACATGCCCATATGAATCCGCTCTGGGTCCTCGCGTACGATGATTATCCGATGGATTCGATTGCAGCGAAGGAAAAATGGATGAAATATGGTAAAGAAAAGCAAGTCTGGTTTACATTTTACCATGATGCTGTATACCGGGCGTTTAAGCTGGATCAGGATGGGAAAATCGGAGAGTCTATCGAGCGGCAGCTATAAGAAAAAACCTGCGGTTAACCGCAGGTTTTGCCAGCAAAGAAATCAGAGGGGATAGACGTCAAGGATGGTGCCTGTTGAAGCATCTGCAATGAATTCAAACTGTTCAGTGCCGCCGTCCTCAGTATTTCTTGAGACGCCGCCTATATATACAGTGTAATCGAGCGGTCCTTTTTGATAAGCCTCCGGATTCATGTTGATCCATGAACCGCTGATTGGACCTTCCTTTTTAAACGCTATTTTTGCCTGATCCAGTGCTTTTGCAGCTGAAACGGAAGAATTCCTGCTGGCAGCTTCCTTGATTGCATAAGCGCCTGCAAGACCTGCGCCTATCCCTAGTAAAAATGATTTCCAGTTCATATTTTCGTCCCTCCAATGGTTGTTCAGGGTGCGATTCCTTTTTTTATCATATCAAAAATTGCGGGCTGGTGAAAGAAACGGGTATCACGCGCTGGCGCTCTTCCCGAAATTTCAGTAAAATAAGAAAGTATTCATACATAAAACTAGAAAGACTTAACCATCCATGGAAGGAAGCGATACAAATGAACGAGCAGACACTTGCATTGTTTCAGACGCTAACTGAACTCCCCGGAGCACCGGGAAACGAGCATAAAGTCAGGAAGTTTATGAAGGAACAGCTAAGCCTTTACTCAGATGAAATAATCCAGGACAGGCTTGGCAGCATTTTCGGAATAAAAAAAGGCAATCCAGACGGCCCTGTTATCATGGTTGCAGGCCATATGGACGAAGTGGGCTTTATGGTGACATCGGTTACGGATAATGGAATGATCAGATTCCAGACTCTTGGGGGCTGGTGGAGCCAGGTTCTTCTTGCCCAGCGGGTACAAATCATCACAGAAAACGGATCGGTAACGGGTGTGATCGGTTCGATTCCCCCTCATTTGCTTGATGAGGCAAAGCGCAGCAAACCGATGGAAATCAGCAACATGCTGATTGATATTGGGGCTGATGACAAAGAAGATGCAAAACGGATCGGAATTAAGCCAGGACAGCAGATTGTTCCAATCTGTCCGTTCACTCCGATGGCGAACGAGAAAAAAATATTGGCTAAAGCATGGGACAACCGCTACGGCTGCGGTCTGGCCATCGAGCTTTTGAGAGAAACAAAAGGGGAAACCCTGCCTAATATGCTCTATGCGGGCGCAACCGTCCAGGAAGAAGTTGGGCTGCGCGGGGCGCAGACAGCTGCAAACATGATCAACCCTGATTTGTTTTTTGCCCTTGATGCCAGCCCTGCCAATGATATGACTGGAGACAAGAATGAATTTGGCCAGCTCGGCAAGGGGACGCTGCTCCGCATTCTCGACCGTTCGATGGTTACACACCGCGGCCTCAGGGAGTTTATGCTTGATATGGCAGAAACCCATAACATTCCCTACCAGTATTTTGTTTCGCAGGGAGGGACTGATGCTGGGCGGGTGCATACGTCCAATGAGGGTGTCCCGAGTGCGGTTATCGGCATATGCTCCCGCTATATCCATACGCATGCATCGATGATCCATGTTGATGATTATGCTGCAGCGAAGGAATTGTTAATCAAGCTGGTCAGAGCATGTGATAAGACGACGGTTGAAACAATTAGGAACAATAGCTGACGGATTGGAGGCAGATTTTCTGCCTCTTTTCCATTTTATAATATAAGAGAGGGTGACAAGTATGCTGGTTGTAGTAGGATCGAAGAATCCAGCCAAGCTAATTGCTGTAAGGAATGTATTTGAAGGGTACGACTGCGAAATAGCAGGTGCAGATATCCCTTCTGGGGTGAGGAACCAGCCAATGTCAGACGAGGAAACAATAAAGGGAGCCGTTAATCGGGCGGAAGCGGCTCTTTTAATTCAGGATGCACAAATCGGTATTGGCCTTGAAGGAGGAGTCGAGGTAACAGAAAGCGGTTTATACCTTTGCAATTGGGGAGCACTTGCAGCAGATGGCCTTGAAACCGTTATTGCCGGAGGGGCCCGGATTCCATTGCCTCCGGAAGTTGCTTCCCGCCTGCTTGACGGAGAAGAGCTCGGACCTGTGATGGATGAATACGCAGGAAAAAGAAATATCCGCAAAAACGAAGGAGCCGTGGGGATTTTTACAAACGGAAAAGTGAACCGAGGGGAAATGTTTTCGCATGTTATGAATCTTTTGCTTGGACAATATGAATACAGAATGAAAAATGGGGCATCCCGCTAAGGAGCTGTCTCTTTTTTGATTGAATCTGAACAAGCCCTTTGACCTATGATTAAAGTTCTGAAATTGACATTTTTTTCGTTCGATAGTCCTTGTTTTCAGTTTTGCCGGAAAGTATGATGAGATGGATAAGACATACTTATAGAGGAGGGAAAGTATGGGGAGAAGCAGGTGGATCGTTTTACCGATTGTTATTACCATCATGTTCCTCTGTGCTTGTTCATCTTCCGGCAGGGAAGCACAGGAAAATGCCTTTAAGGCAGCTGAGAAGGAGTTCCAAAGCGGGCAGGAGAAACCGAATCGCCATAATAAACATATAGAATACTATTTGCCATTTGGATTTGAAAAAGATAAAGAAACCCCTAATAATATTTTACTGAAGAACGGGTCAAAGAAGTATATTCTATTTTATAACTCGCATGAAAAACCTGAAAGCAAAGTTGTCTATGAGTCATCGTTTCAGCAGCTAAAGAAGTGGGATTTAAACAAAACCTTTGAAAAAGATGGGAAGTTTGGCTACATGCTCTCAAAGGAGCAGAAGGATGGCGTTTATCAGGTTGTTGTTGGCATTGGCGGGATCAAAGTGACGACAGAAACGTCAAGCCCTGAGTCCGACGCTCCGATCATGATGAAAATCGCCCATTCTGCAAGTATCAAATAAAACCGTCGATTGAATGATAACGAGTTTTATAAAGAATCTGCGCGTATACCACGTCCTTTTGGCTGTGGTATTTCTTTCAGAAGGGAATAAAATATTTCAGCATAAGCCGGTTTTGTTTATTTTTCCTGCAATGCTGTATAAAATAGATACAACGCAATGCGATGGATTGGAGGAAAGAGAATGAAAAAGCTAGAATCAATCGAGCAGTTTGAAAGCTTAAAAAACAATGGGAAGCATATCTTCCTATTTTCGGCAGACTGGTGCCCGGACTGCAGGGTGATCGAACCGTTCCTGCCCGAAGTGGAAACAAAATACAGCCAATATACATTTATTTATGTAGATAGGGACCAGTACATTGATTTGTGCATTGAAATGGATGTTTTCGGTATCCCGAGTTTTATTGCTTATCATGATGGCAATGAAGCAGGAAGATTTGTCAGCAAGGACCGGAAAACAAAGGAACAAATAGAACAATTTATCGATGGGCTGCCTTCTTAAACAGAATTTGCCTGGGCGCCTGCTGACATCCCGCGCAAGAAAGGGGAACATATGGATAGCAGAAAAATGCGAAGGGAGCTTGAGCAAAGGCTTGAGAATCCCAACAGAAAATTTATATATGACCGTGAAAAAGATGAACTTAGAATAGAAAATATTCAAACGGGGACAGGGATTACAGTCTCTCTCCCGGGAACTGTTGCAAAATGGCATGGACAAAAGGAAAAAGCCATCGACGAAACCGTCTATTATGTTTCAGAAGGGCTTGCTGCCATGGAAGAAGAAGTTGGATTGTCGGGGCAGGAACAGAAAATTTATCCTGTCATTCGTTCTGCCTCTTTTCCGGCTGAGGCAGAAGAAGGTGTGCCGTTTTTCTTTGACAGCCATACAGCTGAGACAAGGATTTATTACGCACTGGACATGGGGAAAACCTACAGGCTGATTGACAAGAAGCTTCTTTCCCGTGAAGGGTGGAGTGAAAGCCAAGTGAGGGAAACGGCGTTATTCAATGTACGTTCCCTTTCTTCCGAGTTCAAGGAAGACAAAGTGGCTGGCAATGTTTTTTATTTCCTCAATACGAATGATGGTTATGATGCAAGCAGGGTGCTGAACAGCACGCTGATGGAAAACATGAAACAGAGGATCGAAGGGACAATGGCTGCAGCGATTCCCCACCAGGACGTCCTGATAATAGCGGATATCAGGAATGACACGGGATATGACGTTCTTGCGCAAATGACGATGAGTTTCTTTGCTTCAGGGCGGGTACCTGTGACAGCATTATCTTTCCTGTATGAAGAGGGCGAGCTTGAACCGATTTTCATTATGGGCAAGAATAAGAAATGAAATAATTTGTGTGATACTCTTGTCAAAGTAAATTTAGAGAAGAAAAGTCCGTCCAGGCGGACTTTTTTTCATGCCATCTTTTGGGAATGTGTGAGACAATCTTCGGAAGATAGCTTCCAGTTACTTGGGACTGAAGGACCCAAAATTAACCGATTTGTTATTTTATCTCGAAAATTGACGAATACCTGATAAAATAGGGATGAAACAAAACAGAAAGAGTGATGTATTTGAGTTGGATAAAAAAGCTGTACCACTTTTTCGTCGTCGAAGAAGAAGAGGTTATCGAGATAAAAGACCAAAAAACCGAAGAGATGATTTACAGGAGACCGAGTAAGCAAGAGTACGGAAAAAAAGAAATGGATACAAAGATTCTTTACCAGTATCCGAAAGGACAGTTTAAATTCCCGCTTATTCCGGATAGCCAACAGAATTTACAGGAACCGCGAAAAGAAAAACGGGAAGCTGTCACGCAGAAGCAAAAGAAAAGGGAGCCTGAAAAAAGGCGTGAAATGAAGCCGGTGCCACAAGCTAAACAGAAGGGTGCAGAAAAAAAGAAAGAAAAAGACAGGCCTTCACCTATGTCCCGCCAGCCATTTCGGCCAACAGAAATACCTTCGCCCATTTACGCTTTCAGCAGGCCTAAACGGGATGTCCCTGTGGAATTCGAATTAACTGGCTTTTCCGAGAAGAAAAGCGGACAGTCTGAACACATATACAAGTCCACGCCGAATGAAGTTTCTGATATAGTCAGGCAGCTGAAGGAAAATGAGCAGAAAACCGGAAGCGAAAAGATTTTAGGCAGCGGAGAGTCAGACTTTCATCAAGCTCAATATAAAAAAGATATTCACTCCAATTATCAGCAAAAAGAACATGATTTCAAGGATGAAGTTCCTAGTGTGCTTAAAACAAATGAGGAATATATAGTACAAGAAATACAGAAAGAAGAGACACCTTTCACACTTGAAAAGAATGAGACACTTGTAACTCCGGAACTTTATTCAGCACAGGAAGTCCATATGACCAAGGAATCACGGAAAATACCAGAAATACCAGAAATACCAGAAATACCAGAAGTACTAGAAGTACCAGAAGTACCAGAAGTACCAGAAATACCAGAAATACTGGAAACACCAGAAACGCCTGAAATACCGGAAACACCAGAAACGCCAGAAACCCCAGAAACACCAGAAATACCAGCAACTCAAGAGACACCTGAAAAGCCTGCTGACAATCCTCAGGCGGCACAGCGTCAGGTTCCATTCAATGTTATTATGCTTAAGCAGGATAAAAAGAAGCTTGATTTCAGGAAAGACGTACCTTCAATCACGAGGCCAAAAGGTTTTGAGAATAAAGATTCCCGGGCGCCTGCCCTACATGAAGAAGCAGAACCTCGTGCTGACCAGGGAAAAAGCGGAATCGAGGAATCAGTGCAGGACAGTGATTATCACTTTCCGCCGCTAAGCCTTCTGGATCCGCCAGTCCATAAAGAGGTAGACGAAGAGTGGCTTCTCAGCCAGGAAAATTTGCTGAATGAGACACTGAAAAACTTTAATGTTGGCGCGAAGGTTGTCAATATGACACAGGGGCCTTCGGTCACCCGTTTTGAAGTACAGCCTGAACCAGGTGTAAAGGTCAACAAGATTACCAACCTTTCAGATGATATTAAGCTAAGCTTAGCGGCAAAGGATATTAGGATTGAAGCTCCTATTCCCGGAAAACATACAATTGGTATCGAAGTGCCCAATGAATCAAGCAGGCCGGTGCTAATAAGTGAGATTCTAGGTAAATCTCACTTTATGGACTCAGGTTCGCCACTGGCCGTTGCGCTTGGTCTTGACATCTCCGGCAGCCCAATTGTAACGGACCTAAAAAAAATGCCGCATGGCCTGATTGCCGGCGCGACAGGGTCAGGAAAAAGTGTGTGCATCAATACAATGCTTGTAAGTCTTTTGTATAATGCTCATCCTGATGATGTCAAGATGCTCCTTATTGATCCAAAAATGGTGGAGCTGGCTCCTTATAACCATATCCCGCATCTTGTAAGCCCGGTTATCACTGATGTTAAAGCGGCCACTGCAGCGTTGAAATGGGCAGTTGAGGAAATGGAACGTAGGTATGAACTATTTGCACATACAGGTGTAAGGGATATTGGCAGATTCAATTCCCTCGCAATGGAACATAAACGATACGCTGAAAAACTTCCTATGATTGTCATTGTGATTGATGAGCTTGCTGACTTAATGATGATGTCTCCAGCGGACGTCGAAGAAGCAATCTGCAGGATTGCGCAGAAAGCCAGGGCATGTGGAATCCATTTAATCATTGCAACGCAGCGACCTTCTGTTGATGTTATAACAGGGCTGATTAAAGCCAACGTACCGACTAGAATCGCTTTTTCCGTATCTTCCCAGGTGGATTCAAGAACCATTATAGATATCAGCGGTGCAGAGAAGCTGCTTGGACGCGGTGATATGCTGTTTTTGGAGAACGGTTCATCAAAACCGTTCCGCCTGCAGGGTACTTTTGTTTCAGACCGTGAGATTGATGATATTGTTGCTTTTGTCAGAGAACAGAGGGAACCTCATTATTTGTTCGAGCAGGAGGAGCTTATCAGGAAAAGTCAGATAACGGAAGAAGAAGACGAATTGTTTTTTGAAGCTTGTGAGTTCGTGATCGACCAGGGTACTGCTTCTACTTCAAGTGTTCAAAGGCGTTTTAAAATTGGGTATAACCGTGCGGCCAGGCTGATTGACATGATGGAGAAGCAAGGTTTCATTTCAGAGGGGCGCGGGAGCAGGCCGAGGGATGTCCTGATTACTGCTGCTGATTTTGAACTGATTCAAGACACTAGTACATTGGTTTAATAAGTGGTATTCTTTATTTGCGTTACACATTAAACGGTAACGGTTATGTCTGAATAAGTTAAGGTCTATGTTGAAGGAGTTTATCATGAAAGAAATCGAACTGAAAATGCAGGGAAAAATCAGCCGGCTTACCAACCAAACCTTTAAATTTGATGAAAGGGTGAAAGCCGGTTGGTTTTCTGCGGTTTACTTCCTGAAAACGAGGGAAATTGTCGAAAAATACTTCAATGACAACATAGTCACCATGCAATTTTTCCAGAGAGAAGAGACCGTACTGTGCGGAACGGATGAAGTAATTGCACTCGTAAAAACTTTTGCCGACAATACTGATGGACTTGAAATTTATTCGCTGAAGGATGGGGACAAAGTCAAACCGTTTGAGACGGTTTTGACAATAACCGGTCCGTACCAGGATTTTGGGTACCTTGAGGGTTTGATTGACGGTATCCTGGCAAGGCGGACATCGGTGGCAACAAATGTTTACAATGTAGTGAAAGCAGCCAACTGCTCTGGAAAGAATAAACCTGTCATCTTTATGGGGGACCGTGACGATCATTTCACCACCCAGGCGGGCGATGGTTATGCTGCCTACATCGGCGGCTCGACAGCCCAGGCAACGCACGCAATGAGCGAGTGGTGGGGAAAGAAAGGCATGGGCACGATGCCGCATGCCCTGATACAGCTTTTCAACGGAGATGTCGTCGCAGCAACAAAGGCCTACCAGGAAACCTTCCCGGAGGATGACTTGATTGCACTTGTCGATTATAATAATGATGCCATTACTGATGCACTCCAGGCGGCCAGGGCATTTGGCAGTGAGTTGAAAGGGGTGCGCGTAGATACCTCAGGAACCATGATTGATAAATATTTTGTCCGCAACCAGCATCTTCTCGGCACATTCGATCCTCGGGGAGTTAATGCGATGCTCATCTTTGCGCTGAGGAAAGCACTCGATGACGAGGGATTCCAGCATGTTAAAATAGTCGTCAGCGGAGGATTTAATGAGACGAGAATAACTGAGTTTGAGAAAAACGGCGTCCCTGTTGATATGTATGGGGTAGGTGGCAGTCTCCTGAAAATCAATATCGGTTTTACAGGAGATAACGTACTCCTGAACGGAGAGCACCAGGCTAAGGCCGGCAGGAAGCTGATGCCCAACCCAAGGCTTGAGAGGGTTGAATGAAGGGTTAATCAGCAACGGTGATACCTATATATGTCAGCTGGTTTATCGGCTGCTGCTAAAGGGAAGTTACAAGGCTGGCGGGTTATACACCATAACGTCCACCGGCATTCCATAGTTTTTGCCGGAAAAAGATGATATAATGTTTCATTATTAGATAGAATATAGTTGTCCGATGTTTTTCAGTAGGCAATTCAATAGCAAATTAATAGCACTGTCATATACTGTGTTACATACAGACGTTTGTTGGAGGTTCTTTAAATGAATATTTACCATTTTGTGGGTATTAAGGGGTCTGGAATGAGCTCCTTAGCTCAAATTCTTCATGATATGGACTATAAGGTGCAAGGTTCTGATATTGATAAACACTTTTTCACCCAGGTTGCCCTTGAACAATCCGGAATAAAGATCCTTCCGTTCGATAAGGATAATATAAAGCCAGGAATGACGATCATTGCCGGGAATGCTTTCCCTGATACACATGAGGAAATCGAGGAAGCCATGAAACTTGGCCTTCCGATTGTCCGTTATCACCGCTTCCTTGGTGATTTCATGCAAAACTTTGTCAGTGTGGGCATAACAGGGACTCATGGAAAAACTTCGACCACAGGCTTGCTTGCACATGTTATGGGTGGTGCTAAGCCGACTTCCTATCTGATTGGGGACGGGACCGGCAAAGGAGAGCGAGATGCCCAGTATTTTGTGTTTGAAGCGTGTGAATACCGCAGACACTTCCTGTCGTATTTCCCGGATTATGCCATTATGACCAATATTGACTTTGACCATCCTGATTACTTTGCGAATATTGATGATGTTTTTTCAGCCTTCCAGGAAGTAGCCTGGCAAGTAAAAAAAGGAATTATCGCGTGCGGGGATGATGAACAGCTGCAAAAAATCCAGGCGAAAGTCCCTGTGCTGTTTTACGGTTTCGCGGATGAAAATGACTTCCAGGCGAGGAACATCGTCAAGTCAACAAATGGGACTGCCTTTGACGTTTTCGTCAGAAATACTTTTTACGATTCTTTCTCGATTCCTTCGTTTGGAGACCATAATGTACTTAATGCTCTATCTGTCATAACGCTTTGCCATTATGAAGGAATTGATTCAAAACTGATCGCTGAGCAGCTGCAGTCCTTTAAAGGAGTGAAACGCCGTTTTTCGGAAAAGGAAATTGGGGACCAAATCATCATTGATGATTATGCCCACCATCCTACCGAAATCAAGGCTACAATTAATGCTGCGAACCAAAAATATCCGGATAGAGAGATTGTGGCAGTGTTTCAACCGCATACCTTCACAAGAACACAAACTTTTCTTAATGAATTTGCCGATAGCCTGAATCTGGCAAATCAAGTGTATCTTTGCGAAATTTTTGGTTCAGCTAGGGAAAACCATGGCAAGCTGTCCATTGAAGATTTGCAGGAGCGGATACCGGGCGCGTCCATAGTAGCTGAAGATGGCACTGAAGTTCTTAAGAAACATCGGAACGCTGTCATTTTGTTCATGGGTGCCGGAGATATCCAGAAGTTCCAGGAAGCATATGAAAAGCAGTTGAATGAATAATAAAAGGAGTAAGCGCGATTTAAGCTGCGCTTACTCCTTTTTTAGGATATTTACGGAAAAATATGCAAAATTACTGAAACTAAAGTTGTTATCCCTCGTAGTATTATAGGAGAATATGACGAGGAGGAGAACAATGGAGACACAAACAGAAACAAAAATTGTACATGCGAAGCCTTCTTTGCTGGGGATGTATACAAGCCCGGGAGATCAGTTTGAGAGAATAAGAGTGAATCCGAGAATCTGGATGCCTCTGGCGATTGTGACGATTCTTAGTGTAATTGGATCAGCCCTTATTGCAATGGGGATGGATGCGTCCTTTTTTATCGAAATGGGAACTCCGAAAGATCAGGCAGAAACGGTTGTCGGTTTTACTAAAATCGTGACAGTTATCACAGGTTTCCTCACGCCGATATTTACAGTGTTGATCAGCAGTGCGATTTATTTGGCTATTGCCAAAATTGCAGGCTCCGAAGTCAAATTTAAACAGCTTTTTTCAATGAATTCTCACATTATGATTATCAGTATTACAGGACTTATACTAAATGGAATTGTAAACTTGGCAATAGGAGGTAATCCTGAAGTCCTGGTAACTTCCCTTGCTGGACTATTGAATCAGGAGAAAACAGGGGCGCTTAGTGCGATCGAGCTCTTTTCAATCTGGAATCTAATTCTTGTCGCCATTGGCCTGCAAAAAGTCGGTAGGCTCTCTAAAGGACTTTCTTGGACTGTTGCCATTATCTTCTTCCTGATTTCTGTTGGCTTCTCAGCATTGAACGGTTTGATAAGTTCGGTGCAGCTATGAGGAATAAAAAAGTTTGGATAGCGGTGGGGGTCGTGGCCCTCATCGCTCTTATGGTGGGTGTCAGTGTTTATCGTCAGGCTTTTGCGGAAGGGCCATCGGTGCAGACAACAGCCTTGAAGCACGAAGATCTTTCATCAGAGCTAATGATTCCCGGCACTGTAAAGTTGCAATCAGAACAAATTGTCTATGCCTCTCCCGAGAAAGGCAAAGTAAAAGAAATCATGGTAAAAGAAGGGCAGGACATTATAAAAGGGACAGTGCTGGTTAAATTTGAGAACCCTGAAATCGAACTCGAAGCCGAGAAAAACAATCTTGCAATCGAGACTGGCTACTTAAAAATCAATCAATTGAAGAAACAGCTTGATCAGATGTATGTGAAGAAAAAAGAATTGACCGAGGGAGCAGAAGCCGAAGAAGCGAAAAAAGAGCTTGATTCAGAGATTGAACAGCTCGAGTCAGAAAAGAAAATGGCTGACCTTGATTTGAAACAAAGCCTCCTTCAAAAAGAACAATTGTCGAAGCAATTAGAAGAATTAGAGGTTAAAAGTAATATAGACGGTAAAGTGTTTTCAGTAAATGCCGAAACAGAACCATTAGCGGAAGGCGCAGCACCGGAACCAATCGTTCATGCAGGAAAACTTGAAGACATGGTGATTTCTGGGTTTCTTTCGGAGTTTGATACGCTGAAAGTAAAAGCCGGGCAAAAAGTCAGTATAAAGACAGACGCAATTCCTGATCAGAAATGGCAAGGTGAAATTAAGACTGTCAGCACGCTACCCCAGCAGGAACAGCAAAGTATGGATAGCGGGAATCAAGCTGTCCAATATAAAGTGACAGCAGGGGTCAAGGGTGGAACGGATATGCTGAAGCCGGGGTTCCAGGTGATAATGGAAATAGAGACAGAAAGCAAAAAAGCGAATCTTCTGCCCGTGGAAGCTGTTTTGGATGATGGCAATGCGCAATATGTTTACATAGTAAAAAGTGGAGTCGTCAATAAGAAAAAGGTAAAGACGGGCATTGCTTCAGGAAATAAGATAGAAATATTGGATGGTGTTTCAAAAAAGGACAAAGTCGCGAAAAATGATCTTGAACGTCTTGAAGACGGGATGGAAGTGACTGTTCAATGATCGCTCTTGAATCCATTTCGAAAGTGTACACCATTGGAAAAGAAAATGTGCATGTCCTGAATAACATTAACCTTGAAATACAACAAGGTGAGTTCGTTGCAATCATGGGACCATCCGGTTCAGGGAAATCAACCTTGATGAATATGATCGGCTGCCTGGATAAGCCATCTGAAGGCTCTTACTATCTTGGCGGTGAGGATGTTTCTGGATACAAAGATAACGAGTTGGCAAAAGTCCGGAACCAATCGATCGGGTTTGTTTTTCAGCAGTTTCATTTACTCCCAAGGTTGACCGCATTGAAAAATGTTGAGCTACCGATGATTTATGCAGGCATGAAAAAGGATGAACGCATCGAAAAAGCAAAGGAAGCACTTCGTAAGGTGGGGCTTGAAGATAGGATGGACCATTTGCCCAATGCTTTGTCCGGCGGCCAGAAACAGCGAGTAGCCATTGCAAGGGCAATTGTGAATAATCCTAAATTGATACTGGCGGATGAACCGACTGGGGCGCTTGATACGAAGACAAGCACCTCCATCATGGAGCTCTTCAACAAATTAAATGAAGAAGGAACGACGATCATTGTTGTTACCCATGAACCGGAGGTAGCAGAATACGCCCGGCGGACAATCATGGTCAGGGATGGGATGATCCAGTCGGCATCCATGAAGAGTAAGGGGGCAGAGCAGTGAAGTTTATGGAGAATATATCCATGGCACTTGGTTCCCTTAAAGCTCACAAAATGCGGAGTATTTTGACGATGCTTGGCATTATCATAGGCGTAGGTGCTGTCATTATTGTCGTTGCGATAGGGCAGGGCGGTGAAGCGATGCTGAAATCCCAAATTTCGGGGTCAGGCAATACAGTCGAGCTCTTCTTCCAGCCTTCTGAAGAAGAGATGAGGGTAAATCCAAATATCATGAATCAGCCCCCTTTCAGGCAAGAAGATGTCCGTGCTTTGGAAGGCATACCCGAGGTGAAGAAAGTTGTTACAAGCAGTTCTCAGTTTTCTTCTGTGAGCTATAAAGAAAAATCAGCCGAAGCATCCATAACGGGGATAAATAATGCTTATTTAGAATTAAATGATTTAAAGGTGAATAAAGGAAGAAGTTTTTCTGCTTCTGATTTTCTTGGCGGCCGGCGGGTTGGCCTGATTAGCCATTCAACAAAGGAAGAATTGTTTAAAGAACAATCACCAATAGGCCAAATCATCAAGATAGCCAACCAGCCTGTTGAAGTGATTGGTGTACTAGAAAAGCCGACCGGTTTGTTTGGTTTTAGTTCCGTGGAAGTATACATGCCGATTCAGACATGGAGAACGGTTTATGGGAAGAGTGAGTTTTCGCAAATCACCCTCCAGGCAGCCTCGGCAGACGAACTGCAAAAAGCAGGAAAAAAGGCTGCCAGACTTTTAAATACTCTTCATAATACTGAAGACTCTTACCAGGTGGTAAATATGGAGGAGATTGCAGAGGGAATAGGCCAGGTTACCAGGATTATGACATTGATTATCGGAAGCATCGCGGGAATTTCGCTGTTTGTCGGAGGAATTGGTGTCATGAATATTATGCTCGTTTCTGTAACTGAAAGAACGAGGGAAATTGGAATCCGAATGGCATTGGGGGCAACGAGAGGCCAGGTGATGACGCAATTTTTGATTGAATCCATCACCCTAACGCTGATTGGAGGAATGATCGGTATACTCGTCGGCTGGGGAGTTGCTTCTCTTGTTAGCGTATTCGCTGGTTGGCCATCCCTTATTTCCTGGCAAGTGGTTGCTGGAGGCGTATTATTTTCAATGGTCATCGGTGTTGTGTTTGGGCTATTGCCTGCAAACAAGGCATCAAAGCTGGATCCTATCGAGTCGCTCAGATATGAATAAAGAGAAAAGGCATCGGATTCGATGCCTTTTTCATTGTTGGCTATTTCAGATTTTCCGGATTCAATCCTTCCAGCTCTGGAAGTACGAAGCGGCCATCTTTGCGGATTAATACATCATCAAAATAAATTTCTCCTCCGCCATATTCAGGGCGCTGGATGTTGACCATATCCCAGTGTATGTTTGAATGGTTTCCATTGAATGCATCGTCATAGCACTGGCCTGGCGTGAAATGGAAACTTCCATCGATTTTTTCATCGAAAAGAATGTCCTGCATAGGGTTCTGGATATAAGGGTTAACGCCGATTGCAAATTCACCGATATAGCGAGCTCCTTCATCTGTATCGAAAATCTTGTTGATCCGCTCACTGTCATTTGCTGTGGCTTCGATTATTTTTCCATCTTTGAAGGTTAGGCGGACATTTTCGAATGTAAAGCCGTGATAGGGTGACGGCGTGTTATAGGTAATGGTGCCATTCACAGAGTCCCTGACCGGTGCTGTGTAAACTTCTCCATCTGGAATGTTTAGCTCACCTGCACACTTAACTGCCTTGATATTCTTAATGGAAAAACTAAGGTCTGTTCCAGGGCCGGTAAGCCTTACTTTATCCGTCCTGTCCATAAGATTGGCAAGGCTGTCCATCGCTTTATCCATTTTTCCATAATCAAGATTGCAAACATTAAAGTAGAAATCTTCAAATGATTCAGTGCTCATCTTGGCCAGCTGCGCCATTGAAGCGTTTGGATAGCGGAGAACAACCCATTTTGTTTTTGGTACACGAATGTCTCTATGTACTTTTTTTCCAATTGTTGAGCCATGGATTTTCATTTTGTCATCAGGCACATCGGCATGTTCGTTGATGTTATCGCCAGAGCGCAGGCCAATATAGGCATCCATTTCATTCATGACATTTGCCTCGAAGTCGGCCATCATGCTGAATTGCTCTTCCTTCGCCCCAAGCAGCAGTGCCCTGTCAACCTGCTGGTCTTTTAATAGTACAAACGGGAAACCGCCAGCCTCATAGGCCTCTTTTACCAAGGCAGTCACCAGCTCGCGTTGCAGGCCGAAGTTTTCAATCAGCACCTTTTCTCCTTTTTGGAGCTTAACTGAATAATTAATCAGATTTTTGGCAAGTTTTTCGATACGCGGGTCCTTCATCCTGTAACCTCCATTGACTTTTTTTAAAACATAATATTATTGTAACCGAATCTACTGGATTTTGCTGAATCTAATCCTTATGATAAAAGAAGAAGGAATAGGAAATCATGGTTATGGGAATACAAAGGAACGATATGGTTTTATGTCCTGTATGTCCGGGTAAGAAAGAAGTAAGCTAACGGAGGTGTTCAACACATGGAAATTATTTTGTATTTGAGCGTTGCTGTCATCGCGGTTGCGTTTTTGGTTCTCGTTATCTATCTGGCAAAAACACTAAACTCGCTGCAATCTACGCTGGATAGTGCAGCTCATACTCTTTCGGGCCTTGAAAGGCAACTGGACGGAGTTACAAAGGAGACAGCGCTCTTACTACATAAAACCAATACGCTGGCAGATGACATTCAAAAGAAATCGGAGAGTCTAAACGGAGTGGTTGACGCGGTAAAGGATGTCGGTAATTCAGTTCAAAAGTTCAATCAATCTATCCACAGCATTTCTTCTGCAGTGAATCAACAGATTGACAAAAATCAGGACAAGATTTCCCAGGTTGTCCAATGGAGCAATGTTTTTCTTGAACTGAAAGACAAATGGAAAACAAGGCGTTCAACACCCATTCAGCACCAGCTAGAAAGGGAAGATATTGTATCAAGAAACAAGGATAGGGCAAATTATTAAAAAGGAGGATGACTATGAACAGGGAATATAACAGCAAAATGAATAGTGAAAGCAGTTCAAGGGATTTTGTAACAGGTGCTGTCATTGGCGGTCTTGCAGGCGCTCTTGCGGCTTTGCTCCTCGCCCCAAAATCAGGAAGGGAAATGAGAAGTTGCTTGAATGATCAAACGACAACCATTCTTGGAAAAACAGATAAGCTGCGTCAAGCAGCTATGGCAAAAAGCGGTGAACTAGCATCTGTAGCTAAAGATAAGGCCAGTACATTGACACAGCAATCTGCTAATCTCCTCAACAAGGTAAAGGGCGGTAATTCTGAAGGAAACGAAGGACCTGCCGGAGACTTGGATAATGTTACAACTTCAATGGCCGAGACAAACAGCATGGGCCAGACACATACAGCAACTGGCGAAGAAATCCAGAAAAAGCTTGCGGAAACCCAAAAGGCTTTTGATGAAACAGAAAATAAACTGAATCAGTAAATTTGTCTTCAAGACGGTGAAGTGATAAAATTGCTTCACCGTTTATTTTTTGTCATGACAAGGGGAGTGGAATTCTAATGTTAAATAAGATTGAGACCGTAGCGGATTTTACAGCGCTTACCGAGCAGGGGCAGCCATTTTATTTATTAAAGCATAGCCTAACTTGCCCGATTAGCCAGTCAGCCTATGAGGAATTCGAAAAATTTTCAGCACTTCCGGATGCCCAGTGTTATTATCTGGCAGTACAGGAAGCGAGACTTTTGTCTGGCCATATAGCCGATGAATTTCAGATTAAGCACGAATCACCGCAGGCTATTATGTTTGTCGGCTCTAATCCAGTATGGCACGCCTCACATTGGAAAATTACAGAAAGTGCGCTTCTGGCGGCATTTGAAGAAAACAAGTAAGCATCCATGATTTATGGATGCTTTTGTATATCAATAACCGGTCATCACTTTAACGCTTAAAAGCGTTTAATTAATAAAGATAATTGGTGACAATCATTGGGGAATGCTATATAATTACGTAATAAAATAGTAGCGATAGTGAAAGGACGGGGACGATATGGGTAATAATGAACTGGATCAGCTTAGGAAACGCGTAGATGAATTGAATTTGCAGCTTCTTTCCCTTATTAATGAAAGGGCGCTTTTAGTCCAGGAAATTGGGCGCGCCAAGGAAACCCAGGGAGTATACCGTTATGACCCTGTCCGTGAGCGGCACATGCTTGATTTAATCAAGGAAAATAACAATGGGCCGTTTGAGAGCTCAACCGTTGAGCATTTATTCAAGGAAATTTTCAAGGCGGGGCTGGAACTTCAGGCGGATGACCACCGGAAAGCTTTGCTTGTTTCCCGGAAGAAAAAACCGGAAGATACGATTGTGGAAGTAAACGGAGAAAAAATCGGCGACGGCTTTCCGCACTTCGTCTTCGGCCCATGTTCAGTAGAATCGTACGAACAAGTGGCTAAGGTGGCAGCGAGCGTTAAGGAAAAAGGGTTTAAGCTGCTTCGCGGCGGCGCCTATAAACCAAGGACTTCACCGTATGACTTCCAGGGGCTCGGGCTTGAAGGCCTGAAAATCCTTAAAAGGGTTGCTAAGGAGTACGACTTGGGTGTCATTAGCGAAATTGTTCATCCAAATGATATCGAGACGGCAGTTGAATACCTTGATGTGATTCAAATCGGCGCTAGGAACATGCAGAATTTTGAACTGCTTAAAGCAGCGGGAGCAGCTGATAAGCCTGTTCTTTTGAAAAGAGGGCTTTCCGCAACTATTGAGGAGTTCATTAATGCAGCTGAATACATTATGGCGCAGGGAAATGGCAATATCATTTTGTGCGAACGCGGAATCCGGACATATGAGCGTGCTACAAGGAATACGCTGGATATTTCAGCTGTCCCAATTCTCAAGCAGGAAACGCATCTTCCTGTTATGGTGGATGTTACGCACTCCACAGGAAGAAGGGACCTCCTTCTTCCAGCAGCAAAAGCGGCTATTGCCATCGGAGCTGACGGTGTAATGGCCGAGGTTCACCCTGACCCGGCGGTTGCACTTTCTGACAATGCGCAGCAGATGGATCTTAAACAGTTTGACGATTTTGTCACTGCTCTGCAGGAAGCATCTTTTATCCGCCTGTAATATTCATGCCAAAAGCCTCTCCATTATTTTGGGGAGGCTTTTATCATGCTGAGTGGCTTAATAACTTGAAATGCAAAATTTAGAGATACTTCACATTGCGTGAAATGAAAGGATATCGTATCATAAGGGCATAATTAAATCTTGTTTACAGTATCACAAACTCGAAAAAATGTTTATTAGCGCTTCAATTGCTGTAGAATAAGATAATACACAAGCATGCCCGAGATAAAGGAGTGAAAGTGTTCATGAATATAACAATATATGATGTAGCGAGAGAGGCAAATGTTTCAATGGCAACGGTTTCCCGCGTAGTAAATGGCAACCCGAATGTAAAGCCTGCCACGAGGAAGAAAGTAGTCGAAGTGATTGACCGGCTTGGTTACCGCCCGAACGCTGTTGCGAGGGGACTTGCAAGCAAGAAAACAACAACTGTCGGCGTTATCATTCCTGATATTTCGAGTCCTTTTTTTGCAGAGATGACTCGCGGAATAGAGGATATTGCAACAATGTATAAATACAATATCATCTTGAGTAACTCTGACCAGAATATGGATAAGGAGCTGCACCTTCTGAACACAATGCTTGGGAAGCAGGTAGACGGCATTGTTTTTATGGGCGGGAACATTACTTCTGACCATGTGGAAGAATTTAAAAAGTCGCCAGTTCCCATTGTTCTTGCAGGATCGATTGAAGAAACTGAAACGATTCCTTCCGTTAATATTGATTATGAAACAGCAACATATGATTCGGTCATGGCACTTGTCAAAAAAGGCCATAAGAAAATTGCGTTTGTCATCGGCCCATATCATGAACCAATCAACAAGGAAAAAAAATTGGTTGGCTATAAAAGAGCGATTGAGGAATCAGGCTATACAGTTGATGAGAATCTTATCGTTGAAGGTGACTATACATATGACTCAGGCATTGAAGCTATTGAGAAGCTGCTTGAGCTCAATGATAAGCCATCTGCCACCATTGTCGGCTCAGACGAAATGGCGTTAGGTGTGGTCCACGGAGCAATGGACAATGGATATAAGGTGCCGGAGGATTTCGAGGTCATCAGTTCAGACAACACAAGGCTCGCCCTTATGGTAAGGCCGCAGCTTACAAGTGTTGTCCAGCCTCTTTATGATATTGGGGCTGTGTCGATGAGGCTTTTGACAAAGCTGATGAACAAAGAGGCAGTACATGGTCATACCGTCATCCTTCCTCACAGGATTGAATACCGGGATTCAACAAAATAAATAGGTTACAAAACAAAACGGCCATCCTTAACTTAAGGTTGGCCGTCAGAATATAGAAAAACGGATACTTTTTAGATTTGAAGTAAGATTAAGCAAAAAAAAGATTGTCATTGCCTAGCTAATTTAGCTGGGAAAAGGCGATCTTTTTGTTTATGGCCTTTTTAGAAGATTTTTTCGGTGAATGTGGTTGCTTTCTAGAATATTGAGGAGGAAAATACACTTTTATCCTCATTTTCGGCAAGTAGTATTGCCGGGCCCGTTTGTAACCGGATTCACAAATGCATTTTAAGATGGATTTTGGTTTATTAAGCCGCATATCTACGATTACGCCCACCCTATCTACGGTGATGCTCGTTCTATCTAAGGTAAAACCCATTCTATCTACAATTGCAGTAAAAAATCCCCATATCGATTCAGATTAAATCGTATTTCCTGTTAAAAATTTAAACTGTCTCATTAAGATCTGAGCGAAGCACATTAAGTCTCCCGACAGTCTGAAGGCCACCCCTTCAAAAGGGATGGCCTTTTTCTCATAAGATAAGAAGACTACTCTCCAGCTTAGCTCCTGTGCAAGACGCTTCTGCTTTTCACATTTTCCTTTATCTCATGCCGGCGTGCTCCAGTCCATACGCCCCTAAACGGCCGCTTCCGCATTTCTTTTTGTCTAGCTCCAGCCCCTGGACAAGGCGCTTCCGCTTTTCTTACAATATTGTTTTTGTCTGTTTCTGGCTCCGGATTGGATATAGTGCTTTCTCCATCGTCTTGGCGTTTTTTTCAGTTATTTCCGGCTTTCTTGGAATAGGTGGATAAATGTTTTCACTGTCATCCCAAGACTGCGGGAGGCTGACAGGTGCTTTTGGCTGCCATTCCTCCAACCATTCCGCTGGTAAACTGCCATAACAGTTTGAGTTTTCGGTCATTTCGTGCCATATCAATGCCCATGCCCTGGGAACGACCCTCCAGATATCGTATCCTCCACCGCCAACGGCAACCCATTTTCCGCCACAGTATTCATGTGCAATCTTGTGGGCGAGCTTTGGTATTTCCCGGTAGATTTTCATGGTTGCGGAAAGATGCGTGAGCGGGTCATAGTAGTGCGCGTCTGCTCCATTTTGGGTCAATATGACGTCAGGCTTGAAAAAGGCTGCTACCTCCGACAATGCGTTCGAGTAGGCATGCAGCCAAGAATCGTCTTCTGTAAAGGCATCGACAGGGATATTGAAAGAGAATCCATAGCCTTTCCCCTGGCCCCGTTCATTTACATTACCTGTGCCGGGGAATAGATAGCGGCCTGTTTCATGGATGGAAAGCGTGCATACATCAGGGTCATCGTAAAAGGACCATTGTACACCATCGCCGTGGTGAGCATCTGTATCTACATAAAGAACCCTTGCATTGTACTTTTCCTGCATATATTTAATGGCAACTGAACTGTCGTTGTAAATGCAAAATCCCGATGCCTTTCCCCTGAAACCGTGGTGGAGGCCGCCTCCCAGATGGAGCGCATGGTCGGCAGTGCCAGTCATTACAGCATCGACTGCCGTAAGGGTGCCCCCGACCAGCATGGCGCTTGCCTCATGCATGTTTGGGAAAATGGGAGTGTCTTCTGTGCCAAGGCCGTAGCTTTCAGCTTTGGTCTGGCCAAGTTCACCATGACCTGCCTGCATGACGGCATTAACATAGTTAGGGTCATGAACAAGGCATAATTCATCAAAGCTTGCGGTTCGCGGCGATATAATCTGGCTGTCAGAAATACTTCCGTTCTTTCGAAGCAAGTCTAGGGTCAGTTTCAACCGATGTTGGTTGAAAGGGTGGCTGGCATTGAATTTGTAGTTTAGCAGTTCTTCCGAAAAGATGAAGGCAGAGCTGGTGGTCATGATGAAACCCCCGGGAGGTTTGGCCAGAGGACATCATGCCCGGCTTTCTTCAAGTCTTCAATAATTCCGATTGGATTCATCGTCTGAATTCTGACAACCAAAATTTTATAGTTTTCATCTTTTCGGTCAGGATACACGAGCACGCTTAGGATGTTTGCGTTCCTGCTGCTGATCACTGAAGCGATATTGCACAGCATGCCTGACTTGTTAGGGACTTTGACTTCAATTTGGGATCCCGGCTGAAGAGCCCCTGTAAGCTCGACAAGTGTATGGAGCATATCAGTTTCAGTGACGATCCCCGCCAGTTTTTCATCCGATACGATTGGAAGGCATCCAATATGGTGCTCGTAAAAAAGGGCGGCGATTTCCTCTACAAAGTCTAACGGGTGCCCGGTAATCAGGTCCGTTTTCATAATAGACTTCAGCGGATTTTTCAACTCGTCCAAATGTTCGTTAAAGTGGAATATTGAAGGCATTGCAGCCCGGATATCCCGGTCTGTAACAAGACCCGCCAGTATGCCGTTAATGTCGAGAATGGGAATATGGCGGATTTTCTTGTTTTCCATCAGTTTAACTGCATCTTCAATCGTGTTTTCTATTGTTAAAGTAGCAACATCCGTTTTCATGATTTCCTCGACTATCATGGTAATCCTCCTTGCAAGACTTTCTCCAGTGGCTAATACATAAAGCGATTCATGAACCTCAGCCTGTCAAACTGCTGAACCGATTCAGGCGGAATCCTTTTGCCGATTCGTGCCATCAGGCAGTTGGCAGGATGAGAGCTGATTTCCGGATCATCTGTTGCATACCACTCCAAGCCTCCGGCGTTCATCATTTTTTCCATGATCTTTCTGTATTCCCAAACGTTCAGGCGTGTTCCCTTTAAGTCCCAATGCCAGTAGTACTCTGTGGTGATAATAATATAATCTTCCATTGCGTCATCCATCATTGACACGGTCAGAAGATTTTTTCCGACACCGCATCCTCTGAATTGGGGAATTACTTCAATTGCACCAAGCTCAATCAAATCCTCCATCCCGCCTTCGGACCATCTTTCTAATGGATCGGGATACAGGTATGTAACATAGCCGACAACTGTATGATGATGCCTAGCCACAATAATTCTGCCTTCGGACAAGCCTGCTATTTCAATGAGCGCTTTATGTTGCTGGGCCGGCTGCCGGAACGCAACGAGATCTTGGTGAAACTCGTATCCTGCAAGCTGAGCAGGAGTAATCGGGCCCTCAATAATGACAGGTCCGTAAGAAGTTTTTAATTCTTTTGCATTATACGTTTTATTATGTTCCATTCAGTCACCACCCGGGTACAATTCTGCCGTAACCCTATTATACATAAAATCTTGAAGAAAAAAGCGATTTCACTAAATTTTCAGTAATATATGACAGTTTGCGGGATAAACAACCGCTGCTGGCTGGCAGCAAGAGTTCAACTAAGATTTTAAAGCGGGACAGAAACGGAAATTTCTGCATTGACACTGCTTCGTCATAGATTCCGAATAAAGAGAATAAAATATTTTAAAAATTGAGAAAAGAATAAACATATACTATAATGGGTGATAAATATCATTTGCCAAAGGGGATGGGTCAATGAAAGTGGAAGCGTTACCAGCCATAAAGGGCCAGTACAACTTATCAAACTATGAAGAAACCTACAGCGAATTCAATTGGGATGAAGCAGAAAAGAACTTTAGCTGGCATGAGACAGGAAGAGTCAATATGGCTTATGAAGCAATCGACAAGCATGCCCTTGGATTTCGGAAAAATAAGGTCGCACTCTATTATCAGGATGGAATCAGGAAAGAAAAATACACTTTCAAAGAAATGAAAGAAATGACGAATAAAGCAGGTAATGTGCTGAAATCGCATGGCGACGTTGAAAAAGGGGATCGGGTTTTCATCTTTATGCCACGGTCTCCAGAGCTTTATTTCGCCGTTCTTGGTGCAATTAAGCTTGGTGCGATTGTTGGGCCGTTGTTTGAGGCTTTTATGGAAGGCGCAGTCCGTGATCGTCTGCTTGACAGTGAAGCAAAGGTCCTTGTAACAACACCTGAATTGCTTGGAAGGGTGCCTGTTGATGAACTGCCTGACCTCAAACATATTTTCCTGGTAGGAACAGAAATAGAAGAATCAGATTCTATTATTGACTTCAATCAAAAGCTTGAGGAAGCCAGCAGAGATTTGAAGATTGAATGGGTGGATAGAACTGACGGAATGGTTCTTCATTATACATCGGGTTCAACAGGCAAGCCAAAAGGAGTGCTGCATGAGCACAATGCAATGATCCAGCAATATCAAACAGCTAAATGGGTCCTTGACCTGAAGGAAGAGGATGTTTATTGGTGTACCGCAGACCCGGGGTGGGTAACGGGGACATCGTACGGAATTTTCGGCCCGTGGCTTGCGGGCGCGTCTAACGTGATTATTGGTGGTCGTTTCAATCCTGAAACATGGTACAAAATGATTGAGGATTATGGTGTCTCAGTCTGGTACAGTGCTCCGACGGCTTTTAGGATGCTGATGGGTGCGGGTGATGAGATCGTCAAGAAATATAAACTTGGCAGCCTTCGGCATATCCTGAGTGTCGGGGAGCCGCTGAACCCTGAAGTTGTCAGGTGGGGGATGAAGGTCTTTCATTTGCGCATCCACGATACGTGGTGGATGACAGAAACAGGTGCTCAGCTGATCTGCAACTATCCATGCATGGAGATCAAGCCTGGTTCAATGGGCAAGCCTATCCCGGGCGTTCAGGCATCCATTGTGGATGACCAGGGGAGTGAGTTGCCTCCATACAGAATGGGTAATCTCGCCATCAAAAAAGGCTGGCCGTCGATGATGAATGCAATCTGGAAAAATGAGCAAAAATACGAGTCCTACTTTATGCCTGGAGACTGGTATGTATCTGGGGACTCAGCATATATTGACGAGGACGGCTATTTCTGGTTTCAGGGCAGGATTGATGATGTCATCATGACATCTGGTGAGCGCGTTGGGCCATTCGAGGTTGAAAGCAAGCTGGTTGAGCATCCCGCAGTTGCTGAGGCCGGTGTCATTGGAAAGCCCGACCCTGTCAGGGGAGAAATTATTAAAGCGTTCATTGCCCTTAGAGATGGCTATGAGCAGTCCGATGAATTAAAAGAGGAGATACGCCAGTTTGTTAAAAAAGGACTTGCCGCACATGCAGCACCACGGGAGATTGACTTCCGCGACAAGCTGCCAAAGACCCGAAGCGGAAAGATCATGCGTCGCGTCTTAAAAGCATGGGAATTGGATTTGCCGACAGGCGATCTGTCCTCAATGGAGGACTGAGTTCAACAGAAAAACCCCCATCCTCGTTCAGGGATGGGGGTTTTCGCTATTCTGCCGGCTTGGTTTCCTCGGCAGCAGGCACGTCAGTCGTTTTCTTCGGTTTTTCCTCTTTTTTCTTTTGCCTCTCATCTGGCTTGGCACCGCCAATTTTGACAGCGTTCGATGGGCCTGATTCTTTGCCGGCAACATCCACTGCCGTCACATAAAATTCTCCTTTGCCTCCAGAATAGGAAAGGGCAGTCCCTGCTTTAATGCTGGAAACCTTTTTCCCTCCTCTGTAGACCCTGTATCCGACTACATCGCTTTCTGGATGCGTTCCCCAGGTGAGCTTGTCCCCAGAAGATGAGATCTTAGGAGGGGCAGGCGTGCTACCGTTATCATTTAGCTTTGAACTTGCTACAAGGGTGTTTGTCCACGCCTCTTTTTGGGGAAGCAGCTGGGCTGGATTCTTAATTCTATGGCCAATAATGCTTTCCATATATTCAGGATTCAGTACGACTCCTCCTGTTTCCACAAATTCAGCTGGCGTGTTGTCGAGGGCGAAATAGCTTTTCCCTCCAACTAGTACAAATTTACTTACTGCAAGAGTATCATCAACTTTGGATGGAGCGTATTTGGCGATGAACAAATCTGATGCAACCAGTCCAGCCTTTGAACAGGCATTGGATGGAAGCATGCCGGAGACTGTGCAGTATGACCGACTTACAATTCCTCCAGGCATCTGGAAGCGCTCATTAGGATCGACAATGTCAGGAGCGGCATCATAAGCTGCGTTCATCAAGTCTGCCCATAAATAATTGGTCCTGACACCGTATGTTAGCCCATTATAGTACCTTTCAAGCGACTTAGGCGTATCATAACCAATCCAGACACCAAATGATACATTCGGATTGGTGGCGACAAACCATGAATCATGGTATTCATGACCGGTACCCGTTTTTCCTGCCCAGTCCGAGCTGAATTTCAGCCTGCTGTTAACGGCAGTGGCGGTTCCCCTGCTGATCACATCGCGCATCATATCGAGTGTCAGATAGGAAGTCTGCGGGCTGAAAACATCGACTGGCTTTACTTTATGCTGGTAGACAATTCCACCGTCTTTATCAACAATTTTATCAATTAAATATGCATCGATAAATTTCCCTTCATTTGCAAAAGTACCAAAAGCGTTGGTGTTTTCTTCCACCGTTACCCCGCCGATTGAGCCAATGGAAGCCGCCGGGTTGACAAAGTCCTCTTTTTCCAGTGAAGTGAATCCCATCTTTTCAAGATAGGAGACAGGGTTATATCTTAAAATGTTTTTATAAGCTATCACTGCCGGTACATTGTATGACTTTGTCAATGCATGCCTAACTGAGGTCAGGCCGCTGTATCGCAAATCATAATTGTGAGGCCAGGGAACGCCGGGCCTGCCAGGATCGAGGTATACCTCAACATCAGGCAGTACAGATCCGGGATGAAGCTTGCCAAGCTCCATTGCCGGTGCGTATACGAGCAATGGCTTCATTGTGGACCCGTTTTGCCTAAGTGCGCTTGTGGCATGGTTCAGCTGTTCCCGCTTGAAGTCCCGTCCGCCGACAAAGCTGATAATTTTCCCTGTCTTGTTTTCGATTAGTGTCGCTCCAAGCTCGACCGGTTCCATTACTGTCTCCAGTACACCGGTTTCCGGATTTCGAACTTGTTCTGCTTTGGCGTTTCCGTAGTGAGGATAGTTTACGGCAACCTCCTGCATCCGGTCATAAATGTCCTTGTTGATAGTCGTATGGATTTTATAGCCATTTTGGCGCAAATCTCTATCGGCTTTGCTCAAGTACTCATTCCGAAGGTTTTTGTCATTCTTAATGTCTTTCTCTTCATAGCCATCTTTTTTAGCAAGGACTTTTGCAAGGATTTCTGTTGCCCTCTTTTCAATTTCAAAGGTAAGGTATGGATACTCCTCTATAGTGCTTCCATTTTCGGCCTTTGCAATATAATCTTTTGCGATATCATACTTCATCGCGTCCTTATATTCTTTATCGGATATAGACCCTGCAGCATGCATCCGGGACAGGACTGTTTTCATCCTGGCCAGCCCAGGTGATAAGTCTTCCTTCAGTTTGCCGTGCTCACTTGAGAATGGCGTATAGCCGAAAGGGCTTTGCGGAAGCCCTGCAATAAAGGCGGCCTGCGGGAGTGTAAGATCTTTCGCATCTTTCCCGAAAATGCCATTGGCGGCTGCCTGGACACCGGCAATATTGTTGCCGGAGGCATTTCTCCCGAATGTGGCTACATTAAGATAGGCCTCAAGGATTTCTCTTTTGTCGAAGAATTTTTCCAAGCGGAGAGCCAACAGAATTTCCTTTGCTTTTCGTTCAAAGGAGATTTCATTGGTCAATATCTGGTTTTTGATCAGCTGCTGTGTAAGTGTGCTGCCTCCCGATTGGGTGGACGAATTTGTTACTTCTTGGAGCAGTGCACGTATGATTGCTTTTGGGACAACACCGTCATGCTGGTAAAAGTATTCATCCTCGGTTGCGATGACGGCATCAACCAGATAGTTGGATACTTGGTCGAGCTTGACCTCTTCCCTGTACAAGTCTGTTCTCAGTTTGCCGAGATAAACATCATTCGAAAAATATAAATCTGATGTTTCCTCATAGTTATAGATATCTTTTTTCATTTTTTCATAGGGGCGGATCGGCTCTTCCTTTACAAGTGAAGCAAAGTAGCCTGCACCGACACCCCCAGCAAATCCAGCTCCAATTACCATGACAATGATGAAGAGGAGCAGCAGATTCCATAGGATATTATACGTTATTCGCGCTCCTCTGATTGTTTGTTTATCGGTAAGATAGGACCGGACTGAGTCAAATCGGTCTTTCCATCTCTCTTTTTCCCGGTTCATTGTATCATTCCTCCTAAAATCTCCTACATTATAGCATAACAGCAACAATGGAATGAGAAACGCTTTCATCTTTTACATTTTTCTTTTCGTATGATGAATTTTGTTATGGTATACTACTGCCATAACATGTTAAATTTTTTTATAAAAATAGGTGGTCGTTATGGAACAATATCAAATTGTATATGACGCACTAAATAAAATGAGCATTGCTTATGAAGTTGTTGAACATCCGCCTGCTTTGACAACAGAAGAGGCAGACAGTTACATCGTTGGCAAAGAAGGTGTGCGTACTAAAACACTTTTTCTTTGTAATAAAAAAAAGACTGCATACTATTTAGTCATTATTGACGATACAAAACGACTAGACATGGATCAACTTGCGAAAATTCTTAAGGAGAAACGTATTAGTTTTTGTTCATCAGAAAGATTGATGGAAAAAATGGCATTACCTCCTGGAGCTGTTTCTATTTTCGGATTATTAAACAATGAGGATCATGATATAAAAATATACTTAGATAAAGAAATGCTTACAGAAAAATTGATGAGTTTTCATGCTAATGACAACACAAAAACACTTTTTATTTCTATGGAAGATATGTATAAATTCATAAACACATTAGGTTATGAATACTCCGTTATAGAATTGTAATGGTACAATCTGCTGTTTCATCCCAGTAAATAGACTCTATCTATAACCATTGATATATCAACGGTTTAGTCCATTGTTGTGGTGTGGAAAAATATTTTCGAAACAAATATAAACATGTTTTTTAATATGTGATTCTCTTAAAGATTGTAGGTTCACTTCTTGGATCATTCTGGATGTTCAGTGAGTGCAAAAGCAACGCAATCTGGAACTCTGTGCAGCTTTTTTAAATCATTGGTTTGACAAACGTCTGGATCTTATGGTAAAAATGTTTTAATATCTTTATATCGAACAAAGCGTTGAAGGGAAAGCAGTAGTGCTTCTATCACTGTTTCAGAAAGCCGGCGGCCGCTGTGAGCCGGTACAAGTAGAAGGATGAATTACACCCTGGAGCTTCTGCAGAAAGAATTGATTTCTGCGGACGGTTTTGCCGTTATTTTTTGAGTGGAAAACATCTACATTTGTTTTCAAGCCGGGTGGTACCGCGCATATAGCGTCCCTGCATTATTTGCAGGGGCGCTTTTTATTTTGCTTTTTTATTAAAAAATGGAATGAATATTTAGGAGGAAGAGTAATGGATTTGTTAAATGATTTGAAATGGCGTGGAATTATTTATCAGCAGACGGATGAAGAGGGAATGGCCGAACTTCTCGGCAAAGAAAAAGTCTCGCTTTACTGCGGTGTTGACCCGACAGCGGACAGCATGCATATCGGGCATCTTTTACCATTTTTGACTTTAAGGCGGTTTCAAAATCATGGCCACCGTCCAATCGTCCTTGTAGGCGGAGCAACCGGAATGATTGGGGATCCAAGCGGAAAGAGTGAAGAGAGGAAACTTCAGACGGTTGAAGATGTAAACCACAATGTCGAGGGAATTACGAAGCAGCTGAAGAAGATTTTTAATTTTGAAGGTGAAAGCGGTGCGGTCATGGTAAATAACTATGACTGGACTAGCACTCTTGATGTCGTGACGTTCCTTCGCGATTTCGGTAAATATGTCGGCGTAAACTACATGCTGGCAAAAGACACCATTTCTTCGCGTCTTGAAACAGGGATTTCTTTTACCGAATTCACTTACACGATTCTGCAGGCAATGGATTTTCTTCACTTGTACCAACACCATGATTGCAAAATGCAGATTGGTGGCAGTGACCAGTGGGGCAATATAACAACAGGTCTCGAATTGATTCGGAAGATGGCTCCTGAAGGCTCAAAGGCATTTGGGATGACCATCCCGCTTGTGACAAAAGCGGATGGCACTAAATTTGGGAAATCGGAGAGCGGCGCTGTTTGGCTGGATCCTGAAAAGACATCACCGTACGAGTTCTACCAGTTCTGGATCAACACGGCAGATGCAGATGTCATCAAATACCTGAAATTCTTCACCTTCGTTGAAAAAGAAGAAATAGAGGCTCTTGAAACTGCAGTTCAGGAAGAGCCGCATTTGCGGAAAGCACAGAAGACGCTTGCTAAAGAAATGACACGAATGATTCATGGAGAAGAAGCTTTGCAGCAGGCTATTAAGATTTCGGCTGCATTGTTCAGCGGGGACGTCAAAAATCTGACCGCTGCGGAAATTCAGCAGGGATTCAAAGACGTGCCATCGTTTACAGCTGCAGCGGATAAAGAAATCAATCTTGTCGAACTGCTGGTTGAGGCGAAAATTTCGCCGTCAAAACGTCAGGCACGTGAGGATGTAGGAAACGGCGCTGTTTCCATTAACGGGGAACGAGTTACGGATACAGCATATAATCTTGGTGAAGCCGACAGAATCCAAGGTCAATTCACTATCATTCGCAGAGGTAAGAAAAAGTACTTCCTCATTAAATACTAAGAGCTATGCTTAAAGCCTTCCGGATTTGTCTGGAAGGCTTTATTTATGCGTATGGTTGAATTTTTTAAGTATGCAAAAACCCCCTGCCAGGGCAGGGGGTCCGGTTCGTCCCCATTAACGGGAGTAGAATTCTACGATGAGCGCTTCGTTGATTTCAGCTGGAAGTTCAGAACGCTCAGGTTGGCGTGTGAATGTTCCTTCAAGCTTGTCTGCATCGAAAGTCAAGAAATCAGGTACGAAGTTGCTCACTTCAACTGCTTCTTTAACCGCATCAAGGTTGCGGGACTTTTCACGAAGGCTGATTGTTTGGCCAGGAGCCACGCGGTATGATGGAATATCAACGCGTGATCCGTTGACAAGGATGTGGCCGTGGTTTACAAGCTGACGCGCAGCGCGACGAGTGCGAGTAAGACCAAGACGGTAAACAACGTTGTCAAGGCGTGATTCAAGAAGAATCATGAAGTTTTCACCGTGCTTACCAGTCATTTTGCCTGCTTTGTCAAACAGGTTGCGGAACTGGCGCTCAGTTACTCCGTACATATGACGAAGTTTCTGCTTTTCTTGAAGTTGCAATCCGTATTCGGAAAGCTTTTTACGCTGGTTAGGACCATGAGGACCTGGTGCGTAAGGGCGTTTTTCTAATTCTTTACCTGTGCCGCTCAAAGAGATTCCGAGGCGGCGGGATAGTTTCCAGCTTGGGCCGGTATAACGAGCCATGAATGACTCCTCCTTATGTTTTTATTCTGGTAAAATAAAAACAGTTTGCAAGACAGCAATCACGAGTATTTTGTTTTCATGCACCTTCGCCCTAGCAGCAGCGGGTTACAAGATACACCATCAAAGGGCATTCCCTTCGAGGAACAAAATACAGCCGTAAAGGTGTTCACATAGGCTGCGATATTTTACACAAAGATTATTATATAATTTTTGAATGATTATTGTCAAGGGACTTTTTAATCATTAATTTATTTAGCGCATGCTTGTTTAATAGGTCTTTATGATATAATGAAATAGTTCTTTTTACATTAATTTGAATTTTGTGTATTGAATCTCATATGTGAACTTTGCATGTATGACAGGTGATGTGGATGAATAACATAGTGGAACAGCTGGTTTTGTCTGAGCTTAAATGCCGTTTTCTCGATATTATTCTTGATGAAAAGGCGCCTTTATCGAGGGGCCGCCTGGTGAGAAGCATGCTTGCCACAATAAAGGATGCTGCCGCAATACAAGGTGAGATTGATTTTTACAGCTGCGGGCAGTGGAACAAGACCTTATATCTGGAGGCGACAACCCGCCTCGGACAGTCAGAGGGGAATATAGCCTTTGTGAGTTGTTCTCCGGAATCGATTCTCAATTCTTGGGATGCCAAAGTATACAGAACAACGCAATTCCCTCACTACGGCCTTGTCCTCGTTCTGAAAAGAGAGGACTGCCTGCTTGGTATCACAGCTTTTGAAGATCCATCATATACGCTTTCTGATGGATTGCTTGAAAACATAGCGGATGAATGCAGTAAAATGATGGCCAAAATACATAGTGTTGAGAAGATATTGGCAGAGGAGCAGCGTTACCGGCAGCTTCATAGAGTGACGGAGAAATTTCATTCTACCATGGATATGGATGATGTGCTGTTTGAAATCATTTTCACACTTCGGGACATGTATCCCGGATTTGAGTATTATCTGCTCTTGAGCCATGACAACAACAGCCATGGAGAGCTTCCGGTAAAAGACCTTGAATATAACAGCAATAACTTTTCTGCCATGCAGGCGTATGTGACTGGGACAATTCAGCTTGAGGATTCCCTTCAGGAGCGGAAATCCATTCTATACGCGCCTCTTAAAGGAAGGCAGGGGGTCTATGGCGTCCTGCAGGTAATTGCTTCGAACGCCCTCGTGTTTCCTGAAAATGAAATGGAGTTCATTTCACTCCTGGCAAATACTGCAGGAAGCGCACTGGAGAATGCCCAGCTTTACCAGCAATCTCGCAGGCTTGTAACAGACCTTCAGCTAATCAATGAAACCTCCCACAAGCTAAACAGCAACCTCAGGCTTTTTGACACAGTAAAGTATGTCTCCGGTCAAATTTTGAACTCATTTTGCGCACAGGAAGTCGGATTTATCATGATGGATGAAACTGCAGTGAATATGGAAATCCTCCAGGGCAGCACAGAGTTCTTTTTTTCAGAGGGTGCCCCGGTTCATATTGCCCGGCTGGGCGGAAAAATCATGGAGCACGGTGAGCCGTTCTTTATTGGAGATAACGCGTTGTCAGGGGAGCACGCTGGCTTTTTATACAAGTCAATCATGGGAGTTCCAATTGTCCAGAATAACCATATAAAAGGATTTGCACTTGTACTCCACGAGAAACCCTATACATTTACTTTTGATGCATTTAAACTGCTCCAATCACTTATCCATCATTCATCGCTCGCGTTTGCAAACTCAATGCTGAAAGAACAGCTGGAGAAAATGGTGATCACCGATCACTTGACGAAGCTGTTTTCGAGAAGCTACCTTGATGAAGAGATGAATGTTTCTATGTTAAAGGACGAGCAGGGTGCATTTATTTTGATTGATATTGATAACTTCAAGTCAATAAACGATACATATGGCCACCAGACTGGTGATGATGTGCTTATCCAGCTCGCCAGGCTCGTTTCGGAAAGCATCCGGTCCTCCGATATCGGAGCACGCTGGGGCGGGGAGGAGCTCGCCATTTATTTGCCTGGGGCACCGCTTGAGACAGGGGCTCGAATCGCGGGCAGGCTTGCAGAAAAAGCTGCGCGTCGTACAAGGCCGGGCATTACCATTTCATGCGGTGTTTCCCGCTGGACCAAGGGGTGCAAAGATACGACAGGTTCGCTGTTCAGGCGGGCTGACCAGGCTCTGTATGAAGCAAAGACTTCCGGGAAGAACAAAGTGGTGGTTAGTGAAGAAAAAGAGTACCGCATTCAAAATTAAAGCAAGGAAATCTTAAAATTGCTCTTCCACAGTCTTTTAGGCTGTGGATTTTTTTTATACCCATTTATCGGGAGTACCAATCGCAAAGAGGAGCGTAAAATGTCTTTGTAGGGAATAATATCTTTATAATAAAAAATTATCAGGCCGTATCTTTTTCTCCCCTTCATTCGTTATAGGGGCTGAGAGGGTTAAAAGGAGTGAACAGAATGTATACCAGCAGGTGTTTAAAGGACGATAGGAAAGCGGGACAAGAGAAGGCGGGTATCACAACCGGGATACAACAGTATTATTCCAGTCTCCAAAAATATTGCCGATTTATTGCCAAGGACAGCTGGGATGGTGATGATCTTGCTCAAGAAGCCGTTTTGAAGGCGATTCGGCATTATCCTTTATCTGAAATAAATTCTGCCCTGTTGAAAAGAATCGCTTACCATCATTGGGTAGACACGTTGAGAAAGAGAAAACATGAGGTAGCCGGAATCCCTGAAAATATTGCCGGAATCGATGATAGGTCTCTCAAGAACAGCACAATGGATATGGTTGAACTGCTGATGGAGAAGTTGACACCAAAACAGACTGTCATTTTCATTTTGAAAGAAGCTTTCCGCTATCAATCCGGAGAAATAGCTGAGCTGCTTGGCACAACAGAAACGGCTGCCAAGGCGGCCCTGCATCGGGCAAAAAAAAGGCTTGAAAGAGGGGAATCACTCCGCCCGGTGGGTACGGCGCAGGATGAATCCGAGCAGCAGCGCTTATCCAGCCTGCTTTACAAATCCATACAAGCGGAAGATCCCGCGGTCCTGATTGAAAAACTTTCTGATATCCCGTCACTTGCCAGTGCTTCGAAACCTGTCATGGCAATGCATTCAAGCTCTCCTCTCTCTTCTTGCATGATGGCAGCCTAATCGAAAAGGGAGGAAAAATAATGAGTACAATTCCGTATGTAATCGAACAATCAAGCAGGGGAGAACGGTCATACGATATTTATTCCCGCCTGTTAAAGGACCGCATCATCATACTTGGAGATGAGGTTACCGACCAGGTGGCAAACAGCATCATTGCCCAGCTGCTATTCCTTGAAGCTGACAATTCAGAAAAGGATATTTCGCTTTATATCAATAGTCCCGGCGGCTCAACATCAGCGGGTTTCGCAATTTTTGATACGATGGAATATATTAAGCCAGATGTCAGTACAATTTGTGTCGGGATGGCGGCTTCATTCGGGGCCATGCTGCTCCTTGCAGGGGCAAAAGGAAAGAGATATGCCCTTCAAAATAGCGAAATCATGCTTCATCAGCCATTGGGTGGAGCAAAGGGGCAGGCAACTGAAATCGAGATATCTGCCCGGAGAATACTCAAACTTCGTGATCACATTAACCAAATCATTGCCGAACGGACGGGCCAGCCGGTGGAGAAAATCGCAAAAGACACTGACCGGGATTATTTCATGAGTGCACAGGAAGCTCTGGAATATGGGATCATCGATAAGATCATTGCGAAAAGATAGCTGCGCTTCATTTTCCCAAATCAAAGCAGCCTATGCCATCTTAGAAAAACTTAACTTAGCCTAAATAGACAGTCCAGCCTAAACAGCTCAGTTAAGCAAATCTTAACTGAGCTGCTTATTTTTATAAAAAAATGCATGGGACTAGATTTTTATTAAGAAAAGGTTTTAGTAATAAAATCACTTTAGGTCTTTTAAAATCTGTTCACTAGTGTTATCAAGCTCTAGGGGAAGTATGGAGGCTTTTTCAGGAACTAGGTTAGTTAGTTCCTGGCAAGCTGCTTCAGATATATATATATAGTCAACAGTATTAATCATTTTATTAAGGTGATCCTTTTCTGGAATTCCTCCAGTTATACTTGAAATATGTTTAATGCCAGCTTCGTCTACTCTATTTGCCAGCGACTCACCACCTTTATTCCCAAGACAAATAAATGCAACTTTGGTTCCTTCTTTTAACTTTGCGATATTCATTAAATCTTTAGGGGAAATTCTGGAGCCAATCGTATAGATTGGTTTTTTGCTGTTATTAAAATAGTCCTTAACTACATTTGAATGATTTAAAGTCGTGATTATTCCGTCTATTTCACTGAAATTTGGAACGTTTTCATCCATGTTATTTTTAAAATCTTCTATAAAAAGGCATAAGATGTTAGCCCCTGTATGTCTTTTATTTTTTCAAAAATGTAGGCTTAATTTTTATTGATTTCAATAATCGTAAAACCATGCAAATTTCGGGATGGGCTAAGGTATTGTGGGAAGGCGATGCAGCAAAAGACTTACCAGGAGCAGAAAGGCTCATACATTTAGAGGTTATTCAAGTTATAGAAACTCTGGATCCTTCATCCTCAAAAAAAGATTTCAATGCAAAATACTTTCGCATTTTCCATTCCTGTCATATGCTGTAAGAGAAATGTATGCGTTTTCAACATAAAGGGGGATCATCATGCGGGAGAAAAAATTTGAAACAAAAGTCATCCATTCTGGATATGATTCAAAACAATTCAGCGGGAGCCTTGTTCCGCCAATATATCAAACAAGCACTTTTGCGTTTGATAATGCGAAACAGGGGGCTGCCCGTTTTTCAGGAGAGGAAGCCGGTTATATTTATTCGAGGCTTGGAAATCCAACTGTAACTGTGCTTGAGGAGCGGATGGCGGTGCTCGAAGGAGCAGAAAAGGCGCTAGCATTCGGTTCTGGAATGGCTGCAGTATCGGCAGTTCTATTTTCGTTGGTGAAAAATGGGAGCCATATTCTTTGCTCGCAAGGTGTTTATGGCTGCACATTTGGACTGCTGGAGCTAATGGAAGAAAAGTTTGGGATCACTCATGATTTTTCTGCAATGGAAACGAGTGAACAAGTGGAAGCTTTGATTTCTCCAGAAACTGCCTGCATCTATGTCGAAACGCCAATCAACCCGACAATGAAGCTAGTCGACCTCGAAATGGTGGCAACGGTAGCTAGGAAAAAAGGAGTTCCGGTTGTTGTTGACAATACGTTCTGTTCACCTTATCTCCAGAACCCAATTGTCTTGGGATGCGATATTGTCGTACACAGCGCGACTAAGTATATATGCGGGCATGGGGATGTCATCGCTGGAATTGCGGCAGGGAGCAGCGAAATGATGGAAAGAATCGCCCGGACAACACAAAAAGATATTGGCGGCGTTATTTCCCCGTTTGATGCTTGGCTTTTACTGAGGGGGCTGAAAACACTCCCTGTCAGAATGGATCGGCACAGTGATAACGCAGAGAAATTGGCAGAATTTCTTTTGGGACATCCAATGGTAGAGAAAGTATTCTATCCGGGCGACCCATCCTCGGGAGATTTCCAGCTTGCGCAAAAACAAATGCGAAAGCCAGGCGGATTGATCTCTTTTAACGTGAAGGGGACGAAAGAGACAGCGCAAAGATTTATGGACGAGCTACAGATGATAAAGATTGCAGTCAGTCTTGGAGATGCCGAAACTTTGATCCAGCACCCTGCAACAATGACACACGCTGTCGTCCCGGAAGAGTCAAGAATGAAAATGGGTATTACCGACAACCTGCTTCGTCTTTCTGTAGGCCTTGAGTCATGGGAGGATATCAGAGAAGATTTGGATGCAGCTTTTAAAAGCATTTAATAAAATTATATTTTAGGAATGAGAAAAATCGGAACCGGTTAAAGGTGCCGATTTTTTTGTTGAAGCTTCCTCCAATGTCATCTTCAAGTAAATAAAATGGCCGAACAGGAAGATCGAGGACTGCAGAATTCATTTCCAGGAAAACAAAATTTCCGCAAAGCAGCACCAATACTGAAAACAAAAGACAGCGGTGCACGAAACTGCACCGCTGTCTCTCAATATAATTTATTCTCTGTAAAGCTCCATAAGCACGGCTGAAAATTTTTCGAGTCTCTCTTGGTCAAGGTTGTCAAACCGGTCTTTCTCCGGCGAGTCGATATCGAGCACTCCAACAAGCTTTCCATCATCAACAAGAGGAATGACAATTTCAGACTGTGAAGCGGAATCACAGGCAATGTGACCGGGAAACGCGTGTACATCCGCTATTCTCAATGTTTCCCGTTTTTCTGCAGCTGTTCCGCAAACGCCTCTTCCAAGGGGGATTCTGACACACGCAGGCAAACCCTGGAAAGGTCCCAAAACAAGCTCACCCTCATCCATCAAGTAAAAGCCCACCCAGTTGATTCTATCAAGAAAATGGTTGAGAAGGGCTGAGGCATTGCTTAAATTAGCTGTGACATTCTTTTCGTCGTGAAGAAGTGCTCTTAGCTGTTTGATCATTAAATCATATTTTTCTGCCCGATCCCCTTTGTACGATTCGACCTGAAACATGTTTTTCCCCCTTATTGTCTGAAAATATCCTTTCATTTTAACAGAATGTGGGGGAAAAATGGAGACTTTGTCGACAGGTTTTCCAAGGAAACTGCGGGCTTTTCCTATAAACTAATAGATAAGAGTGAATAAATGTAAAATAGTAAAAGGCGGGTGGAAAGAATGCGGAAAAATTCCAGGGATAAAATCGTAGACTCAGCTGTTTACCTTTTTAATACGAAAGGCTACAGTGGAACATCGATTCGGGACATTGCTGCCAAGGCCAAGGTGAATGCCGCCAATATCGCTTATTACTTCAATAATAAAAACGGGCTGCTAGAGTATTGTTTTACAGTGTTTTTCGAGAACTACCTGAAAGAAGTGGAGGAGGGTTTCGCGGTGCTCGATGATGGAGCGGAAGAATGCCTCCAGGATATTGTGGACAGGCTCATGAAATACCAGTGTGAAAATCTTCAACTCACCAGATTTGTATTAAGGGAAATGACCATCGACTCGCAAATGGTCCGGGAAGTAATGTCTACCTATATGGCCAAGGAGCGCTATTACTTGAAAAAAGTGCTAGAAACAGGGATGAACTCAGGGGAGTTCTCAAGCCGCCCGATCCACTATGCGATTCTTCAGCTGAAATCTCTTTTGAATATGCCGTTTTTGAACTCCGACTATGTAAGTGAAGTCCTCCATATACTGCCGAATGAAAACTATTTTGCTGAAAAATACAGCCGGGAAGTAGCCAGCTGGCTGAGAGCTTTCCTGTGCGGACCAGCACATCCTCATGTAATGAGAGTAGTGTCGGTCTGATGGAATATCAATCTGCAGCATGCAATGATTTCCTGATAAAATTCATACCCTGGCCCAGTTCTTTCACCTGATGGGCATCGGAACCGTAAATAAGAGGGATACCCATGTCAGCTGCCTTTTCAATGACGTTGGAGGGAGGGTAAGTCTCACGGCACAAGGGCTTTGCTGTTCCTGCCCCGTTACAATCAATCTCATATCCACAGCTGCAGATTTTTTCGAGAATATGATGAATTTCATTCGTAAATGTTTTTTCTGGAGGATATTTTAGCTGGAACTTATGGACAAGTGTGATATGTCCAATCCTCTTCGGCTTATAAAGCCCAAGGTTTGCTTCAATTGACTTAAGGACAGTCCTGTAATAATTCTCGTATACTTTGTCCACAGAACCGTAATGACCTGCCATTTTCTCAAAATTGGCAGGGCTGTAATCAACGCAGGAATAGTCCCCGTTCCGGTCTTTTAAAAAGTGAACCGAGAGGATAGCGTCATCCAGGTTTTTTCCTGTTTGATCAAGGAAAGCCGCAGTTTCTTTTTCAAATCCCTCAATATAATCCACTTCCAGGCCTGTATGTATCCTGATCCTTCCTTTATACTTATTTTTTACCTTGTCTATTTCAAAAAAATACTGTTCCAAGTCCTCTCTTTTCATTGCGCTGTCTTTTAAAGGGGTCGGATCCGCGAATCCTTCGGGGAGCGGAGCATGTTCTGTAAACGTTATTTCGGTATACCCAATTGAAAGGGCACGCTCGACATAGTCATCGAGCACATCTTTTGTTCCATGCGGGCAGAATGGTGTATGTACATGACCGTCTATCAGCATAGGGCGCCTCCGTAAGTTTTTTCGTCAATACCTTGACAGCTTTAGATTATTTTCGATAATTTTAACAAAAAAAAGAAATAACTGGTCAAAAAATGTCGTTTACATGGTATCATAAATACATTAAAAAAACATTTACTTCATTTATTTGTATAGATAGAATGGCGATCCGATTTTTTTTTGCGATAGACCGGGAGGATTAGCATGGAATATATAATTGGTGGAATAGTTTTAATCATGGGCTTATTTTTGGCCGGATTTTTACTGAAACGGAAATACTTCGGGGAAGTTGACAGGTATGAGGCATGGAAGCTGGATATCCTGAACAGGCCTGTACTTGAGGAAATGTCGAAGGTCAAGCAGCTGAATATGACCGGACAGACTGAAGAATTATTTGAGAGATGGCGGCGGGAGTGGGATGAAATTGTCACTGTCGGGCTGCCAGGAATTGAAGAAAACCTGTTTGATGCCGAGGAGTATTCAGATAAACTCAGGTTCAGAAAAGCAAAAGAGACTTTTTCAGTTATGGAAAGTAAGCTTAACGAAATAGAAGAAGTCATCAATAAAATTCTTAGTGAATTGAATGAACTGGTCGGAAGCGAAGAGAAAAACAGGAGTGAGATTGAAGGATTGAAGGAGCTGTATCGTGGGAGCAGGAAAAATCTTCTTGCGCATCGCCATAGTTTCGGCAAGGCCGAGGAAAACCTTGAACAGCAGCTTGATGAGGTTAATGCCAAATTCGTTGAGTTTGATGAAAAGACTATGAACGGCGATTATCTTGAAGCAAGGGAAACCGTTCTTACCATTAATGGACAGCTTGAACAAATCAGTATAAGAATGAATATAATTCCTCAGCTTCTCCATGAGTGCCAAACCGTTATTCCTTCCCAGATCAATGATTTGAAGGAAGGCTACAAGGAAATGGAAGGGCAAGGCTACAGCCTTGAACACATTGGTTTCGATGCAGAGATGAAGGAAATTGAAAAGGGTATGGATGAATTCCATACATTGATTTATGGAACGGAGATCGGCAAGGTCGAACAGGGAATTGAAAAAATGAAAGAAGCGATTGATTCTCTTTTTGATCTTCTGGAAAATGAGGTAGCCGGGAGACAGTCGATCATGAAAGCACATCCGGCAGCAGAAAAATGTTTGGATGAGGCTGTGGAAGAACAGGAAAGAATTCACCAAGAACTGCAGATTATCCAGGAAAGCTACCATTTAAATGAAAAAGAACTTGATGCACAGCGATCCTGCGACGGCCAGCTTGATGAACTGGTGAGAAGATTTGAACTGCTTTCAGCAAAGATCCAGCAGAGTGAAACGGCTCAAAGCTTTCTGAATGAAGAGCTGTTAAAGCTGAAAGAGGAGCTCGACAGCGTTATATCGGACCAGCTTGCATTTAAAGAAAAACTAAATGCGCTAAGGAAAGATGAGCTGGCTGCCAGGGAACAAGTGAAGGAATTGTCAAGACAGATAACAGAAATGATTAGACTTGTTTCAAAGAGCAACCTACCGGGACTCTCGCAAACCTATAAGGATCTTCTCGAAGATGCCAGGGAAAGCATTCAAAACGTCGCCGGTAAATTAGAAGATAAGCCGCTGGATATTCCTGTCGTGCAGCAGCACCTCGAAATCGCTGTATTAACAGTGGAGAAATTGTCAAACACGACAACCGAGATGGTAGAAAATGTGATGCTTGCAGAAAAAGTAATTCAATATGGGAATCGCTACCGAAGTAAGCACCAATCCGTTGCAAAAGGTTTGATGCAGGCGGAAGAATCATTCAGGAGCTATGATTATCGCCGGGCGCTTGAAGAGGCTGCTACCGCAATAGAAAAAGTTGAACCCGGTGCGCTGAAGAAAATTGAAGAGTTGATTTATGAAAAGCAGGCGTAAGGCCAGGTAGGTCTCCAATCCCGATTGGAGGCCTTGTTTTTTGGCTGAACGAGAATTTAAAAATAAACAGGGTTATGCTAAGATGATATGTTGGCAGCAAAGTTTTTTTGCTATAGGGGGGAACATAACATGATCTATTTTGATAATAGCGCAACGACGAAACCATACCTAGAAGTTCTGGATTCATTTATAAAAGTAGCAGGCAATTATTTTGGCAACCCATCTTCACTGCATGGTGTCGGAGGCCAGGCTGAGAAGCTCCTGAATCAGGCGAGGACGCAAACGGCAGAACTCCTTGGGGTAAAGCCTGATGAAATCCTGTTCACTTCAGGCGGCACTGAGAGCAATAACCTTGCCATCAAGGGTGTGGCACTAGCCGGGGAAAACAGGGGAAGGCACATCATTTCATCAAAGATTGAACATCCTTCTGTTTCGACTGCAATGGAACAGCTCGAAAAATTGGGGTTTGAAGTATCCTTTGTGCCAGTAGATGCCTTTGGGTTTGTTAATCCGGAAGATATCAGAAGGGAATTGCGCAACGATACAATACTTGTGTCAGTAATGCATGTGAATAATGAGACAGGGGCAATACAGCCGATAAAGGAAATTGGAGCGATTGTACGTGATTATCCCAAGGTACTTTTCCATGTTGACTACGTCCAGGGGGCTGGAAAGGTACCGCTCGATTTTCATTTGTGCGGAATAGACCTCTGCTCGCTATCCGGCCATAAATTCCATGGTCTGAAAGGGACAGGGGCTCTCTATGTAAGGGAAGGAGTAAGGCTCTTTCCGTTATTTTCAGGTGGAAGCCAGGAAAAGGCAAGGCGGAGCGGTACTGAAAATGTAGCCGGTGCGGTGGCGCTGGCCAAGGCATTGCGCATGTCTCTTGCAAAAAGGGAAGCAGGGGTGCTGGTAATGGAGAAGCTGAACCTACAACTGCGCAGTGAACTTGGCAGTATACCGGGCGTTACTATTCACTCTTCTGAATGGAACAATGCCCCGCATATTCTGAATTTCTCCATAAAAGGGCTGAAAACAGAAGTATTTGTTCATGCGCTTGAAGAGAAAAACATCTTTGTTTCTACGACAAGCGCCTGCTCATCGAAAAAGAATAGAGGAAGCAAAACGCTGCTGGCCATGGGAGTTCCGCATGAATTGGCAGCAAGTGCCGTAAGAATCAGTCTTTCATATGAGAATACACTGGAAGAAGCTAAAATCGTTGGCAATGCAATTAAGGAGACTGTTAACAGGTTGGGAGAGGTAATGAACAGATGATATATGACCGAATACTGATAAGATATGGAGAAATTTCAACTAAAGGGAAAAATAGGAATAAGTTTATCGACAGACTAAGAAAAAACATCCAAAAGTCCCTGGCAGACTTCCCAAAGGCTTCCGTAAAGGCTGACCGTGACAGGATGTTTGTACTCCTAAATGGGGAAGATGGAATTCGGGTTGCCGACTGTCTGAAGAAAATATTTGGAATTCAATCATTCAGCCTTGCTGTCAAAACGGAACAGGACAAGGAGAAAATGAAGGATGCAGCGCTGGTTTTGTTCCAGCAGGTCTATAAAGAAGGGAATACTTTCAAAATTTCTGCAAGAAGAGCAGACAAAACATTTGAGCTTGATACAAACGGAATCAACCATGAACTGGGTGGACATTTGCTTCGGAATATTCCCGGATTGGTTGTGGATGTCCGCAATCCTGATATTAATCTGCAGGCGGAAGTCAGGAAAGAAGGTATTTACCTTTCCGCAGAAAATATCGTTGGTGCTGGAGGTATGCCAGCAGGTTCTGGCGGCAAAGCAATGCTCATGCTGTCGGGAGGGATTGACAGCCCGGTTGCAGGCCACCTTTCCATGAAACGCGGTCTTGAGGTGGAAGGAGTTCATTTTTTCAGTCCGCCATTCACAAGTGAACGGGCTCGCCAGAAAGTGATCGACCTTTCGGAAAAACTTGCCGAAGTTAGCGGACAATTTGTTTTGCACATCGTTCCTTTCACAGAGGTCCAGCAAATGATCCACAAACAGGTTCCGGAAAACTACACCATGACTTCGACAAGAAGAATCATGCTCCAAATTACCGATGAATTACGCAAGAAGAATGGCGGCCTTGCCATCATCACTGGCGAAAGCGTCGGACAGGTGGCCAGCCAGACGCTCGAGAGCATGTATGCTATTAACGAAGTGACCAGCACTCCAGTCCTAAGACCGCTGGTTATGATGGATAAATCAGAAATAATGGAGATTGCACAGCAGATTGAAACACATGATATTTCTATCCGTCCTTATGAAGATTGCTGTACGGTCTTTGTTCCTGCTTCGCCGAAGACAAAGCCAAAGCTTGAGAAAGTGCAGCGGTTTGAAAGCTTTTTTGACTTTGAGCCGCTGATCCAAAAAGCTGTAGAAGAAACCGAGACAATCCTCATCAAGCCAGGCCGAAATACTTTGGATGTCATCGACGAAGACCTGTTTTAAACAGTAAATAAAATTGTGAACAATTACCAAACTTAATCCAGTATTAAGACATGTGGTTTTACACACTCTATATTCACAAGGAGGTGAAATCACATGGCAAACAACAACTCAAACAACCTTTTGGTTCCAGGAGTTCAGCAGGCACTTGACCAAATGAAGTACGAAATTGCTTCTGAATTTGGTGTTAACCTTGGTGGAGAAACAACTTCCCGTGCCAACGGATCTGTTGGTGGAGAAATCACCAAGCGTCTTGTATCTATGGCTCAACAGCAAATGAGCGGATTTTCTAAATAAAAATAAATAATTATGGCTACAAGGGGCAGGAAGAAATTCCTGTCTCTTTTCTGTTTTTATAAAAATAAGAAATAATAATTTGAAATATTTGAATAATTTTGTATAATAATAATGTTATCTAAGAATTTAAATATTAGGGGGAGAGGCAATGAATACAGAAGAGTTAATTGCCCCGCAAAAGTATAATCTTGTTTCTGAATTCGAGAAATATACTAAAAAAGGCAGAACAGCCCTTTGCTGGGAGAGCGAAGCAGGAGAGACAACGAGCACTACATACGATGAATTGCTTCAAAATGCGAACAGGATTGGAAATGTCTTTTCAGGAACGGGCCTAAAAAAAGGGGACGTGGTCCTTGTTGTGGTTCCAAGGCTCATCGAGGCATACCAAGTATATACCGCAGCACTAAAGCTTGGGCTTGTAGTGATTCCAAGCTCCGAGATGCTTAGGGCCAAAGACCTGAAATACCGTATTGGCCACGGGGATGTAAAGGCGGTCATCAGCTACTACCCGTACATTGAAGAGTTTGAGGAAATAGACGAAATCGACCAGCTTGTAAAGTTTTCTATAGGCAAAGAATCTGCCGGATGGATTTTCCTGGACGAGGAAATGAAAAGTGCCCAGGACAAGCTTGAGCTTGCCGACACGGATAAATATGATATGGCGTTCCTGTCATATACATCAGGGACAACAGGCAATCCAAAAGGTGTTGTCCATACCCATGGCTGGGCATATGCGCATTTAAGGACAGCTGCTAAAAACTGGCTTTGTATTGAAGAAGGGGACACTGTATGGGCAACCGCTGGACCTGGCTGGCAAAAGTGGATATGGAGCCCATTCTTGTCTGTGCTCGGTTCTGGTGCTGAAGGATTTGTCTATCACGGTAAATTTGAGCCGGAAAAATATCTACGCCTGCTTGAGAAGTACAATATCAACGTTTTATGCTGTACGCCGACTGAGTACCGCCTGATGGCTAAAGTTTCAACGATTGATGAGTACAAGCTCCCAGGCCTCCACAGTGCAGTGTCAGCAGGGGAACCATTGAACCGGGAAGTCATTGACACGTTCAAAAAACACTTCAATGTCGATGTAAGGGATGGTTACGGACAAACTGAAAATACTTTACTTGTTGGAGTGACAAAGGATATGGAGCTGAGGCCAGGTTCTATGGGGAAACCTACTCCAGGGAATAGGGTCGAGATCATCGATGAGAACGGCAATCCGTGCCCGGTAGGAGAAGTTGGTGATATCTCAGTCCATATCGAAACTCCAGCACTGTTTAAAAATTACTATAAAGATCCTGAGCGGACAGCAATGCAGTTCCGGGGAGATTACTATGTTACCGGAGACAAGGCTAAAAAGGATGAAGAAGGCTACTTTTGGTTCGAAGGACGGGGAGATGACATAATCATCAGTTCAGGATACACAATCGGACCATTCGAAGTGGAGGATGCTCTCGTAAAGCATCCAATGGTAAAAGAATGTGCAGTGGTTGCATCTCCAGATGAAATCCGGGGCAATATCGTTAAGGCGTTTATCGTTCTCCGTGATGGAGTTGACCAAAGTGATCCGGAGCTCGTTGGAAAGCTCCAGGAGCACGTAAAGGAGTTGACAGCACCTTACAAGTATCCAAGAAAAATTGAGTTTCTCGATGAGCTGCCTAAAACAACTTCCGGAAAAATCATGCGAATTGAATTAAGGAAGCGCGAGCTTGAGGGAGCGGAAACAAAATAAACCGAGAAATGCAGGCGGATCATGCCTGCATTTTTTTATTGGCGATTGAAGTGGAAAACTAAAATGATTGTCAGCGGACCGCCATCCCCGATATAATGATATTATTTCGATTATAGAAAGAAAAGGGGTGAAATGCTTGTCCGACAGAACAGAACAGCAAAAAGGAGTCCTATATGCCGCGTTTTCTTACTTTTTATGGGGAATACTGCCGATATATTGGAAGTTTCTCGGTGATGTCAACGCCGAAGAAATTCTTGCGAACCGGGTGTTTTGGTCATTTTTCTTTATGCTTGTTTTTTTGGCGATTACCAACAGATGGCAGCCTTTCACAGCCACGATCAAAGGGTTTACAAATAATAAGCGTCAGCTTATGGTCCTCGCCGCAGCATCTGTGCTCATCAGCATCAACTGGTTCATTTACATTTGGTCAGTTAATACGGGCCAGATGATTGAAGCGAGCCTTGGTTATTATATCAATCCGCTTGTAAGTGTGTTGCTTGGCATTTTCTTTTTCAAGGAAAGGCTGTCACGTGCCCAAATCCTTTCATTTTTCCTCGCAGCTGCAGGGGTAGTGATTATGACCGTTTCATATGGCAAGTTTCCGTGGATTTCTATTACTCTTGCGTTGTCCTTTGGACTTTACGGCCTGGCAAAAAAACTAATCAAAGTAGATTCGTCTGTTGGATTGGCACTTGAGACAATGGTTATGACACCGCTAGCGGCCATTTATATGGGTTCCTTGTTCATTAACCATAAAGCTAGCCTGTTTGCAGGTCCGGTTTCGGAAAGCCTTCTGCTGATTGGCGCTGGAGCCGTAACTGCTATTCCGCTGCTGTATTTTGCGAAAGGGGCGCAAAAAATCCCGCTTTCCATGCTCGGCTTCCTCCAGTACATAGCTCCATCCCTGACGCTCCTGCTTGGTGTATTCATATATGGTGAAGAATTCACGAAAACGCATTTCATTGCTTTTTCCTTCATTTGGACCGCTTTGGCTCTTTACACTTTTTCAAGGACAAGGAAGGCAGCGGATTGGGAATCAAAGATTCGCAGGAGAAAAAGTGCCTGAAAAAACGAGAAATCCTGTAAAAATGAAATCCGGCAGTTCACAATTGAACTGCCGGATTTATTAAAGGAATGTCCTCTTCACTTTCTCCCAGAATGAGTTATCCTTCAGTTTTACCGTTTTGATTATTTGTTCGCTGAGCCGGATATCAATTTTTTCGACATGCTGGATGCTTAATGCTTCGTTATCCATCCCCATGATCGGATAATCATTTCCGTCTTGTACCACCTTCAAGGAAAGCTTGCGGTTCCCGCTTAAAATGAAGGATGAACCAAGTGTACGGTAATGGTTGTTATTGACGGATGCCAGTTCGCTCACCTGCACGCATGGAAGCATTGGGTCGACAACTGCACCGTTGACTGATTTATTGTATGCTGTGCTGCCTGTTGGCGTTGCTACAATCATGCCATCTCCTCTGAATGTTTCGAAATGCAGGTCATCAATGAATACATCCATCACGAATGTCTTGATGATTCCTGATCGGACACTGAATTCATTCAGGCATAAAAACTTCATTTGATCATCGACTGTTACTTCGATAGTAGGGTAGCGTCTTACTTCAACTTCTACATTTGTAATTGCATCAATCATTTTTGATTGGTCTCCGATGTGAAAATCACAGTAAACATTCAGGTTCCCGGTTGTCGATATGCCCGCATAAAGGCAGTCTTGCCTGAACCCTGTCTTTCTTGCAGCCTGGAGAAAGGTGCCATCTCCCCCAATTGATACAATGATATTGGCTTTTCGGTAATCCTTAATAATGTTAAAACCATATCTTTCTGCTATTTCGTACAATGACGAGATACTTTCCTCTTTGTCTGTATCTGGTTTGTGGTAAAAAAACAGGTTACGGCGGTCAGGCATCATCATTCCTCCAAACATTTTGAGTTTTGAGTATTAAATCCCCTTTTCCCCCCCATTTTTGCTAAAATAAGAAGGGTTGACACAATTTTAACATACATTTTGACCAAGCCAAATCTTTAAGGGGGAACAGCATGAATGGAAAAAGGTGGGCGGCGCTTGGCATTGCCGCAGGTTTATTTTTTATATCGGTCGTTGTAAACTCGCTATCTTTCATGTCTACAAAAAAAGAGGAGTCTTCTTTGGATAAACTGATGGAAGCCAGTGGACAGACGTTTGGCGAGGAAGTCATTGAGGAAGGAAACGCGTTTCGGAAGATCGCAGTACTTGCAGTTGATGGCGTAATCCAGGATACAGGGGAGCCATCGGCATTCATGCAAAGTCCAGGCTATAATCACCGTTCATTTTTGAAGCAGCTGGACAATGCAAAAGAGGATGATAATGTGAAAGGCATAATCATCAGAGTAAATTCTCCAGGCGGAGGAGTCGTGGAAAGTGCGGAAATCCATGACAAAATTATTGAAATCCAAAAAGAAACGAAAAAACCTGTCTACATATCAATGGGCAGCATAGCGGCTTCAGGAGGCTATTATATTTCTGCACCTGCCGACAAAGTCTTTGCCAGCCCGGAAACACTTACAGGGTCTCTTGGGGTGATCATGCAGGGGGTGAACTATTCAGGTCTTGCAGAAAAGTACGGCGTTGATTTTGTCACAATCAAAAGCGGACAGTATAAAGACATCATGAGCCCGACGAGGGAAATGACTGAAGAAGAGCGGAAAATTCTTCAAACGATGATCAATAATTCCTACCAGGGATTTGTGAAGGTAATTTCAGATGGTCGCGGCATTCCAGCTGAAAAAGTCCGGAAAATTGCTGATGGCCGGATTTATGATGGCCGCCAGGCGAAAGAACTGAACTTGATTGATGATTTTGGTCATTTTGAAGATGTGGTGGACACACTTAAGGAACATGAAAACCTTCCAGATGCACAAGTGGTCAGCTATGAGGAAGATATGGGCTTTGGCTCATTGTTTAGCTTGGGAGCGCAAAAAATGATGGGCAAAGACCTGGAAATGTCAGGGCTGATGAAGATTCTCTCCCAGCCGAATTCTCCACGGTTGATGTACCTTTATTCAGAATAGGAGGTGCTGAGTCTTGAATTCAGATGAATCTGCACGAAATGGAGCTAATCCGGAAGAGGAGCATCTCGAAGACAAAGAGAACCTTACTGAGAATACTGCTGTTGAGGAGCAGGCCGCTTTGTCGGATCATACAGCGGAAGAAACGGTCCAGCCGTCGCTTACCGAGGAGAGCGGCCAGCCCACCCCTATGCCGGTCACAAGCTTGCAAAATGAGTCAACTGCAATGGAAGACCTTCTTGCTACTTTTAGGTACGCAGGCTTTTGGATGAGGTTTTGGGCATATCTATTTGATCTTATTGTGATATGGAGCATTAACGGTTTATTGATTTACCCGGTTTTCAGAGCGCTTGACTTATCTGTTTCCGGCGAAGAATTGTTTAAGCCTGTAAACATTGCTACAGCTGTCACCTTCTACCTATACTTTGTTTTCATGACGAAGTACCTTGGCCAGACGCTCGGAAAAATGGTGTTTGGACTGAAGGTTGTCGACCTTAAGGGCCGGAGATTATCGTGGAGTACCGTATTGTTTCGTGAATGGATCGGAAGGTTTATCTCGGTAACAGTATTTATCGGCTATTTAATTGTTGCTTTCCTTCCCAAAAAACAGGGTCTCCATGATTTGTTTGCGGATACAACGGTTGTACATGAAACATAACAGCAATAAACCTGCCTTTTTGAGGCAGGTTTATTTTTTTTCGCATATGCCAATAATGGGTGTCTGAAGGATGTGAACAATGGTGTATTGGCTTATACCGGCAGCTGGGGTTTTGGCGCTATTTTTGATATTGCTCTTGATTGTTATGCTGACGAAAATCACAGTTTCTGTTGATTATTACCATGGTAAAAATGATGACCGCTTATGTATCCTGATCAAAGCCTGGGCAGGGATGATTTGGCGTAAAATTGAATATCCTGTCATTGAAGTTGAGCCCGACACTTCGGCAATTGCTGTCAAAGGGAGGGTTAAGGGACCTCGGAAGGATGAAAAACATGAGGGTAAGGTCGACCGCGGGGATGTGAGAGATTCCATTCATGATTTTAAAGTTTTCGTTGAACATATTGCAGGGCTGAACAGGCTAACCCGTTTTTTCCTGCGGAAGGTCGCTGTCAGAAAATTTTCCTGGCATACAGTTGCAGGTATTGGGGATGCCGCTACAACAGCGGTAATCTGCGGAGGGATTTGGGCAGCAAAAGGGGGGCTGATGGCGACAATCGGCCGTTATATGAAGCTTCAGGCTAAACCAGTGCTCAGTGTGACTCCCTGCTTTCAGGGCACTGTTTCACAGACAAAGCTTTCATGTATTTTTCAGGTAAGAGCAGGGCATGCTATTCTGGCAGGAACAAAGCTAATTAAGTACTGGAAGGGCGGTATGCCTGAATTCAGGAGCTCTGCCCTTTCTGTCTTATCCAATGATAAAACAAACACCGTGTGATAAAGGAGGAATAAATATGTCTGATCATCCAATTCAGGGGCTAATGACGACCGCCATGGAAAATCTGAAAGAAATGATTGATGTAAACACAATCATTGGCGATCCTGTTGAAACACCCGACGGAAGTGTGATATTGACTGTTTCCAAAGTGGGTTTCGGGTTTGCGGCGGGCGGAAGCGAGTTTATCATGGATGGGGAGAATTCAGGCGGAGAGTCTAAACATCCTTTCGGAGGCGGAAGCGGGGGCGGTGTCTCCATCACTCCGATCGCTTTCCTTATAGTTAGCAGTAGTGGAGTCCGAATGCTTCATCTCGATGAAAATACCCATTTGCTTGAAAAAATTCTTGATCTTGCCCCGCAGGCTGTCGAGAAGGTACAGAATATGATGTCCAAAAGCAACGGCGGCAAAAATGAAAGCCAGAAGAATGACAAAAAAAGTGATTATGACGGCCCAAAGCATGATTTAGATATTTAAAAGCAGGTGAGGATGGTGACTTTACGGAGTTGCCATTTTTTTATAGATAAGAAATTATACAAACTTTGGCAAAACAACTTGTGGGTTTAGCTTAACGGATGCTTGCTATTTCGTGTTGTTTCGCTTCAGGATTTAGGGGCTGCAAATCTGCCAAGAAAGTCAAGGAGCAACCTTCTCGCCGGCTCGTCTTATCAGATAACTCTGTGCAAGGTGCATCCGCTTTTTCTGTCCTCAAGGATAATTATTTGAAAAGTCACTCTCGAAAAGATATATTAACACTGTGTACATATACGAACATAGGAGGATGAATGAATATGGCGAGTATTACATTTAAGGGGAACGCGGTTACATTGCTTGGCAACGAGGTGAAAGTTGGTGACATGGCACCGGATTTCAAGGTGCTTGGCAATGATATGTCTGAGGTGACACTTCAGGATACAGCTGGTAAAGTAAGGCTGATCAGCGTTGTTCCTTCACTGGATACCGGTGTATGCGATGCGCAGACACGCCGTTTTAATGAAGAGGCAGCCAAGCTTGACAATGTGGAAATCCTCACGGTCAGCGTGGACCTACCATTTGCTCAAAAGCGCTGGTGCGGCTCAAATGGAATTGATAAAGTTGTGACACTTTCAGACCATCGCGAACTTTCATTCGGAGAAGCGTACGGGGTGGGAATTAAAGAACTTCGCCTGTTGGCGCGTGCAGTATTCGTCGTGAACTCAAATGACGAAGTGACATATGCAGAATATGTCGGTGAAGCTACAAACCATCCAAACTACGAGGCAGCGATCGAAGCTGCAAGAACTGCTAAGTAAAACTTGGAGAGAAGAAGCCGCGGGAATCCCGTGGCTTTTTTTCTTCCTTGTAGGGGCCGGGAATCAGAGTTAAAATAGAACAAGACGAATCCGCAGCGGGAGGAAATAAAGTTGAGCGTTTCACAGGTAGAAAAGCTTTTTACAGCATTTAACGTTACAGCAGATATTTTAAAGGAAGAGCTTGATTGTACATATTTAGAGGCTCTTGCCGAGACGGGAGAAAATCTTTTTCATGGTTCCGTTCTCCAGGAAGGCTTGAATGAGTTTGCCATAAAACGCCTTGAGAAATCTTATCAAGAAATTCATCTTGAAGACTTTGCGAAAGAAGAAATCCGCAGGGGATTCCAGCTGGCAATATTGAAAGGGATGCAGGAGAATATCCAACCAAACCACCAAATGACACCCGACTCTATCGGAATGTTTATCGGATATTTGCTTGATAAGTTCATCACTGCGGAGGAATACAGTCTTCTTGATCCTGCAGCAGGAACGGGAAATCTTCTTGCAACTGTCATGAACCAGCAGCAAGGCAGGAAAATTGCTGCTGCTGGGTCGGAAATTGATGAGGTACTGATTAGGCTTGCCTACATCAATGCCAATCTCCTTGGGCATGATGTTGAGCTGTTTAACCAGGATTCTCTTGAGCCATTGTTTATCGATCCAGTTGACGCGGTCATCTGTGACCTGCCTGTCGGTTTTTACCCTGCTGACAACAAGGCAGCAGATTTTGAGGTAAGTGTCGACAGTGGACATACTTACTCTCACCATCTCTTTATAGAACAAAGCACGCGGCATGCCAAAGAGGGCGCATGCTTGTTATTTGTCATTCCGAATGGATTGTTCGAGAGTGAGCAGGCAAACAAGCTGCACGATTATATCAAAAATAATCTAATCATTCAGGGAGTCATTCAGCTTCCGGATTCCATGTTCAAACACAAACATGCCGGAAAAAGCATCCTGATATTGCAGAAGAAAGGCGAAGGTGTCAAAGCGCCTAAACAAGCGCTTCTCGCAGAGCTTCCGCCAATGTCGGACAGCAGGGCAATGGGAAGCATGCTTGCAAGGATTGACGGATGGTTTGCCGAAAACAAAAAAGCATAGAAGATAAGGCCGGTGCTGGAATGCCGGCCTTTTATTTTTGTATATACATAGTCCTAAAGTTAATGACAGATATAGCAGAAATGTCTGAATACAAATACATTTGTATAAAAGATGAAAACTGTGAGATACTGGCTTGAAATGTAACAGTCACAATGTTTTAATTGAAAAATAAAAGATAGATTTTCAGCTTCACGTTAGAATTTTGTATATGAAATATTAAAAATAAACGAAGGCTGTTACTTAAAAGGAGCGTTAACATACTATGGCGAAAATGATTGCGATTAATGCCGGCAGTTCATCACTAAAATTCCAACTGTTTGAAATGCCGAGTGAGGAAGTTATTACAAAAGGACTTGTTGAGAGGATTGGGTTGCCCGATTCAATCTTTTCGATTACGGTGAATGATAAAAAAATCAAAGAGACATTGGATATACCAAACCATGAAGTGGCGGTCAAAATGCTGCTTGATAAGCTTGTTTCACTTGGCATTATCAACTCTCTTGATGAAATCGAAGGTGTTGGGCACCGCGTCGTGCATGGCGGGGAAACTTTCAGCGACTCTGCTGTCATAACGGACGAAGTCCTTGCAAAAATCCAAGACCTTTCCGAGCTTGCGCCTTTGCATAATCCGGCGCATGTTACAGGCATCAAAGCATTCCAGCACGCGCTTCCGAATGTTCCTGAGGTAGCAGTTTTCGATACTGCATTCCACCAAACTATGCCTGAAAACTCATTCCTCTATAGTCTTCCGTACGAATACTATGAAAAGTTTGGAGTGAGGAAATACGGTTTCCATGGTACATCACACAAGTACGTTTCTCAGCGGGCTGCCGTGATGCTTGGACGCCCTGTTGAACAACTACGCCTTATTTCTTGTCACCTTGGAAATGGAGCCAGCATTGCGGCCATCGAGGGAGGAAAATCCATCGATACGTCAATGGGATTCACCCCGCTTGCGGGCGTGACAATGGGCACGCGATCAGGAAATATTGATCCGGCCCTTATACCGTACATTATGGAAAAAACAGATATGACAGCAGACGAAGTACTTGATGTCCTGAATAAAAAAAGCGGGATGCTCGGCGTGACTGGATTCTCCAGTGATCTTCGCGACATTGAGGATGAAGCGGAAAAAGGCAATGAACGGGCTGAGCTTGCACTTCAGGTGTTCGGCAACCGAATCCACAAGTATATCGGCTCTTATGCTGCGCGTATGAGCGGTGTAGATGCTATCATCTTTACAGCAGGAATTGGTGAAAATAGTTCTGCAATCCGTGGACGTGTCCTGAAAGGCCTTGAATTCATGGGAGTTTATTGGGATCCGGCACTGAACAAAGTGCGTGGCGAAGAAGCGTTCATCAGCTATCCGCATTCCCCTGTCAAAGTAATGGTCATCCCGACAAACGAGGAAGTCATGATTGCAAGGGACATTGTACGTTTGACGAAATAGTGGAAAATCTGATACTCAAAGCAAAAGCGGGCCTATCCTGCTTTTGCTTTTTTTTCGTGACTGCTTCCCCGCAATCAACATTGGGTATATTATGCTATACTGAAAATAAATTCTTATCGCTGGAGGTTATACGATGCAATTAACCGAACGGGAGAAAAAGGTGCTGAATGAACTGAAAGACTGGGAAACAGCTCTTGGCGGCTATGATCCCAACGATTTTGAACTTGTTTATGACAGGTATCTTGACCGCTCTTTCTCCCTCTTGCCGCAGGATGTGCAGGATCGTTTTTTCTCCATGATGGATGATTGGCTTTTCCATCTTCATGCACTCATTCAGGGGTCGCAGCTTCAATTGGATGCAAGGGAAAGAATTCTGGCAGCAGGTCGTGTTTTTCAGCCCAAGCTGGAAAACGTCGAGGGAATGAGAGAGCTGTCAATCGAGCAGATTGAATATATAGCAGGACAGCAGACCGCCAGGCACAGGCTTTATTCCTTTGTACAGGGCGGAATGGCTGGAAGCGGGGGAAATTTAGTGCTTGGAGTAGACATTCCTGCAATGGCCGTCATCAATTTGCGCGCAGTCCAGCTTATTGCGATGTCTTATGGCTTTGAAGTCAATACTCCATTCGAGATGATGTCTGCCCTTAAGGCGTTTCATGTTGCCATGATGCCCAAACGGATGCAGGCTGCCGGATGGGAAGAACTGATGAATGATCTTCAGCAGGCTGAGGATTATTATTTTTATGAAGGCAAAGATGAACTCACGAATATCACCTGGCTTGAACAGCCTCTCAGGCAGATGTTCAAAGGGATAGCAATCATGATCTTCAGGAAGAAACGCCTTTCAGGCCTTCCTCTTATCAGCATGGGCATCGGTGCAGGCGCAAACTATCAGCTGACACGAAAAGTCACCGACTTTGCCCAAAGGTATTACGAGGCGAGATACTTTTTCAACAAGGGAGTGGACGGTCTGTGAGTACGAAGGAACATAAAGAAAATGCACCGGGGCAGGTCCGCTGCAAAATCATAACAGTAAGCGATACAAGAGATAAGGATACCGACAAAAGCGGCCGGCTGATGATCACCATGCTTGAGGAAGCTGGTCATACAGCAGCTGATTATGTGATTGTAAAGGATGAAAGTGCTCAGATTTCCGAGGAAGTGCTAAAAGGGTGCGGCAGGGAAGATATTGATGCTGTATTGATTAACGGAGGCACAGGAATAGCGAAGCGGGATGTCACAATCGAAACCGTACAGAAACTGTTCAGCAAGGAAATCACCGGGTTTGGAGAGTTGTTCAGAATGCTCAGCTATCAGGAAGATATCGGTTCGGCGGCCTTGCTTTCGAGGGCAACAGCAGGTGTGGTAAAAGACCGGGCTGTATTTTCGACTCCAGGATCGACAGGCGCGGTAAAGCTAGCCATGACTAGATTGATTCTGCCGGAACTCGGACATGTTGTAAGAGAACTGAAAAAAGACTTATGATCAAAAACCCCCACTCGTTAGCTGGGGGTCTTGTTATTTCTAAAGATGGATTTTGCCGGTAACATCCTGGCTAGTTCGGTACCACAGCCAGAGTTCATTGATGACCGAAGCCAGCTCGGCGATCTCGCTATTAAGGCAGCAGGATTTTTTGAAATCCTGTTCATCTTCCAGCTGTGACTGCTTCTTATTAATGATTTTCTCCAAATCGACGATTCGGTCTGGGATGCTTCCTCGTATGTTTTCCCAATGCAAAAGAATGCGATCCTGTACTTCGGCTGGATACGCTTCCCATTCCCACTCTCTGTCCAGATCCGGAACGGGAATGCCCAGCCGGCTGTCGTTCTTAAAAAATTTTTCCATTCAGATGGCCTCCGCTATTGTCTGCTAATCCCATTCTACAATATTGACAGCCAATCTTCCACGCAGAAGAAACAAAGTCACTTTTCCAGGCGAACGCATAAAATATTATCGAAAAAGTAAATTAATCCATTGAAAAAAAAGATAAAACCTGATAAGTTATTAAATAACATTGAATAAAAATATATTAATATGAATATTTATTCAGAAGGAGAGAGAGGAAATGTTAGCAAAAAAAGTGGTGCTCGCCTATTCCGGCGGGCTTGATACATCAGTCGCAATTAAATGGCTCCAGGATCAAGGGTACAGCGTTGTGGCCTGCTGCTTGGATGTTGGAGAAGGCAAGGATTTGGGATTTGTAAAAGAAAAGGCACTAAAAATTGGTGCCGTTGCATCCTACGTTTTGGATGTGAAGGAAGAGTTTGCTCAGGAATATGCACTTACCGCACTGCAATCACATGCGTTCTATGAAGGAAAGTATCCGCTCGTATCGGCCCTTTCCCGCCCGTTGATCTCCAAGAAACTGGTGGAAGTGGCCGAGGAAGAAGGAGCCGTCGCTGTAGCGCACGGATGCACTGGCAAAGGAAACGACCAAGTCCGCTTTGAAGTATCGATTAAGGCATTGAACCCGGATCTTGAAGTACTCGCACCGGTCCGTGAGTGGAAATGGTCCCGTGAAGAAGAAATCAACTATGCCCAGGAGAACAATATCCCGATTCCAATCAATCTCGACAGCCCGTTCTCCATTGATCAGAACCTGTGGGGAAGAAGCAATGAATGCGGTGTGTTGGAAGATCCGTGGGCAGCACCTCCGGAAGAAGCATACGATTTGACAGCAAGCCTTGAGAAAACGCCTGATACTCCCGATGTTATTGAAATTGAATTTGAAAAAGGCACTCCGATAGCCTTGAATGGAAAGGCACTTTCATTGGCACAATTGATTCTTGAACTGAATGATCTTGCAGGCAAGCATGGGGTCGGCAGAATTGACCATGTGGAAAATCGCCTCGTTGGGATAAAGTCGCGGGAGATCTATGAATGCCCTGCGGCAGTTACCCTAATCAAAGCCCATAAGGAGCTTGAGGATATTACGCTTGTCAAGGAAGTTGCACATTTCAAACCGATTATTGAGAAGAAAATGACAGAACTGATTTATGAAGGACTATGGTTCTCGCCATTGCGCGATGGATTGTCTGCCTTCCTGAATTCGACTCAGAAATATGTAACGGGTACGGTGAGAGTCAAGCTTTTCAAAGGCCATGCCATCATTGAAGGCAGAAAGTCCCCTTATTCCCTGTATAACGAAAAGCTGGCAACATACACGTCCGAGGATGAATTCGACCATGCTGCGGCTGTTGGTTTCATCAATCTCTGGGGTCTTCCGACAAAAGTCCAGAGCATGGTGCAAGGCAAGAAGGTGACTGTGTGAAAAAGCTGTGGGGAGGAAGGTTCACCCTTTCAGCGGAAGAATGGGTGGACGAATTCGGGGCTTCCATTTCCTTCGACAAGGAATTGGTGAACGAAGATATTGAAGGCAGCATGGCTCATGCTGCCATGCTGGAACAGTGCGGAATCATTCACAGTGAAGAGGCCGGGAAAATCAGGGAAGGACTCGGATTGTTAAAAGAAAAAGCTAAAAATGATGAGCTTGAGTTTTCAGCGAAATATGAGGATATCCATTTAAATCTTGAGCGCATGCTCACCGAACTCATCGGTTCAGCGGGAGGAAAGCTTCATACTGCCAGAAGCCGGAATGACCAGGTAGCGACGGATATGCATCTTTATTTGCGGGAGCAGGTAAAGGAACTGATTTTGCTGATAGCAGAATTCCAGGAGACGGTTGCCGGCCGGGCAAGTGAGCATGTCGAAACCATCATGCCAGGGTATACCCACCTGCAGAGGGCACAGCCTATTTCATTTGCCCATCATTTACTGGCGTATTTCTGGATGCTGGAGAGAGACCGCCAAAGGTTTGAGGAAATGCTGAAGCGGATTAATAAAAACCCTCTTGGGGCAGGAGCTCTTGCAGGTACCACCTTCCCAATTGATCGTTCCTGTACGGCTGCCCTTCTTGGTTTTGAAGGAATGTATGAAAATAGTCTGGACGCAGTCAGTGACCGTGATTTTATCCTGGAATTCATGTCTGCGGCCTCAATCATGATGATGCATCTATCAAGGTTTGCTGAGGAGATCATCCTGTGGTCAAGCCAGGAATTCCAGTTTATTGAGCTGTCCGATACGTTTTCAACTGGAAGCAGCATCATGCCGCAGAAGAAAAATCCTGATATGGCTGAACTTATCAGGGGGAAAACAGGCCGGGTATACGGGAACCTGGTTGGGCTGCTGACTGTATTAAAAGGCCTTCCTCTTGCCTATAACAAAGATATGCAAGAGGATAAGGAAGGCATGTTTGATACTGTTAAAACATTAAAAGGCTCACTCCGGATTTTTTCCGGAATGGTCGGAACGATGACAGTGAAAACTAGCAATATGCATTCTTCGGTAACCAAAGATTTTTCTAATGCAACAGAGTTGGCTGATTATTTAGCGGCAAAGGGAGTACCGTTCAGGGAAGCCCACGAAATAGTCGGAAAGCTCGTGCTTACTTGTATACAGCGCTCCTGCTATCTTGCCGATCTTCCCCTTGAAGCATTTCAGGATGCCCATCCGCTGTTTGAACATGACATTTATGAAGCCCTTGACCCGAACACTGCCGTCGAACGCCGGAACAGCGTGGGGGGAACCGGTTTTATAGAAGTACGGGCACAGCTGGTAAAAGCGGAAGCCATACTCGAAGAAGTGAAAAAGCGCGCAACCTGACAGGCTGCGCACTTTTTTTTACTCTTAATTTGTTGAATGGGGTCTCATCCCCTGCTAAATATCTATTCTTGTCCTTCTTCTTTTTCAGTCCTGACAACAAGCACATCGCATGAAGCATATCTTGCAATATGTTCAGAGACACTGCCGATGAAAAACCTTTCGACTGCGTTCATGCCTGTTGCGCCGCAGATGATCAAATCAGCATTGTATTTTTTTGCAATGTCTTTGGCGATTTTCACTTTTGGAGAACCATAGTCAATTTCGTATGTTACTTCTTTTACACCTGCATCCAGGGCCTGCTGCTTATAGCTTTCCATAAGTTCTGTCGCAAACTGGTTAGCCCTTTCGGAGATTGTTCGGTCATAGGCCTCAACTGTTGCAAATGTACGAAGATCGATGATGTGTGTCATAACGATACTCGCATCGTTCCGCTTTGAAATCTCGATCGCTTTTTTGAATGCCCATGCTGCTTCCTTTGAACCGTCAACTGCTACTAAAATGTTCTTGTACGTTAGTCCCATTTCTCTCATCCTCCCTTTACCTTAATTATACAACATGAATGGGGTGTATACCTGTTACAAAATGACGAAAAATATAGACGAGTGAAAAAATAAAGGAGGATTGAGATGGAAAAGAAGCAGCCGAAAAAAGAAATTGCCTATTCAAGGGAAAATAAAGCTGAAAAAGAAATTGGGCGCCAGATTATGGATGCTTATAACAGCGGGGTTATAAACCCTGGTAAGGACAAGTAGCTCTAAAGGGACAAGCTGCATGTTTGCAGCTTGTTTTTCTTTTTACAGATAATTTAATTTATTTTTCAGAAAAACTTTTTGCTTTGCAAAACGAAATTTATCATCTACAATGTAAGTGTTTTCAATTGCCGGAATAGTGGACCAGATTTCTTTCATTATTAAAGTTAAAAATGGTATATTGGAAATGGCCAGGAAAATGATTAGTAATATACATAGGAGGCATGCAAAATGCGTATTGGTGTACCCAAAGAGATTAAGAATAACGAGAACCGTGTCGCGATGACACCGGCCGGAGTAGTAAACCTGCTGAAATTCGGGCATGAAGTATTCATCGAAGATGGTGCGGGAATTGGTTCAGGGTTTACCAATGAAGATTATGAAGCTGCAGGCGCTCGTATCGTTGGGACTGCTTCAGAAGCCTGGTCTTCTGACATGGTCATGAAAGTAAAAGAACCTCTTTCGGAAGAGTATGGAAATTTCCGAGAGGGCATGATTTTGTTTACATACCTTCATTTAGCTCCAGAGCCAGAATTGACAAAAGCTTTAACTGAAAAGAAAGTAGTGGGAATTGCCTACGAAACGGTTCAAATTCCAAATGGAGCACTTCCTCTTCTGACTCCGATGAGCGAAGTGGCAGGAAGAATGGCCGCACAAATAGGGACACAGTTCCTCGAAAAAGTTTATGGCGGAAAAGGCATCTTACTTTCCGGTATTCCGGGAGTACAGAGAGGCAAAGTAACCATTATTGGCGGTGGCGTAGCTGGAACAAATGCAGCAAAAATGGCAATTGGCCTAGGAGCACAGGTAACAATGATTGATTTAAATCCTGAGCGTCTTCGCCAGCTTGACGATATTTTTGGACAAGATGTTACAACGTTAATGTCAAATCCATACAATATCGCAGAAGCAGTAAGGGAATCTGATCTTGTAATCGGCGCTGTGCTGATTCCAGGTGCAAGGGCGCCAAAGCTTGTAACAGAGGAAATGATTAAATCAATGAATCCTGGATCAGTTGTTGTCGACATTGCGATTGACCAAGGTGGAATATTTGAAACGACCGACAGAATCACAACGCATGATAACCCGACGTACGAAAAGCATGGCGTTGTCCATTATGCTGTTGCCAATATGCCTGGAGCTGTTCCGCGCACGTCGACAATAGGGCTTACAAATGTAACTGTGCCATATGCAGTACAAATTGCAAACAAAGGTTTCAGGCAGGCTTGCCTGGACAATGAAGCTCTCCTGAAGGGCATCAACACACTCGAAGGATTCGTTACTTACAAGGCCGTTGCGGAAGATCAAGGCCTAGAATATGCGGAAGCACGCAAGCTGCTAGAGCAAGCTTAATAGAACAGGGGGGCACGGTCATGGGACTGTGCCCTCTCTTAATGTTCTGTCAGTCTGTATTTCAGAAACTAAAGGGTGTAAAATGGTTGTAATATGGAGTATATTATTTATGGGTAAAGATGCGGCCTTATAATCGCACGCACAAAAAGGAACCAAGGAGTGTCATGATGGAAAAAACACTAGTTTTCGGGCATAAGAACCCTGATACCGATTCAATTTGCTCTGCGCTTGCTTATGCAAACCTTAAATCAAAGATTGGGGAACCTGTTGAAGCAGTCCGCCTCGGCCAAATCAATGGCGAAACCCGGTTTGCGCTGGATTATTTTAAAGCTGACGATCCCCGCCTTGTTGAAAAAGTGGCGGAAGAAGTGAACAATGTCATCCTGGTCGACCATAATGAGCGCCAGCAAAGCGCCAACGATATTGGAGAGGTTAGAATCACCGAAGTCATTGACCACCACCGTGTAGCGAATTTTGAAACAAGCGACCCGTTATATTTCCGGGTAGAGCCTGTTGGTTGCACAGCTACAATTCTGAACAAAATGTACAAGGAAAACAATATCGAGATTGACAAGCAAACAGCAGGGCTCATGCTTTCTGCGATTATTTCCGACTCCCTTTTGTTCAAATCTCCGACATGCACGGAGCAGGATGTACTTGCGGCTCGCGAGTTGGCTGAAATTGCAGAAGTAGATGCAGAAGTATATGGACTTGAAATGCTTAAGGCAGGAGCAGACCTAAGCAGCAAGACAATTGCTGAACTAATCTCACTTGATGCAAAAGAATTTAACATGGGCAATTTCAAGGTTGAAATCGCACAGGTCAATACCGTCGATGTTAACGAGCTTTTAGCCCGCAGGGAAGAGCTTGAGGCCGAGCTTAATAAAGTGATTGACGGAAAAGGCCTAGATTTGTTTGCATTTATTATTACAGATATTTTGACAAACGATTCTGCAGTGCTGGCACTTGGAAGCGCATCAGCTTCCATTGAAGAGGCATTCCACGTTCCGCTTGTCAACAACACCGCAGTCCTTCAAGGTGTTGTTTCGCGTAAAAAGCAGGTTGTGCCTGTGCTAACCAATGTTCTAGCTGCAAAGTAATATGCTATAAAGAAAAGACAGCCCGGATTTTTAATCCGGAGCTGTCTTTTTTAGTCATCGCTCAAAACAGGCTGGCTGGATGTAACCTTGATAAAGCGGAATCTGATGGCGGAAAAAATAAAATAAGAGATAGCGAGTGCGGACACCCATATCCAAATAGTGATGACCTCAGGAGATTTCCAAACGCCTGTCATCGACAAGAGGGAGGGGAAGGTAAGCGTGATCCATGACTGGATAAACGCAACTCTCCCAACATACTTGTCAATTTTTTTCCCAAGCCCCATTGACAGGAAGAACAGGAACCATAGAAAAGCCCACATTATCCATGTAAGAGTATTTACCATATCATGAAAATGGACTGCAGAAACAACAGCATAGATAACGGCAATAATGGATACCCACAGGGAATACCAGCCGAGTCCGGTTCCATCCAAGCCTTTGAATAGTGTGAATCCAACATATAAATACGTAAACCCAAATAAAAAAATGGTAGCAAGGCTGTAGATTGTCCAGTTCTGTTGGTCTGATACCGCGATTAGATAAAATGGTACGGCGACCTGGAGGAACCCGGCAAAAATATTGAAAACGGCCACGCTTTTTTCCTCGGCCTTTCCGAGGAGCATCAAACTGTTTAAAAACAATGCAGCACCTGATATTAATAAACCTGCGTCTCCCATGATGTTATGCCATCCCAATTATAGATGGATGGCCTTATCCTCCTTTAAAAAAGAAAAAGCAAATCCTCACGCTGGGGGAAATGCCTTTTCTATAGATAGTCTTTTATGCAAACTTATTTCCTAGAGCACAATGCTTACGATAATGGCTGACAATACGCTAACAAGGGTTGCGCCGTAGAGAAGCTTGAGACCAAACCTTGCCACAACATTGCCCTGCTTTTCATTCAATCCTTTTACGGCTCCTGCAATGATTCCGATTGAGGAAAAATTGGCAAAGGAAACAAGGAATACGGAAATAATTCCAAGTGTTCTTGCACTAAAAGTTCCGGCAACATCAGAAAGCTGCATCATAGCGACAAACTCATTAGTAACAAGCTTTGTTGCCATAATTCCTCCAGCCCTGACTGTTTCGGACATTGGTACACCCATGATAAAGGCAACAGGGGCGAAAATGTAGCCCAGTATTTCCTGGAATGAAATTCCGAATATCATGTCAAACACACTGTTGATTGCCGCAATCAAAGCAACAAAACCGATTAGCATGGCACCGACTATGACTGCTACCTTAAATCCATCCAGAATATACTCTGAGAGCATCTCGAAAAACGACTGTTTTTCTTCTTCCTGGATTTCAAGGATATCTTCGCTATCATCAACTGTATATGGATTAATGACAGAAGCGATGATAAAGCCCCCCAAATAAATTCAAGACAAGCGCTGTCACAACATATTTTGGTTCAATCATTGTCATGTAAGCACCGACGATAGACATGGAAACCGTTGACATTGCAGATGCACATAAAGTATATAGTCTATGCTCAGGCAGCTTCCCAAGCTGTTTTTTTACTGTTATGAACACTTCGGATTGGCCAACCATTGCCGAAGCCACAGCGTTATATGATTCAAGTTTGCCCATGCCGTTGACTTTGCTGAGCAGGAGTCCAATTCCTTTCATGATGAAAGGAAGGATTTTTAAATACTGGAATATACCGATCAAAACTGAAATGAACACAATTGGCAGCAATACATTCATGAAAAATGGCATTGCCCCTTCGTTTGCAAGGCCGCCAAAGACAAAGTTGACACCTTCTGCTGCATACTCAAGGAGTTTGCTGAATACCCCGGCAACACCCTTGATGAGCACCAGGCCGAATTTTGTATTTAATAGAAGATAAGCAAGGACAATCTGAAGCAGGATCATTATGAAGACCGGTTTGTACTTTATATTTTTTCGGTCTTTGCTCCCTGCGAACGCCAATGCAATCACAATGATGAGTCCTAGAATTGCGATAATATATTTCATGAGAGCCTCCACATGATGTAATTTTTCCTGATGGCTGTCCCGTAAGCGGGACAGTATGGATTACTTGTTCAAATCTTTTGAGGAGAAGTAGCCTGGAAGAATTTCTGCAATCGTTGTTTTTTGTATCGCACCGTCATTGTTGGCGAGGTAAATTTTGGTTTCGTCTGTAGAAAATTCCGCGATAACCTGGCGGCACGCCCCACATGGGGAAACTGGTCCGTCTGTTCGGCCGACAACTGCGATTGCTTTAATTTCTCTATCTCCTTCAGAGACAGCTTTAAAAATAGCGGTACGTTCTGCGCAATTCGTCAGTCCATATGAAGCATTCTCAACATTGCAGCCAAGATAGACGTTGCCGCTTTCAGTCAGGACAGCTGCGCCGACCTGGAAATTGGAATATGGAACATATGCTTTTGACTGGGCCTCGATTGCTTTTTCAACGAGCATTTTTGCATCCATAGATTCATTCTCCAATCATAAAGTTAGTTGGTTGATTCCTGATTAGTAAGAAGAGTCAGAAGTAAGACCGTTTACGATGGCAACACCGGAACTTGCTCCAATCCTTGTTGCTCCTGCTTCAATCATTGACTGTGCATCTTCAAGGCTTCTTACGCCGCCTGAAGCTTTTACTCCGATTTCAGGACCCACTGTTTTCCTCATAAGCCTGATATCTTCAACGGTTGCACCACCAGTGGAGAATCCTGTTGATGTTTTGACGAAATCAGCACCCGCTTTCACAGAAAGCTTACATGCGATTTCTTTCTCTTCATCGGAAAGAAGGCATGTCTCAATGATGACTTTTGTCAATGCTTTGCCTTTGGCTGCTTCTGTGACCGCACGGATATCCTTCTCTACAAGATCATAATTTTTTCCTTTTATAGCACCGATATTAATGACCATGTCCACTTCAGTTGCACCGTTTTCAATCGCGTTAGCTGTTTCAAACGCTTTCACTTCTGGCGTACTGGCACCGAGAGGGAAGCCGATTACTGTGCAAACTTCTACGCCTTCTGCATCCTTAAGTATTTCTGCGGCTGTCTTTACCCATGTTGGATTCACGCAAACAGACGCAAAAGAATGCTCTTTAGCTTCCTGTGCAAGCTTAATAATTTCATCCTCGGTGGCATTGGCTTTCAATAAAGTATGGTCAATCATGTGAGCTAGTTCTTTTGTCATCATGACAACAATCCCTTCTATTAATAAATATGGAAATGGTTGAAACGCTTACAAACCTTCATCAATTATGAACAAAAGGTTTTACAAGAACAATATAACAGTGGGATGAACAAATGTAAATAACAAAATGAACGGATGTAAACTGGAACAATTTTCATTTCACGATTTGTTCACTAATTAGTTTACCCTTTTTTATCAAGGAGGAAACGAGCTGTGTACTGGTCGGTTATAATCACATTGGCATAGCCGCCTTTAAGCGCCCCGTAAATTCCGTCTATTTTCTGCGAGCCTCCGCCAACAAGAATGCTGTACTCTTTTTTCTTTAAGTCCTCAAGACCGATACCTAGCGTACGCTCATTCAGGGATTCATTAAGCAGGTACCCCTGGCGGTCGAAGAATCTTGAACATATGTCGCCTGCAGCGTTCGAATAGATTTCTTTAAGGTCGTCATCATTGAAGTATCCAAGCTGGAACAGAAGTGAATCAGGCTTGATCGGCCCAATGGTGAACATTGCTATGTTTGCCTGTTTTCCTAAATCCAATACCCTTTTGATATGTCTGTCGGCTTCCATCGCCTGCCTGACGACAATATGGTCGACAATCGCTGGGAGCGGAAGGTGGACAGGAGCTGTATTGAATGCTTTTCCAAAAAGGTAGAGAATCTCGGAAACATATGTATTTGTTTCCGAATGGCTGATCCCGCCTTTCAGTTGAACCACTTTGACATTGTTAATAGGTTTCTGTTGCAGTTCAACGGCAATATGGTACAGTGTGGTTCCCCAGGTAACACCGATAATGTCACCGTCCTTCACAATCTCATGAAGAAAGTAGGATGCACGCTTTCCGAGGTAGTTTTTGATCAAAGTGTCTTCATATTGTGGGATTGGAACAACAACTGCTTTCTTTATATTGAATTTCCCCTCCAGTTCCTTTGCTAAATTCTCGCTGTCCTCCACTGGATTTTTGATTCTTATTTCCACAATGCCTTCCGACTTTGCTGTCTGCAGAAGCCTTGATACTGTAGGGCGGGAGACGCCAAGTATGCGAGCTATTTCATTCTGGTTTTTATCAAGGAGATAATAAAGCTTTGCAGCTTCAATGACTTTTTTCATTTTTTCATCCATGTGCACCATCTCTTCTGATTTTTATGAATTTACAATATTTCAACACCGGTGAACAAATGTTAAACGCTTTCAAAATGATTGTAACGCTGGAGCCATTTGTCTTCAAGACTTTTTTTATGGGAAAAAACTTTGACTGGGGCAGTGTTTTTGATTATAGTTTCAAATGTAATTAAAAAATAATAAAACCGTATTTACAGGAGAGGTTCATAGCTGCACCCTCTATAAAAAACTATGGATGTGATCGTGTAAGGCCAAATCCAGCCGGGTATGGCTTTGTTTTTTGAGGTTGTCTATGCTCCCGAATGTAAAGCGGAAAAGGAGGCAGCCGTAATGGGCGGAAGGAAAGATGAAGAACTAAAGGATTTGACGCTGCTCGGGAACCAGGGGACAAAATATTCTTTTGAGTATGCCCCGAATTTGCTCGAAACATTTGAAAACAAGCATAAGGACAGAGATTATATTGTTAAGTTTAATTGTCCGGAGTTCACTAGCCTATGTCCGCAAACAGGGCAGCCTGACTTTGCAACTATTTATATCAGCTATATTCCAGATGTGAAAATGGTTGAAAGCAAGTCACTTAAATTGTATTTGTTCAGTTTCCGCAATCATGGAGACTTCCATGAGGACTGTATGAATATTATCATGAATGATTTAATCGAACTTATGGCTCCGCGCTATATTGAGGTCTGGGGGAAATTTACGCCAAGAGGCGGAATCTCGATTGATCCTTATACCAACTACGGAAAACCTGGAACTAAGTATGAACAAATGGCAGATTACCGGCTGATGAATCATGATATGTATCCGGAAACAATCGATAACCGCTGAACTCAGATGTGAAAAGGCCGTGTCCTTCCGCTAAAAATGGAAGGACACGGCCTTTTTTTGCTTATATTTATCAACCTACTCTATGATCAGCAAATCTTTTGGATGCTTTGTCAGAATTTCAACCCCATCAGCTGTTACCATCACATCGTCCTCTATCCGTACACCAGCTATACCGGGAACATAGATACCTGGCTCAACGGTAAACACCATTCCTTCTTCAAGTAGAAGGGGGCTTGTTTCCGTAATGGAAGGATACTCATGGACACTGATGCCCAAACCATGACCAAGCCTGTGAGGGAAGTATTCTCCATAGCCGGCTTCGGCAATCACATTTCGTGCCGCTAGGTCCACCTGTGAGCAAGCTGTGCCTGGCTTGATGGCCTTTAGCGCTTCGAGCTGGCCTCTCAGGACTGTTTCGTAAATCTCAGTCTGTTTCCCGGAAACTTGTCCGAAAGCAACAGTTCTAGTAATGTCTGAGCAATAGCCGTCAACGATGACGCCAAGGTCAAACAGGACAAGGTCACCCTTCGCAATTTTCGTGAGTCCCGGGTTTCCATGAGGCGATGCCGCATTTTTACCTGTCAGAACCATTGTTGAAAAGGACATGGCAGTAACGCCTTTTTTCTTTAGTTCAAACTCAATGGCTGCAATAATATCAAGTTCAGTTTTGCCTTCCTTTAGCTCCTCGATGCCTGTTTGGACCGCAAAGTCCGCAAGGGCGCACGCTTTACGGATTGTTGCAAGCTCATGCTCATTCTTTTTCAGCCTTAAAAGCCTTAGCTTTTCTTCAGCAGGTACAAAACTGGCATCCGGGAACAGATTCAGCATGCTTTCATAGCGTTCAACGTTCAAATGTTCTTTTTCAATTGAAGCAGTATGTATGGAAGAAATTCTTGAAGATATAGCTGCCTTTACAAGTTCCCATGGACGGTCTGTATCGCTGTGACTAATGATCTCATAGTTCCAGCCCGCGTTTTTTGCTTCGTTTTTCTCCATGGCTGGACAAATAAGAAAAGGTTCAGCTTCCTGAAACACAGCAATGCCGAGAAGCCGTTCATGCGGATCGCTGAGGAAACCGCTTAAATAAAAAACGTTTTCGGGAGAAGTGACGAGACACACGTCTACCTCTTTTTCCTTCATCCATTGTGACAGCTTTTCAATTCGTTCATTCAAAAGGAAACACTCCTATCTCTTAAAGTCGTTTTATATTGAGGTTAGCAACAAAACGAGTAAAAGTAAACTTTTATTCCTTCGCCGTGGCGGGTATAAATTGAAGGAGAACTTGCTATGGCTGACGAAAATGATTAATGAGCTAAGTGAAAGGGGAGATTGGATTGAAGATTTCTTATCACGGACATTCTATTGTAAAGATTTTGACAGGCGGAAAGACAATATTAATTGATCCTTTTATTACTGGAAACGAGTTAACAGATCTTGACGCCGCCAGTGAAAAACCGGATTACATTATTCTTACACATGCGCATGGCGACCATGTTGGAGACACAGTCCCGCTGGCCAAGGAAAATGGGTCACTGGTGATTGCGAATGCTGACCTTGCAACCTATCTTGGATGGCAAGGTGCTCAAACACATGGCATGAACATCGGCGGTGCCTATGAATTCGATTTTGGGAAAGTGAAGTTTACCCAGGCCTTTCACGGATCAGGCTACGCCACAGATGATAAGCAAATTATCTATGGCGGCATGCCGGCTGGCGTTCTCATTATGGCTGAAGGAAAAACGATTTACCATGCAGGAGATACTGGGCTGTTCTCTGATATGAAGCTGATCGCTGAAAGACACCCAATTGACCTCGCTTTTCTTCCAATCGGGGATAACTTTACAATGGGGCCGGAGGATGCTGCAATCGCGGCAGAGTTTTTGCAGGCAAAAACAGTCGTCCCTATCCATTACAATACTTTCCCGCCGATCAAACAGGATCCTGAAGCGTTTATCGGAATGCTCAAAAGGAAGAACGGAAAAGTGCTGCATCCTGGGGAAAGTATGGAATTGTAAAAATAGAGAGGCTACGCACCCCGCTGCCTGGAAGTCAAAAATCAGTAAAAAAAGATTGGAAAACTTTACGAAGAAAAGCCGGCAGGTTTCATTTTGAAGGCTGCCAGCTTTATTTTGTAGGTCGATTTTTTATTCCGAAACAGGGCCAGGGTGATTTTTTGTTAAGACATGCATAAGGTATAAAAAGACTAATTATACCGGAGGCGATGATTATGAACAAAAATCGATACCTTTTATGCTTCCTCCTGTGCGGGCTGATGCTTTATTATGCCTTGCCGCGGCTGTCTTTCACAGCTTTGGGGCCTGAACGGCTTTTTACTTGGGCATGGCTGCTGCTGGCAATGCTGACAGCTGCAGGCAACCTTTCTGCTTTTTTGTACACCCCTCGAAAACGCAAGGAAAAGCCAGCCCAAAAACTTCCATACAGCAATTTGGAGGCCAGGGGAAGAGGGTAGGGACGGGAGTGTTAATTGAGCGATTGGAATAAATAATAGCGCCATGAATTGAATACAGGCTTTTTACACTTTATAATGAAGAATAGGAAAAAAGTATTTGTCCGGAATTCTAACTATAAAGGGTGAAAGTCTTGGCAACGAAGCATGAACAAATCTTGCAGTATATAGATGAACTCCCTATCGGCGAAAAAATATCCGTTCGCCAGATCGCCAAGGCGATGAGTGTCAGTGAAGGAACAGCCTACCGTGCTATCAAGGACGCTGAGGTCAAAGGGTATGTCAGCACCATTGAACGGGTCGGAACCATCCGGATCGAAAGAAAAAAGAAAGAGAATATTGAAAAGCTCACATATGCCGAGGTTGTTAATATCGTTGACGGCCAGGTTCTCGGAGGGCGTGCAGGACTTCATAAAACGCTGAACAAGTTTGTCATTGGTGCAATGAAACTTGAAGCGATGATGCGCTATACCGGTGCCGGAAATCTTCTGATTGTCGGGAACAGGGACAGGGCCCATGAACAAGCCCTGAAAGCTGGGGCGGCTGTCCTGGTAACCGGGGGGTTTGATGCTGAGGACCATGTGAAGAAGCTCGCGGATGAGTTGCAGCTTCCTGTGATATCCAGCAGTTATGACTCTTTTACCGTTGCCACAATGATCAATCGGGCCATTTATGACCAACTTATCAAGAAAGAAATCATTCTGGTCGAGGACATCCTAACGCCTGTAGAAGATACTGTCTATCTTAAAACGGATGATACTGTCGGCGACTGGTTCAGATATAAGGAAGAGACATTTCACAGTCGTTTTCCGGTCGTGGACAAAAACATGAAAGTGCAGGGCATGGTTACTTCAAAGGATATAATGGGGGACGATCCTGAAACTCCTATCGAGAAGATTATGACAAAGGGCCCGATGACGGTAGGCGGGAAAACGAGTGTCGCTTCTTCCGCCCATATGATGGTTTGGGAAGGAATAGAAGTGCTTCCCGTGGTGGATGACTCCAACCGCCTTCAAGGAATGATCAGCAGGCAGGATGTGCTGAAGGCACTTCAAATGATTCAGCGTCAGCCGCAGGTTGGGGAAACGATCGATGATACGGTGACAAGTCAAATGACTTTATCAAAGGGAAAGACAAAGGAAGAAGATATATTCAGGTGTGCTGTTACTCCGCAGATGACGAACCATCTCGGCACGATTTCCTATGGGGTATTTACAACAATTGTAGCCGAATCTGCGAACAGGGTATTGAGAGGATATAAGAAGGGTGATCTCGTAGTCGAGAATATCACGATTTATTTTATCAAGCCCGTCCAAATTGACAGTACGCTCGATATTTACCCAAAAATTCTCGAAGTAGGCAGGAAATTCGGCAAGGTGGATGTAGAAGTTTATAATGACGGGACGCTCGTTGGAAAAGCGATGATGATGTGTCAGTTGATTGACCGACACTAAGCGCTCCGGAAAAACATAAAAGCCAGTCTGAGTCGACCGGCTTTTATGCATCTCTATAGATTTCTGCTTTTTTCCGCTTCCTCAGCCGCAATTGGAAGGATATGGCGATACGACTTATATCCCGCCCAAATATTCAGGCCGCCCAGCAAGACGAAAATAGCTGATATAATATAAGTAACGGTCGTTTGGTACAGGAAGATCTGGTTCACTCCAAACAGGGAGACGAACAAACCCAATGCGATTCCCGATTTTGAGGTCAAGAATTGTCTCTCGGCAGGAAGAGTGCTCCGTACGAACTTTATTTTATAGAATACATACATAGAAAATGAAATTACGATAAACAGAACGAGTATTGGCATTGATATTTCCCCCATCTGAAAAATCTTCTCTTAATTTTAACGATTTTTCGGTTGAAAAGCCATCATTCTGTTTTATGGTGAAACCTATAAACATTAAAGGAGCCAGTTATGAAAGAGCAAATTTATCAAGCGATATTAAAATACGAGACAATTATTATCCATCGGCATGTTCGACCAGACCCTGACGCCTATGGTTCGCAGGGAGGGCTAGCCGAAATTTTAAAAGCCTCTTTTCCTGAAAAGAATATATATACTGTCGGACTTGAAGAAGAAACACTCAATTTTATGAGAAGGCTTGATTCCATCCCTGATGAAACCTATAAAGGGGCATTGGTGATTGTATGTGATACAGCGAATCAGGAGCGGATCTGTGACAGTCGCTACACGCTTGGAGAGAAATTGGTCAAAATTGACCACCATCCGAATGAAGATGCGTATGGCGACCTTCTCTGGGTTGACACGGATGCCAGTTCTGCAAGTGAAATGATCTATGAGTTTTACCTGGAGTTCCGCTACAGGGGCCTCGGATTTTCGGATGAGGCAGCAAGGCTTCTATTTGCAGGAATTGTGGGGGACACTGGCAGGTTTCTATTTCCAAGTACCACTGACAAAACATTCGCCTATGCAGGTGAACTGATCCATTATAATTTCTCGAGAACCGAATTGTTTGACCGGATGTATGAGCTCTCCCCGAATGTCGTCAAGCTGAATGGCTATGTCCTTCAGAACTTCACTGTCCATCAAAACGGAGCTGCTTCGGTCAAAATGACGTTGGAACTTCTGAGGGAATATGGCGTCAGGCCTTCCGAAGCATCGCTTCTTGTCAGTGAGCTTGGGAACGTTAAAGGAGTGAAAGCTTGGGTCTTTTTCATCGAGGAAGAAGATCAAATCCGTGTCAGGCTGCGCTCCAAGGGCCCTGTGATCAACGGATTGGCCAGGAAGTACGGAGGAGGCGGCCACCCGCTCGCTTCTGGAGCATCCATACATAGCTGGGCTGAATCAAAAGATGTCATTGGAAACCTCGTCGAATTGTGCGGCGCGCATGGGCATTCAAAATAACCTTATAAATGAATTACCGCCCTCATATGGGGGCGGCTTTTATTCATCAAGGTGCACTTCAAGTATGATGGTGACCGTGGTAAAAAACAGCATCGATTTTGTTTCAAGCCTGTATCGCTTTCCGTTCAGCTTAATGACTTTATTCCCGATCATTTTATGGATCATGTCCCTGCTTTTATAGACAAAATCCAAGTCTTTGGCAATAAACACGTTTAAATCGTCCTTCACTTCTTCCTCTGACTCGAAAACACCGAGTGTATCAAGTTCGTATTTTTCAGCGTTGGAAATTTCCACTTTAATATCCTGGACTTTCAACAGTTCGATATTTTTGTCGTTCAGTTTCCGGTCATCTTCTTGATAAATTTTCAATCCACTTTCAAGCTTTTCAATCACTTCAGCTTGTTCTGCAATCTTCATGGATTTCTCCTCCATCCACACCCCATGTACATAAAGGAAAATAAGCCAGCTTATGGCTCCTCCAAGCGCCATGCCTGAAAAGAACCGCTTCCATGCGGGATTCCGGTAATAGGGAGGAATCCTCATCTATATGTGCTCCAGCGTCAGCCATTTAATAATAAGGGCCCCTGTCTGCGCTCCGCCCATCGCTGCTATGATCAGCAGGAATTGCTTGAAAATATCCTTTGTTTCTCCTTCAAGAAAGCCGCGTTCAAAACTATAGACAGTATCAAATGTTCCCCCGATCGCTGCGATGATTGCCCAGATGCGGATGGAATCTGAAAATCGCGAAATCTCCGTCATAAGCGGCTGACCGGTGAGGAATGAAGCAATGCCCCCGATAAGCGAGCCGCCAAGCAAGACACCGAGTGCGATAAAATAACTTTCGAGCAAATGTGCGAAAAACGGCTGATTCATATGATTATCCCCTTACCCACATATTTGTCCCGGATAATTCATTCTATGGACAAAGTAAAAAAATTATGTTAAAACTTTCCCGTTCGAAAATGAGAACATATTTTCTTTTTTGCCTATATAGCAATATAATGAAACAAGAGAATACTAAAAGGGTGTGAGCAAAGTGTCTTTTATCCATCTCCATGTATATAGCGCATACAGCCTGCTGGCAAGCACGGCTTCCGTTGAGCAGCTTGTCGCCAATGCAGGGGCAAAAGGATACTCTGCACTTGCACTGACGGACATGAACAACATGTACGGAGCTATTAAGTTTTATAAGGAATGTTCCAAGCGGTCCATTAAACCGATACTCGGGGTGACGGTAGATGTCGCTGGAAGGGATGAAAGCGGCAAATCTTATCCAATTGTACTCCTTGCTAGCAACAATACAGGTTTCGGGAATCTGATTAAGATAACGAGCGCAGTCCAGACAAAGTCGCCCGAAGGAATTCCTGTGAAATGGCTGAGGCACTATGCTTCCGGACTATTTGCGCTGTCACCAGGCCATGCAGGGGAAATTGAACATTGGGCCGAACAGGGAGAAGACGACAGGGCAAAAGAAGCAGCACTTTTTTATGAAGGTATTTTTGGTAAGGGGCGCTTTTTCATTTCCTTGCATGACCAAGGGCTGGAAGGTCAGAGGGATGTTATGGAAAGGCTGGCTGTTCTTGCTCGCGAGGCAGGAGTCAAAACAGCTGCTGCCAATACAGTCCATTATCTTCAAAAGGAGGATGCTTTTGCTCAGGAGTGCCTTCTGGCAATCAAAAATGGGACGAAGCTTCAAGATGATGACAGGGAGAAACTTGGCAGCAGCGAATTTTACTTGAAAACATCTGCGGAAATGGCTGAGTTATTTTCTGACTATCCCGACGCCTTGGAAAACACCTTGAAGATTGCGGATGAATGTAATGTCATGATAGATCTTGGATCAAGGCATCTGCCGAGTTTTCCAGTTAGAAAGGGGGAAACGGCAGAAGAGATTCTTGACCGGCTGTGCAGGGCAGGACTGACAGAGCGATATGGCCATCCTGAAGAAGAGCATAAGGAGAGGCTTGAGTACGAACTTTCCGTTATCAAAAAAATGAATTTCAGCGACTACTTCCTGATTGTCTGGGATTTCATGAAATTTGCCAGAGATAACGGCATCCTTACAGGGCCAGGTCGTGGTTCGGCAGCGGGTTCGATTGTAGCATATTCCCTTTATATAACAGACGTCGATCCCATTAGGCATAAGCTCCTTTTTGAACGTTTTCTGAATCCTGAAAGAATTACGATGCCGGATATCGATATTGACTTTCCCGACCACCGGCGAGACGAAGTCATTGATTATGTAGCGGGAAGATACGGCAGGATGCATGTAGCCCAGATTGCCACATTCGGGACACTTGCGGCAAAAGCAGCTGCCAGGGATGTTGGCAGGGTTTTTGGCCTGAACAGCAATGAACTTGACAGGCTTTCAAGACAAATCCCGTCAAAGCCCGGAATCACACTGAAAAGTGCCTACAAAGAATCGGAAGGGCTCAGGACATTTGTTAAGGAATCTGAAACAAATCAAAAGCTTTTTGAAACAGCCCTGAAAATTGAAGGGCTGCCGCGGCATACGTCGACGCACGCGGCTGGTGTGGTCATTAGCGAAAAACCGCTTCCAGATGTCATTCCCATTCAGAAAGGTCATGGAGATGTCCTTCTTACCCAGTATTCAATGGAGGATGTAGAAGAAGCAGGATTGCTTAAAATGGACTTCCTAGGTTTGCGGAATCTTTCCCTCATTGAAACGATCCTAAGTTCCATTGCAAGAAAAACGGGACGCAAAATTGATATCAGGACAATACCGCTCAAGGACGAAGAAACATATAAGCTGTTAAGCCGGGGAGAGACCACAGGGATTTTTCAGCTCGAATCAGATGGAATGAGGAAAGTGCTGACAAGGCTGCTTCCGTCGGCTTTTGAAGATATTGTTGCCGTGAACGCCCTCTACCGCCCTGGCCCTATGGAAAATATTCCGCTGTTCATTGACAGAAAGCATGGAAGAAAACCAATAGAATATCCCCATGCTGACCTGAAGGATATCCTTGAAGACACGTATGGTGTCATCGTCTATCAGGAGCAGATTATGCAGATTGCCTCGAGGATGGCAGGCTTTTCACTTGGAGAAGCTGACCTGCTTCGCCGGGCGGTTAGCAAGAAGAAGAAAGACGTGCTTGACAGGGAAAGGGCGCACTTTTTACGGGGAGCCGCCGGAAAAGGATACGATGCCAAAGTTGCAGGAACGGTTTATGATTATATTGTTCGGTTTGCCAACTATGGGTTCAACCGCAGCCATGCAGTTGCCTACAGTTTCATTTCCTACCAGCTGGCCTACCTGAAGACGCACTATCCCGTCCACTTCATGGCTGCACTCATGTCTTCTTCTGCCGGCAATGAAGCAAGGGTTTCCCAATATGCTAGAGAACTGAAGCATATGGGCTATTCGTTGCTCCCGCCGTCGATAAACAAGAGCGGATACAGCTTTTTGCAGGAGGAAAGAGGAATCAGGTACAGCCTCGCAGCAATCAAAGGTGTGAGCGGAGCCAGCCTGAAAGAAATTTTCAGAGTTAGGAAACAAAAGCCTTTTACTGACCTTTTCGATTTTTGTATTCGTGTCCCTCAAAAGGCTATTAACCGAAAAACGATGGAAGCTCTCGTAAACTCAGGTGCATTCGATGAATTTGGCCATGACAGGGCAGTCCTGCTGGCTACTCTAGACGTTGCAGCGGAGCATGCCCAGCTGGTCGCGCCAGAAGGAGACGAACAGGCGGACCTGTTTAACGGCAATGAGTTCAAGATCGTTCCTAAATACGTCCAGGTCGACCCACTCCGGGTTGAAGACAGGCTTGCTTTAGAGAAAGAGGCTCTGGGCATTTATCTGTCGACACACCCCGTTTCGATGTTTGAAAAAGAACTTGCTGCGGCAGGCGCCGTCCCTGCTTCGGGAGGAAGTGCCGGAAGAAAAGCCAGGGTTGGAGCCTATATGATCGGTTTGAAAAAAATCCGTACAAAAAAGGGAGAATCGATGGCGTTTTTGACCTTAAGCGACGCGGGCGGAGAAACGGAAGCTGTCGTTTTTCCGGATGTTTACAGGCGATTCAGTCAGTTACTTATTCAGGGACAGGTCGTTCTCCTTGAAGGGAAGTTTGAGGAGAGGGGAGGAAACAGCCAGTTTATTATTCAAAGTGTCCTTGACATTGAAAAGGAAGCCAGCCAGGCCGCATCCAAGGAACATAAGCTGTATTTGAAGGTGGAAAAGGAACTGTCTAGTCCTGAAAAGCTGAATAATTTGAAGCTCATCCTGAAAAAGTATAAAGGCTGTATACCGGTGATCCTCCATTATGCATCAATAGATAAAACGGTTCTTCTAAGTGAAGAATATCAGGTGGATGGAAGCGCCGGCTGCCTCGAAGAACTCGGAAGTTATCTCGGGAGTAAACACGTTGTCCTGAAAAAATAGACCTTTACAACCTTAATAGATATGTTATATTGATAAAAAGACTGTGGTCAGACCACCAGGGAGATGCCAAAATCTAATAAGGCATTCCTTTTTATGGACTAAGGAGTGAAATAATCGTGACATTACGCGAAGAAGCATTACATATGCACAGGCTGCATAAAGGAAAACTTGAATCGAAATCAAAGGTATCCGTCCGGAATGCCAAAGATTTGAGTCTTGCCTATTCACCAGGCGTTGCAGAACCGTGCAAAGAGATTTATGACAAGCCGGAAACTGTATATGAATATACGATGAAGGGAAATATGGTTGCTATCGTTTCAGATGGAACGGCCGTTCTCGGACTCGGAAATATCGGTCCGGAAGCTGCCCTTCCGGTTATGGAAGGCAAAGCGGTCTTGTTCAAGAGCTTCGCAGGAGTGGATGCATTCCCGATTTGCCTTGGGACAACCGACATTGATAAAATTGTAGAAACAGTGAAGCTGCTTGAGCCGACATTCGGGGGAGTTAATCTCGAGGATATCGCTGCACCGAACTGTTTTGCCATTGAAGAAAGGCTAAAAAAGGAAACAAATATCCCTGTCTTTCATGATGATCAGCACGGAACCGCAATCGTGACAACGGCAGGGCTTGTCAATGCATTGAAACTGACCGGAAAGAAAATGAATGAAATAAAAGTGGTTGCTAACGGGGCAGGAGCTGCCGGCATAGCCATCATTAAGCTGCTCTACACTTATGGTGTTAGGGACATTATCATGTGCGATACGAAAGGCGCTATTTATGAGGGCCGCCCGCACGGTATGAACAATATTAAGAATGAGGTAGCGAAGTTTACAAATAGGGACAGCGTGCAAGGAAGCCTTGGCGATGCCATCAAGGGAGCAGACGTCTTCATCGGTGTTTCAGCAGCCGGGGCACTTACTGCTGAAATGGTTAAAACTATGAACCAGGATCCTATAATCTTTGCAATGGCCAATCCTGATCCTGAAATCATGCCTTCAGAAGCAAAGGCTGCAGGGGCGAAAGTCATCGGCACTGGTCGTTCGGATTTCCCGAACCAGGTCAATAACGTGCTTGCTTTCCCTGGGATTTTCCGAGGAGCGCTTGATGTAAGGGCGACTCATATCAATGAAAAGATGAAGGTGGCTGCAGTGGAAGCCATAGCCGGCCTTATTAGCGCTGACGAATTATCATCCGACTATGTCATTCCCGGGCCGTTTGATCCGCGCGTAGCTCCAGAAGTGGCGGCAGCAGTAGCCAAAGCAGCGATGGAAACAGGCGTAGCGAGAATCAAAGTAGATCCGGAAGAGATCAAAGAGCGGACGAGAAAGCTCGCTATCATTGATAAAAGTGAGTGATTCGGATGAACCAGCCTGAATCAAACACGAAGGTATATATTGAGATTGTCAGACAGCTGAGGGTCATGATTGAAAAAGACGGCCTGAAAGCCGGGGACAAAATTCCTTCTGAACGGGAACTCTCAGAGCGCCTCAATGCGGGGCGCTCCTCCGTCAGGGAGGCTTTAAGAGCGCTTGAACTTCTCGGCCTGATTGAGACAAGGCGGGGAGAGGGAACCTTTATGAGGGACTTTCGGGGCAACCAGCTTGTGCAGCTTTTGAGCACTTTTATCCTTCAGGATGAAAAGGCGAAAAAAGATGTTGTGGAAACAAAAAAACTGATTGAAATGGACTGTCTTCAGCTAGCTTCATTAAAAAGAGGCCACGAATCATATGGCCTGAAAGAATGGGTGCTGAAGCAGGAAGACCTAAAGGATGACTGTTTTTTTCAAAAGGTAGCAGAGCTTGCGAATAACCATCTCCTGTTCAGGATATGGCAAATTCTTAAAGACTACTACCATTCCCTTCAAATGGAAATTTCCGAGCCTTCGGGTGAATTATACGTCAAGCTTGCAGAAGCGCTCGAAAGCGGAGATCAAGAGACAATCCTAGCTGCGTACAGAAAGTTGCGGAATTTGTCGGTGGATTAACGACATTTTACTACAGACATCTATTTTGTCTTGTTTTATAGTATAGGACATGCTTCTAAAAAAAGATAAAGGGATCCTTTATTTTTATTTTGGCGGCTTGGCCGATTTTTTTCTTATCAGTGGTCTGGCCACGCTGGAATAGGATTGGATACTAGGCTTTCGAAATTAACAGCGATTATTGAGGGAGGTTTCACCTTGCTGAAAGAGCTTTTTACAAAATCAAAGAAGAAGAAATATGCAACAATACCTTCTGAAAGTGCGAAACAGGATGTTCCAGAAGGAATCATGACGAAATGTCCTAACTGCAAAAAGATTATGTACACGAAGGAACTTTTAAAGAACTTGAAGGTGTGCTTCCATTGCGGTTACCATCATCAGATGGATTCAAAGGAACGGATACATAGCATTGCCGATCCGGGAACGTTCAAGGAATTGGACAGGGAGATGGTTTCAGAAAATCCTCTTGGATTTCCGGGGTACGAGGAAAAGCTTGAGCAGGACCGAAAGAAGACCAAGCTTAATGAGGCTGTTGTCATCGGGACTTTGAGAATCGGGGAACAAGAGGCGGTCATCGCTGTTATGGATGCCACCTTCAGGATGGGGAGTATGGGTTCTGTAGTAGGTGAAAAAATCACAAGGGCCATTGAAAAAGCGGATGACCTTCGCGTTCCATTTATTATTTTCACCGCATCGGGAGGAGCCAGGATGCAGGAGGGCGTCTTAAGCTTGATGCAGATGGCGAAAACCAGTGTGGCTCTGAAAAGGTTCAGTGACCATGGGGGACTTATTATTTCAATCATGACCCATCCGACAACAGGAGGCGTTTCCGCGAGCTTTGCTTCGCTTGGTGACTTTAACCTTGCAGAGCCTGGGGCTTTGATAGGCTTTGCGGGCAGAAGAATCATAGAGCAGACGATTCGCGAGGACCTGCCGGAGGATTTCCAGACTTCAGAATTCCTGCTTAAGCACGGGCAGCTTGATGCTGTCATTTCAAGGCTGGATCTGAAAGAGAAGTTGACAGGCATTCTACAAATTCATCAGCCAGGAGGTCGGTTCGATTGGCAGGAGATTTAGCATTTGAAAAACCGGTGATTGAGCTTAGAAAGAAAATTGCGGAGCTTAAGGAATTTACACGAAATACAAATGTGGATCTTTCTTCCGAGATCGAGAAGCTTGAAGCCCGTCTTGAAAAGCTTGAAAAGGATATTTATGAGAACATTCAGCCTTGGGATCGTGTCCAGATTGCACGCCATCCCGAAAGGCCGACATCACTTGAATATATCTCCCGCCTGTTCACGGACTTTTTTGAGTGCCATGGTGATAGAACGTATGGGGACGACGAGGCGATTGTTGCTGGAATTGCCAAATTTCATGGCTTGCCCGTCACCGTTATTGGACACCAGCGCGGGAAGGATACAAAGGAAAATATTCGCCGCAACTTCGGCATGCCTCATCCGGAAGGGTACAGAAAAGCCTTAAGGCTGATGAAACAGGCAGAGAAATTTAGGCGGCCCATTATCTGCTTTATTGACACAAAAGGAGCCTATCCGGGAAAAGCTGCAGAGGAAAGAGGACAAAGTGAAGCCATTGCAAGGAACCTGTTTGAAATGGCCGGACTGCGTGTCCCTGTTGTATGCATTGTTATCGGTGAAGGCGGAAGCGGCGGCGCACTTGCACTTGGTGTAGGAAATTGCATCCATATGCTCGAAAATTCGACATACTCTGTTATATCTCCTGAAGGAGCTGCAGCCATTCTTTGGAAAGATGCAAGTCTTGCCAGGAAAGCCGCTGAAACCATGAAAATAACCGCTCCAGACTTGAAAGAGCTTGGCATTGTCGATTGTATCATCCCCGAGGTCAAGGGGGGCGCGCACAGGGATGTTTCCATGCAGGCAAGAGAGATAGATACGGTACTGACAAACTCACTAAAAGAGCTTTGCACTTTTTCAGAGGAAGAACTTGTGAATCACCGCTATGATAAATATAAATTGATTGGACAATATTCGTTTCTGAATGAGTATATAAGGGTAAATTAATAGCGTGCCAAAGGGCACGCTTCTTTTTTTAAAAAGGTAGGATAAAATATCACTTCGAGGATTGTCCAGATTTATCACCTTCGCCTGGATTTTGCTCCTTGAAACGGGCGATTCACCTTTTTGTATAAAATTTAGGAGACTGGCAACGATATAAAACGCTTGCATTATACCGACAATTCCGTCTATGCAAGGAACTCAAGGATTCTGTTGAGATAGGGTTACCTTCGTGGTATTTTAGAAATATTAAAAGGCAAGATGTTTATACTAGTAGATATTGCTTCGGTCAGATGGCTGCATTTCGGTTATGGGATTATTTTGTTATACATAGAACTCTAAATGAGGTGAGTAATCATGAAAAGGATTGGTGTTTTGACAAGTGGCGGCGATGCTCCTGGCATGAACGCTGCAGTGAGGGCTGTAGTCAGGAAGGCCATTTACCATGGCGTTGAGATTTATGGTGTTTTTGGTGGCTATGCCGGTTTAATCAGCGGAAATATTAGAAAATTGGAACTTGGATCTGTCGGGGATATCATCCACCGTGGAGGAACTTTTCTGTATTCTGCACGCTGTGAGGAATTCAAGACAAAAGAAGGCCAGGGAAAAGGCATTGAACAATTAAAAAAACATGGAATTGAAGGGCTTGTTGTCATAGGTGGAGATGGGTCCTATATGGGGGCAAAAGCTCTTACAGAGCATGGATTTCCATGTGTAGGCATTCCTGGAACAATTGACAATGATATCCCGGGGACGGAATTCACTATTGGCTTTGATACAGCACTTAACACTGTCATTGATGCAATCGATAAAATCCGTGACACAGCTTCATCCCATGATCGCACATTTGTTATTGAAGTAATGGGAAGAAACGCCGGCGATATCGCTCTGTGGGCTGGTCTCGCCGGCGGAGCCGAAACCATTCTGATTCCAGAGGACGAGTATGACATGAAAGAAATCGCGAGCCGGCTTAAAAAAGGGCATGAGCGCGGTAAAAAGCATAGTATCATTATTGTCGCTGAAGGCGTAATGAGCGGCTATGAGTTCGGCAAACAGCTAAAGGAAGAGACCGACTTTGATACAAGGGTGACGGTCCTTGGTCATGTCCAGCGAGGAGGAACGCCGACTGCCTTTGACCGGGTGCTTGCAAGCCGCCTTGGTGCCAGAGCTGTGGAACTTCTAATGGAAGGCCGCGGAGGCAGAGCAGTAGGTATCGAGAAAAACCAAATGGTTGACTATGATATCATTGAAGCATTGGCGAAGAAACATACGGTTGACCTGAACCTGTACAAATTGTCAAAAGAGCTTTCCATTTAATAAACTTTTAAATTCCTTTTCAAAAATCAGGAGGTCAAATAAAATGCGTAAAACGAAAATAGTGTGTACAATTGGCCCTGCAAGTGAAAGTATCGAAATGCTTACACAACTCATAGAAGCCGGTATGAATGTTGCAAGACTCAATTTTTCCCACGGGAACCATGAAGAGCATGCACAGCGTATCGTGAATATTCGTGAAGCAGCTGCTAAAACTGGAAGAAATGTTGCAATCCTGCTTGATACAAAAGGTCCGGAAATCCGTACAAACGACATGGAAAACGGGGCTATTGAACTAAAGGCGGGCGGGAATGTCATTGTCTCGATGGTAGAAGTGCTTGGAACAGCTGAAAAATTCTCTGTTACATATGACAGATTGATCGACGACGTTCAAGTCGGAGGAAAGATTTTGCTTGATGACGGCTTAATTGGCCTTGAAGTGACTGGAATCGATAAAGCGAACAGAGCAATCCAGACAAAAATTCTTAATAGCGGCATTTTGAAAAATAAAAAAGGTGTCAATGTTCCGGGTGTATCCGTACAGCTGCCTGGGATTACCGAAAAAGATGCCCAGGATATCCTTTTCGGAATCGGGCAGGGAGTCGATTTTATTGCTGCTTCTTTTGTCCGCAGGGCTTCCGATGTTCTGGAAATCCGTAGGTTGCTTGAAGAAAACAACGCTACATACATCAATATCATCCCTAAAATCGAGAACCAGGAAGGCGTTGACAATATCGACGAAATCCTTGAGGTTTCTGAAGGCCTGATGGTAGCGCGCGGTGACCTTGGGGTGGAAATTCCGGCAGAGGAAGTTCCTCTTGTTCAAAAGCGTTTGATTAAAAAATGCAACGCACTCGGGAAGCCTGTCATTACTGCAACTCAGATGCTTGACTCGATGCAGCGCAATCCAAGGCCAACACGTGCGGAAGCAAGTGACGTGGCTAACGCTATTTTTGATGGAACAGATGCAATCATGCTCTCCGGGGAAACGGCAGCTGGACAATATCCAACTGAAGCAGTTCAAACGATGCACAATATTGCTTCCCGTACGGAGGAGGCATTGAATCATAAGGATTTGCTGTCATCCCTCAGCAAGGAATCCGAACATACCATCACGGACGCGATTGGACAATCGGTGGCACATACTGCTCTAAATCTTGACGTAAATGCGATTATCACTCCAACCGAAAGCGGTCATACTGCACGGATGATCTCTAAGTACCGCCCTAAGGCGCCGATTGTGGCGGTTACCTCGAAAGACCATGTTTGCCGCAGGCTGGCGCTTGTATGGGGCGTGTATCCGCAGCTTGGAAAAGGAGCGGAAACAACGGATGAGATGCTTTCCACAGCTGTAGAGGAAAGTGTGAACAGCGGACATGTAAAACATGGCGATTTAGTTGTCATTACCGCAGGGGTTCCTGTTGGTGAAGCCGGCACGACTAATCTGATGAAGATTCATGTGGTTGGGGATATTATTGCCAAGGCACAGGGAATCGGTCGGAAATCCTCCTATGGAAGAGTGGTCCTTGCAAGAGATGCGCAGGAAGCACTTACTAAAGTAAAGGAAGGTAGCATCCTTGTGACAATCGGTTCCGACCGGGACATGGTACCTGCAATTGAAAAGTGCAGTGCCCTGATCACTGAAGAAGGCGGACTGACTAGCCATGCGGCAGTTGTCGGTTTGAATCTTGGCATTCCTGTTATCGTTGGCGTCGAAAATGCCATGAATCTTTTCAAAGACGGCCAGGAAATCACTGTCGATTCATCAAGAGGAGTTATATACAACGGGCATGCAAGCGTACTGTAATGAAACAGGGACGGATTTTCCGTCCTTTTTTTCGTACTTCTCTGATACGCTTGTTGCTATTCACCGGTATTCCCCGGTAAAATGAACTGATAGGGGGCGTGCTAAATGAGGTATTTCCTGATGATTCTCATCGTAGTTCCAGCTGCTGAAATTGGCATACTAATGTTTTCAGGGAAAACTATAGGGTTAATTCCGACCATTGCGATGATTATTCTGACAGGTGTAATAGGAGCTGCTCTTGCCAAGAAGCAGGGCATGGAAACACTCAATAAAGTTCGCTACAATCTGGGCAGGGGCGTTATGCCGGGTGAGGAAGTCCTTGATGGCATCTGTATCCTTGTAGGGGGAACTCTCCTGCTAACACCTGGATTTCTGACAGACATTATGGGTTTTTTCCTTCTTGCCCCTCCGACGAGGAGGCTGTTCAAGCCTTTATTGCAGCGAACTTTCCGCCGCTGGATGAACCGGAACACGATCATTATCCGATAGACACGAGAACGCCCGCATCTAAGCGGGCGTTTTTTGAAGGAATGGAATCTCATCATTTTTTTCTTCAACTCTTGATATAGGTCCAGAGATCGCGGAACACATGGGCTCTCTGCAGTGCGTTAAGAATGACAAGAAGGACAGGGCCGGCAATAAGGCCGACAAACCCGAGAAGCTTAAAGCCTGCAAACAAAGCGATCAGAGTAGCAAGGGGATCGAGCCCGATGCTGGAAGAGAGGATTTTCGGCTCCATGATCTGTCTTTGGACAAGGACAACAACATAAAGGACGCCAAGGCCTACAGCCAGACCTATTTCACCCGCGACGACTTCGTATATTATCCAGGGAACGAAAACAGCCCCTGTTCCAAGATACGGGATGATATCAACTATTCCTGTGACCAGGGCGATGGTAATCGCATAGTCCACCTTTAGAACCAGGAGGCCGATGAGGACAATGACTGTAGTCATTGAAACTAAGGTTGCCTGGGCTTTAATAAAACCAAACAAAGCCTTTTTCAAATCTTCGAACACTGTTTTTCCACTAGCTTTGGCACGCTTTGGCAAAATGCTGTTACTCATAGCTGATAAGCGGTACCAGTCCTTACTGATGAAAAAGGTGCCGAGCAACGAAAAAATCAGCACCGTTGCTGCATTTGGGAACCATGAAAGAATATTGGGGATATTTTCAAAGAACGCTTTGATGAACTCCCCGGCGGTCGACCCGATTCTTGCTCCTACATTTTTGATATTCGCCAAAATAGTATCCTGCTGCCCTGCATCAAGGCTTTGGAAAATTCCCGCAAGGTTGTTATAGAAAGGGATCACTTGTGCTGCAAACAACTCTTCCATAAAACGGATCAGCGTATCCAGATGAATAGGAACAACCTGTGCCAGGTATTCAGCCCCTGATACAATCTCGGCTACAAGCAATGTCAAAAGGCCTGCAAAGACAGCGAACAGCATGGTCAAAGACAGAAGAACAGCGAGGCTTCTGGGCAGCTTTCCTTTTGTTTGGAGGAGGTTGACGAGCGGATTAATCAAAAAAGCAATGAAAAACCCAATGAGAAATGGGTAGATTATTTTAGATAGGTAATAGAACGAAAACACACAAACAGTGACAGTCCCTGCTACTAACAAAAGCCTGAATGTCCTTGAAAGATAAACCTGATTCAATTCTTTATCACTCCTTTGTCCAACGGCAATTAGCTGACGAAGGCAGTTTTCCATAAAGTATATGGGCATGTACGCCAAAAGATTCATTTACGCCAAAATGCTTCTCAATGGCTAAACAATTTTGATGGAGTCTCAATTATTGGTAGCAACATTCACGTTATGCTAAAATAATTTTAGGAAGGTGAGAAATATTGGGATATCAGCCGCTTCTTTTTTTAGGCCTCCTGCTGGCCATTTCTCTTATTGCAAAAAACCAGTCGCTTATTGTAGCGGTAGGTGTACTCCTCATCATGAAGCTTGCAGGTGTTGATTCAAAAGTCTTTTCCGCGCTTCAGGGAAAAGGGATCAACTGGGGAGTGACGATCATTACAATTGCTGTGCTTGCACCGATTGCGAGCGGTGAAATCGGCTTTAAAGACCTGTCGGGAGCTTTCAAGTCCCCATATGCCTGGATTGCACTCATTTCCGGCATGCTTGTTGCTCTGCTTGCCAAAGGAGGGGTTACGCTATTGGCGGAGGACCCGCATATCACCACTGCTCTTGTCCTTGGAACCATCCTAGCGGTGTCCCTGTTTAAAGGAGTTGCGGTTGGACCGTTAATTGGAGCGGGAATAGCCTTTGCAGCAATGAGGCTGTTTGAATGGATCAAATAGTTTTTTTGTACAATAATAAAATTTTTTCAAATAAGTTGTTTTCATTCACAAAAGTCTGATTATTGTTTATAATAGGACTTGTATTTATAACCATAGTTAAATGGTTGGAAATGCCCGATGACCCAAACCGGTTTTTAGGAAAGAAGAAATGTAAGCATTTTCTTTTTATGCCGGCCTTCCGAGCAAACGCTCGGTTTCCTTTGAAAATTGGCTGAAAGCGGAGCAAATTATTGGGCGATCTTTAAGGATTGAAACTTTTATTTTTTATGAAGCCGGAATCCGAGGGTTTCGAACTGAGAGAAATACAGGCAAATGGTATGGGGAAATTTACTACACAAAGGAGAGATTGAGGATGACAGTAACACGCGGTCTTGAAGGGGTAGTGGCAACCACCTCCTCTATCAGTTCTATCATTGATGACACACTGACATATGTAGGCTACGATATCGATGACTTGGCTGAAAATGCAAGCTTTGAAGAAGTAATTTACCTTTTATGGCATAGAAAGCTTCCGGTTCAGTCGGAACTAGACGGATTGAAAAAAGAGCTAGCACAGAATATGGCTCTACCGAAGGAAGTTCTTGAGCATTTCAAAATGTATCCTATCGAATCAGTGCATCCGATGGCGGCGCTTCGTACAGCTGTATCCCTTCTCGGCCTTTATGATGAAGAAGCTGATGTGATGGAGGAAGAAGCGAATTTCCGAAAGGCGGTCCGCCTCCAGGCGAAAATGCCTGCAATTGTAACTGCTTTCGCCCGTATCCGGAAAGGGCTTGAACCGATTGCGCCAAGAGAGGATCTTAACTTCGCGGCAAACTTCCTTTATATGCTGACAGGAAAAGAGCCTGAACCAATTGCAATTGAAGCTTTTAACAAAGCGCTTGTGCTTCATGCTGACCATGAGCTGAATGCATCTACATTTACCGCCCGTGTATGCGTTGCGACACTGTCAGATATATATTCCGGCGTTACTGCTGCAATCGGTGCATTGAAAGGGCCATTACACGGCGGGGCAAATGAAGCCGTTATGAAGATGCTGAAAGAAATCGGTACTCTGGAAAACGTTGAACCTTATGTTCGTAAAAAACTGGAAAATAAAGAAAAAATCATGGGCTTTGGCCACCGTGTGTACAGAAAAGGCGATCCAAGGGCAAAGCACTTGCGTCTAATGTCCCAGAAGCTTACTGAACTGACAGGAGAGCCGCACTGGTACCAAATGTCCACACAAATCGAAGGAATTGTCACCGGGGAAAAGAATCTGCCGCCAAATGTTGATTTCTATTCGGCGTCCGTTTATCACAGCCTCGGAATTGACCATGATCTGTTCACACCGATTTTTGCCGTCAGCCGTGTCTCCGGTTGGCTTGCGCATATCCTGGAACAGTATGAAAACAACCGCTTGATCCGTCCGCGTGCAGAATACAACGGTCCTGGCATGCAGAAGTATGTGGAAGTTTCGCTGCGTGGTTAATTAATAGAATTGCAGTGCGCAGCGTTTTACTTTTTTGATAGAAACTGCTGTAATAGAATGGTATAGAAAAGGATTTTCGGCTCCAAACTGGTGATTTGGATTGACGGAAATCAAGTATTGGAAAGAATGGAAGGTTTCCGTAAGGTTCCTTCCATTCTGCCGAATGAACTAAAGAGGGAGAGATACAGATGCAAGGTGAAAAAATCACGGTCAAAGACGGAGTATTGAATGTACCTAACAATCCAGTCGTTCCATTTATAGAAGGGGACGGCACTGGCCCAGATATTTGGGCTGCATCAGTAAGAGTCTTGGATGCTGCTGTTGAAAAAGCATACAAAGGCGATCGCAAAATTGTCTGGAAGGAAGTACTTGCAGGCGAAAAAGCATTTAACAAGACAGGCGAATGGCTGCCTGCGGAAACACTTGAAGCAATCAATGAATACCTTATAGCAATCAAAGGGCCTTTGACTACACCAGTTGGCGGAGGGATCCGCTCATTGAATGTAGCGCTGCGCCAAGAGCTTGACCTTTTCGTATGTCTGCGTCCTGTCCGCTGGTTTGAAGGAGTACCATCGCCAGTTAAGCGTCCACAAGATACAGACATGGTTATTTTCCGTGAAAATACGGAAGACATCTATGCTGGAATCGAATATGCATCCGGCAGCGACGAAGCGAAAAAAGTAATCGACTTCCTTCAAAATGAAATGGGCGTAACGAAGATCCGTTTCCCTGAAACATCCGGCATCGGAATCAAGCCAGTGTCCAAGGAAGGAACAGAGCGTCTTGTACGCGCTGCACTCAATTATGCCATTAAAGAAGGCCGAAAATCACTGACCCTTGTACATAAAGGCAATATCATGAAGTATACAGAAGGTGCCTTCAAGAACTGGGGATACGAGCTTGCTGAACGCGAATTCGGAGAAAAAGTGTTTACATGGGTACAGTATGACCGCATCAAGGAAGAACAGGGCAGCGATGCTGCAAATCAAGCACAGGCAGATGCAGAGGCAGCTGGCAAGGTCATCGTGAAAGATTCTATTGCTGATATCTTCCTGCAGCAAATCCTTACACGTCCGCGCGAGTTTGATGTAGTAGCAACAATGAACCTCAACGGTGACTACATTTCTGATGCTCTTGCTGCACAGGTAGGTGGAATCGGAATCGCACCTGGAGCAAATATCAACTATGAAACAGGACATGCGATTTTCGAAGCTACTCATGGAACGGCTCCAAAATATGCAGGTCTTGACAAAGTGAATCCTTCTTCCGTCATCCTCTCAGGCGTCTTGATGCTTGAACACCTTGGCTGGACAGAAGCTGCAAATATGATTGTCAAATCGATGGAAAAATCGATTGCATCTAAAGTCGTCACATATGATTTTGCCCGTCTGATGGATGGAGCGACTGAAGTGAAAGCTTCAGAGTTCGGTAATGAATTAATCAAAAACATGGAATAGTATTTTGGAGGGCTGTTCCGACAATGGAATGGCCCTCTACATAAAAAATGAACAAAGCAATAGGAAAGCAGAATCATTGAAATTACAGGAGGAATTCCTATGTCTATGAAACGTAAAAAAGTTTCCGTCATTGGCGGAGGATTTACTGGAGCAACTACTGCCTTCATGCTGGCACAAAAAGAGCTTGCAGACGTAGTCCTTGTCGATATTCCGCAAATGGAAAACCCGACTAAAGGAAAGGCTCTTGACATGCTTGAAGCCGCTCCTGTACAAGGCTTTGACGCGAATATTACTGGTACTTCAAACTATGAAGACACAAAGGATTCCGACGTAGTCGTCATTACTGCCGGCATTGCACGCAAACCTGGCATGAGCCGCGATGACCTCGTACAGACGAACCAAAAAATCATGAAGAGTGTTACACAGGAAATCGTGAAATACTCTCCAAACTGCTTTATTGTTGTCCTGACTAACCCGGTAGATGCTATGACATATACAGTTTTCCAGGAATCAGGCTTCCCGAAAAACCGCGTAATTGGACAATCAGGGGTTCTAGATACAGCCCGCTTCCGTACTTTTGTTGCACAGGAACTGAATTTGTCCGTTAAGGATGTAACAGGATTTGTTCTAGGCGGCCATGGAGATGACATGGTTCCGCTTGTCCGCTACTCCTATGCAGGCGGTATCCCGCTTGAAACCTTAATTCCCAAAGACCGCCTAAACAGCATTGTAGAACGCACACGCAAAGGCGGCGGTGAAATTGTCAACCTTCTTGGCAATGGCAGCGCTTATTACGCACCTGCTGCTTCCCTTGTGGAAATGGTTGAAGCAATCCTGAAAGATCAGCGTCGCGTTCTTCCTTCCATTGCATACCTTGAAGGTGAATACGGTTATGAAGGGATTTACCTTGGCGTCCCAACTGTATTGGGAGCAGGCGGAATCGAAAAAATCATCGAACTTGATTTAACTTCCGATGAGAAGGCTGCCCTTGACCAATCTGCAGAGTCAGTAAAAAAGGTCATGGAAGTACTTGCTTAATATAGTCAATTAATCTGGGGATTTTATAAAAAATCGGGGAGTTTTCCCCGATTTTTTTACAAATACAACTTCACACAATGAACAAATCCGGGAGATTTTTTCAAGGGGGAATGACTGTGTTGCTAGGAAAAAAACGAAAGTTAGGCAGAACCATTGATGGAATATCGGTTGGGGAAAAGTTGACTTTGACGGAAAAAATTGAAGACAAGGAATTGCTGTTGTACCTTGGGCTGACAAATGACTCAAATCCATTGTACATTCAGCATGATTATGCTTCCCAGACTCCTTACAAAAAGCCTATTGTCCCGTCCATCATGCTTTCAGGAATTTTAACATCGGCAGTATCCAAATATTTGCCGGGCCCCGGCAGCCATGTTTTAAAGCAGGAGATTGAATTTACAAAGCCTGTTTATGACTATGCCACAATCCAGTTTTTGTTTGAAGTCAAAGAGGTTGACAGCAAAAAACATACACTTGTGATTGAAGTTCAAGCTACCGATGACGAGAATGAAACTGTGATTAAAGGGAAACTTCTTGTTTGCCCTCCTTACGCGCCACAAAAAATGGAGGGTCACATTCTTGAGAATTTTTAATTTCCTCAAGGTGTACAAATGTACACCTCTTTTTTGTTTTCAATTTTAACTCTATAATAGTAATAAGCATTTTGGATGAAGACAGGGGTAATTTTTTTATTGGAGGGCCAATATGGAGAAGAAAGTACTGGTAGTCGATGATGAGCAGTCAATCGTAACATTGCTGAAATACAACCTTGAACAGGCAGGGTACATTGTGTTGACGGCAATGGACGGTGAAGAAGGAAAGAATTTGGCCATGGCAGAAAAAACTGACCTGATTATTCTTGATTTAATGCTGCCCAAACTGGACGGAATCGAGGTTTGCAAACAGCTCCGCCAGCAAAAAATCATGACACCTATCCTGATGCTGACCGCAAAGGATGATGAGTTTGACAAGGTGCTCGGTTTGGAGCTCGGTGCGGATGACTATATGACGAAGCCTTTCAGCCCGAGGGAAGTAGTAGCGAGGACAAAGGCGATTCTTCGGAGAGCACAGCTGCATCAGGAAGCGGCGGAAAGCCAGGAAGAACAGACTGACAGTATTGTAATCGGAGATTTAAAGATTCTTCCCGAGTTTTACGAAGCCTTTTTCCTTGAAGGACTTTTGGAATTAACTCCAAAGGAATTTGAACTGCTTCTGTACCTTGCGAAGAATAAGGGACGCGTGCTTACAAGGGACCAGCTGCGCAGTGCTGTCTGGAATTATGATTTTGCAGGTGATACCAGGATTGTGGATGTCCATATCAGCCATCTCCGGGAAAAAATCGAGATTAATACAAAAAAGCCCTCCTATATTAAAACGATTCGCGGACTTGGGTACAAGCTGGAGGAACCGAGGACAGAATGACGAAATACAGGACGCGCCTTTTATTCGCCCTGGTCACTCTCCTTATTTCTGTCCTGATCGGATTAGGGTTATTTATTGGCCAGCTTTTTAAACATTATTATATCGATTCTATCAGTGACCGCCTTCAAAAGGAAGCGCGCATCGTTGCAGCTCATATTGAAGAGCATGGCGGCATCGCCGCATTGGACCGGACGGCAGTCTCTGAATTTAGTGAACTGCTGGATGCAAGGATTATCATTGTCGATGAAACAGGCAATGTCACATACGATACTGAAGGATCACCCGGAAAAATAACAGTCCGGCACAAAGAAATAATGGGCAAAGCTGTTGAAGGGAAACTAAACAAAAAAAGTTATCCCGTTCTATCAATGGGAAAAGCCTTGAAGTATTACCCGGTGGCCATTCAGCATGAGGGCGGAAAAGAAGGATATCTGATCCTTGAGTCAAAAGTCAGTGAACTTAAGGAAGCTTACAGCCAGATATGGTGGATCCTAGGCATAAGCCTTGGTCTTGCCATGGTTCTGATTGTCTTTCTTGTTTCCAAAATCACCAAGCGATATACAAAGCCGATTGAGTCAGCTACGAATGTTGCCATCGAACTTGCAAAAGGAAACTACCGAGCAAGGACCTTTGAGGATCATAGTGACGAAACCGGAATGCTGGGTGCATCGATCAATATTTTGGCACGGAATCTACAGGAATTGATGAAAGCCCAGGAAATGCAGCAGGACCGCTTAAGCACGCTGATCGAAAGTATGGGCAGCGGGCTTATCCTGATTGACAGTCGAGGCTATATCAATTTAATCAACAGGGCATACAAGGATATCTTTGAAGTCGAACCAGCAGATTACCTGTATAAGCTTTATTATGAAGTGGTTGAACATAAAGAAATCAGAATGCTGATTGAGGACATTTTCATGACCGAACAAAGGACAGGCAGGCAGGTTCTTTTGCCGCTTGGCATAGAACGCAGGCATTTCCAGGTCTATGGGGTACCAATTATAGGTATGAACAATGTCTGGAAGGGAGTATTGCTCGTCTTCCATGATATTACAGAAATGAAAAAGCTTGAACAAATGAGAAAAGACTTTGTAGCAAATGTATCTCATGAATTAAAGACACCGGTCACTTCAATTAAAGGCTTTTCAGAAACGCTTTTGGATGGAGCTATGAATGATCGCGGCACCCTTGAAGCTTTCCTGTCCATTATCTTAAAAGAAAGCGACAGGCTCCAAACACTGATCCAGGATTTGCTCGATCTTTCGAAGATTGAGCAGAACGGCTTCCATCTTGATTTGCAAAGAGTCAATATTGTCAGTGAAATCGAAGATGTGCTGGCCATTCTTGAAGCTAAAGCGGCCGAAAAGAAAATCACTCTGGACTTTCCTTCCCCCGATGAAGAAGTTGTCATCGAGGGTGACGCCAACCGGCTGAAACAAGTGATGATCAATCTTGTCAACAACGCCCTTACCTATACACCTGATGGAGGCACTGTGTTCATTTCTATCAGGGACAATAGGGATGCTGTTGTCATCAAAGTGAAAGATACCGGAATCGGGATTGAAAAAGAAGAGATACCGCGTATTTTTGAACGGTTTTACAGAATTGACCGAGCGAGAAGCAGGAACTCTGGGGGGACGGGCCTTGGTCTGGCGATCGTCAAGCATATTGTTGAGGCTCATAAAGGAAGCATCCAGGTTAAAAGTGAAGTGGGCAAGGGAACGGCTTTCTATATCAGGCTGAGAAAGAAAATTCCCGATTAACGTTCCAAAGGAGAAGGTGTTTCCAATTTTACAGTATATTAACAATCGGTTCATTCAGGCTTTACATTCCGTTGTTACAATCATACTTGTAAACCCCTTCATCCAAGGAGCAGAAAAAGGACACAAGCTGACCCCGCTTGTGTCCTTTTTCATTGTCCGGGGGAGCAGACCGTTATTTTTCTTTCTATTCTATCTCATGGTAGAATAATGAAAAGGAATAACGGTCTTTTTTATGAAGATAAGAAAGTATAAAAATTTTTGGATAACTATCCAGCGTAAGCGACTGGTGTATTTTGCTAGACGGGAGGCTTGCGTTTTTCTTATCGGAATGTAAACCCGGCATGAGGATTTAAAAGGAGGCAAAACAATGGCAAACAAGTTAGTTTTGATAGATGGAAACAGCATTGCTTACCGCGCTTTTTTTGCGCTGCCCTTGCTCAATAATGATAAGGGTATACACACGAATGCTGTTTACGGTTTTACCATGATGCTGATGAAAATTCTTGAGGATGAAAAACCAACACATATGCTCGTTGCGTTCGATGCTGGCAAGACGACTTTCAGGCATGCCGCATTTGGTGAATATAAGGGCGGAAGGCAAAAGACGCCGCCTGAGCTTTCTGAACAGTTTCCTTTTATCAGGGATCTGCTGAAAGCTTACAGCATTCCCCAGTACGAACTTGAGAATTATGAAGCAGATGACATTATTGGAACCCTCTCCACGCGTGCCGATAAAGAAGGATACGAAGTTAAGGTGATATCTGGTGACAAGGACCTTACCCAGTTGAGTTCCGGGACAACGACAGTTAGCATTACCCGAAAAGGAATTACCGATATTGAAGATTATACACCGGAACATATCCGTGAGAAATACGGTCTCGCTCCTGAACAAATTATTGATATGAAGGGCTTGATGGGGGATGCATCCGACAATATACCGGGTGTACCGGGAGTCGGTGAGAAAACCGCCATCAAGCTACTGAAGGAGTTTGGAACACTTGAAACACTTCTTCAATCAATCGATCAGGTAAAGGGGAAGAAACTGCAGGAAAAGCTCAGTGAATTTAAGGACCAGGCAGTCATGAGCAAGGAGCTCGCCACCATTACAAGGGAGGCGCCAGTACAGCTCGAACTGTCCGAACTGGAGTATGAAGGCTTCGAAAAAGATGCCCTGCTAAAAATCTTTAAAGAGCTTGGCTTTAATTCCCTCGTTGATAAAATTGATGATGGAGAGGTGCAGGAAGAAAGCCTAGAACTTGAGGAAATCTCGTACGAAGCACCCGAGGAAATTACGGCAGAACTGTTTGCCGGCGAGAACGCACTTTATGTAGAAGTACTGGATGACAATTATCATTACGCTGATATCATTGGATTTTCAGTTTCCAATGAAAAAGGAAGCTATTACTTCCCAGTTGAAAAAGCACGCCAGTCCCAAGCGTTCAAGAACTGGGCCGAAGACGAAAGCAGCAAGAAAATTGTTTATGATGCCAAGCGTTCGGAAGTTGCGCTCCGCCACAGAGGAATTCATTTAAAAGGGGCAGACTTCGACGTCCTGTTAGCTTCTTATATTCTTAACCCTTCGGAGAATGCCGAGGACCTGTCAGAACTGGCGAAGCTTCATGGCCAAAGAGGACCTGAGCCGGACCGTTCGTTTTACGGAAAAGGTGCAAAACGGAGTATTCCTGCCGAAGAAAAATTAGCAGAGCATCTTGTGCGGAAAGCTGTGCTGTTAATGGATTTGAAGGAAACTCTTATCAACGGGTTAAAGAAAAATGAGCAATGGGAGCTGTTCACAGGGCTGGAAATGCCTTTGTCACTCGTCCTCGCCGACATGGAGTATCAGGGAGTAAAACTCGATATTGACAGGCTTCAGAGAATGAGCAGTGAAATTCGGGGGAAGCTTGAAAAAATCGAGTCTGAAATTTATCGTCATGCAGGTGAAAGTTTTAATATCAATTCACCGAAACAGCTTGGAGTTATTTTGTTTGATAAACTTGGGCTTCCTGCAATAAAGAAAACGAAAACGGGCTACTCTACTTCAGCAGATGTGCTTGAGCAGCTCGCCCCGAAGCATGAAATCATTCAGGAAATCCTGCAATATCGTCAACTTGGCAAACTGCAGTCTACCTATATCGAGGGTCTGCAGAAGGTTGCGAACAAAGAGACGGACAAGGTGCATACCCGGTTCAACCAGGCGCTTACCCAGACTGGAAGGCTGAGTTCAACTGATCCCAACTTGCAGAACATTCCGATCCGGCTGGAAGAAGGACGGAAAATCCGGCAGGCATTTATCGCTTCCGAAGAAGGCTGGGTGATTTTTGCCGCCGACTATTCGCAAATTGAATTGAGGGTGCTTGCCCATATTGCAGGTGATGAGAAACTTATAGAAGCCTTCCGTGAAGGGCACGACATTCATACGAAGACGGCAATGGAGGTATTCCATGTCGGAGCAGAGGAAGTAACCTCTAATATGCGCAGGCATGCAAAAGCCGTCAATTTCGGGATTGTCTACGGAATCAGCGACTATGGGCTTTCGCAAAGTCTTGGAATTACACGTAAAGAAGCTGGAGAATTCATTGACAGGTATTTAAAAAGCTATCCAGGTGTCAAGGAATATATGAATGATATCGTAAAAGATGCGAAACAAAAGGGCTTTGTTTCAACGCTGCTTCACAGAAGGCGATATATTCCGGAAATCACGAGCAGGAATTTCAATCTCAGAAGCTTTGCAGAGCGTACTGCCATGAATACACCAATTCAGGGAAGCGCTGCAGATATCATAAAAAAGGCAATGATTGAAATGGCCGACAGGCTAAAGACGGAAAAGATGCAGGCGAGACTGTTGCTTCAGGTACATGATGAATTGATTTTCGAAGCGCCTGAGGATGAAATCGAAAAGCTGAAAGAGATTGTTCCGGATGTTATGGAGAATGCCGTAGAGCTGAATGTCCCGCTGAAAGTGGACTATGCCTGCGGGCCAACATGGTTTGATGCTAAGTAAGAAGGAGGGCTAGAATTTGCCTGAATTACCGGAGGTTGAAACAGTCAGGAAAACCTTGGAGTCGTTAGTGCTCGGAAAGGAAATACATGAAGTAAGAATCGGCTGGCCCAAGATGGTGAAAAATCCGACAGAGCCACAAATGTTTGCCGATAGCCTAAAAGGTGAAAAAATCAACAAAATCGGCCGGAGAGGCAAGTTCCTCATCTTTTACACGGACCACTATGCCCTTGTCTCACATTTGCGTATGGAAGGGAAGTATATGCTGTTCCAGCATGACGAACCACTCGACAAGCATATTCATGCTGTTTTCCAATTCACAGATGGAAGTGAATTAAGATACCGGGATGTACGGAAGTTCGGGACGATGCACTTGTACAAGCGGGGTACGGAGTTTGAAAACTCTCCGCTCTCTGGACTCGGCCCTGAACCGTTTTCCGTGGAGTTCACAAAGGGACTGCTTTCTGCCAGGCTGAAAAAGACAAACCGCAAGATCAAGGCAGCCCTCCTTGACCAGAAGATACTTGTCGGACTCGGGAATATATATGTTGATGAAGCATTGTTCCGGGCCGGCATTCACCCGGAAAGGACGGCCAGTTCGCTGTCAGACAGGGAAACAGAAGAGCTTCACAGGGAAATTGTAGCGACGTTGCAGGAAGCCGTCGAAAAAGGCGGCAGTACAATCAGATCCTATATCAACTCGCAGGGCGAGATTGGAATGTTCCAGCTGGAATTAAATGTGTATGGCCGGAAAAATGAGCCTTGCAATGTATGCGGACGAATGATTGAAAAAACGGTTGTCGGCGGACGCGGAACGCACTATTGTCCATCCTGCCAGCGATGATGACAGCGGGACTGCGAAGGGAGGGCAGTTGGCATGACTTTAATCATTGGATTGACTGGTGGGATCGCCAGCGGGAAAAGCACAGTATCCTGGATGCTTTCCGAAAGAGGACTACCTATTATTGATGCTGATGTGGAAGCAAGACTTGCTGTCCAAAAAGGAGAAAAAGCCTACCGTGAAATCATAAATGAATTCGGAAGCAGCATTCTTGATTCAGCAGGAGAGATCGACAGGGCAAAACTTGGAGGCATCATATTTAATGATGAGGATAAAAGGCGCCTCCTGAATGGAATTGTCCACCCAGAGGTCAGAAAAAGGATGATGGAGAAAAGGGATGAATCAGTCCTGCGCGGTGAACAGGCTGTCATCCTCGATATTCCGTTGCTGTTTGAAAGCAAGCTTGAATATATGGTGGACAAGATCATCCTGGTTTTTGTAAATGAAGAAACGCAGCTCAGAAGGTTAATGGCCAGAAACAGCCTGACAGAAACAGAAGCAATGGCTAGAATTCAATCGCAAATGCCTCTTAAGGATAAAATAAACCTTGCTGACCGGATCATTGATAACAATGGTACCACGGAAGAAACGGGCAGGCAGCTCCAGCATATTTTATCCCAATGGGGATTGGAAGGGACCTGAAAAGGTTCCTTTTGTTTTACCTTGTTAATAAAGGACGAGCCCCTTTCCAAAAGTATTTTTCAGAATTATTTTATATTTAAAATGTGTGATTTTAATTATCACAAACAAAAACTAATATGTTATACTAATTACTAATGAGGGGTATTTGAGTATAACACTAATGTGGAAGGGGCCGTAATATGAAGGCAAGAATTGCAATTAACGGTTTTGGGAGAATTGGAAGAATGGTTTTCAGGAAAGCTATTCTTGAACATAATCTTGAGGTTGTGGCCATTAATGCGAGCTATCCAGCAGAGACTTTGGCACACTTAATAAAATATGATTCTACACATGGCCAGTTCCAGGGAGAAGTAATCCCGGCTGACGATGCTTTGATTGTCAATGGAAAGAGAGTTAAATTGCTTAGCAACCGTAATCCGGCTGAACTGCCATGGAGAGAAATGAAGGTTGACATTGTCATTGAAGCAACTGGAAAATTCAATTCAAGAGACAAAGCTGCGCTTCATCTTGAAGCAGGAGCGAAAAAAGTCATCCTGACAGCACCAGGAAAAGAAGAAGACATCACTGTTGTCATGGGCGTGAATGATGGCGCTTTAATGATCGATGAGCACGATGTCATTTCAAATGCATCCTGTACAACCAACTGTCTTGCACCGGTTGCAAAGGTCCTTAATGACAGGTTTGGAATTAAAAACGGCTTGATGACAACAGTCCATGCCTATACGAATGACCAGAAGAATATTGATAATCCACATAAGGATTTGAGGCGTGCCCGTTCATGCGGACAGTCCATCATTCCAACATCCACAGGTGCTGCGAAAGCGCTTTCTCTTGTGCTGCCGGAGCTAAAAGGTAAGCTTCATGGCATGGCTTTAAGGGTGCCGACTCCCAATGTTTCGCTTGTAGACCTGGTTGTTGACCTTGAAAAAGAAGTGACTGTTGATGAAATCAATGATGCTTTCCTTGCTGCATCAAAAGGAGACCTTAAAGGTATCCTTGATATCACAACTGATCCGTTAGTTTCCATCGATTTCAATACAAATGAACATTCGGCAATCATTGATGGCTTGTCCACAATGGTGATCGGAGAAAGAAAAGTAAAGGTTCTTGCATGGTATGATAACGAGTGGGGCTATTCCTGCAGAGTTGTAGATCTTGCGAACCATGTTGCCAAGGCAATGTCCGAGACCGTCGCTGTCAAGGTCGGTTAATATTCGCTTTGCGGGAACAAGCTTGCGCTAATGCGCAGGCTTGTTTGCGTTTTGAATAACAAATACTGTACTCCACAAGAAAAAGCCTCTTGAAGCATCCTGGTTTCAAAGGAAAAAACGCTGCCCCTGCTTTTGTTTGAAAGCCATTCTTTAGCAAATATTTTCAGGAAAAAATTTGTGTTCGATGTGTTGCAAAACAAAAATAAACAAAGTATACTAGTCATCGTGAACTTCTTAATGAAGGTAATGCTTGGCTACTTAAAGGGTTAGGACCTCTTTGGACTAACTTTCCCCCGTGGTAGTTAACGACCATTGAAAGATAAGAATTTCATTTTAATAGCTAAAAAAGTAAGAGGGGGAAACTGAATAATGGAAACAATGGGTCGTCATGTAATTTCGGAATTATGGGGCTGCGATTTTGATAAGTTGAATGACATGGATTATATTGAACAAACGTTTGTAGCGGCAGCATTGAAATCTGGTGCTGAAGTCCGCGAGGTGGCTTTCCACAAGTTTGCGCCACAAGGTGTAAGTGGGGTTGTCATTATCTCAGAATCACATTTAACTATTCACAGCTTTCCGGAGCATGGATATGCAAGCATTGATGTTTATACTTGCGGGGATTTGAATCCCAATATCGCTGCAGATTATATTGGAGAAGCGCTAGGAGCACAAACACGCGAGAACATTGAAATTCCGCGTGGAATGGGTCCAGTGCAAGTGAAGCAGGCAAAAGCACTTTAATAATGGATTATAAATGAGAGGTGTATCCTATACACCTCTTTTTCATTTGCTCTGAAATAGTATAGAATAGTACCAAAAGAATGTGATGGGGGGACAGGCCCTGGTGAACCGTTTCAAGAAACAATGCGAGACAAGCGATAACCATAAAGAACCTGAATTGCGGACAAGGTATTATAAAGCGAACTTCCAGCAGGTCTTTCAAACTGTTGAAAAAATTTTAGGAACTGATCCATCAGTCACAGTTGTTAGTATCTCCAGTGAGCATGGTGAAATTTCAGCTGAAACGCATGATGGTATACCAGCTTTTTTAGTCGTTACAGTGATTACACTGCGTCCGTATGAAACTGCAGTGGACATTTTGCTTTCTTCTGAAAAGTTTTATATCGCCGGTGCATATCCAATCATTAAAAATAAAGTATCCGATCTTTACTCCAAGCTCGGGGAGTCACTTCCCGCCGCCGGATCCGGTAAATATGGAAATTAACCAGTCCTCTTGTACAGCGGCTCTCTTTTTAATAAGATAGAAGGGTAGATCATGTGCATATAAGAACGATATGATATATAGAAAAAATTCGGAGCTGATCGAGATGAAGTGTCCAGCGTGTCACAATAATTCGACCCGAGTCCTCGATTCCCGTCCGGTTGATGAAGGGAAGTCAATCCGCAGAAGACGGGAATGCGAAGCGTGTGGGTACCGGTTTACAACTTTTGAAAAAGTGGAGGAAACTCCTTTGATTGTTGTCAAAAAAGAAGGAACCCGCGAAGAATTTAACAGGGAGAAACTTCTTAGGGGGCTTATTAAAGCGTGCGAGAAACGGCCTGTTGCCCTTAAGGAACTCGAAGACATTGTTTCGGAAGTGGAGAAAGAGCTCCGAAGCCAGGGTGTTGCCGAAGTGAAAAGCGAAGCGATTGGTGAAATGGTGATGGACAGGCTTGCAAAAGTCGATGAAGTGGCATATGTCCGATTTGCATCCGTATACCGTCAATTTAAAGATATTAATGTCTTCATTGAAGAGTTAAAAGAGTTAATCAAGAAAGAACAGGGCTGAAAAGAGCTGCAGGGATTTCCCGGCTCTTTTTTTGGCGGCGGAATACGCGCGAAAGCCCGGAAAGGCAGATGGTTATGGCACAGCATTGGCAGGAACTCTTACCTGTAGACCAATATACAGTTTCGGCAAATGGACTGATCCATGAATACGACAGGAAGGTGCTGACTTTCCTATACCAGCCATTGATTGGCCCTTCCTGCCTGAGTCTTTATCTGACACTGTGGGCGGAGCTTGAGGAGAACCGTCTCTGGTCAGGGGCAGTATCCCATCACAGCCTGATGACAATCACCGGTCTCGGACTCAATGATATTTACCAGGCAAGGCTTAAGCTTGAAGCCATGGGGCTCTTAAAGACATATGTTAAAAACGGAGACAGCCGCTCGTTTGTATATGAGCTTCAGCCTCCGCTTTCTCCTGAACAATTTTTCCTTGATGGAATGCTCAATATTTATTTATACAGAAAAATAGGAAAAAACCAATTCGGGAGACTGAAACGATTTTTCAGCGACAAAGCACCTGCTGGTCATACTGCTGGATATGAGAACATTACACGCGCTTTTCAGGATGTATTTGTATCAGTCTCCACAGATGCGCTTAAACATTCACGTGATGCAGCTGAAGATTTAGAAGCGATGGAAGGAAAGTCCTTTATTAGCCGAACAGAGCCGGGGGGCATCCAGGTGGACCCGGACGGATTCGACTTCGGGCTCCTTACAGCGGGAATAAAGGAATCTCTTGTCCCGGGCAAAGCCCTGTCTTCTAAGGTCAAGGAAGCTATCAGCAAGCTGTCATTCCTGTATGGAATTGATGCTTTGCAAATGAAGAACCTGATCCTCGGTGCGCTTACCGAAGAAGATGAAATCGATGTGGAGGAACTGAGGAAAGCGGCGAGGGACTGGTACCAATTTGAAAACAATGACCAGCTGCCTGCATTGCTTGACCGTGTCCAGCCTATTTCGCACAGGCTGACATCCGGACAGCCTTCGTCAACAGAAGAAAAGCTCATTCACTATTTAGAAACCACATCTCCACGCCAGTATTTGCTCCATATATCCGATGGCGCAGCTCCGTCAAAAAATGACCTGCACATCATTGAAGAAGTCATGTTTAAACAAAAGCTTCAGCCAGGTGTCGTCAATGTCCTGATTGAGTATGTCATGCTGAAGACAGACATGAAGCTAAATAAGGGATATATGGAAAAAATAGCAGGGCACTGGGCGAGAAAGCAAATAAAGACGGTCAAGGAAGCAATGGAACTGGCCAAGAAAGAGCACCGCCAGTATCTGGAGTGGGCTGAAGAGAAAAAGGGTCGGTCGGCACCTCTTAAAAATTCAAGCCGAAAAGAACATCTTCCTGACTGGTTTGAGAAAAAGAACGAATCCCAAACGGCTCAGGTGGAGGAAGATTTTGATTTTGAAGAGGAAAGAAAGAAACTGGAAGAAGAACTTAAAAATTTTGAAGCCGGGAGGTGACCGGAGTGCAAAACATAAACGAAACATTGAGAAAGCTGGCAAATAACCCTGATTTCAATAAAAGGTATGAGGCCCAGAAAAACGAAGTGCTCAGCGATCCGTGGATACAGGATTTTTTTAAGCGCAACGAGGGTGAAATCTCCCGGGAAATGATTGATAAGAGCCTGATGAAACTGCATGAATTTTCAACTCAAAGCAAAGCATGCAGAGACTGCAAATCGCTAGATTCCTGTACAAATATGATACCGGGGTATGAGCCGATACTGGTGCTGAGTGGCAGTTATATTGATGTCAGCTATGACCGCTGTCCGAAAAAAGTGATGTATGATGAGAGCCAGAAAAACGAACGGCTGATTGAAAGTATGTTTGTCCCTAAAGAAATCCTGAAGGCTTCGTTCGCTGATATTGAGATTGAAAAGGGCAGGTTTAAGGCCATTAAAATGGCGAAGGAATTTGTTGAGCTTTACAAGCCAGGCGAGCGGCAGAAAGGACTATACCTTCATGGCCCATTTGGAACAGGTAAGTCGTTTCTTCTTGGTGCAATTGCCGGAGAACTGGCTAAAAAGCATGTAGGCTCACTCTTGATTTATGCGCCTGAGCTTTTTCGGGAAATGAAAAACTCGATAGGGGACCACTCTGTCGGGGATAAGCTTGATGCCATAAAAAAAGCACCAGTCCTTATGCTTGATGATATAGGCGCGGAAACGATGAGCGGGTGGATCAGGGACGATATCCTTGGCCCCATTCTACAGTTTAGGATGATGGAGAATCTTCCAACACTTTTTTCCTCGAATTTTGACCTGGACGGCCTTGAACACCATTTGGCCCACAGCCAGCGCGGGGGAGAAGAACAGCTGAAGGCTGCAAGAATCCTGGAGAGAATTAAGTATTTAGCCGAACCTGTCAAGGTGGAAGGGAAAAACAGGCGAGTATAGCAAACCTGGAGATCGCCTTCAGGCCTTTACCCATAATAATAAACAAAAAGCCGCAGTTAACTCTGCGGCTTTTTGCGTGTTTACGATTTTTTACCTGCTTCTAAACCCGGCAAGTCCCCCATATATATGAAATCAGGAGAATATCACAATGGGGGGATATCGTTGATTGAAATCATCTTCCAAACTGGCAGGGAAGCCTGCAGCCTGTATCAGCATATCACCAGGCAAATGCCAGGCCTGCCGGCAGATGGCAGGATCCTTCTTCATGAAGGAAGAAACAGTATTACAATCCTTACCTCGTCTTTATTGGAAAAGGATTTTCAACATATAAGAAAGGGCTTTTATGAATTTATCCTTATCCATAAGCGGGAAGATTTCTTCAGGTTGATTTTGGCGGAACGTTTTTACTATACGGAAGCTGAAGAACAGGAGCAGATCCTGGAAATCATCCATTCTGTACTTGAAGGTAAACGTGAAGAATTGCAGTCCTTTTTGAGCGGCCCTGATGAGAGCCAGCTGATCAAAGCTGCAATAGACGAAATAATGGAGGGGAATATTTCTTTTTCATTCGATTCATTTGCAAGGTTCCGCCTGAAGCCTTTTTTTGACAAGCTTTATACTTATGCGGAAATTGCCATTGACGAGTACAAGATGGAGCAGGAATACCAGGTGTTTATCCAGACTTTAAGAGGCTTTCTCTCAGGGCGTGCGCCTGTGAAGGATCATTTGCATGTGCTTGTCGTAGACGATGAGACCGTTTTTTATGATGAACACTACCATGAACTGAAACGGAGTGAGCTCTTCCGGATGATAGACAGGAAGCTTCTCGTCAATCATCCTGTCTATGTGGATTCGGTGACAATCGCGCCATTGCTTTCCATTGCGCCGTCGTCCATTTATCTTTATTCAGACCAGCCGGACCAGCCTCTTGTCCGCACCATTCAAAATATTTTTGAAGAGCGCGTCATCGTCCGTGCTGAACCTGATTTTCGGAAACAAAAAATCCAGGCAAATTGAATCTGTAGAAAAAAGTCCTGTTGTCCACTTGATTTTGAAAGAATTACAAACTATAATTACCTACATAATAAGTCAATCAAGTAAAAGTATTGATGAGGACAAGGGCTTTCTTTACAGGTTTATAGAGAGGGAAGGCAAGGCTGGAACCTTCCTAACACTAAAGAATCAAGCATACCGCCTCTGAACTTCAGTTGTGAACGCCGGGCAATGCCCGCCAGTAGCTGCTGACGGCAACAGCCGTTATCATGACCAAAGCCGTTGTTTTGGCCTTTCAGGCCTGTTGGAACGGAAAATTGGGTGGAACCGCGTGTGTTAAACTCGTCCCTTTATTTTTAAGGGACGGGTTTTTTTATTTTACCAAAAAGGCGGAGCGCACAAAAAGCAACTTCGCCAAATTAAAAGGAGGAGCAGTCATGGCAGACAATATGAAAATAAAGTTTCCGGATGGGGCAGTGAAGGAGTATCCTGCCGGCACAACCATTGAAGATATTGCGGCTTCCATCAGCCCAGGCCTTAAGAAAAAAGCAGTTGCCGGGAAAGTAGATGGACAAATGTACGATCTGCGCCGTCCTATCGAAGAGGATACTGCAATTGAAATTATCACTCCAGAGCGGGATGAAGCATTGGAGGTTCTTCGCCACAGTACAGCCCATCTTATGGCGCAGGCAATTAAACGGCTTTATCCAAAAGCAAAGCTTGGCGTCGGCCCTGTCATCGAAGGCGGATTTTATTATGATATCGATCTCGAAAATTCACTGACTCCGGAAGATCTTCCGGCCATTGAAAAAGAAATGGCGAAAATCGTGAAAGAAAATGTTGAGGTCGTCCGAAAAGAAGTCAGCCGTGCTGACGCTGTAAAGCTTTTCGAAGAAATAGGGGACGAGTACAAGCTCGAACTGATTGAAGCAATTCCAGCAGATGAGACAGTCACTATCTATGAACAGGGAGAGTTCTTTGACCTTTGCCGTGGCGTGCATGTGCCATCCACCGGGAAAATCAAAGAGTTTAAACTGTTGAGCATTGCAGGAGCCTATTGGAGAGGCAACAGCGATAATAAAATGCTGCAGCGTATATACGGAACAGCGTTCTTTAAGAAAGAAGAACTAGCTGAGCATTTACGCCTTCTTGAAGAAGCAAAGGAACGCGACCACAGGAAGCTTGGAAAGGAACTTAGCTTGTTCACCAATTCCCAGCTGGTCGGCCAAGGACTTCCGCTATGGCTGCCAAAAGGTTCAACCATCCGCCGGGTTGTGGAGCGGTACATTGTTGACAAAGAAGTGAGCCTCGGATATGACCATGTTTATACTCCTATCATGGGCAGCGTCGACCTGTACAAAACTTCAGGCCATTGGGACCATTACCAGGAAGACATGTTCCCGGTTATGGATATGGATAATGAGCAGCTCGTGCTTCGCCCGATGAACTGCCCTCACCATATGATGGTTTACAAAAACAGCATTCACAGTTACCGTGAGCTGCCAATCAGGATTGCCGAACTTGGTACAATGCACCGTTATGAAATGTCCGGCGCACTGTCAGGCCTTCAGAGGGTTCGGGGAATGACGTTAAACGATGCCCACATTTTTGTCCGTCCTGATCAAATCAAAGAAGAATTCAAACGTGTTGTCCAGTTGATCCAGGAAGTATACAAAGACTTCAATATTAATGATTTCTCCTTCAGGCTGTCGTACCGTGACCCTGAAGATACAGAAAAGTATTTTGACGATGACCAAATGTGGGAAAAGGCCCAGAGCATGCTGAAGGAAGCAATGGATGAGCTTGACGTTGCCTATTTCGAGGCAGAAGGAGAAGCTGCTTTCTACGGTCCTAAGCTTGATGTCCAGGTCAAAACAGCGCTTGGCAAAGATGAAACACTCTCTACTGTCCAGCTTGACTTCCTGCTGCCTGAACGTTTTGATCTTACCTATGTAGGAGAAGATGGGAAGCAGCATCGTCCTGTTGTTATCCACCGTGGAGTGGTTTCGACAATGGAACGTTTCGTGTCCTTCCTGATCGAGGAATACAAAGGCGCATTCCCAACCTGGCTTGCTCCGGTACAGGCAATCGTGATCCCTGTCTCACCGGATATCCACTTTGAATATGCAAAAGAAGTGCAGGACAGCCTGAAAGCTGCAGGCTTCAGGGTTGAAATGGACAGCCGGAATGAAAAAATCGGCTATAAAATTCGTGAAGCACAAATGCAAAAAATTCCTTTCATGCTTGTTGTCGGAGACAAGGAAATGGAAGAAACAGGAGTCAATGTCCGCAAATACGGCGAGCAAAAATCGGAAACAATGTCGCTGCAAGCCTTCAGGGAGCTTTTTGACAAAGAAGCTAAAAAATAGAAGGCGAAGGGACCATTTTCAGAAAAGGTATTGCATAAACAGCGCATATTTGCTACAATACAATTCGTTACAATAATACCTAGTGATATGTTTGACACTGAAATTTCTTTGTGCTATAGTTACAAAGGTAAATATGAATACGGTTTGAGGAAAAGAAGAAGCACCCGCTTCTCACCTGATTGACGCTGATGTGGCAGTTGCCAGGTTTTACGGAAACTCTTTATTTTTAATTGTTTCGTAAAGTGTGGGTGTTAAATCCCGCACTTTTTTTATTTGCGCAGAATGTGGAATCCGCCGCTGCAGCTTGATCAGAGGAATTTTCGGCAGTATCTGCCGGAAGCGGCTTGGCTGTTCAGTGTGTGTATTCTTAACCCAAACAATGTATTCCTATAAAACCCTGGAGGTGGCTAACTATTAGCAAAGATATGCTGTTGAACGAGGGCATCCGTGCCCGAGAAGTTCGTCTCATTGACCAAAATGGCGAGCAGCTGGGAATTAAATCAAAAAACGAAGCACTTGAAATTGCAGCGCGTGTCAATCTTGACCTTGTTCTGGTTGCCCCAAATGCGAAACCCCCTGTAGGCCGGATCATGGACTACGGAAAATTCAAATTTGAGCAGCAAAAGAAGGAAAAAGAAGCACGCAAGAACCAAAAGATCATCAACATTAAAGAAGTCCGCCTCAGCCCGTCCATTGATGAGCATGACTTTAACACAAAGCTTCGCAATGCCATCAAGTTCTTGGAAAAAGGCGATAAGGTGAAAGCATCGATCCGCTTCAAAGGTCGTGCCATTACACATAAGGAGATCGGCCAGCGCGTTCTGGACCGCTTTTCTGCAGCATGCAAGGAAGTTGCGACCATTGAATCCCACCCTAAAATGGATGGGCGGAGCATGTTCCTTGTTTTAGCCCCTAAAAACGACAAGTAACGAGGAGGAAGTCCCAAATGCCAAAAATGAAAACTCACCGCGGCGCTGCAAAGCGTTTCAAGAAAACAGGATCCGGCAAACTCAAGCGTTCACACGCTTATACAAGCCACTTATTCGCTAACAAATCTACGAAAGCAAAGCGTAAGCTTCGCAAGAGCGGCCTTGTTTCCAAAGGCGATTTCAAACGCATTCGCCATTTGCTAGACAACATTAAGTAAATTCGAGTTATTCTCGATTCATATATAGGAGGGAAATTACATGCCACGTGTAAAAGGCGGTACAGTTACGCGCAAGCGTCGTAAAAAGGTTATTAAATTAGCAAAAGGTTATTATGGTTCCAAACATACATTGTACAAAGTTGCAAACCAGCAGGTTATGAAGTCCCTGATGTATGCATTCCGCGACCGTCGCCAGAAGAAGCGCGACTTCCGCAAACTTTGGATCACTCGTATCAATGCGGCTGCCCGCATGAACGGTCTTTCTTACAGCCGTTTGATGCATGGCCTTAAGCTTGCAGGCATCGAAGTAAACCGTAAAATGCTTGCTGAACTTGCAATCAGCGACGAAGCAGCATTCACTCAGCTTGCTGACGCTGCAAAAGCTCAATTCAACAAGTAATATAAAAAAGCGCAAGCACCCGTTCAGTGACATACATTAGTTGCTGGCAAATGGATCAAGGCAGTATCTGACGAAAAAGATACCTGTCTTGATCATGACAAAAGCCATTCCCGAAACAGGGGATGGCTTTTTTTAGGAGGTATATTTTATTGGAGATGGAGCTTTCATTTGCTTGGGTTTTAGCATTATGGAATATTTTCGGGTTCTTTCTCATGGGCATGGACAAGGACCGGGCAAGAAAAGGCCGGTACAGAGTCAGTGAGAAAAACCTATGGATTACAGCCTTGCTGGGGGCCGCGCCAGGCATGACGGCAGGGATGTTGTTTTTCCGGCACAAGACGAAACACATGGCTTTCAGAGCAGGCTTTCCGGCTCTTTCGGCCATCCAGTTTTCTGCTCTCGTTTATTATTTTCTGCAGTGACTTTGCCGCTCATGTTCAACTACTTCTTTTATCCATCGGTTCCTGTATGGGGCTTTTCCATGAGATGACCGCTTTTGGATAGAACTCATGTATCCTTTTTTCAATGAAGCGGAAATCAACAGGGTCCAGTTCCTTTACGCACTCGGAGTTCCTGGCCCAGACAAGAATGGATGCTACAGAAGTGGAAGATGATTTTTCTGGATACTTTTCTCCTTCGAATAATGCCCCTTTATGGGTGACAAAAAAATTCTTTCTCATATTATTCTTGTCGTCCATATAGTAAAATTTATGCTGCCTGAGGGCTAGATCAAGCTTTCTCTTTGGATTGATCAAATATTTCACAATGCTGAGAACAATAAATATTAACAGGGATACAAGTACAAGGCGCATAATCCAGAACATGGCATCCCCCTCGCTTTACTTATTATCTTTCATTACGGATGAAGGGAGAAATAGTTTCGATAACAGAGAAAATAGCCTTATCAATTTTTTAGGAGGATTTAATAATGAATTTTAACAAGCTGTTTCTAATGCAGGAAGAATTAGATTCTCATATAGAGGAAAAACACGGCCTGGCGGGAGAAGATTTATTTGGAAGAAAAGTCCTTGCGCTGCTTGTGGAACTTGGCGAGCTTGCCAACGAGACAAGATGCTTTAAATTTTGGAGTGTAAAACCTGCTTCCGGGAAAGACATCATTCTTGAGGAATTCGTTGATGGGATTCATTTCATGCTGTCCCTTGGACTTGAGTGCAGTTATGAAAAAGGAAGCGTCCCGCAGCTTGCATTCGCGGCAGAGGCTGAAGGAACCGCAAACAGCCAGTTTTTAAAAGTCTATGAGAGTGTCCTTGCTTTTCAGGCTTCCAGAGAGGAAAAGGAATACTGGGATATGTTTGCAGGCTATCTTACACTTGCAAGCATAATGGGCATAAGCGAGGAAGAAATACAGCAGGCCTACTGCAGAAAAAATGAAATTAATTATGAACGCCAGCAAAAAGGATATTAGTTAGAATTTTTTGTACATTGCACAAGGCAAGCGGTATAATAAAAAGCGAAACTATAAAGTTAAGGGAGTCGAAATGATGGCTAAATACGATGATACTTTAACAATGCTCAAAGACTTGACCGATGCCAACGGGATACCCGGCAATGAACGGGCAGTGCGTGAAGTGATGAAAAAATACATAGAGCCACATGTGGAAGAAGTAACAACAGACGGGCTGGGCAGCCTGATTGCCAAAAAGACCGGAGAAGCAGGCGGACCAAAGATTATGGTCGCGGGCCATCTCGATGAAGTCGGCTTCATGGTTACGAGCATAGATGATAAAGGTTTTCTCCGTTTCCAGACAGTCGGAGGCTGGTGGGGGCAGGTCATGCTCGCACAGCGGGTAACGATTGTAACCCGCAAAGGAGACGTTACAGGTGTGATTGGTTCAAAGCCGCCGCATATCCTGCCGGCGGAAGTGCGCAAGAAGCCTGTTGATATTAAAGACATGTTCATCGATATCGGCGCATCTAGCCGTGATGAAGCCAAGGAATGGGGAATCCGTCCGGGGGATATGGTCGTGCCGTATTTCGAATTCACCGTCATGAACAATGAGAAAATGCTTCTGGCAAAAGCTTGGGATAACCGCATTGGCTGTGCGATTGCAATCGATGTTCTGAAACAGCTGAAGGCACAAGATCACGCAAATGAAGTGTATGGTGTCGGCACAGTGCAGGAAGAAGTCGGACTTCGCGGAGCAAGGACATCAGCTCAAGTGATTAAACCTGACATCGCTTTTGGTGTGGATGTTGGAATTGCCGGCGATACACCGGGAGTTACCGAGAAAGAAGCACAAGGAAAAATGGGTGCAGGCCCGCAAATCATCCTTTATGATGCGAGCATGGTTTCCCACAAAGGACTGCGCGATTTCGTGACAGATGTCGCCGACGAACTGAACATTCCTTACCAGTTCGATTCCATAGCAGGCGGAGGGACAGACTCCGGCGCTATCCATATGACAAATGGCGGGGTTCCGTCCTTGTCGATAACCATTGCGACACGGTATATCCACTCACACGCTGCAATGCTTCACCGTGACGACTATGAAAATGCAGTCAAATTGATCGTTGAAGTCATCAAGCGGCTTGACCGCAAAACAGTCGATAAAATCACATTTGAATAATATGATTTCGTAAAAATATGTGATAAGAGACTGTTCCGCTGAAAAAGGAGGCTTCGGCCTCCTCGGATGGATGAAAAAAGCATATTTGGTGAAGGTCGTCCTTATCTAGCTAATTTTAGCTGCGTAAGGGCGATCTTTTTTCTTGCGAATTTTAAGGTCCCTCTGAAAATAAAAACACATTGGATTCATTTGTGAATTCCAATGTGTTTTACTTGTTTGTACTATTGAAGTGATCCCGTTTATTAGCATAGCATGGAGCAGGATGTTGATTACTTTTTCAAGCCTTCTTCAAGCATTGTCAGCATTTCCTGCTGCTCCTCATGGGAAGCGTTTTGCCAGATGACTTCAAATAGGACTCCGAGACCGGGAAGCATTTTTTCTTCTCCGTTTTCTATGGCATCAACAATGGTACTTTTCAGTTCATCCTGGGAATTCCCCGAAACATTATGGATGACAGCATGGCGAAGATTAAGATTCATTTCCAAAACTCCTTTCTTTCCCTGTAATACTATTAGCTTGGACAGAATCTGTTTATTTATGTACGCGCTTTGCGCTATAATAATGGAATCGACCGGCAAGATAACTTTACCGGCAAAAGGAGCGTCCGTTACATGAAATACATCCATTCTGCTAAAAACCCGCAAGTCAAGCAATGGAAGAAGCTGATGACAAGGAAAGAACGCGATAAATCAGGCAGCTTTATTATAGAAGGATTCCATCTTGTAGAAGAGGCCTTGAAGGGGAATGCCGAAGTTCTCGAAATCATTGTAAGTGAAAAAGCCGAAATGCCGCCAGGGCTCGATTATGGCTCTGTTCCTACTACAACAGTAACGCAAGAGATAGCCGAAATCCTTGCAGAGACCGAAACAACCCAGGGGATTTTTGCCGTCTGCCGCCAGCCTGCCGCCGGAAATGTGTCAGGTAAAACCTTTCTCCTTATTGATGCGGTCCAGGATCCTGGAAATCTAGGAACAATGATCAGGACAGCAGATGCTGCCGGAATTGATGCAGTCATTGTCGGAGCAGGCAGTGTAGATATTTACAATCCTAAGGTTCTCCGTTCCGCCCAGGGAAGCCATTTCCATCTGCCAGTCCTGTCAGGCAGCCTGTATGAGTGGATTGACCAGCTAACAAATCAAGATATTCCTGTATATGGAACGGCCCTTCTGAATGGCATGCCATACACAGATTTGCATCAGGGGAGTGAATTTGCCCTGATTGTCGGTAATGAGGGGAATGGTGTGGATAAGGATCTGCTTGCGAAAACAGCCGGAAACCTTTACATTCCGATCCTGGGAAAAAGCGAATCGCTGAATGTGGCTGTCGCTGCTGGCATTCTGCTATATTATTTGAAAATGCCGAAATAGGACCCTTTTTGATAATTTAATTTGATACTCGCCGCAGAATGTACTATAATAACAGCAAAAATACGATTGTAAAAACGTTGACGGAGAAGAGTAGTTTGGAAAGATGCCATGCAGGAAGGAAATGCCTTAGACTGGAAGCATTACCTGGCAGCACCAAGCGAAGTTCACCTCCAGAGTTGGCATCGGGACCATTCCAAGGTGAATGTAAAGATGCTCCGGCCCATGCCGTTATCCCAATGAAGCGAACACGCAGTACATATCGTATTGCCTGTTAAAAAGGGTGGTACCGCGAACCAAGACCTCGTCCCTTTATATGGGTGGGGTCTTTTTGTGCATTCTGCCATAATTGGCGGAAATTTTTTTTGAATAAAAGGAGGATGAAGCATGCAGGAACGATTGAAGGAACTGCAGGCAGAAGCGCTTGAAAAAGTGTCCGCAGCTGCCGAATTGAAAGAATTAAATGACATCCGGGTTTCCTACCTTGGGAAGAAAGGCCCGATTACGGAAGTGCTGAAAGGGATGGGGAAACTGTCCGCAGAAGAACGCCCGGCTATGGGAGCGCTTGCGAATGAAGTGAGGGATAGCATTTCAGTGAAGATTGAAGCAAAACAGGTGGAGCTTGAGGAAGCTGCCGTAGCCAAGAGGCTTGCCGCAGAAAAAATCGACGTTAGCCTGCCAGGAAGGCCTGTTCGTGCAGGAAGTCAGCATCCGCTTACAAAAATTGTCGAGGAGATAGAGGATCTGTTTATCGGGATGGGCTATACCGTTGCCGAAGGACCGGAAGTCGAAAACGACTATTATAATTTTGAAGCGCTCAACCTGCCGAAAGGACATCCGGCGCGCGATATGCAGGATTCTTTTTATATCAATGCAGAAACCCTTCTTCGGACACATACTTCACCAGTCCAGGCGAGGACGATGGAAAAGAATGCAGGAAAAGGTCCTGTCAAAATCATTTGTCCTGGAAAAGTATACCGACGCGACAATGACGATGCGACTCACTCGCACCAATTTATGCAAATCGAAGGGCTTGTTGTGGATGAAAACATCCGTATGAGCGACCTGAAAGGAACCCTTGAGGTCCTTGCCAAGAAGATCTTCGGCCAGGACAGGGAAATCCGTCTTCGCCCAAGCTTTTTCCCTTTCACAGAACCGTCTGTTGAAATGGATATCTCGTGCAAGATTTGCGGAGGAAAAGGCTGCAGTATTTGTAAAGGAACCGGCTGGATTGAAGTCCTCGGGGCAGGGATGGTGCATCCGAATGTCCTTGAAATGGCTGGATACGATTCAAAAAAATATACCGGGTTTGCTTTTGGCATAGGGGCTGAGCGAATCGCTATGCTGAAGTACGGGATTGACGATATCCGACATTTCTATACAAATGACATCCGTTTCTTAAAGCAATTTTCGGTAACCGAATAAGGGTAGGAGGAATAACCATGCTGGTATCTTATAAATGGCTTCAGGAATACGTCGATCTTACAGGCGTTTCAGCTGAAGAATTAGGCGAAAGAATCACGAAAAGCGGAATTGAAGTTGAAGGTGTTGACAAGTTAAACGAGGGAGTAAGCGGCCTTGTTGTTGGCCATGTCATCGAATGCGAAAAACATCCGAATGCTGAGAAACTGAATAAAACACTTGTGGACATTGGCGAAGAAGAGCCCGTCCAAATTGTTTGCGGAGCGGCCAATGTTGCCAAAGGGCAGAAAGTTGCGGTAGCTACAGTCGGCGCTGTCCTTCCAGGCAATTTCAAAATAAAGAAAGCGAAGCTTCGCGGAGAATCATCCCATGGCATGATTTGTTCGCTTCAGGAGCTTGGCATTGAAGGAAAGCTGATTGCCAAGGAGTTTGCGGAAGGCATTTATGTTTTCCCAGAGGATACGGAAGTGGGCCAGGATGCAATGGCCTTGCTCGGTCGTGACGACCAGGTGCTCGAGCTTGGACTTACTCCGAACAGAGCGGATTGTATGAGCATGATTGGGGTAGCCTACGAGACTGCTGCTATTCTTGGGAAAGATGTGAAGCTCCCTGAGCCAAAAGCGGCCGAGATCTCCGAACAAGCTTCCGATTATATTAAAATCAATATTGAAGCGAAGGAAGATAATCCATTATATGTGGCCAAGGTTGTCAAAAATGTAAAAGTTGGTCCTTCACCTCTTTGGCTGCAGGGCAGGCTGATGGCTGCCGGAATCCGGCCGCATAACAATGTAGTTGATATAACGAACTATATCCTGCTTGAATACGGCCAGCCGCTCCATGCTTTTGACTATGACCGCCTTGGTTCAAAAGAAATACTTGTCCGCCGCGCCAAATCAGGCGAAACAATTGAGACGCTAGATTCCGTTAAGCGCAGCCTGTCAGAAGAGCATCTTGTCATCACCAATGGTGCTGAGCCAATTGCTCTTGCCGGCGTCATGGGCGGAGCAAATTCCGAGGTGAATGCCGATACAGTAACAGTCTTGATTGAATCGGCTTATTTCGCAGGTGCTTCCATCCGCAAATCTTCCAAAGATCATGGTTTGCGAAGCGAAGCGAGCTCTCGGTTCGAGAAAGGTGTTGATCCGGCTAGGGTTCATAAGGCTGCAGAAAGAGCTGCTGAGCTGATGGCTGAGCTAACGGGCGGTGAAGTGCTGGCAGGTTCTGTAGAGGCAGATTATCTCGACAAATCAGAGAAGACAGTGTCAACAACACTTGGAAAAATCAACTCTGTATTAGGAACAGAACTTGAAATGAAGGAAATCGAAAATATTTTTGCCCGCCTTCAATTCCGTTCAACTGCGGATAATGACACCATCTCGGTCATTGTACCAACACGCCGAGGCGACATTACAATTGCAGAGGATTTAATAGAGGAAGTGGCCCGTCTGTACGGCTATGACAATCTGCCTTCAACATTGCCGGTTGTCGCATCTGTTCCAGGCAGACTGACAGATTACCAAAAGAAGCGTAGGGTGGTCCGTCGTTACCTTGAGGGGGCTGGGCTTTACCAAGCAGTCACTTATTCTTTAACAAGCAGGGACAAGGCTTTGCAATATGCCCTTGAAGAGCGTGAGCCGGTAGAATTGGCAATGCCGATGAGCGAGGAGCGCAGCATGCTTCGCCTAAGCATTGTACCTCAGCTGCTTGAGGTGCTGAAGTACAATACCGCACGCCAGAATGACAACTTGGCAATGTACGAAACTGGGACGGTATTTTTAAAGGATGGCGTATCAGAGCTTCCGGAAGAGCGAGAGCACCTTTCTGGAGCACTTACTGGATTGTGGGGAAGCCATCCTTGGCAAGGTGAAAAGAAGCCTGTTGACTTCTTTGTGCTTAAAGGGATCCTTGAAGGTTTGTTTGCCAAACTAGGTCTTGAAGAACGAGTTCAATTTAAGGCTGGGGAAATGGACGGCATGCATCCTGGCCGGACAGCAGAAGTGCTCCTTGATGGTGAGAGAGTAGGCTTTGCCGGACAGGTTCATCCTACAGTGCAAAAAGAAATGGATTTAAAAGAAACATATGTTTTCGAGCTTTCACTGAAAATGCTGCTTGACGCAAAATCAGAGCCGCTGCATTATATTGCAATCCCTAGGTTCCCGTCGATTACAAGGGATATCGCCCTAGTTGTTGATAAAGTACAATCAGCAGGGGAACTGAAAGAAATCATTGCAGGTGCCGGCGGAAGGCTCCTGAAAGAGGTTGGTGTATTTGATCTGTATGAAGGCGACCGGATGGAAGAAGGCAAAAAATCAATTGCATTCTCTCTAAAATACTATGACCCGGAAAAAACGCTGACAGACGAAGACATTGCAAAAACCCACGAAAAAGTGCTCGCTTCAGTAAAAGAGCAGGCAGGCGCTGTTCTGAGAGGTTAATTTGAATAAAAATGAGAGGCAGCCATCACCAGGCTGCCTCTTGTTGTTTGGAAAGGTAACTTTTCTTCACGATTAGGTCACTTCTTGCTTGAATAGCTATTTTCTCCAGAAATCTGTGAATACCACGGGTTCATCTTTAAAATATGCCTACTTTTCTTCGTTACTAGATGCCTGAGTTATATGCTCGACCCTTTGGCAGGCAGGGAATCACTTATTTGCAAGCTTCATCGCTTTTTCGGTGTTGGCGAAATGGAGCTTAACAAATTCGTTGAGGCAGCCGTCGCCCTTCGTTTTTATCAGCCTGGCTGCAGCAATGTCGACCTGTGCCCCTGCACCCTTTGGAATGGTAAACCCTGCTTTTTTGCCTAGGTTGTCAAAATGCTGGACAAAGGCGTAGCGGGCAATCATCGAAGCGGCCGCGACTGCCAGGTGGATGCCTTCCGCTTTGGTACTGAAGTGTACCCTTTCCTTGATGATGTTGCGCTGCCCTTTAAGATAGTTGTAATACACTTCTTTTTGTGCGAATTGGTCAATAAGTATCGCTTCCGGGACTTCCGGGGATATTTTCCGGAGCAGATGCCCGATCGCCTGATTATGCAAAAGTCCTTTCATTTTCCCTTGAGACATGCCTGATTTCTGAAGTTCATTGTATTTCTCGTTATTCAGCGTAAGGAGGCTGTATGGAAGAATCTTGACAAGCTGTTTCGCGATCATGATGATTTTATCATCTTTTAGATTTTTGGAATCCTGGACTCCGAGTTCCTTAAGGAGAGGGAGATCCTCTTTTCTTGCATATGCTGCAACGACAGTGATAGGGCCAAAATAATCTCCCGTTCCCACCTCATCGGAGCCGATGACCGACATGGTTGAAATATTTGGAGGCAAGTGGGTGGGCGAAGCTTTTTTTACAGCTGCAGCTCCTGCAGATTCAGGTTTACCCCATCTTGATGCTTCCGTCTCGCCATCTTTCCCTTGGAATAACACTTTGCCTGATTTATATGCTGTTATGGAACAGCTTGGGGTTTTTGCTGAAAAAACTCCTCCGGGAGGGATTTTCTCACTGAGAAAGGAACTGTAGTAGGATTTCATTTTGTCTATTTCATTCAAATTTTTATTCAATACAATATTGCCCAATGTAGCAGCACTCCCTGGCTAGAATTTTTTTGCCGCTGTATCAGATTAAGCCAATATGGCTTATTGACAGGCAGACAGCATGTCTTGCTTTCCTCGAGGATTACGTTCATGTTATAGTATAGAGTAGGATTCTCACGAATGGAGGCATTAATGTTGTCGGACACAAAAAAAAGCCGCACCACTGTTGATATATATGGACAACAGTATACAATAGTCGGCTCAGAAAGCACCAGCCATATTAGGCTCATTGCCTCGATGGTTGATGATAAAATGAGAGAAATCAGCTCGGCGAATCCTTCCCTTGATATAAATAAGCTGGCCGTTTTAACCGCTGTGAACGCAGTGAATGATTATATAAAAATGAAGGATCACGCTGAAAGGCTTGAAGCCGAAATTAATAGAAAAAAGGACTGAAGACGAGTATGCTCGATCTTATACTTCTTATCCTCCTGCTGGCTGGATTTTTAATTGGTTTAAAAAGGGGCTTTATTCTGCAGTCCATCCACTTGGCCGGATTTATCGCCGCCTTTATTGTCGCCTCGATTTATTGCACCAGCCTGGCGGAAAAGCTTACATTGTGGATTCCCTATCCAAGTACGAGCACTTACCCGGCCGCTGACATGATTCTCGGAAGCTCGGGGATGGAACAGGCTTTTTACCGTGCAATTGCTTTTGCTGTCATCTTTTTTTTCGTGAAGATTGTGCTTCAAATGATCGGTGCCATGCTGGATTTTGTAGCCCATCTTCCAGTTATTAAGAGCGTGAATGTTTGGGCTGGCGGCCTGCTTGGATTTGCAGAAGTTTATCTTATTGCATTTATTTTATTGTACATTGCTGCGCTGATGCCTTTGGAAGCCGTCCAGGGCCCGCTCCAGGATTCACTGCTGGCTGAGGGAATCGTCAAACATACACCGATTTTCTCTGCGCAAATTAAAGAATTGTGGATTCAATATGTAGCGGCATAACTTCTCTTGACTAGAGAAGTTTTTATTTTAGCGCTCTGAAGCAAGTGCCCAAAGAAAAAATACAGGCAGGAGGTAATCCGATGTCGGCAAATAAAAAAGATGTAGTAGGACTGCTTGAAACGATTGCAGTCTATATGGAGCTGAAGGGTGAAAACCCTTTTAAGGTATCCGCGTTCAGAAAGGCCGCGGGAGCGCTTGAAGCGGATGACCGAAGCCTTTCTGAAATGGGAGATTTGACAGCGCTATCTGGTATTGGCAAAGGAACGGCCGCTGTTATTGATGAATATAGGGAGACAGGAACATCTTCAGTGTTGAAAGATTTGCAGGAGGCTGTGCCTAAAGGGCTGGTACCGCTTTTGAAGCTGCCTGGACTCGGCGGAAAGAAACTCGCAAAGCTCTATAAAGAACTCGGGGTCGACGACAGTGCCAGTCTTGAAAAGGCATGCCGAGAAGGGATGGTGCGTGAGCTTTCTGGTTTTGGAAAAAAATCCGAAGAAAAAATTCTCACATCCCTTCTTTCAGCAGGAACCCGCCCTGAACGCCTGCCAATCGCCTACATGCTTTCAGTTGCTGCGAGCATTGAAGAGAGAATCGGAGAAATAGAGGGAATCGAAAAATACGCACGTGCAGGAAGTCTTCGGCGCGTGAGAGAGACAGTAAAAGACCTTGATTACATCCTGTCTGTACAGAGTGCCGAGACAGTGAAACAGGGATTGCTGCAGCTTCCCCGCATAAAAGAAGTGATTGCTGCGGGAGATACGAAGGTATCATTAACTCTTGATCTTGATTATGAAGTAAATGTGGACTTCAGGCTTGTCACGCCAAAAGAGTTCGTGACAGCGCTCCATCACTTTACCGGTTCCAAGGATCATAATGTCCGCATGCGGCAGCTTGCAAAGGAACGCGGGGAAAAAATCAGTGAATATGGCGTGGAAAATACTGAAACTGGGGAAATATTGACTTTTCATACAGAGGAAGACTTCTACCATCACTTCGGCCGGCCTTTTATACCGCCAGAATTGCGGGAGGATGGAACAGAAGTCGAACGTTATCATGATAGCCTTGGCCTTGTAACCCTTGGTGCGATCAAGGGAGATCTCCATATGCATACAGCGTGGAGCGACGGAGCACACTCGATAGAGGAAATGGCAGAAGCCTGCCGAAAGCGGGGTTACCGTTACATGGCGGTAACTGACCACTCGCAGTATTTGAAGGTTGCCAACGGATTGACTCCTGACCGCGTGAAAAAGCAGCTGGAGGAAATCCGGTCTATAAATGAAAAGTACGATGATTTTACGATACTATCCGGAATTGAAATGGATATACTGCCCGACGGGTCGCTCGATTTCGAGGATAGTCTGCTGGCAGAGCTGGACATTGTTATCGCGTCCATTCATTCGGCTTTTTCCCAGCCTCAGGAAAAGATTATGGAACGGCTCAAAACTGCACTGTCAAATCCGCATGTTGATATTATTGCCCATCCGACCGGCAGGCTAGTTGGCCGCAGGGAAGGCTATGATGTGGATATGGATATGCTTATCGAGTTGGCGAAAGAGACTGGGACGGCGCTTGAACTAAATGCCAATCCCCATAGGCTCGACCTTTCCGCTGAAAACTTGAAGAAAGCCCAAGAAGCCGGGGTTAAAATTGTTATTAATACCGATGCACATAAAATCGATACACTTTCACATATGGAAATTGGGATTCCAGCTGCGAGAAAGGGCTGGATCCAGGAAAAGACGGTGCTGAATGCAATGAGCCTCGAGGAATTGCATGACTATTTGCATAGCCGCAGAAGCTAATACAGCATCCTCGTATAAGGAGGAAGAAAACGATGCTGCAGAGAGTGCTTAAAACACTTGAGTTTGACAAAATCGTTGAACAGTTGCTTGACCATGTATCATCCCCTCTAGGGAGAGAAAAGGCGGAGGCACTTGCCCCGTCTGTGGATTATGCTGAAGTCGTCAGGCTTCAGGAAGAAACGGATGAAGCTGCAAAAGTACTCCGCCTGAAAGGCAATGTACCGCTTGGCGGCACCCATGACATTCGCGCGCACGTCAAAAGAGCGTTGATCGGGGGCGTACTCAGCCCTCAGGAGCTTACACAAGCGGCAAGTACAATCCATTCCAGCAGAATGATGAAAAAATTTATCAATGATATTAATGAAGAGATAGATTTGCCAATTTTGGCTGAATATGCTGGGAGAATTGTTGTACTCGCGGATTTGGAGGAATCAATCAGGAGGGCAGTTGATGAGGGCGGAGAAATACTGGACAGTGCCAGCGATACGCTTCGCTCCCTCCGTCAGCAGTTAAGGTCAAGGGAAGCAAGGGTAAGGGAAAGGCTTGAAAACATGATCAGGTCATCGAACGCCCAAAAAATGCTGTCAGATGCGATTGTCACCATTCGTAACGACCGCTTTGTCATTCCGGTCAAGCAGGAATACAGAGGCCACTACGGCGGGATTATCCATGACCAGAGCGCTTCCGGTCAGACGTTGTTTATTGAGCCTCAGGCCATCGTTCAGCTTAACAATGAGCTGCAGGCAATCAGGGTGAAGGAACAGCAGGAAATTGAAAGAATTTTGGCAGAGCTAAGCGTGCTTGTCGCTGGGTCTGGAGAAGAGCTGCTGGAAATCACAGCAGTACTGGCAAGCCTTGATTTCATGTTTGCAAAGGCAAGGTACGGTAAACAGATCAAAGCCTCCAAACCGGAAATCAACGACAACGGAATCATCATGCTCACACAGGCAAGACACCCTCTGATTCCAGGGGATGAAGTTGTTTCGAATAACTTTTCCCTTGGAAAGGATTTCACAACGATTGTCATTACCGGACCGAATACGGGAGGGAAAACTGTTGCCCTTAAGACGGTGGGGCTCTGCACCTTGATGGCTCAGGCTGGGCTGCAAATCCCGGCGCTTGACGGTTCCGAGATAGCTATTTTTTCGGCTGTTTACGCTGATATCGGGGATGAGCAGTCGATTGAGCAAAGCTTGAGTACTTTCTCTTCCCATATGGTCAATATTGTTGGAATCCTTGAAAAGGCAGATTCCGACAGCCTCGTCCTGTTTGATGAGCTTGGAGCCGGTACAGACCCGCAGGAAGGTGCGGCACTGGCAATATCGATTCTTGATGAAGTATACAGCCGAGGGGCAAGGGTGATTGCGACGACACACTATCCGGAATTGAAGGCTTATGGCTACAACAGGGAAGGTGTCATCAATGCAAGTGTTGAGTTTGACGTTGCGACATTGAGCCCGACATATAAGCTTCTGATTGGGGTGCCGGGCCGAAGCAATGCTTTCGAAATTTCCAGACGCCTAGGACTCGGTGATTCTGTCATCGAGAAAGCTAAGACATATATCAGTGCTGACAGCAACGAAGTGGAAAACATGATTGCCTCGCTTGAGACAAGCAAACGCCTTGCTGAAAAAGAGCTGAAAGAAGCCCACGATACCCTGAAAGATGCAGAAAATCTGAAGAAAGACCTTCAGCAGCAGATCACTGCATATTATGACAGAAGAGATGAGCTAATCGAAAAAGCGAAGGACAAAGCTTCTCGAATTGTGGAAGAGGCAAAAACTGAAGCAGAACAAGTCATCAAGGACTTGAGGCGGATGAGGCTGGAGAATGGCGCCCAGGTTAAGGAACATGAACTGATTGATGCCAGAAAACGCCTTGAGGGAGCAGCGCCAGAGAGGACTCCTGCGAAAAGAGGAGCAAGCCAGAAGCCGGCGAATCCTAAGCTGAAGCCTGGAGACGAAGTCCTTGTTACAAGCTTTGGCCAAAAGGGGCACTTGGTCGAACAGATCAATGAGAAGGAATGGCAGGTGCAGATAGGCATCCTGAAAATGAAAGTGGACGAAAAAAACCTGCAGTATGTTGCAGCGCCTAAACAGAAGGAAACCAGGCAGGTGGCTACTGTCAAGGGCCGCGACTACCATGTCGGCCTTGAGCTTGACCTTCGCGGCGAGCGCTATGAGGACGCGTTGATGCGCACGGAAAAATACATTGATGACAGTCTGCTCGCAGGCTACCCCCGCGTGTCTATCATCCACGGCAAGGGAACAGGCGCTCTGATGAGAGGTGTGCAGGAATACTTGAAAAATCACCGTTCCGTAAAGAAAATCCGGTTTGGGGAAGCAGGCGAAGGCGGCACGGGTGTAACAATCGTCGAATTCAAATAGCTGGCGGGGAGATAGAGCATGAATCATTTCTGGAAAAACGAGTACGTCCTGACTGCCGGATATTACAGCGTGGCAGTCCTTTGCATGATTGTGTTCCTGGCTATATTTGAACTGGTAACCAAATATCGGAACTGGGAAGAGATTAAAAAAGGAAATCTGTCTGTCGCGATGGCTACGGGAGGAAAAATTTTTGGCGTCGCCAATATCTTTCGGCATACCATTCTTCAGCATGATTCATTGATTACAATGGTAGGCTGGGGTGTATTTGGGTTTGTGCTCCTCCTTGCAGGGTATTTCATTTTTGAATTCCTGACCCCTGGCTTCAGGATTGATGATGAAATTGAAAAAGATAACAGGGCAGTCGGCTTTTTGTCCCTGGTGATTTCAGTCGGATTGTCCTATATCATTGGGGCCGGGATATGAAAGGAAGAGAGTTATGGAAAGATTAGCGAAGCTATTGCTCGTTCTTTGCGGCATTTTTATCATCATTGGGATGGTTTACCTTTTCGTATTATCCTGATTTTTGTCATAGCTGGAAGGGCTGCTTTCAGCAGCCTTAGATTGGCGAAGGCGAAGAAGGTATGTTTTTGGTGATTTGAGAGCATCTTTAGGGAAAAAGTCGTCATTACTCAGCTGATTTAAGCGGGGTAATGATGCTTTTTTTGTTTTATGGATTTTTAAGAGCAATGTTGTTTGGGATTTACTGGAAAACACCTACAGCTTTGTGAATGGCAAGTTTCTTGAGATATCAACCAGCTTCTGCGATATATCGATCATCCTCGGAGCGGACATCGGCCCACTTTCATGGCATATCAACCAAGCTCCAATTTTCCGCCTGTCCGGTTATCGAGTTTATCCTCATATGTGTTGTAATTTTATTTGAAGCACGAGAGGCAATCTTATCCTTCATTCCTCGGCAAACACTTTGCTCCCTAAAGGTTACTGAGTGACTGCGGGCTTGTTTATTTCAATTTGTCATAAAAAGACATGTATATTATAATGGGATGCAAACGTAAGAATTTTCTAAATTTTTCAAAAGGAGGAGAAGAAGATGGGGAAAAAAATCTGGCTAAAACAATATCCGCCAGAAATACCTGACACGCTTGAGTACAGGAAGGTGCCTATCCATGAGGGACTTATCCAGACGGCGAGCGAGTTTCCCGACAGAAGTTCCATTCACTTCATGGGTAGGGAAATGAATTTCGCTGCACTGCTTGTCGATGTCCGTAAGCTCGCTGCCTATCTTCAGTCACTTGGAATCAGAAAGGGAGACAGGGTTGCTGTCATGCTGCCGAATATCCCGCAGGCGGTCATCAGTTATTATGGAATATTGCTTGCAGGAGGTACTGTTGTCCAGACGAATCCTACCTATACCGAAAGGGAACTGGAATACCAGATGAAGGATTCCGGTGCAAAAGCAATCATCACTCTGAACCTTCTTTATCCAAAAGTCTCAAAAATTTTAAAAATGACGGATTTGGAAAATGTGATAGTGACAGCAGTTAAGGATGCCCTTCCGTTTCCGAAAAATTTATTGTACCCCATCATTGAGAAAAAGAAGCAAGGCATGATTGTCAGCGTCAAGCATGGCCATAATGTCCACCTTCTTTCAAAAGTATTAAAGCAGCCTGCTGGCAGCCTGGTACAATACGCATATGACATTGAGGAAGACATCGCTCTCCTGCAGTATACTGGAGGGACAACCGGATTTCCCAAAGGAGTTATGCTGACACATAAGAATCTGACAGCCAATGCTGCCATGTGCCGAGCCTGGTTATATAAATCAAAGCGCGGGGCGGAAGTTGTCCTCGGCCTCCTGCCATTTTTTCATGTGTATGGAATGACTGCTGTTATGATCCTTTCAGTCATGGAAGGGCACAAAATGGTTCTCCTGCCTAAGTTTGATACAGAGGCAACATTGAAAACGATCCAGAAGCTGCGCCCGACCCTTTTCCCTGGTGCGCCGACAATCTATATTGGACTTCTGAACCACCCCGAACTAGAAAAATATGACCTGTCATCGATTGACTCCTGCATAAGCGGTTCAGCTCCCCTTCCGCAGGAAGTGCAGCAGAAATTCGAACAGGTCACCGGCGGAAAGCTTGTAGAAGGATATGGGCTCACTGAGTCTTCCCCTGTCACTCATGCCAATTTCCTTTGGGGACAAAAACGTGTTCCAGGAAGTATTGGAGTGCCATGGCCGGACACGGATTCAGCAGTTTTCTCGCTTGAAACAGGAGAAGAACTTCCCCCAGGAGAAATTGGTGAAATCGCTGTAAAAGGGCCGCAGGTGATGAAAGGTTACTGGAAGAGGCCGGAAGAGACAGAACAAGTATTACGGGACGGCTGGCTCTATACAGGAGATTTGGGATACATGGATGAAGATGGATTCTTCTATGTTGTTGACAGGAAGAAGGATATGATTATAGCAGGCGGGTTCAATATATATCCTCGTGAAGTCGAAGAAGTGTTATATGAACATCCGGCTGTACAGGAAGCGGTCATTGCAGGCGTCCCTGACCCCTACAGAGGCGAAACGGTAAAAGCATACATTGTCTTCAAGGCTGGAATGTCAGCCACAGAAGAAGAACTGAACGCATTTACACGTAAGCATCTTGCCGGATATAAGGTGCCAAGGCTTTATGAATTCAGGAGTGAACTGCCGAAAACAGCAGTCGGGAAAATATTGAGACGGGCGCTTGTTAATGAGGAAAAAGTGAGGAGCAAGGCTGCAGCAGAGAATGCGGATATAGATTCTGCATGAGCTGTAGGATAAGGATTATTTCTTGACAGAAATACAGTTGACTACTATTATAAAAATATGAATGACTATTCATTCATTTTAAAATTAACAGACGAACGGGCAGGCATTGATGCTGTTTTTATTCCTGCCCATGTTTTTCCTGCAGGGGGGGAGGGGTGACATATGAAAAAGAATAAGCCAAAGTACATGCAGATAATTGATGCAGCGGTGGTTGCCATCGCTGAAAACGGCTACCATCAGGCGCAGGTTTCAAAGATTGCGCGGCAGGCGGGAGTGGCGGACGGCACCATATACTTATATTTTAAAAACAAAGAAGATATCTTAATCTCCCTCTTCCAGGAAAAAATGGGGTACTTCGTTGAAAATATTGAAGAAAAAATAGCAGGAAAAGAGACGGCGGCGGAGAAGTTATTAATGTTGGTCGAAACACATTTAACTTTGCTGTCCGAAGATCGGCATCTTGCCATTGTGACGCAGCTTGAACTTCGGCAGTCAAACAAGGATCTCAGGCTTAAAATCAACGAGGTGCTTAAAGGCTACCTCACCATGATTGACCGGATCATTTTGGAAGGGATTGAAAAGAACGAATTTATCAGCACATTGGACATCAGGCTTGCAAGGCAGATGATTTTTGGCACCATTGACGAGACAGTTACTTCATGGGTGATGAATGAGCAGAAATTCGACCTTCCGGCCCTTGCCAAACCAATTCATCAATTGCTGATAAATGGCTGTGGATATCGCCAGCCGGTTATGTAGAACAAAGGAGGGAGAAATTTGGAGCATCTTAAAATGACTTCGGAAAACAGGGTGGCAGACATTACGATAACCCGTCCTCCCGCTAATGCTCTTTCATCAGGGCTTTTGAAAGAGCTTTCGGCCATTTTGGACGAGATTGAGGCGGATCAGGAAATCAGGGCGGTTGTCATCCACGGGGAAGGCAAGTTTTTTTCTGCCGGTGCAGATATCAAGGAATTTACCACAATTAAAACCGGGGAAGAGTTCTCAAGGCTTTCCGAATACGGACAAAAGGTATTTGAAAGAATGGAAACCTTTAGTAAGCCTATTATTGCAGCCATCCACGGTGCGGCACTTGGCGGAGGACTTGAACTTGCAATGGCCTGCCATATCAGGCTGGTTACAGAAAAAGCCAAGCTCGGCCTGCCGGAGCTTCAGCTCGGCCTGATACCCGGCTTCGCTGGAAGCCAGCGGCTGCCAAGATATGTAGGGATGGCAAAAGCAGCCGAGATGCTGCTGACAAGCGAACCGATTACAGGAGTCCAGGCTGTCCAATACGGTCTTGCAAATCATGCTTACCCTGATGAAGAACTTCTTGAAAGCGCCTTCAGGATGGCGGGGGCAATTGCAAAGAAAAGCCCTGTTTCTGTCAAGGCTGCCATCGACCTGCTTGGCTATGCGAAAACGGGTCAGTTCCATGAAGGGGTTAAGAAAGAAGCAGATTATTTTGGCGAGGTATTTGTTTCTGAAGACGCAAAAGAAGGAATTGGGGCTTTCCTTGAGAAAAGGCAGCCTGAATTTAAAGGGCACTAATGGACAACAGGATTTCCAGTAGATCCATAAAAATTTTTTGCCTATAATATTTTTAATCTTTCGAACTGAAATAAATGTTTGAATATCTGGGAGGGGAAAACATGAACATCTACGTTTTGATGAAAAGAACTTTCGATACTGAGGAAAAGATTTCAATTTCCGGGGGACGCATCAATGAGGATGGTGCTGAATTTATCATCAATCCTTATGATGAATATGCAATCGAGGAAGCAATCCAGGTTCGAGATGCCGAGGGTGGAGAAGTAACTGTTGTTTCCGTCGGGAGCGAAGAGGCTGAAAAGCAGCTGCGAACAGCACTTGCAATGGGTGCAGATAAAGCTGTTTTGATTAATATAGAAGATGATATTGAGGACGGCGACCAGTTCACGACAGCAAAAATTCTTGCGGAGTATTTGAAGGACAAGGAAGCAGACTTGATTATCGGCGGAAACGTTGCCATTGACGGCGGCTCCGGCCAGGTTGGTCCGCGTGTTGCCGACCAGCTGGGAATTCCTTATGTTACTACAATAACAAAGCTTGAAATCAATGGAGAAACGGTTACGGTAACGCGCGATGTGGAAGGCGATTCCGAAGTGATTGAGACAAGCCTTCCGGTTCTGGTAACTGCGCAGCAGGGACTGAATGAGCCGCGCTATCCATCTCTTCCAGGTATTATGAAAGCAAAGAAAAAGCCGCTTGATGAGCTTGAACTTGATGATCTTGACCTTGAAGAGGATGATGTTGAAGCGAAAACAAAGACGATTGAAATTTATCTTCCTCCAAAGAAGGAAGCTGGGAAAGTTCTCCAAGGCGATTTGTCAGACCAGATCAAAGAGCTGGTGAACCTTCTTCATACAGAGGCAAAAGTAATCTGATCATAGTGAACAGAATATACGCAGGAGGGAATTTAAATGGCGAGAAAAGTGTTGACATTAGGGGAAGTGCGTGACGGTGCATTAAGAAACGTCTCTTTTGAGACGATTGGCGCAGCAAAAATTGCCGCTGAAGGCGGAGAGGTTGTCAGCGTTCTGATCGGGAACGATGTGAAGAGCTTAGGCGCAGAGCTCATTCAATACGGAGCGGACAGAGTGGTTGTTGTAGAAGATGAGAAATTGGTTCAGTATACTCCTGATGGCTATTCACAAGCATTGATGACAGTCATTGATGGAGAAAAACCTGAAGGCCTCATTTTCGGCCACACAGCCCTTGGCAAAGACCTTGCCCCGAAAATAGCAAGCAAGCTGCAGTCCGGATTAATCTCTGATGCGACAAGTGTTGAAGAAGCAGGCGGAAACCTTGTTTTCACCCGCCCGATTTACTCCGGAAAAGCATTCGAGAAAAAAATAGTGACAGATGGTCTTGTATTCGCGACAATCCGTCCGAATAATATTGCACCGCTTGCAAAGGATGAAAGCAGGAGCGGAGAAGTATCCTCACTTCAAGCGGACATCAAGGATTTGCGCACAGTCATTAAAGAGGTTGTCCGCAAGGCTTCTGAGGGTGTTGACCTTTCGGAGGCAAAAGTTGTGATTGCGGGCGGACGGGGAGTCAAAAGTGAAGATGGTTTTGAACCGCTTAAGGAACTTGCAAGCGTGCTAGGAGGAGCAGTAGGAGCATCCCGGGGAGCTTGCGACGCTGAATACTGCGATTACTCCTTACAAATTGGCCAGACCGGCAAGGTAGTCACACCAGATTTGTATATTGCTTGCGGCATTTCAGGAGCAATCCAGCATCTCGCGGGTATGTCGAACTCAAAAGTGATTGTTGCCATCAATAAAGATCCGGAAGCCAACATTTTTAAAGTTGCGGATTACGGCATTGTCGGCGATCTCTTTGAAGTCGTGCCAATGCTTACCGAAGAGTTCAGGAAGCTAAAGGTTCACTCATAATAAATCCAGATGGACGGGCTTCCCGTCCGTCTTTTTTTACAGAATAAAAAAAAGGCCATACGGGCAGATTACATACGTAAACAAATCATTAGCATCGCTATGGAAAGGGTGCTATACTGTCGTTAGTATTTTAGATTTCTATTAGGAGGCATATAAATGGCTATTACACATGCAACAGACCAGTCTTTCACTACAGAAACAGGTTCCGGCGTTGTGCTCGTTGATTTCTGGGCTCCATGGTGCGGTCCATGCAAAATGATTGCCCCGGTTCTTGAAGAGCTTGACGGCGATATGGGCGACAAAGTAAAAATCGTCAAGGTCGACGTTGACGAAAATCAGGAAACTGCAGCAAAATTCGGGATTATGAGTATCCCAACGCTGCTTGTTTTAAAAGACGGCGAAGCTGTTGACAAAGTTGTCGGCTTCCAGCCAAAAGAAGGCCTTGCAGAGCTTCTTAACAAACACATCTAATCTTTTAAAAAAATCCCCGGCTTGAAGCGAGCTGGGGATTTTTTTTTTTTTGCCAAACTTGTTTTTTCACATATTTGTCACTATTTTTCTCGAATTATATTTGACATTGATAATCATTCTCTTTTATAATTCAAATTGTAAATGAAAATGATTATCAACAATTAACCAAACAATAAAAATACTCAGGGGGAAATCATCAATGAGAAAACGTGAGCTTAAAAAAATCTTTGCAGGCTTCCTGGTAGCCAGCACCGTTCTTGCAGGCTGCGGAGCCGGCGGAGAAAATGCGGAAAAGCCTGAAGAAAAGAAGCAGGAGCAGCCAGCGCAGAAAGAGCAAAAAGAAGTGAAAGTGGAAGATACTGATTCCGCAAAACAAACCGCAGCTTTTGAGGAAATGAAGGCTGAACTTGAGAAGGCAGAAGAAAATAATAAAGTCGACTGGAATCTTGTACAGAAGAAATATCAGGACGGGCTCCAAAAAGACGTTGCTGAGATCAGCGCTGATTTTGACCAGGCGATCCAGGCATCCATCGAAGCTGGAAAATCCGGGGAAATGGATGCAGTAGTGGCTGGTGAATTAATTAACAAGACCACGCAGTCCTATTTCTACCAAAGCCAAAAGACCCTTCAAAAAGCAGCATCAGAAGCGCTCGGCTCAGGGAAGAAAAAGGATGCTGAAATGGCTTTTGCACAAGTAAAGCATTTAGCTGAAAAAGTATTCATTCCAACGGCTGAAAAGCGGGACAACTACTATGAACTAACCGGCGAGAATAGTGTGGCGGAAAATATCAACTCAGGCCTTTCTGCGCAGGAAGAAGCGCTGAAAGCAGACAAGGCGGAGGATTTCAGTGTATATATGCAAGTAACGGATAAATCTATTTACCGCACCTTCTACCTTGCTACAAAATCATATGGCGAAAAAATTGAAGCAGCAGTGAAAGAAGGAAAAGATAAAGCCGAACTTTCCATCATGCAGGCTGAGGGCTGGGGCTTTTTGCAGGCTATCAAGGAATCACTTGGCGGAGGCGACGAGGCTGCAGCTGCAGAGCTGAATAAGCTGTTTACTTTGAATGAAACCGACCCTTCGGCAATTAAGGGAGACAATGTTAACAAATTGTTCAATAAAGCAATTATCGGCAAAATCAATGGCTACTATACGCAGGCTCCTGAAGCGCTGAAAGCTGGCGAGCAGGCTATGGCAAAAGTGGAAGCGATGGAAGGGAATATGTTCCTGAAGGCACTTCAAATGCAGATGAATGAGAAGCTCGGGGAAGACAAATCCGAGGAAACTCTTAACGAAGCTGAGAAATTTTATACGGCTGTTTCCGACAACAAACAAGACGAAGCAAAAGCCCATGCCAAAACAGTCATGGGAAATATCAGCGAACTTGCAAAGTAAAAAACAAAAGCCGCCACTGTGCGGCTTTTGTCATACTTTTAATGACTATGGTAAAATGCTACTGTTCAGGAAGAAAAAAGAGGGTGTTAAATTGAAGATAATTGTCACAGGAGGCGCAGGTTTCATCGGAAACCACCTCGCAAGAAAACTGATTGCTGAAAAACATGAGGTGACGGTCGTTGATTCCCTGCATCCCTATTATTCTCCCGAGAGGAAAGAGCAGCATTTAAGGGAAATACAGAAAAAGGGTGAGTTCAGATTCGAGAAAATCGATTTGCTGAATCCAGAAGTGACAGCAAAGCTGTTCGCTGAGGTATCCCCCGAAGCTGTTGTCCATCTAGCTGCATTACCGGGTGTAGCCTACTCTATTGAAAATCCGCTCCAGTATATAGACTATGATATTAAAGCGACGGTTAATGTTTTGGAGGCTGCCGGGAAAGCCCAATCAAAACAAGTCTTATTTGCATCTTCTTCGTCTGTCTATGGCAATCAGTCCATCCTCAGCGCATTTAAAGAAGAAGATGCTGTCGGGAGGGCAGTATCACCTTACGCGGCATCAAAATTTGCTGCAGAGTCTTTCTGTCATGTATATGAGAGCATGTATCAGTATCAAGTGAAGATTCTTCGCTTCTTTACAGTTTACGGCCCTTGGGGAAGACCTGACATGGCCATTGCCTCGTTTATCAAGAAACTCCGGCAAGGGGAGACCATTGATATTTTTGGACTTGGCAGCTCAAGGGATTATACATATATAGATGATATAATCAATGGCCTATACCTGACGTTGACACAGCTTAATCAAAGCGCCATTTTAAACCTTGGCTCAGGTAAGCCTGTGACTATGGAGGCGCTTCTCCGGGAACTGAATCTGCATTTTCCGTGCATGAAGACAGCCATGAGAGCGGAACGGGCTGGTGATGTGCATCATACGTGGGCGGATATAACTCTTGCTAAAAAGCTGATTGGATACAAGCCTGAGACAGACTTTAGCACAGGTATCCAAAAAACGGTGTGCTGGGCAGAGAATTATGCTGAATACCTCTAAAAAAGCCATAAAGACAGGATTGTCCCTCTTATTAATTTCCTTCTTTATTCTTGTTACCTGTCTTTACGCAGATTTGGATATATTGTTTGGAGACATTGAAACCATCTTTAAAAGGCCGTTGACGCTAACGACAATCCTGTTTGTTTATTTTGCAGCGTTTTGTGCGAGAGGGCTTGCATGGAAGCTTTATTTAAAAAATACTCCTTCTTATATGAGCTGTATAGCCGGAATTTTTTACAGCCTTCTATTGAACCATTTGCTCCCATTCAAAGCAGGGGATTTAGCAAGGATTGGCATACTGAAGCTTCGGGAGCCCGGCATATCAAACGGACAGGTAGTAAATTCGGTTGTTGTCCTCCGATTATTGGATATGGCCATATTATCTGTGATTGCCGCGATAGGGCTTGTTTCACTGCATATGCAATTCCGTTTCTGGCCTTTGCTGCTTTTTTCTATTACGACCTTCGCTTTCATTATGGCTGGACAAAAGCATTCTAAATTTGTAAAAAGGCAAGTTGAATTGATGAAAACCGGACTTGCTGGATTATCAGGACTTTTTGTTATCGTCTTGACAGCGGGAAGCTGGATAATGGAAGCAGCGGTCGTCTACGGTGTCCTGACAATCTTGGGAGAACATGCTTCCATTTGGGAGGCAGCCTGGGTAAACAGCATTACTGTGGCAGGACAAATTTTCCAGGTAACACCGGGTGGAATAGGGAGCTATGAGGCTGTCATGATTTTTGCCCTTGGCTTAGCAGGTGTTCCTGTAAATGAGGCATACTCTGCTGCAGTTATGACGCACTCTATTAAGTTTATATTTTCATTTGCAGCCGGGGCATTCGTTCTGGCAGCTTTTCCTGTTTCATTCCCAACAATCAGAAAGTGGCTCCAGGAAGGGAGAGAAAAGCGTGAAAAACGCGTCAAGGTTTGAAAAAACAGCTGCGAGATGCTGGAACCTTCTCAATGAAGGGAAACCATTCACACCAATTTTTATTGCAGGTACATTAATTCTTTTTTATTTTAACCAGATGTGGGATCTTAAGGCAGCCGCACATATAGGTGTTGCTTTCCTGGCCGTAGTTCCCCTTTTGGCCATATACTATCTCTTTGATTTCCCGCTATTTTTAAGGAATTACCTATGGGTGCCGGTCATAGCCTTTGTCCTCATCTGGCCAAGCGTGAATTTGTCGTTATTGTTGTTTGCTGCTGGCCTTTATTTCTTTTTTACAGTTTTCTTTTGGGGAACACTATATTATCACTTGAGGATCGGAACCTCTTGGCTGAACTTCACCCGGTTCTGGAAGCTTGTCCTAAAAAACAGCGATTCAACCAGCGGGAATGCCCAGGAACAGCTCCCAAAAATCTTTTTGGTTCTTTCAGTCTGGAATCTTGTTTACGACAAGCTTGAATCTGCAGCAGCGGTTCCGATTGGTGAAATCGGCATATTCTATGTGTCGCTCCTCCTTTATGCTTTCATCCTCCATCGGTATTTGTTTGACTGGAAGCCTGCCCCGTATGCGGAATATACAGCAGGTCCCCACATCCCGCAAAAAGGGGTTTCGGACAAGGTTGTGGTTATTGTCGTTGATGGGATGAGAAAGGAACGGTTTTATGAAGCTAAGACGCCTTTCCTGGATAAGCTAAAAGAGAACGGTACCGAGTATTTGAATATGGAGACAGTTTATCCTGCCAGGACCGTTGTGTGCTTTTCATCAATGTTTTCCGGCACATATCCGTACGAACACGGGATTAAATCAAATATGGTTTGGAAAACAGGCATCAAAGTTGAAACCATATTTGATTCATTGCGAAAAGTAGGCAAAAAAGGCAGGCTTCTTGCCGTTGCCCATCTTGTTGACTCAATGGGTGATGATGTTGATACATTTACTGCGGTTATGCATAATGACAAAGCTGATCCTGTTATCATGGCGCATGCCCGGAACATCATGAAGGAGAAGGACCCGGACCTCCTAGTTGTCCAAATGATTGCAACCGACCAAACGGGGCACAGCAGGGGCGTGCTTTATGATGAATATATCAGCAAAATCGAAGAGGCGGATAAACTGATTGAGGAGTTTGTCGATTATCTTGAAGCAGAGGGGAAAATGGAAAACACTACGCTGATTATTTGTGCTGACCATGGCCAGGCTGACGGAATTGGCGGGCATGGGCATCTTGATGAAGGGGAACGTTTTGTACCATTCTTCATGCACGGGCCTTCAGTGGAGAAAGGGAAAAAGGTCCAGGAAAAACAAAGTCTTGTTTCGCTGGCTCCGACGCTCTCATACCTGCTTGGGGCTCCTTATCCTGGTCATAGCCGAGGCAGGGTCCTTGCCGAAGCAATCAAAGTGAAGAAAGAAGAGAATTCAATTGAAAAAACAAAAGATCACCGTATTTCTGCCGGCCTATAATGAAGAAGATTCGGTCGGACAGGTAATTAAGGATATCCCTCGATGCTTTCACAAGAGCATCGAGGTGGAAGTCATTGTCATTGATGACGGCTCTACTGACAGCACGGTCAAAGAAGCTTGGAAAGCCGGAGCTGATGATGTGGTTTCTTTTCCTTCTAACAGAGGGCTGGGTGCAGCTGTCAGGCAAGGATTGGAGGAATGCTTTCGAAGGGGGGCAGACATTGGTGTCATGATTGATGCGGATGGTGAATACCCAGCAGAACAAATTCCCGAACTCATTACCCCAATCCTTAACGGCATGTCGGATTATACAATGGGATCAAGATTTATGGGGACAATCAAGGGGATGAAATTCCACCGCAGGATGGGAAACTATGTGTTTACATTCCTCCAGATGATATTGCTGCGAAAGTGGCTCTATGACGGCCAGTCAGGAATGAGGGCTTTTTCACGAAATGCGTTAAAGCATGCGGAAATCATTCATGATTACAATTACGCGCAGGTTCTGACTCTGAACCTTGTGCGTAAAGGTTTTAGGGTGCTGGAAGTGCCAATACGCTACAGAGTCAGGTGCACAGGGACCTCCTTTATCACCTTCCGCAAATATATGTCCAATGTCCTGCCGGCCGTTATAAAGGAAATGAAGCGCCCCGTAGAAAAAGTCAGCATGCTTGAAGAAAAGGAAAAAAGTAAGGATATCTCGTATAAACAAGCTTAGAATGATGACAAATCGGTGAAGATTGAGAATTACCGTTGACAACGGAAATGATAATCATTATCATTATCATTGAAATGTGTAGGAGGGAAATCGATGAAGAAAGCATTATTTTTTTGGCTATCAATGATATTTGTTCTCATTAATATTCTCCCTGGGCAAGCCTCTGCCTATTCTTATGGAGACCCGAACGAAGAAAAGCTTGCGGAAGTATATAAGTCGATGCAGCTTAAGCTTGATGAAAACCCTCCGAATTTTGCCGGAGCAGAATCCCTATTTGATACAGTGAAAGAAGAAACCGATATGCATATGGGGAAAGAGCCTGGTGAAATCATTTTAAAAAGCATCGAGAAAAAAGACAAAAAAGCTACACTAGAAAATATGGAAAAGCTGCTTGTCCTTAACGTGGCAAGGAGACTTGAAAGCATAGAAAAAAATTTCCAAGAGTATGATACAAGCAAGAAGCTCCTTGCGAAAGGTTTTGCTACTTACGAAGCTCTTTCGCCAAAAGTTGAGTCGCAGGATACCGGTACGGACAAGAAAATTCGCGATGAGTTTGATGCCGCACTTAACTCGCTTGGCAACCCGGGATTATTCGGAGTAGGAAAAAAAGAATCGGATATAGGAAGCTTTAAAAACAGTAAAAAAGTGATTCTCGATACATTGAAGGATGAATTTGAAATGACGAGTCTTGACGTCGGCCATTTTTCTGAAAGTGCAACCGAAACAGAAGGAACCGGCAAGAAAGACTGGACCGATCTTTCGAATGTACGGAACTGGATACCAATTGTTTTGATTGTTGCCGTTATCGGCCTTGTCGTTATGACTGCGCTCAGACGCAGGAAAGCATAAAAAAGGATTCCCGGCTGGAGAGGAGAGACTTCTATGGAAATACAAGCTTTATTGATTACATTCCGTGAAGTGCTTGAAGCGCTGTTGATTGTAGGTATTATTGTTACCTACCTGAAAAGGATGGACCAAAAGAAGTATACGAAGTATGTTTGGCTGGGGGCAGGTCTGGCTGTTCTTGCAAGCATTGGTGTGGCCATGCTGTTCCAAATCGTCTTTACCGGGTTTGCTGCCATGGGCAGTGAAATCTACTTGAAGATCGGCATCATGTTAGTTTCCACTGTTCTGCTGACGCAAATGGTTTTCTGGATGGCGAGCCACAGCAAAGACCTTAAGGGCAATATGGAAGGTAAGATGAACAAATTCATCAGTACCGGCAATATTGTTGGTATGGTGATTCACTCATTCCTTGTTGTTCTGCGTGAAGGGATAGAGACCGTATTCTTTTTTGCGGCCATCACTGGAGGAAACATAGGCGCGGCCATGCAGGGCTGGGGAGCGATATCCGGTGCATTGATTGCCGTACTCATTTCCTATTTCTTCTTTAAAGGCACAATGCGGGTTCCGTTAAAAACGTTTTTCAAGGTTACTGGTGCATTCATCATCCTGATTTCAGCGGGACTCCTTGTCCAGGCTATTTCCATGATGCAGGACATTAATCTGATTGGAAGCGTAATGCCGCATGTTTATGACATTACATGGCTTCTTCCGGAACATCCGATTGATTATCAGCATTATTTGCGCGATAATGGTGTTACTCCTCTACTGTCAGGGGACATTGGCATATTCCTGAAAGCATTGTTTGGATATTCTTCCATGCCTTCAATTGAAGAAATCATTGCTTATATCGGTTATTTTGCTGGTATTTATCTCCTTACCTCGAGCAAGTCAAACGGAGCCAAATCTGCAGCGGCTGAAGAAAATAAGCCAGAAGCTGAGGTTCTTGAAAGTAAAATCAGCTAATAAAAAACTCTCTCCGGGCATCAGAAGTACAAGGCAGACTCCTTGTACTTTTTTTATTTTACAGATGGTGGTGCGCAAATAATGAGCTTGAAAATGGACGGGCAAAAATACTGGATATATCATTTTATAGAAGGGATTAGCATTTTAAGCATACTGGCTGTCCTTCTGGTCCAGCTTGTGAACGTAAATCCTTTTGCTGCCGGGTGGGACCAGGTAGACTATTCCCTTGCTTTGGAGCGGTATGATCTTTCGAGAATGCAGCCACATTTTCCTGGATATCCTTATTTTATTTTAGGTGGTAAACTGATCAGCCTTTTAACTGGTAATACTCCCGCAGCATTGACACTTTTTAATATTATTTTATATGGAAGCTCGGTTATCCCCGTTTTCCTGCTTGCGGCAAGGCATTTGCCCCGCCATTATGCCTGGCTACTTGCAGCTATTGTCTACACTTCGGCATATCCCTTGGCAATGGTAAATACGCCAATGTCGGAAGGCGCTGCGCTTGGAGTGTTCTGGTGGTATTTCCTGTCACTTGTGTTCGCCTCTGAAAAAGAAAAGCCAGCATATATTCTTCTTCCAATGTTTTTGTTCAGCATTTTGCTTGGCGTCCGCCTCTCATACCTTCCGCTTGGAATTGGGCTCCTCGTCCTATTGATGATAAAGCTTAAATGGAAACAGGTCAGCATAAAGTCCGCTTCGATGATCGTTTTCATCGGAATTCTATTCCAGCTTGTCTGGGTCGCTGCAGTCGCTGTAACAGAAGGAGGGCTCGCACCTTTCCTGAAACTTGCTTTTGGTTTTACCGGCGGTCATTTTCAGGACTGGGGCGGTACGGCTGCCCTTGATGAAGCGTCGTTCTTTGGCCGGATCAAACAATATACTGCCGGGAATATCATTTGGTGGGGTGTGGCCGGCCGTTCATTGGCATTGTTTTGTTGTTATGCTGTTGCTTTACTGCTTTTGCTGATTCCAGGGAAGAAAGAATGGAAAAAAGGAGTATCCAGCGATATTGTTTGGATTGGCGTCTTTATGGCAGGTGCATATTTCCTCTGGGCTCTGGAAGCACAGAATATTGAAAAACCGCGTCATATCATTCCAGTTGCCCTGCTTGTGATTTTTCTGGTAATAGGTTTTATGCTGAAAAAGGCAAAAACACTTCCCGCCCTCATCGTTGCATCCTGTCTGCTTATTATTCAATCTGGTTTGGCATCCGCCGATATCAGGGAACAGGCAAGGGAAATTCCGGCGATCTATCAGGCCGCCTATTTCCTCGAAAAACAGGAAACGCCGCTAGTTGTATATACATGGGAGGAAACGAGAGTAATGGAATATTTGGAAATGCCTTACTCACATAAAAGGGTATATACTTATGATGTGTTTTTGCATGATTCAAGCTACTACCAGAATCACAGTATCTATTTGACAGACAGTGTAGTGGAAGGGTTTGTATCCCAAGGCGCCGATCTTGAAGGGAAAATTGAAAAGGCAGCACAATTCAGGTCAAATTCGTTGTTTGACCCAGTCTACAATGAGATTGTTTTATATAGATGGAAAGATAGCGGAAAGGAGCAGCAGAATGAACGAAATCATCAGGAATAAGCTTGCCCTGCTGCCGGACCAGCCGGGCTGCTATTTAATGAAAGACAGGCAGGGGACTGTCATTTATGTTGGAAAAGCGAAAGTGCTGAAAAACAGGGTCCGTTCGTATTTTACGGGGTCACATGACGGAAAAACCCTCAGGCTCGTGAATGAGATTGTTGATTTCGAGTATATCGTAACTTCCTCTGATATGGAGGCACTCATTCTCGAGATGAACCTGATAAAAAAGTACGATCCAAAGTATAATGTGATGCTGAAGGACGATAAAAGCTATCCGTTCATCAAGCTAACGGCCGAGCGGCATCCGAGGCTCATTATCACGAGGAAGGTGAAAAAGGACAGCGGCAAGTACTTCGGTCCTTACCCAAATGTCCAGGCAGCCAATGAAACAAAAAAACTTCTGGACAGGATTTATCCATTGAGAAAATGCGTTTCCCTTCCAGATCGCGCCTGCCTTTATTTCCATATGGGACAATGCTTGGCCCCGTGTATACAAGAAGTGGGGCAGGAGGAATACAAGTCTATCAAAGATGAAATCAGTCGTTTTTTGAACGGAGGCTATAAAGAGATTAAAAAAGAGCTATCAGCCAAAATGACTGAAGCAGCAGAAGCGCTTGAATTTGAACGTGCCCAGGAATTCCGTGACAAAATCGCCCACATAGAAACAACAATGGAAAAACAAAAGATGACCTCGACAGATTTTACCGACAGGGATGTATTCGGATATGCTGTCGATAAAGGCTGGATGTGTGTCCAGGTGTTTTTTATCCGCCAGGGAAAACTGATTGAGCGTGAAGTTTCCATGTTCCCTGTGCATGGGGAGCCCGAGGAAGAAATGCTCACGTTTTTGGGCCAGTTCTATTCCCTCCCTGGGCATTTTCTGCCGAAGGAAGTGCTTCTTTCTGACACGATAGATGAAGAAATGGCCAGCACCCTGCTGAGTGTAAAAGTGTTAAAGCCACAGCGCGGACAGAAAAAAGAGCTGGTCAGACTTGCTGAAAAAAATGCAAAAATTGCTCTGACGGAGAAGTTTTCGCTGATTGACCGGGATGAAGAGCGGACAGTCAAGGCTGTTGAAAATCTTGGAATCAGTATGGGCATTTACACGCCGCACCGTATCGAGGCTTTTGATAACTCGAATATTCAGGGTACGGACCCGGTTTCCGCCATGGTAGTCTTTCTGGACGGAAAGCCGGAAAAAAAAGAATACCGCAAGTACAAGATCAAAACTGTCAAAGGGCCGGATGATTATGCTTCAATGAGGGAAGTTGTCAGGAGAAGGTATTCAAGGGTCTTGCGTGAAAATCTCCCTATGCCTGATTTGATCCTCATTGACGGGGGAAAAGGCCACATTGATGCAGCAAGGGACGTCCTTGAAAATGAACTTGGCTTTGATATTCCGATTGCAGGCCTTGCGAAGGACGATAAACACCGTACATCGCAGCTTCTTTACGGAAACCCGCTCGGGGTGATTCCGCTGGGAAGAACGAGCCAGGAGTTTTATTTGCTTCAGCGGATTCAGGATGAAGTCCACCGTTTTGCCATTACGTTCCATCGCCAGCTTAGGGGGAAAAGCTCTTTTCAGTCTATGCTTGATGATATTTCAGGAATTGGGGAGAAGCGAAAAAAAATGCTGTTAAAGCATTTTGGATCGGTGAAAAAGATGAAAGAAGCAACGGTTGAGGAACTGTGTGCTGCCGGAATCCCTGAAAATGTCGCTAGGGACTTAAGAAAAAAACTGCAGGAATAAATCTGTTCAACGAAAAATAAGTGTGCTATAATTAGAAAAATTTAATATTCTATCACTTTATAGCATTAAAGTGAAGGTAGAGGTGCGGACTTTAAGAGTAAGGACCCGGAGAACAATGAGATTCTTTGAGGGGTACTGAAAGGGAAGTCTGCCGAAGCCGGGAAAGCCTCATTGCTTTTTTGGCTGGTCTTGCATTGAATAAATGCCCGACTGTCAAGATCTTTGATCTTGGAGAGCTATCTCACTGTGCATGCGTATTTATATACGTTGTCACAGCAATGAGACGCTTTCTCATTGCTTTTTTTCGTTTTTGGGGAAAAAGCGGAAGCACTCCGGGAAAACCGGGAATGACGAGTCAGGAAGAAGGGATTAAGGATGGGACTGATTGTACAAAAGTTTGGCGGAACATCGGTAGGAAGTGTTGAGAAGATACGAAATGCTGCAGAAAGGGCAATCGCTGAAAAGCGAAAAGGCAATAATGTGATTGTAGTTGTTTCGGCAATGGGGAAAACGACGGACAAGCTTGTTGAAATGGCTGGGGACCTGACTGCGGCACCTGCAAAGAGAGAAATGGACATGCTTCTGTCGACCGGGGAGCAGGTGACGATTTCCCTGTTTGCCCTCGCACTCAAGCAGCATGGAATTGAAGCAGTTTCCTATACAGGCTGGCAGGCAGGGATTGTCACAGAAGCAGTCCATGGAAATGCAAGGATTATAGAAATCCGGACTGAAAAAATCAGCAGGGATTTGGCAGCCGGGAAAGTGGTTGTCGCAGCCGGATTTCAAGGGATAACTGAGCAAGGGGAAATCACAACGCTTGGAAGAGGTGGTTCGGATACTACTGCAGTTGCCCTTGCCGCGGCACTTCATGCAGATAAGTGTGAAATCTTCACGGATGTTACCGGAGTCTTTACTACGGATCCCCGGTATGTGAAAAGCGCGCGTAAGCTTCTTAGCGTGTCGTATGATGAAATGCTTGAGCTCGCAAACCTCGGCGCCGGAGTCCTACATCCAAGGGCTGTCGAATATGCAAAGAATTATGGAGTGCCGCTTGAAGTAAGGTCCAGCATGGAACAGGAAGCGGGAACAATGATTGGGGAGGATAATCGTATGGAACAAAGCCTGGTTGTAAGGGGTATAGCGTTTGAGGATCAAATCACAAGGATTTCTGTCATCGGACTTGAAGATTCAATTAATAGCCTTCCAGCGATTTTTTCACTGCTAGCTGAAAATCATATTAATGTCGATATCATTATTCAAAGCCGGACAGAGAGGAATCATGCGGCTATCTCTTTTTCCATTAAAAGCCCGAACCTTGAAGAAACTCTCAGTGTCCTTGAAAAAAACAAAGAAGCCATCGGGTGCCGGTCCATTGAAGCAGAGACAAGCCTTGCAAAGGTATCGATTGTTGGAGCTGGAATGATTTCAAATCCAGGAGTAGCCGCAAAAATGTTTGAAGTCCTTGCGGGCAGCGGAATTATGGTGAAAATGGTCAGCACGTCAGAGATCAAAGTGTCAGCAGTCATTGATGATACCAATATGGTCAAAGCAGTTGAAACCCTCCACAGTGCGTTTGGGCTGTCGGAGCAGTCGGTCGGGCAGCATTAATAAAAAAGCTTTCAAAGCGGTGCTTTGAAAGCTTTTTTTACGAATTTCACATTAATGGATCGCTGCTGTCCCATTTGACAGTGAACTTTATCCGTCCCGAGCGCCTTCCGGAATGTTCAAAGGTTTCAGCCGTAGCTTGTTTTTGCATGGCAAACTGCTGCGCAAGGAACCCGGCCTCAAGCTGGAAGCTGAGATTGCTGTTTTCTTTCAGGCGGTAGGAAATCAGCTCGCCCTGAAGTTCAAGCACCATTTCCTTACGCTTCTCTTCTTTGATGCTCAGCAAGCCCCAATCAGCATACCGGAAAAAGTCAAAGATTTCTTCCATGCTTCCGAGAGGATATTTTCTTGCGAGTTTTTTTCCGGCCCAGTAAAGAATATCGGGCTCATTCTTGCCGAGAAGGTCGGGCAGCAGGACATCCCTGATCAATTCATATCCAAATGCAGAAGCAGCAGGCTGGCTGGCGCTTTCGTTATTTTTCGGTGATGTTAGTTCGCTCAAGTTTATTCCCCTCTTTCTATTTCTCTATTATATACAATCTGCCTGGATACAGGCAGGGTTTCTTGCGAATTTACCTGCTGATTTTTTTGGGGGAAAGCCTGTGGAGAAAAATACCGACAATCCTAATAGGAAAAATAAAATTGACGGGTGATCAAAGTTCAAAAAAGATTAACCTTGCATAAAAATTATGTCGATATATCAAAAAGGCAAGGGTAAATCCATGTTTTTAAAGAAAAAACGATATATCAATATTTTTAAATAATTGTATTTATATAAACATATCGTGTATCCGTTTTCTTGACGGTCTTTGTCGATGGGAGTAAAATGAACATGTCACACAATTGTAAGATTTTGATGTCAGGCTTTTAATAATCAGCTATTGTCAGAGATTATGGGGATGGGCCTGTCATCATGCTTTAATATCAAGAGGGGGTATACATATGGCGGAAAATCGAGAGTTTTTCTGGCGTAAGCTTCATTCATTGCTTGGCGTCATACCTGTTGGGCTTTTTCTGGTCCAGCACCTTGTAATCAACCACTTTGCGACTGGCGGGGCGGAATCCTTCAATAAAGCTGCAGGATTCATGGAACATCTTCCGTTCCGGATTTTTCTGGAAGTATTCGTAATTTACTTGCCGCTATTATTCCATGCTATTTACGGGCTTTATATTGCTTTTTCCGCTAAGAATAATGTCAGCCAGTACGGCTACTTCCGGAACTGGATGTTCATGATCCAGCGGATTTCCGGAGTCATCACGCTTGTATTTGTTGCGTGGCATGTATGGGAGACACGCATTGCTGCCGCGTTTGGGGCTGAAGTTGACTTCAACATGATGGCGGATATCCTGTCATCGCCGTTTATGGTCGCTTTTTATGCAATCGGAATCCTTTCTACTGTTTTCCATTTTGCTAACGGATTGTGGTCTTTCTTCGTGAGCTGGGGCATCACTGTGACGCCGAGATCCCAAGTGATCTCTACCTATGTCACAATCGGAATCTTTGTTGCCTTGTCGATTGTCGGAATGCGCGCACTCGCAGCATTTATCTAATGGAAAGCTATCAATAAACGGAATATATGGACAGACTTTGGATTGGGGGAGTTGGTCTCTATGACTAAAGGTAAGATAATAATTGTAGGTGGAGGGCTTGCAGGCTTGATGGCTGCCATAAAGGTTGCGGAAGCAGGCACGGCTGTGGAACTGTTTTCACTTGTGCCGGTCAAGCGCTCGCATTCAGTTTGTGCTCAGGGGGGCATAAACGGAGCAGTCAATACAAAAGGTGAAGGAGACTCCCCATGGGAGCACTTTGATGATACAGTGTACGGCGGCGATTTCCTGGCTAACCAGCCACCTGTAAAAGCAATGACAGAAGCCGCTCCTGGCATTATCCATCTGCTTGACAGGATGGGCGTCATGTTTAACCGTACACCGGAAGGCTTGCTTGATTTCCGCAGATTCGGCGGAACACAGCATCACCGTACAGCGTTCGCCGGCGCTACAACAGGCCAGCAGCTTCTTTATGCACTTGACGAACAAGTGCGCCGATTTGAAGTGGATGGGCTTGTTACAAAGTATGAAGGCTGGGAATTCCTTGGCGCGGTCATTGATGATGAAGGCCTATGCCGCGGAATCGTTGCCCAGGATCTGACTACGATGGAAATTAAGTCATTCGCTGCCGATGCTGTAATCATGGCTACCGGCGGCCCTGGAATTATCTTCGGGAAATCCACGAACTCGGTCATTAATACGGGTTCAGCTGCATCCATCGTCTACCAGCAGGGAGCTTATTACGCAAACGGTGAATTCATCCAGATTCACCCGACGGCCATTCCTGGAGACGACAAGCTGCGCCTGATGAGTGAATCTGCCCGTGGTGAAGGCGGTCGTGTCTGGACTTATAAAGACGGGAAGCCTTGGTATTTCCTTGAAGAAAAATACCCTGCATACGGGAATCTCGTCCCGCGTGATATTGCAACACGTGAAATTTTTGATGTCTGTGTTGAACAAAAGCTCGGAATCAATGGAGAAAACATGGTCTATCTTGACCTTTCCCATAAAGATCCGAAAGAACTTGATATTAAGCTTGGCGGAATTATAGAAATCTATGAGAAATTTATGGGTGATGACCCGCGCAAGGTTCCAATGAAAATATTCCCTGCAGTCCACTACTCCATGGGCGGCCTGTGGGTCGACTATGACCAAATGACCAATATCCCAGGGTTGTTTGCGGCTGGAGAATGCGATTATTCACAGCATGGAGGAAACCGTCTTGGTGCCAATTCCCTGCTTTCTGCTATTTACGGCGGAATGGTAGCGGGCCCGAACGCGATCCGCTATATCAATGGACTCGAAAAAAGTGTTGAATCCGTTTCTTCTTTAGTGTTTGACCGTTTTACCAAGCAGCAGGAGGATAAATGGAACAGCATCATGAACATGAACGGCACTGAAAACGCCTATGTCCTTCACAAAGAGCTTGGAGAGTGGATGACAGATAATGTAACCGTCGTGCGCAACAATGAAAGACTTTTGAAAACGGATGAGAAAATTGTCGAACTGATGGAACGCTACCAAAATATCAATATTAACGATACGGCAAAATGGAGCAATCAAGGAGCGGTGTTTACTCGTCAGCTCAACAACATGCTTCAGCTTGCACGCGTCATTACTATCGGAGCCTATAACCGAAACGAGAGCCGTGGGGCACACTATAAGCCAGAGTTCCCAGACAGGAACGATGAGGAATTCCTGAAAACGACTATGGCCAAGTTTGTAGCTGATAATGCGGCACCTGCTTTCCATTACGAAGATGTCGATACTTCATTAATCAAACCGCGTAAGCGTGATTACTCTAAAAAGAAAGGGGAGTAAAGAGGTATGTCAGAAAATAAAACTGTCCGGTTTATCATCACACGTCAGGGCTCTGCTGATGCGACCCCTTATGAAGAAACGTTTGACTTGCCATACCGTCCTAATATGAATGTGATTTCCGCGCTGATGGAAATCAGGCGGAATCCTGTTAATGCAAAAGGTGAAACAACATCGCCGATTGCCTGGGATATGAACTGCCTTGAAGAGGTTTGCGGCGCGTGCTCAATGGTCATCAACGGCCGGCCACGACAGTCTTGTACAGCTCTGATCGACAAGTTGGAGCAGCCAATTCGTCTTGAGCCAATGCGGACATTCCCTGTTGTCCGCGACCTTCAGGTAGACAGGAAGAGAATGTTCGATTCCTTGAAAAAGGTGAAAGCATGGATTCCAATCGATGGAACGTACGACCTTGGTCCTGGACCGCGTATGCCTGAAAAGAAACGGCAGTGGGCGTACGAGCTTTCTAAATGTATGACTTGTGGCGTCTGCCTTGAGGCTTGCCCGAACGTTAACAGCAAATCCGACTTTATTGGACCACAGCCATTGTCACAGGTACGCCTGTTCAATGCCCATCCAACCGGGGAAATGAATAAAGCGGAACGCCTTGAAGCAATCATGGGAGATGGAGGCCTGTCAAACTGCGGCAATTCGCAGAACTGTGTACAGTCTTGCCCGAAAGGCATTCCTTTGACTACATCGATCGCTGCTTTGAACAGGGCGACAACCATCCAGGCTTTCAAGAGCTTTTTTGGAAGCGACCAGATTTAAAGCTAAAACAGCCTTTTCCGTATAGGAAGAGGCTTTTTTTTATTGTTGTGGTAATGATAGCATTCCTGAATGATAGATTGCTAAATGGCAGGAGCACTATCAAGGAGCTGGGCTATTTTTCTTTGCCGCGATTAGCGCCAAACCGGGAGTGAAATTCTTGCAAATTATCTGAAAATAATTATAATAAGAGAATAACGAATGAATGAGCATTCATTTTTACAGGAGGCATCAATGTGGGAAAACTGGACTATGTAGAAAACTTTTTACAGTGGGAAAACGAATTTGAGTTTTTCTATCCGGTCACTGTACGATTTTCCGAAACTGATATGTTTGGGCATTTAAATAATACTGTACCTTTTGTCTACTTTGAGCAGGCAAGGATACAATACTTCCAAAGCAAAGGATTCATGCAGGACTGGGTCAGGCCTGAAAGCGAAAAAATCCCGGTCGTTGCAGACCTTCAGTGTGATTACCTGCAGCAGATATATTTTAATGAAAATCTTAAGGTGTATGTAAAAGCTGCCAGGATTGGAAACTCCTCGGTTGACCTTCACTACATGGCCAAAAAAGATGACGGAAGCGTGTGCCTTGCCGGCCGGGGTACGATTGTCCAGATCTCGAAAAAAACAGGCAGGGGCTCGGCATGGACCGAAGAAATGAAGAAGCAGTTTACAGGCATTGATAAATCAGGGATCCGGTAGCAAACGCACATTTTTCTTTTTAATGGATTACTCTGTGTATTAACCGTCACTTCACGTCTTTCGCTGACATATGATATCGTGACTAAATTATACCCACCCCGTTGTTCACAGCTGGCGAAGGCAAGGAGGGTTACAATACTTGAAGGAGAATGACTATACTCACAAGCCGTTACTCACCAAACGAGAAAGAGAAGTATTCGAACTGTTGGTACAAGACAAAACGACAAAAGAAATTGCGAGTGAACTATTTATCAGCGAGAAAACGGTTCGCAATCATATTTCAAACGCTATGCAGAAGCTTGGCGTAAAGGGGCGTTCTCAAGCTGTTGTAGAGCTCCTGAGAATGGGAGAGCTAGAACTTTAATTGAATAGCCGGCAAATGCTCGATCAGCCGGGTTCAAGCGATCTGTAACACGCGGAGTGAAGCCGGCAGCATTGCAGGCTTCATTTCTTTCTTGAATTTTTGCCGAAAAAAGTAGAAAATAAGAGAATTGATAGACTTCTCTACAATCAGGCCAGTGATTTCGATGCCAACAATAATAGGAGTGTAAACGATGAAACTTGAAGACGGAGAGCATCGCGTGGATTCAGCCACGTTTGCCGATATAGAAAAGGATCTTAGGTACATAGCTGGAATTGTTAAGCAAAAGGGCCGTGAAATTTTAAGCAATTATACCATTACTCCGCCGCAGTTTATTGCCCTGCAATGGCTGTTTGAAGATGGAGATATGACTATTGGCGACTTGTCTGGAAAAATGTTTTTGGCATGCAGCACAACAACAGATCTAGTGGACCGCATGGAAAAAAATGAGCTTGTCGTCAGGGTGAAAGATCCGAATGACCGGCGGGTTGTGCGTATCCATCTCCTTGAAGAAGGGGAGAGGATCATTGATGAAGTCATCAGGAAACGGCAAATTTACCTTCAGGATGTCCTGAGGAATTATACAGGGGAAGAGATTCTCCTTTTGAAACAAAATATGGCTAAATTGCACCAAGAAATGCGGGAAGGTTGAGGCGAGAACTTTGAAATACCCAATAGGAATAATAGATTCAGGAGTGGGGGGCCTGACAGTTGTCAAAGAAGTGATGCGTCAGCTTCCTAATGAAAAAATCGTTTATCTGGGCGATACAGCCCGCTGTCCTTATGGCCCCCGGCCTGAAGAGGAAGTCCGCAGGTTCACATGGGAATTGACCAGTTTTTTGCTCGAAAAAAACATTAAGATGCTTGTAATTGCCTGTAATACGGCAACTGCTGCTGCGCTCGAAGACATAAAACAAGAACTCGATATCCCTGTCCTCGGTGTCATCCATCCTGGAGCAAGGACAGCAATCAAAGTAACCGAGAATTACAGAGTAGGTGTAATTGGTACCGTAGGAACAGTCAGGAGCGGCGCTTATGAGTTTGCGCTGAAATTAATTAACGACAGGACCGAGGCGGTCAGCCTGGCATGTCCGAAATTTGTTCCGCTCGTTGAAAGCGGTGAATACAGAGGTGCCCTTGCAGAAAAAATTGTCGCTGAAACCCTTCAGCCTTTGAAAGGTACCGGAATTGATACACTGATTCTCGGATGTACCCACTATCCTCTTCTTGAGCCAATCATCAAAGAAGAGATGGGCAATTGTATCAGAGTAATCAGTTCAGGTGAAGAGACTGCGAGGGAAGTCAGCACCATTCTCCATCATAGCGGTATGCTTCTGGAAGGCGGAGAGAGACCCGTCCATGAATTTTACACCACTGGATCAAGGAAGATTTTTTCGGCAATCGCGTCGGAATGGCTCGGACAAGCTGTTGACAATGTAAAGAAAATTCAGCTGGGATAAGAGAGTCATACATCGGGCTGCCGGCTTGGTAAAAAAAGGGGCATTCTTGAAGAGGAAATGACTTAAAATATCGAAACTTAGCTAGTTTAGTTTCCTGACAGCTTTTGTCTTAGGTTAATATCTATATATTAGTCCGAGAGATAAAAAAACTTCAAAAACTCCCATTTTCAAAATCAGTAATAAAAAATAGGGGGTTACTCTACAATCTGACAGCTCCATAAACGGAGCTGTTTTTATTTTTTTGACAAGCGGTCTAAAATGGAAACAAGCCCGTATACATGTAGTACAAACTGTGTTTGGAGGGATGTATATGTCTGGGAATAAACGTGCAGCTATGATGGGGACGGCAGTGCTGGCGACCACGGTATTTCTGTCCGGCTGCGGCCTTTTGGGAAATGAAGAGAAGAAAGAAATAGACCCGCCGCAGAATGTCACTTACCTGAAGGACAGCGAAGCGGGCAGCACTGAAGGTAAAACGGCGGCAGAAGCAAAAGATGGCGGCAAAAAAGAAAGTGCAGAGACCTCGATGGTCGAAACGGAGCTTTATTTGATCGATAAGGATGGGTATGTTGTTTCAAAGTCAATGAGCCTTCCTAAAAAAGATGCAATCGCAAAGCAGGCGCTTGAGTACCTTGTGGTTAACGGTCCAGTTTCAGAAATGCTGCCAAATGGGTTCCGGGCAGTCTTGCCGGCCGATACCCAAGTATCCGTGAATATCAAAGACGGAGTTGCCGCTGTTGATTTTTCCAAGGAGTTTGCCAATTATAAAAAAGAGGATGAGCTAAGAATCCTTCAGGCTGTTACTTGGACGCTCACCCAGTTTGACAGTGTGAAAAATGTTCAGCTTCAGGTAAATGGCAAAAAAATTGACAGCATGCCGGTGAATGGAACGCCGATTAAAGAGGGCCTGAGCCGTGTGGATGGCATTAACCTAGATACAACTGGAGCTGCCGATATCACGAATACCAAGGCTGTTACCGTATACTATGTTGGCGGGAGCGAAGGAAGTCATTACTATGTCCCTGTAACCAAAAGGGTTTCTAATAACAAGACTGATAATATTGATTCAATTATCAGCGAGCTTGCAGCTGGCCCTGCTTATGGTTCATCACTTCAGTCGGAGTTCCAGCCGGATGTCAAGCTGATTGATAAGGCAAAGGTAGAAGGAAACAAGGTGACGCTCAATTTCAATGAGTCAATTTATGGCGGCTTCAAGGAAAAAGTTATTTCGGAAAATGTGCTTAATTCCCTCGTACTATCACTTACTGAACAAAAGGGAATTGAAAGTGTTTCAGTGAAAGTCAAAGGAAAGGCCGAGCTCGTTATGGAGAATGGGAAAAAACTATCGAAGCCTGTTACTCGTCCAGAAAAAGTGAACACCGGTAGTTTTTAATTCGGTAAATTTGTTATACTATGAAATGACAGATAAAGAGGCAGGCTATTGGCTGCCTCTTCTTTATTATTGCTGCTGGAGCAATTCAATTGGCAGCAGTCGAAGCTTAATCTATAAGGAGGCATAAACATGCGTTTTGATGGGCGGGAACCGCTGCAATTAAGACCTGTACATATTGAGACAAACTATTTGAAAAATCCTGAAGGCTCCGTTCTAATAACGGTCGGCGATACGAAGGTCATCTGTTCTGCCAGCATCGAGGACAGGGTGCCGCCGTTTATGCGCGGAGAAGGAAAAGGGTGGATTACTGCGGAGTATTCCATGCTGCCGCGCGCAACCCAACAGAGGACAATACGGGAGTCTTCAAAAGGAAAAGTGACAGGACGGACGATGGAAATACAACGCTTGATCGGAAGGGCGCTAAGGGCTGCGGTGCAGCTGGAAGCGATCGGAGAACGCACGGTTTGGATTGACTGCGATGTCATCCAGGCTGATGGCGGTACAAGGACTGCCTCAATTACTGGTGCATTTGTAGCCATGGCGCTGGCGCTGGAAAATCTGTACAAGACAAAGAAACTGAAGAGCTTCCCGATAACGGACTTTTTAGCCGCAACCAGTGTGGGGATCCTTGAGAGCGGGGAAGCAGTGGTTGATTTGAATTATCCTGAGGACTCTGCTGCACATGTTGATATGAATGTTGTGATGACGGGCAGCGGTGAGTTTGTAGAGCTTCAAGGAACTGGTGAGGAATCAACTTTTTCCTACAGTCAGCTTCAAGAGCTGCTAAGTGCTGCCCAGGAAGGCCTTGCGAAGCTTTTCGAAATTCAGAAAGAAGCGCTTGGCGGGGAATTATCCAGTCTTATTGAATCAGGGAAAGAAGAATAGGGGGCATCCCAAAGTGAACGAAGTCATTATCGCTACAAAAAATAAGGGTAAAGCAAAAGAGTTTGAGCGAATTTTTAATGCCCGGGGCTTTGATGTGAAAACGCTTTTGGATTATCCGGAAGCTCCGGATATTGAAGAAACTGGTGCTACTTTTGAGGAAAATGCCATTCTCAAGGCTGAATCAGCATCTGACAGGCTCGGAAAAATGGTCATTGCTGACGATTCAGGCCTTGAAGTGGATGCACTTGGTGGCAGGCCGGGTATTTATTCGGCACGCTATGCCGGAACAGAGAAGAATGATGACGCGAACATCGATAAGGTACTGGATGAACTGAAAGACGTCCCCGCTGCGGAAAGAACGGCAAGGTTTAGATGCGTGCTTGCAGTTTCCATTCCTGGAGGTGGGACGCAAACTTTTTCGGGCAGCTGTGAAGGCAGAATACTGCCTGAAAGAAGAGGGACAAATGGATTTGGCTACGACCCTGTGTTTTATGCTGACGAAATGAATAGGTCGATGGCCGAGCTGGAGCCTGCGGAGAAAAATAAAATCAGCCACAGGGCTAGGGCATTGGAAAAGCTTGAACAGACATTGTTAACGAGCCTTGAAAAGGATGGACACCAATGGGCAAAATCCTGATCGTAAGTGACAACCATGGTTCGTCAGAGGTTCTGTTTGGCGTGAAGGAAAAAGAGACTGAGGCGGATTTGCTGATCCATTGCGGCGATTCGGAACTGACGCCCGATGATCCGGCTCTCAAGGGATTTGCAGCTGTAAAAGGAAACTGCGACTATTTTGGCGATTTCCCTGAAGAACTTGTGCTTGATCATGATGGCTACAGGATTCTTGTTGTCCACGGCCATCATTATTCTGTTAAAAATGATTTGCTGAAGCTTGCTTACAGAGCCGAAGAAGTGGGTGCCAATATTGTTTGTTTTGGGCACTCGCATATTCTCGGTGTCGAAATGATCGGGTCCACCCTGTTCATTAATCCGGGAAGCCTCCGCCTTCCGCGCGGACGCAGTGAAAAGACTTATGTCACACTCGAAAACTGTAAGAATTCCGTGCTCCTCCATGTCCACGACTATGACCGCGGTGAGATGGAAAAGCTAAAACAAAAATTCAGCTTTGAGCAGTAACTTTGCAGGGGAGAATAAAAACTCCCCTTTTTTAAAAAATACAATAAGACTGTTGACTTTTAATCGATAGCCTAATATAATAAATATTGTCTTCGAAAAACATAAAAAGTGCTGCCGGCCGGGCAGTCAACCAGTTGTTTTTTACGGCGCACTTTCAATTGTTTTTTATCCTGTCCCAGTAGCTCAGCTGGATAGAGCAACGCCCTTCTAAGGCGTCGGTCGGGAGTTCGAATCTCTCCTGGGACACTAACTTGAAGGTGGAGAACACCACCGCAACAGCCTTCTATATCGTTTAGTGAAACGGTCAGTATAACGGTCATGTAAGAAATTACACTCGTTATTGACTTATATCACTTGCGATATAGGAGGTTTTTTATTGTGACCAAAAGAAAAGGATTATTTGAAGTTGAAGTGGATGTAGGAGGATTATTAGGTGGATTAACTGAAACAAGTTCAACTGCTTCAAAAGCAAAAACAAAACTGCATGAGGTAAATAATGATTCAATGTTGATTTCTGTTGCTCTCGAAACCATTACAAGACAAATGAAGGTAAGCGGCAATAGAAGCCGAACCATAAGTGATTATGTGCTTCATGTAGAGCATTTTCAAAGCATAACAAATGTAAAATATGTAGCGGATATTACCGCCGATGCCATTTATAGATGGTTAGATAGTATGAATGTTAGTAATCAGACAAAATTAACAAGATTAAAATGTCTAAAAGCTTTTCTTTCCCGCTGTTTTGATAATGGTTGGATTCAAATAAAGTTTTGGAAAACCATTAATATAAAGGTTGACCATATGGTTAAAGAAGGTGCAACAGAGCGTGATGTTAATGTATTGCTCTCTTTATTAGACTTAAGTAATTTCATTCAATTAAGGGATGCTGTGGCCATCCTAGTAATGTATAAAACAGGTATTCGAATAAGTACATTGACTCAACTTGAAGAACGCCATATAGACTTCAATAACAATGTGCTAAATTTGGAAGGCAGCATAATGAAAAATCATCAGCAAATTAAATTGCCTTTTAATGACTTACTAAAACAACTGTTAGGTGTACTTATAAAACAAAATGCCGTAATTAGGAAGGGATATGGCAAGAAAAACAGCTTGGTATTTATTACAAAATACGGTGATGTGATATCAACCTCCCCAACACATAATAACATCCAGAAGCGGCTAAATAAGTATTCCAAGATGTATGGTTTAAAAAACATAAATCCACATGCCTTAAGAAGAGGTTTTGCAAAAACATTACTAGATAAAGGGGCAAATATTGCAGTGATATCAAAGGCGTTAGGGCATAGTGATTTATCGGTTACAACTAAATATTTGCACTTTGATGTCGATGAAGTGGCAAATAACCTTCGCTCATATTTAGGGGACAATGAAAATGATTAATTAGCCCGCCACTAGCGTTATAAAAAGATGAGATAGGAAAGCCATCTGAGAAGTGTTAAATGCATCAGGTGGCTTTTACCATTGATGGTGCGGGTTTTAATTTCCACCTGGACAGTAGTTCCAATGGATGCTGCTCGTAAAGAATCCAAGCATAGTTTATTACTTTGTTCAAATAATTCTTCGTTTTGTAAAAGTATCAAAAAGTGTCGTAGTAAGACTATTAAAACCGTCAAAAAGTGTCGTAGTAAAAATTATTAATTGACCTTACAGCCGCAAGGGATAGAGTTATTTATGGAGGTTTTACACTCTTTATATTTGTATCTCTACATGCATGATGGTCTTCAAGGGCTGGTCTTTTGAAAGGTAACTCCTTGCACATTCTGCCTTTGGAGCGATAATTAAATTGGGAAAATACCCCCCACCAAAAAGAGGTCTGCGTGGTAGAGACAGTAAGATTGAGCGTTTAGCGAAAATCCACTTGCCGAAGGTTATATATGAATAACTAGCGGCCTTCCATAAGACAATATATGGATACATGATGGTGAGCCGAGAACGAAGTGAGCGGTGATATCCATCTAGCTTAATAATAGTGGAAGAAATCTATCCTTTTGTAGTTATGAATACAGGGTAGTTATCTATTCACTCATATGGTTTGTGGAGGACACTTTACCCACCAGCAGTTGTTAATACATGAACAAGAACAACATAAGAAAACCGCAGGGGAGGGTTGTATGGCTTCTACTGCGGCTGTTGTTGGTTATTTGTTATCTACTACTCTTTGGATGAACTCTTTTGCTGCTACTTTCTCCTTATGAGCTTTCTCATACTTCATAGGTTTATCTAGGCTAGTGAAGAGGCTAAGTACATCAAAGAATGTGGTGTTGCCGACCTGCCCCCTGTTTACAACCTCTGGATGCAAGTAGAATGTTTTCTTAGCCAGTGTGCTCCCTGCTGGACCTTCCTCTCGTAGGATGCCTGCATTACCTAGTGCTCTGATGTGAGCCTTGACTGTGTTCACGCTATCTCCCATAAGCTCAGCAATGCCAGCTAATCGTAGTGGGGTAATCTTATCCGCATTAGGTTCATGCGGGTTACCTACTACTATCAATGTATTGAAGTCGATGTAGAGGCTTAACTTAATGAAGAAGCCGAGTTCCTTTATATTAAGTTTATCGAAGAAGTGGCGGCTCGTTGTCTTATACACCCTTGTGAATGGAGTCTTCTTGTCTCGTAGTTCTCCCATTCTTACATAGTCAGAGTTAATGATGTAGGTAGGGTACTTGTCCGACCCATGTTGGATAACTAATCCTAGCTCAATGAGTTTCTCTACGTTACGTTGCAGCTGTCTGACACTCACACCCGCTATCTGGCTTAATTCCTTCTGAGTCATAGCCTGTTTATTCTTAATTAAGAGTCCGTCTCCTTCCCATTGTACGTAGCTGAATAGCTTATAGAATGTTCCTGCTTCTGCATGGGTTAGTTGTTTATATAGCTTCATTAATCCATGGCTTTGCATAAGGAATTCACGTCCTTTGTGAATAGTTTTATATTGCTCCGCCGTCGTCTTTTTTCGTAGAGCCTCTGCCTGCTCCCTATGAGTCCTCTTGTAAACCTTATATAGTTCTATTTTTCCTTCTGGAATGCTGATTTCACCACTCTTTACTTGACTCAGGATTTTTTCCGATTGTGATTCACTCATCTTAACTTCCCCCGTTTCTACTATTAATTGTGTCATTGCATAGTCATAATTCAAACCTAAGCGATATAGTCGCTTTTTGTCCATCTAAAAGTTGAACTATTTCCGTATTAAAAGAAAAAAAGTACCACAAATTTCAGTGGCAAGGTATACCTATTGTAATTGGTAAAGTGAAGTTCGGTGCCCAGGGGGTCTCTGTGAGAAGGGAGTAGCATAAATGCTAGTCCTTTGCCTACGGCTGGTAGGGTGTAGCTTCTGCTCTTTAATTGGAGAACTGCCATTCATCTAGTTCACACGCAACAAAACAAAAAGGCGGAAAGAGAAGTACATTCCTTGTCTTAGTCAATGGGTTGTTCCGCTTCGCTTCACAAAACTTTTAGCAAAGAACGCTAAAACTTCAAGCCTCATTGACAAAGCCACTTCCAGCCGTTGCGGTCATATTGCCGACGACACACACTGAATTAGGGAGTTTATATGGCTTCTCGTCGCTTTTCTAGTGTAACAGGTGGAAGAAGATAGAGGGAAAAGGAAAGCTGCTCCTTGCCCCTTTAAGACCGTGGACGCTGTCCACACCTGACCTCCAAGCACTCCTAAATTAGGAGCGAAAAGACCTTCCCTCTAAAGTGATCGTGTGCAGATAAGGTCAATTCTCTAAAAGAGAACGTGGAGTACAACGATAATTGGGATTTTTATGAGCTTCTAGCAAAAAATCTGTGCCATTTGAAGGGTGATAGGTAGGTTTATCCCTATGCAGCCATGTAAGCCATTGAATCCTAAAAAGGTTAGCTTCTCGTTGTGCTTCTGTCGTGTCTATTAAAGCATTTTGTTGTTCAAGCCTTTTGATAATCTCGATATGGTCTATCATTGTTATTGCTCCCACCTTTCAATAAATTCACCATCAGCAAAATACATGTGATACAGGTATTCATTAATTGCCTTTTCATGTTTACGAGGTACTTTTCTAACCCCTGTTTCAATTTCAGACAATGTTGACTTAGGAATCTTTAAAAATTCACTAGCTTGAACCAGTGAAAGGGAATCGTGCGCTCGTTTTATGCGAATTTGGCGCCCTATCGGTAAACCATCACAAAAAACAAGTGCATGCTTCATTTCCATTGCCCTCATAAGACTGTCTCGTTCTTCTTGTGTAATCATATATATCAATCCTTTACGGTTATTTAAGATTGGAGTCCCCCAGGAGAAAGGAAAGGAGGACTCACTATTCTAGGAGAGGGAGGAACTTACCTCAAAACCATCTAAACCATTTGATTCCATAATTGCAAGAACTTTTTTCATTAATTTTGTTCATTTACGAGTGTAAGAAAATAGCCAAAATCATACACTCATTTCCTTGGTATTACTGGAAAAGTGCCTTTTTTGGTGCTATGCCCTATACATATAAAAAAATCGTACACTCATTTTATTGATATTACTGACTTGAAAGGAGACGGAGAAAAAATGACGGCTAAAGCAGGGGTTTATGACGTTCAACCAATTAGGAGCAAAGAAAAACTGGAGGACATAAAATGGAGCTTAAAGAAATGGTGCGGCCAGAGGGATTACATTCTATTTCTTATTGGCATCAATACAGGGCTGCGTGTCGGCGACCTAGTAAAAATCAAAGTGAAGGATGTTAAGCGAAAGAAGAAAGTCACTGTAAAGGAAGGAAAGACTAAGAAATCAAGGGTAATCCAGTTTACAAACATTTATGACGAAATCCAAGCCTATATAAATACACTGGAAGGCACAGAATGGCTTTTCCCCAGCCGCCAGGGCGGAAGCCATATAACAACTACTCAGGCATACAGGCAGATTGTAAAGGCTGCTAAAATGGTGGATATTGAGGATGGCATTGGCACCCATACCATGCGGAAAACATTTGGCTATTGGTTTTATAAACAGACAAAAGACATGGCAAAACTTCAAGAAATCCTGAACCACTCAAAGCCTGAAATTACAAAACGATATATCGGCATTACCCAAGAGGAAATAGAAGACAGCTTAAATGAATTTGTATTATAAAGGGAAATCAGAAACAACCATATTGACATTATCACAGTATAAAGCATTGAATATTGTCGGATTATTCCAAATTTTGTTGTAACACGCACAGTATTTATATAGAATTATCAATATATACCAGTTCCGAAAAAGGGGGTTATAGCCAATGAACTTAAAAGTATATTTTTCTGATTTTCTTGAAGTAGAACCAAGTGTACTTTATGAATATGGTGCATTCGATGTTTCACTTATAAATGATTTGCCTTTATTTATCGACCCCTTTCTTCTTTTTAATAGCACCAAGAAAGAGTATCAAGACTTGCATCAAAACATGTTAAAATATCTTGGGTTTCTAAGGGATAAAGCTCAGGAAAAAACTCTTTCTCCTGGATTATTAAAAGCTTGGTTTATGTTTCCTGAAATCAAGCAAAATTGGTTGGGGTTTTCTAAGAGTGGAAATGGGGGCAGCGGACTAGGGCGAGACTTCGCAGTTGCTTTGCATAGCAATTTAAATAGTGTGCTCTCAGAGTTTGGAATGGAAAAAGTGACAAAAAGCAGCCATCTTGAAAAGCTATGCATTATTAAGGACAAGGTGGGCAGAGACAATATCAGCGATTTTACCACAAGATTAATACATGAATACTTACTGAAATATACTCAAACGTTCGCTTTAAAACACTTGAACAAAAAGTATGTTAAAAAGGTTACAGTCAACAACGTAAGGTTCAATTATAAAACGGAAACCTGGGAAAGAGATGCTTATGATTTGCCGTATATAAACGGAGATTATGTTCTTTTAACACCTATGGATATTCTTACAAAAGATGACACTTGGATTAATAAAACAGATATGGTAAAGGATTTTTCATTAATCCCCGCCTGTATTGATAACGAACAGTTAAGGTTTCAAATAAACAACTATTTTATTTCGATTTTGCCGAAAAAACCTTCTGCGAAAGACCGAAGTCTTGCTGTAACCAGAGTAGTATCAGAATACCCTGAGTTCGTTGACTTTTATATAAAATTTAAGGAACAGCACGGAGGTCAAGCTCAAGCCCGTAGCATCGAAAAAGTAAAAGAATCCGCTCAATTTTATGTAGAGAAATTTAAAGAACTTATTGAACTGCTTGAAAAAGAAACGGATTTTTATAAAGTAAAAGAGGACACCTTTGAGGAATCTTTGCAGAGGGTCATGTTTTTAAAACATGTTATCGAGAATAACGATGGCTATCGAATTTTCTATTCAAAGGGAATGGCTATAAAAAAGGAAGAAGACCTTCAAATTTTATACAGGCTGACTTGGTTTGCCGCTGATTCTGACGTGAATAGAGAAGTAAATAATGGGAGGGGGCCTGTGGATTTTAAAGTATCCAAGGGAAATAAAGATAAGACGCTTATCGAATTTAAATTGGCAAGTAATTCACAGTTGAAAAAGAATTTGAAGAACCAAGTACCAATATATGAGGCTGCGAATGAAACAAAAAAATCAATAAAAGTAATTTTATACTTTTCTGAGCAGGAATTAAAAAAAGTGCAAAAAATATTACAAGAGCTTGGCTTACAGGAAGCCAAAAACATAATTCTAATCGATGCCAGGAATGATAATAAGCCTTCTGCTTCTACTGCTTCTGCTTAACTGATAGTTCCGTAATAATATCACTTTATATAGTTTGCCACTCAAGACCACACGATTGTGGTCTTTTTTATTTTAAAAAGGAGAGGGAAATATGAATATTAAAAAATTTGGCTGTGTACGTGTGAGTAGCAAGGACCAGAACGCAGGATAGTAGCTTGCTTCAATGAGAGAGCATGATATTGAGGACAGGGATATTTTCCTGGATAAACAGAGTGGAAAGAACTTTGAGCGTGACAAATACCAGGCATTAAAGCAGTGTTTGCGTGAAGGAGATATTCTGTATATCCATTCCCTGGATAGGTTCGGAAGGAACAAAGATGACATTCTGAATGAATGGCAGGACATCACAGGGAATATAAAGGATGATATTGTAGTACTGGATATGCCGCTGCTGGACACTACGAAATACAAGGACAGCATGGGAACCTTTATATCCGACCTTGTATTACAAATCCTTTCATGGATGGCAGACGAGGAACGGGAACGCATCAGAAAAAGGCAGCGTGAAGGAATAGACGTAGCTCTAAAGAATGGCAAGCAGTTTGGCAGACCAAAAACAGAAGCGACGGAGAAGTTTTGCCGAGCATATGAAAAGTGGAAAGCAGGGGAAATCACCGCCACCGCTGCCATGGAAGAAGCAGGGATGAAACGCACAACTTTTTATAAACTAGCGAAGGAAATAGAGGAACAGGAGAAAGGAGCATGAGGACATTAGCCGCCATCCAGTCACGAGTGAGTATGAGCAAATCATTCACAGAGTAGCAAGAGAGCCAAAAGCCGTAAGTTAGCCAATTTAATGGATGAAATGGAGGCGACATACAAAGTGTGCCAGCAATAAGAAATGAAGCATGGGAAAGCCGAAATAAGGCTGTTATAGCCCTATACAGAAAAATAAGTTTAAGTAGAGACTTATAGGTGAAATATTTCGCATGTTTCATTAATTGACACCAAGACTAGCATAAATAAAGGCCCTTTAACCTTCAATGTATTGATTCCATTGGGCTAGAGGGCTTTTGATATATTGGTAGCACTTTATTCTCAGATGGCATACGCCCCTACATCTAGGAGGGAGGAGCAATACAATAATCATTGTTTGTAGAAAAGGCATTCAACTAACAGGCATTTTATAGTAAAATTGTTATTGTCGGAAATTTTACAGAGCAAAAAAATGTAAATGCGAAAAATAAGGAAGTGCAAATATGGCTAAAAGAAAAATATCGGAGACTGAAACTGAATGGCTTTTTAAGGATTTGCTTCAAGAAAAAGGCTATTTTGATAACGAAGATATTATTGTTGAATTTAAAGATGCGACAGCAAATGAAAAAATAAAAAAATTACTTTTAAATGCTAGTAAAAAAGGCACAAAAAAAGGGATACCAGATTTTATCCTAAGGTCATATAGATACCCAGATATCATTTTCCTAGTAGAATGTAAAGCGGACACCAAATTTCATAGCAGTTTAACCAGAGAAAGGTATGCTGATTATGCAGTTGACGGAGTATTGCTTTACTCGTCTTTTGTTTCAAAAGAGTTCGATGTACTATCCATTGCTTTAAGTGGAAGTGAAGATAATTATGAAGTAAGTGCATACTGGCAGTTAAAGGGAACCGATGATGTTCAAGAAGTGAAGTCGGAGAATCTTTTAACTTATGATAATTACTTAAGGTTAATTTTGGAATCAGATGAAGCTTTCCATAGAGACTATTCAAAGCTATTGACTTATGCCAAATTGTTGAACAGCAATCTTCATAAGAAAAAAATTAAAGAATCCTACCGAGCTTTACTTATTTCAGGAATACTTGTAGCACTACAAAATGATGCATTTAGGATATCGTACAACACTCACAAAACAGCTAACGCATTAATCAGTTCTTTATTAGGAGCTATCTCTACGGAGTTAAGAGCAGACCCTAAAAAGGACAAAAATACGGATGTAGTATTAGGGGCATTTGATTTTATCAAAACAAACAAGACCTTCTCTGACAGTAAAAAAGGGTTATTGGCATTAACAGAAGTTATCACTTCAATTAAGGATAACGTTTATACGTTCCTAGACAAATATAAATACATTGATACGCTAAGTCAGTTCTATATAGAATTCTTACGCTATGCAAATACTGATAAGGGCTTAGGCATTGTACTTACACCAATGCACATTGCGCAATTGTTCGCTAAGATGGCTAATGTAAGAAAGGATACCACTGTACTTGACAATGCAGCAGGAACTGGTGGGTTCCTAGTGGCTTCCTTGGGAGAAATGATGATTGATGCAGGTGATGATGAAACAAAAATTGAAGAAATACGTGAAAAGCAAGTTTATGGAATTGAATATGAATCTAGTAATTTAGCATTGCTAGTTTCAAATATGATAATACATTCAGATGGTCGCAGTAACATCATTTGGGGTGATACATTTGACGTGGTTCCTAGTAAGCTAAAAGGAAAAAATTTAATTGACGTTGGTCTTCTTAACCCACCATTTAAGATGGATAAAGACGATATTTATGAATTTGAATTTATTTATTCTAATTTAGATGCCGTTAAAGAAAAGGGGACTGTTATAGCACTGGTTCCTGCAAGTGTAGTTACAGATACTTCAGGAGCAAATTACGAATACAAAAAGCGATTGCTTAAAAATCATACACTTGAAGCAGTAGTTTCATTGCCTGAAGAGTTGTTTGCTAATAGTAAAACATCTGTAGTAACTGTGGGTATTGTAATCACAGCTCATGTTCCGCATCCTAAGTATAAAGAAACATGGTTCGGATATTGGAGAAATGATGGCTTTGTTAAAACCAAGAAATACGGGCGCGCAGATGTAAATAGACAGTGGGACGGCGAAAAAGGATTAGAGCGGCAATGGTTAAATGCTTTTATGAACAGAAAGGAAATAGCTGAATTCAGTATAAACAAGATAGTTACTCCAGAAGATGAATGGATTGCAGAGGCATATTTAGAAACTGATTATAGTTCCCTAGATATGAGAGCATTTGAAAAGACAGTTCGTAAGTATCAGGCATTTAAGATGGAGAATGGTCTATGAAGTTAGTTCGTGTGGAAGAATTATTTGAAGTAAAATATGGCGTGAATTTAGACCTGAATAAGTTAGAAGAAGTTTCAATCAATTCTCCGAATGCCATTCCTTACGTTGGGCGTAGCGGAAAACATAATGGTGTTACTGCTTTCGTTGAAAAAATTAGTGTAACCCCCAATCCACCAATGACTATTTCGGTTGCTGGGGGAGGAAGCGTAATGTCCAGTTTCTTACAAGAGTTTCCTTATTACTCAGGAAGAGATTTGTTTTATTTGAAACCGAAAGTAAACATGTCGAAGCCAGTCCTACTATACTACTGCACTGCTTTATCAATGAATAAGTTCAAGTTCAGCTATGGTAGGCAAGTAAATCGAACTTTAGCTCAATTGCTGATTCCAGATATAACCGAAATTCCTACTTCAATATTAGATTACAGTATTGATGATAGCATTGGAATCAGACAGTTTGAATTCTTAAATAATAAGGTGAGCTCGGTTGGAAAGGTTTTGGGAAATCAAGATGACAGCAACTTTAAAATGTTACAAGATATCTTTCATATGTATAATGGGGTTGCATCCAGTAATTTAGCTATTCAGCCTGAAAAAGCAAATGAGTATTTAATACCTTTTGTTAGGCCGTCAAAATGGCAGTCCACGAGTTATACAGGTTATGTTGATATTCGTACTGTCCCCCAAAATAAAGTTTTTCCAGCAGGCACACTCTATGTTTCAACTAATGGTGCAGGAAGCCACACTTATTCTTATGTATCTATCGAATCTTTTGTACCAAACAGTGATGTTACAGTACTAATTCCCAAACAAGAGTTAAGTTTAGAGCAAAAATTAGCCTATGCAACCTTAATAACGGCTAATAGATTCAAATTCTCTTATGGTAGAAAACCAAAAGGAGACAAGTTAAAAACTATTTTGCTTCCAGTCTTAAAATCATTAAGCTTAAATAGTCTTTAAATTGCTTAAGATACAAGTAGGGACATTAGCGTGTCCCTATTTGAATTTTAAGACTTCAATTAATTGTAGAAAATACTTGTCCCATAGAATTGTTTATTATAAATTCATATCAGTAGCACAATATTTGATGAAATTAATGAACGTATGCTTTTTGTGCGTATCACTGAGTTTACTAGTCTCTTATAAAAGCAGTGGTGCCAACGCATCACTTAAATTTTATAATATGTATGGGCGGAATTGGCAGACGCGCACGACTCAAAATCGTGTTCTAGTACTTAAATGATTAGACAACTTGTAGTATCAGAACCAACATCAGACAAGTTAATTAAAGAACATATACAAGTTAGTTAAATAGTGACTCCTAAGGGGTCTCTTTTTTTTGTTAGGATTAGGGAGCGGATTTTCCACATTTAAGGGGGTGAATGGGGCAAGCCCATATTTGGTTTATGCACATGCCTTTGATTTTTCAAATGTATCGATACTGAAACAGGATTATTTTTAACTATTATATTATTGAATTACAGAGTATAAGTAATTATAATAGGAGATAAGTCAATCGGTCTAAGTTCGAAAAGTGACCGTTATACTGAACGGAAGCAAAACAGCGATATATAGAGTAGCTCAGCTGGATAGAGCAACGCCCTTCTAAGGCGTCGGTCGGGAGTTCGAATCTCTCCTGGGACGTAAAAAGTTAAAGAACAAAAGATAAGCCTTCAATAACGTTAAGTGAAACGATCAACATATCGGTCAAATTCGGAGATAAACCCGGGACCGAACTTACGATCGGATGATCATTTTAACGCTATAGTAGGCTTATTTTTTTTATGACGAAAAAGTGATGTGAAGAATGTTCTTTGAAGGATTGACTGGTCTATTGCTAATAAAGATGTTAAGTACTTTGCAAAGCTAGACTTGTTAAAAATCTTTTTTGTCGGATTGGGTTCGATGGAAACTAGTAAAATGTCGTGTACCACGATGGCAGTATAGAACGAACACGGCATTGATAAGGAAATATTACTTGGAAGTTAGATTTTGAAGAAGGAATTAAAGAATGGAATAGAGAATATAAATATTGGGGTTTTTGGTAAAAAAAGAATTAGGGAACAATGAGGGTGGATAATGGTAGGTATATTTGGGTTGATTTTTTCATGGGGAATCCCGGCATTATTATTATGGAGCGTTATATTAAGTATCAGACATATGGCAAAGGAGCCTTTATCAGGAGGGTTTATAGGGAGGACAATAACATTTTTTGTTTCGATATACTCGTATACTTTAAGTTCGCTGGCTTCCTGGCTTGGCCTAATTACTATACTTATGGGATTTGCCGGTTTTACTGAAGGTGCGTTTTTTTTCTCAATCCTGTTCATTTTATTTGGCGGATTTTTGGTGTATAATTATTTCCCGCGTTTTAATATGCCAGATTGAATAGAAATTCACTTAGCTTTCAGTGCTTTTTGGCGGTGACATAGACTGCATTAATCTAGGGTATTTACCCTTTGAAATTAAGGAATAACATTTAGGTAGTCACGGTCGGGAGTTCGAATCTCTCCTGGGACGCTTACTATAGCTACATAATAAAAAACTCACCTTTTGTGGTGAGTTTTTTATTTTTTATTTTTAAAAATAGAGAACTGCCCTGTCGCCTTCTTTTTAGAATGAAAATTGGATAAGCAAAATTTTTTAGTGAAACAGTAAAAAAGTTTTCGGAAAAGCAAATGTGACAGCATCAAGCTTGTAAGCGGATACAAGAATATTGATAAATCTAAATTATCAAATAATTTCAAAAAAACCGGTTGACGAAGGTTTGAAATGGGCGTAGTATAGTCCTCAAATAACAGAACAGTAGCTCAGACAACCGTAGTCGGGAAGGTTATCAAGCCTAGTACAGCGGTGTTTGCGGGATTTTTTACAACTAACATTTTATCCATTTAAAGCGTTTAACAACAAAAGGAGTGTTTGACAGTGCCCGATCAATGGATCTATTTAAACGGTGAATTCGTTACAAAAGAGAATGCCAAAGTCTCGGTCTATGACCATGGATTTTTGTACGGTGATGGCATCTTTGAGGGAATTCGTGTTTACAGCGGCAATATTTTCAGGATGGAGGAGCACATGGATCGCCTTTACCGGTCTGCCAAGTCCATCATGCTTGCGATTCCGCATTCCCAGGAAGAGCTCACCAGCCTGATAGCGGAGACGGTTGAAAGAAATGGGCTTGAGGATGCCTATATCCGCGTTGTCGTATCCAGGGGTGTCGGGGACCTTGGACTGGATCCATATAAGTGTAAAGAAGCAAATGTAGTCATAATTGTTGAGCCATTGGCCATTTTTCCAAAAGAACTATATGAACAGGGACTTGAAATCGTTACAGTCGCAACAAGGAGGAACAGGCCTGACGTATTGAGCCCGAAGGTGAAGTCACTGAACTATCTCAATAACGTCCTCGTGAAAATTGAAGCACACCTCGCGAATGTGAGCGAAGCGCTTATGCTCAACGACCAGGGATACGTAGCTGAAGGGTCGGCGGATAACATTTTCATTATTAAAGGAAACACATTTTACACACCGCCTGGCTATATCGGGGCACTTGAAGGCATTACAAGGAGCGCAGTCATGGATATTGCGGAAGGCCTTGGTTATAAGCTGAAGGAAGAGCCGTTCACAAGGCATGATGTCTATACAGCCGATGAAGTATTTTTGACCGGGACAGCAGCTGAGGTCATTGCTGTAGTCAAAGTTGACGGCCGGGTGATCGGTGATGGCGTCCCTGGATTCCACACAAAGACGATCCTGGAAGAGTTCAGAAAGAGAGTTGTAAGTGAAGGAGTAAAAGTATACAGTCAGTCAGCAGAACCTAATGTTAGCTAAATAGCGATAAAGCAGAGAAGAGGACAAGTAATTTCCTGCAGTACCCATCCACAGAGAGCCGGAATGGTGGGAGCCGGCGATGGACACAGGAAGTGAACTCACCTCGGAGCGCCGCCTTAAAAGGATATTCGAGTAAAGGCGGACGGGTGCTGGCCACCCGTTACCAAACCGGACTTTCACAGTCCACGAGTGCGCGCAGGATTTCCCTGTGCGAATGAGGGTGGTACCGTGGAACAGGAGCAAAGCCTGTTTCATCCCTTGCCTATAAGCAGGCATTTTGGGGGGTGAAACAGGCTTTTTATTATTGAATAAGAAAGCCGGAGGCCGCGTTCCAACAACCCATTACAAAAGGCTAACGGCAGATTTAAAAAAAGTTGGGAGGCAGTATGAATGTTGCAGGAAGCTGCTTTTACAGAAGTAAAAGCTGAAAGCAGCCCGGTAAGCGGGGCTGACTTGTTGATCGAGGCGCTGAAAAAGGAAAACGTGGAAGTAATTTTCGGATATCCCGGTGGTGCAGTATTGCCGATTTACGACAGCATTTATGACTGCAATATCCTTCATGTCCTGCCGAGGCATGAGCAGGGAGGAATACATGCTGCTGAAGGATATGCGAGGGTCAGCGGAAAAGCCGGAGTTGTGATTGCGACTTCTGGGCCAGGGGCCACGAATATAGTGACTGGGCTAGCGGATGCCATGATGGATTCCCTTCCGCTTGTTGTATTCACTGGCCAGGTGGCAACAGGAGTGATTGGAACGGATGCCTTCCAGGAAGCCGACATTCTCGGGATTACGACCCCCATCACGAAATATAATTTTCAGGTCCGGAGGATTGAAGACATTCCAAAAATTATAAAAGAAGCCTTCCATATTGCAACAACAGGCCGGCCAGGGCCAGTACTGATCGATTTTCCCAAAGACATTGCAGCGGCAAAGACGGCAAGACCGGACGAACCAGAAATCTCGCTTCCTGGATACCAGCCAACGATAGAACCCAATTACCTGCAAATCCGAAAATTAACTGAAGCAATCAGCTCTTCGAAAAAACCCGTGATTCTTGCAGGTGCTGGAATTATGCACTCAAACGCAGCGGAAGAATTAAAGGTGTTTGCCGAACAGCAGAATCTTCCGGTTGTCCATACACTGTTAGGTCTTGGCGGTTTTCCGGCAGACCATCCGCTTTTCCTCGGAATGGGAGGCATGCACGGATGCTATGCAGCAAATATGGCCCTTTACGAATGCGATTTACTGATTAATATTGGTGCAAGATTCGACGACAGGCTCACCGGGAACCTCAAGCATTTTGCCCAAAAAGCTGCCGTTGCCCATATTGATATTGATCCAGCAGAAATCGGAAAAAACGTCACAACTAGCATTCCGATTGTTGGAGATGCAAAGGAGGCGCTCAAGCTTCTTGTTAAACAGGGAGGAAAACCTCCTCGGCATGTAGAGTGGATGGCTAAACTTGATAGTTGGAAACTCGAATATCCATACTGGCATGAAGACGTGGAATCGCCAATCAAACCTCAGCGTCTGATGCAGATGCTCCACGAAAAATCAAAAGGAGAAGCCATTGTTGTCACAGATGTAGGCCAGCATCAAATGTGGGCAGCGCAGCATTACTCGATGAGTGCCCCAGGCCGGTGGGTTACATCCGGCGGGCTCGGCACAATGGGCTTTGGTGTTCCTGCCAGTATCGGCGCCCAGCTTGCAGAACCGGATGCCTGCGTTATCGCGGTTGTTGGAGATGCGGGTTTCCAAATGTCCGCCCAGGAGCTTTCTGTCATTGCAGAAATGAATCTGCCGATAAAAATCGCAATATTCAATAATCATTCGCTCGGAATGGTAAGGCAATGGCAAGAAATATTTTACAAAGAAAGATATTCACATAGCAGGATGCCCTCACAGCCTTCATTTATCAAACTTGCGGAGGCATATGGGATCAAAGGATATGAAGTCCATTCTGAGACAGAAGCCGGGGAAGTGCTTGAGGATGTGCTGAATAACAGAGAACCAGTGCTTCTCGATTTCAGGATTGACGCCTCGGAGAATGTATACCCAATGATTGCTCCCGGCAAAGGGCTGCACGAGATGGAAGGTGTTAAAAAATGAAGCGAACCATTACTCTGACAGTCCTGAATCGGCCCGGCGTCCTGAACAGGATCACAAATCTGTTCTCGAAAAGGGACTACAATATTGAAAGTATTTCAGTGGGGCATGCGGAACAAGCGGGAGTTTCAAGGATTACCTGTGTTGTCCATGTTGAAAACGACAGGGTGATTGAACAAATCAGCAAACAGCTCAACAAACAAATTGATGTGCTGAAAGTGACAGACATCAGCGACCAGGCGATCGTAGCCCGGGAACTTGCCTTGGTTAAGGTTGCTGCCCAGCCCAACAACAGAAATGAAATCCAGTCGCTGATCGAGCCATTTAGGGCCTCTGTCATTGATATTGGCAAAGAAAGCATGATTATTCAGATTACCGGAGAAACCGAAAAGGTGGAGGCTTTTATCGAACTTGTCAGGCCTTATGGCATTAAAGAGCTGGCAAGGACGGGAACGACAGCGTTCCCGCGGAGCAGCCAGCGGCCCGGACAGACAAAATCTTGTTCATTAGTCTAAAAAACAAACATAAAGGGAGAGATTACAAATGGCGAAAATGTACTATAACGGAGATGCAAACGAAAGTTATCTAAATGGAAAAAAAGTAGCGGTAATCGGCTATGGATCCCAGGGCCACGCACATGCACAAAACCTGCGCGACAGCGGAGTTGACGTAGTCATTGGATTGCGCGAAGGCAAGTCATGGCAGAAAGCATCACAGGACGGATTTAAGGTTTATCCGGTAGCTGAGGCAACAGCCCAGTCGGATGTCGTAATGATCCTGTTGCCTGATGAAATGCAGCCAGCTGTCTATAAGAATGAAATTGCCCCAAATCTTACAGGCCAGGCATTGATGTTTGCTCATGGATTTAACGTCCATTTCAGCCAGATTGCTCCGCCAAAAGAGTGCGATGTCCTGCTTGTAGCACCAAAAGGGCCTGGCCATCTCGTTCGGAGAACATATACCGAGGGGGCGGGTGTACCGGCGTTGTTCGCCATCTATCAGAATGTGACTGGAGAAGCAAGGGAGCTGGCGCTTGCTTATGCTAAAGGGATTGGATCATTAAGGGCAGGAGCGCTCGAGACGACCTTCAAAGAAGAAACTGAAACAGATCTGTTCGGGGAGCAGGCAGTCTTATGCGGAGGTCTTACTTCTCTCGTTAAAGCGGGTTTTGAAACTCTTACAGAAGCAGGCTACCAGCCGGAGCTCGCATACTTTGAGTGCCTGCATGAGCTGAAATTGATTGTTGACCTGATGTATGAAGGCGGACTTGAAGGAATGCGCTATTCCATCTCCGATACAGCACAATGGGGAGACTTTGTCAGCGGGCCGCGCGTTGTTGACGAGAAGGTGAAGGAAGAAATGAAAGCTGTTTTGAAGGATATCCAGGAAGGTAAATTCGCCAAAGGATGGATCCTTGAGAATCAGGCGAACCGTCCAGTTTTCAATTCGATCAATGAAAGGGAAAAAGAGCATGAAATCGAGAAAGTCGGAAGAGAGCTCCGCAAAATGATGCCTTTCGTCAATCAGGAAAAAAAGAAAGCAGTGGCTGCAAGTGCGCAGAATTAAAATATTCGATACAACGCTTCGTGACGGGGAACAATCAGCCGGCGTCAATCTTAACCATTCCGAAAAGCTTGAAATAGCCAGGCAGCTTGAGAGGCTTGGAGTTGATATTATTGAGGCGGGTTTCCCTGCTGCATCAAAAGGGGATTTTGCCTCGGTAAAGGAATTATCAGACACAATAAAAGGATGCTCAGTTACAGGTCTTGCAAGGGCGGTCATTTCTGATATTGACCGTGCCTGGGAGGCATTAAAAGGAGGGGAGGAGCCAAGGCTCCATATCTTCATTGCAACCTCGCCGATCCATAGGAAATATAAATTGAAGCAGACAAAAGAGGAAGTCATCGAGACAGCTGTCAATGCGGTCAAATATGCGGCGGAAAGGTTCCCTGTCATCCAATGGTCAGCAGAGGATGCCTGCCGGACAGAATTGCCTTTCCTGGCTGAAATCGTTGAAGAAGTGATTGCGGCAGGAGCAAAGGTGATTAACATTCCTGATACGGTTGGATATATCACGCCAGAAGAATATGGAGCGATTTTTCAATATTTACACCGGAACGTTCCATCTATAGGGAAAGTCGAATTATCCACACACTGCCATGATGATCTTGGGCTGGCCATTTCTAATACACTTGCGGGGATTCAAAATGGCGCCAGTCAGGTGGAAGGGACGATTAATGGTATTGGCGAACGTGCAGGCAATGCGGCACTTGAAGAATTAGCTGTAGCTCTTCATATCAGAAAAGATCATTTTCAGGCATCTACTGGGATGAACCTGAAGGAAATCAGCCGAACCAGCAGTCTTGTAAGCAAACTTACTGGATTGACAGTCCCGGCCAATAAGGCAATCGTCGGTAGAAATGCCTTTGCCCATGAATCGGGGATCCACCAGGATGGTGTGCTGAAAGAGAAAACTACTTATGAGATCATTTCGCCAGAACTGGTCGGATACCGGAACAATTCAATGGTGCTTGGCAAACATTCGGGACGGCATGCATTCAAGAACAGGCTGAATGAGCTTGGCCTGAACGTCCCGGATGAAGACATCAGCAGGCTCTTCGCAATCTTTAAGGAACTTGCAGACAGGAAAAAAGAAATGACCGACGAGGATTTGGCTGCGATCATTCTTGAAGAAAGCCTGTCGAAAGAGCAGCAGTTCTATGAGTTATCCTCTATCCAGGTGCAGTACGGAACGAACCAGGTTCCAACTGCAACAGTGACTCTTACTGGCTGTATCAATCAGGTGATTCAGGAGGCATCCACAGGAGCCGGAAGCATTGAAGCACTCTATAATACGCTTGAAAAGTGTATTGATGGGACTATCAATCTCCTTGATTACCGGATCCAGTCGGTGGGAGCGGGGCGAGATGCTCTTGCCCAGGTGTATGTGAAACTCCGTTATGCGGAGATGGAAACGAGTGGAAGAGGACTCGCCCAGGATGTGCTTGAAGCTTCAGCAAAAGCTTATCTCAATGCGGTAAACCGTGTGATATATATGAAGGAAAACACTACAGCAAAGGTATACCAATAAAAATATGGAGGGGAAGGCAATGAATAAGAAAATTGCAGTTTTGCCGGGGGACGGAATCGGTAGAGAAGTGGCAAAGGGTGCAGTTAGCGTTTTACAGGCAGTAGGAGAGCGCTTTGGACACCAATTTTCTTTTACTTTTGCCGGCATTGGAGGCTCTGCTATTCAAGCCTCGGGTACTCCGCTTCCGCAGGAAACAGTTGAAATCTGCCGAAAAAGCGATGCCGTCCTGCTTGGAGCTGTCGGAGGGCCAAAGTGGGATCATCTTCCAGGACATTTACGCCCGGAGAAAGGTTTGCTTGGAATCAGGAAAGAGTTGAACTTATACGCTAATTTAAGGCCGGTCCATTACTATTCAAGCATTTCAGAAACTTCTCCCCTACGGAAGGAAGTGATTGAAGGAGCGGATATGCTCGTTGTCCGGGAACTGACTGGCGGCCTATATTTCGGTAAGCCAAGCGGGAGGTCAAGGAAGAATGGAGAGGACTCCGTTGTCGACACACTATTCTATAAGAAGGAAGAGATGGATAGGGTCATCCGTCTGGCCTTCAGGCTTGCTGAAAAGAGAAGAGGGAAAGTGACCTCAGTGGATAAGGCGAATGTATTGGAATCAAGCCGAATGTGGAGGGAAACAGCAGAAGAAATTGGCCGGGAGTTTCCGCATGTGAAACTCGAACATATGTTGGTCGATAATGCAGCCATGCAGATGATCAAAGCACCGCGCCAGTTTGATGTAATTGTAACGGAAAATATGTTCGGCGATATCCTTAGCGATGAAGCATCCGTGCTGACTGGATCACTAGGCATGCTGCCGTCTGCCAGCCTTTCGGAAAACGGTCCTTACCTTTACGAGCCGATTCACGGCTCTGCTCCGGATATTGAAGGAAAAGACACTGCCAACCCTATTGCCATGATTCTTTCAGCTGCGATGATGCTTCGGATTTCTTTCGGGATGGAGGAAGAAGCGAAGGCAATCGAGAATGCTGTCAAACAAGTACTGGATGCAGGATGCAGGACTGTGGACATTGTTCCGTTCGGCCGCAGGCCAATCGGTACTGCCGAAATGATTGAAGAAATTAAAGCGACCATCCTCGATAACGAAGCTATCTTAAATATTATGGGGGCTTATGCTTGAGTTGGGGAGGAGAGCGGAAGATGGGAAAGACAATTATAGAGAAAATATGGGAAAAACATATCGTCCATAGAGAGGACGGCAAGCCGGATTTATTGTACATTGATCTTCATCTCGTACATGAAGTGACCTCTCCGCAGGCTTTTTCCGGACTAAGGATGAAGAATAGGAGTGTCAGAAGGCCTAACCTGACTTTTGCCACGATGGACCATAATGTTCCTACAACCGACCGTTACCGGATAGAAGATCCGGTAGCGGGGCTGCAGATGGATACATTAAGAATGAATTGCCAAGAATTTGGGGTTGAACTGGCTGATATCCATAGCCCTGATCAGGGTATCGTTCATGTTATCGGCCCTGAGCTCGGATTGACGCAACCTGGAATGACGATCGTTTGCGGCGATAGCCATACCTCGACCCATGGCGCGTTTGGTGCCCTTGCGTTTGGAATCGGTACAAGCGAAGTGGAGCATGTTTTGGCCACCCAGACTTTGTGGCAGACGAAACCGAAAACCTTAAAGATCCAGATTGACGGTGAACTCCAGCTGGGAGTAGGAGCAAAAGATGTGATTCTGTACGTCCTTTCGCAATACGGTGTCAATTTTGGCAGCGGCCATGTGATTGAATTCTGCGGTGAAGCTGTCCGAAAGATGAGCATGGAAGAAAGGATGACTCTTTGCAATATGTCGATTGAAGGAGGCGCAAAAGCGGGCCTTGTTGCTCCTGACGAAATAACATTTTCATATCTTAAGGGACGCCGATATGCGCCAAAGGAAGAGGGATTTGCTTCCGAGGAGAATCGATGGAAGGAACTTAACTCGGATGATAACGCCGTGTATGACAAGGAAATCCTCATTGCTGGCAGCCATATCGCTCCAATGGTCAGCTGGGGGACAAATCCTTCCATGACAGCACCTGTAACCGGAAAAGTACCTTTTCTTGAAGATGTTGAAGGGGAGACTGAGAAAAGAGCGGTCGAACGGGCTTTGAGCTATATGGGTTTGCAGGAGGGCCAGCGGATGAGGGACATTCGGGTCCAAAAAGTCTTCATTGGTTCATGTACCAATTCAAGAATAGAAGATTTGCGAACGGCTGCAGAAATTGTCAGGGGCAGGAAAGTTCATGATGGTGTGGAAGCTATTGTCGTCCCAGGTTCCCAATCCGTAAAAAAGCAGGCGGAACTAGAAGGTCTGGATCAGGTTTTCCTCCAAGCGGGTTTTGAATGGCGTGACTCGGGCTGCAGCATGTGCCTCAGCATGAATGCGGATATTGTGCCTGCAGGAGAACATTGCGCATCCACCTCGAACCGAAACTTTGAAGGTCGCCAAGGGGCAGGTGCAAGGACCCATCTGGTCAGTCCAGCTATGGCGGCGGCAGCTGCAGTTTGCGGGGGCTTTGTCGATGTCAGGGAGCTTGCTGCCCAGACGATTTCATAGCTGCTGGCTGAAAGGAGAGAAGGAAAGATGTCAGGAATAAATGTTTTTACAGGAAAAGCCGTTGGCATGGATAGAGTGAATGTGGACACGGACCAAATCATTCCGAAGCAGTTTCTGAAAAGAATAGAAAAGACGGGGTTTGGCCAATTTTTATTTTACGACTGGCGTTTTCTGAAGGATGGCAGCCCAGACCCTAAGTTCGAATTGAATCTGCCTGAAAATGAGGGAGCTTCCATTCTTGTGGCCAATGAGAACTTTGGCTGCGGTTCGTCAAGGGAGCATGCGCCCTGGGCATTGCAGGATTACGGATTTAAGGTAATTATCGCTCCGTCATTTGCCGATATATTTTACCAGAACTGCCTGAAGAATGGGGTATTGCCCATAGCAACAGATCAATTCCATGTAAGGAGACTGTTTAAAAAAACGAAGCAGCAGCCATGCATGCTGACAGTCTCGCTGGAAGAAAAAACAGTAAAAAGTGAAGGGAATATTCTATTCTCTTTTGACATTCACCCTCACTGGAGAATGATGCTTATGAATGGGCTTGATGAAATTGCGCTCACAATGCAGCTCGAGGATGATATTAAGAAGTTCGAAGCGGTTTCTCGGTAGAATGTTTACTGCAATTCAAATGAATCGCCGCTGACTGGCTGCTTCAGCCTTGTCAGCTGGCGATTTTTTGTTTGTTGAAGTTATCTCATGATATGTGAGATTCACTGCTTCACTGTGAATCTTTTGTTTTTTTGGTCTTTCGTGCTAAACTAACTTCATCAGATTGGATGAAGGCGGTTTTAAGCATGGAAAAACATAATCCAGACAGTAAAAATGTCATTCCTTTCCCGGGTCTGGAGAGCAGGCTCTTAGAAAAAGGGCTCCACTGCCTGCATGACAAAAAATATGGGGAAGCAGCCTCCCTGCTTGAACAGGCTAGGGAAATGGATCCTGAAAATAGCGAGATTTATATCGGGCTTGTCATGGCCTACTTTGAAAGCGGGCATGCGCGTGAAGCGAAGCAGCTTGCTTTTGAAATGCTCAAAGGAGGAATTGGGGATTACATCGAAACAATGGACCTTTATATCATGGTCCTTGTCCAGCTAAATGAATACGAAGAAGTTGTTGCTACAATCGAGGCCTTGCTGGAAGAAAGAGAGGTTCCGAAGGAAAAGCTTGAGCACTTTTCGCGCCTCCTGGATTTCAGCCGGCGAATGGCAGAGACAAAAGATTCGGCAAGCAGCCTCGATACTGTACAGCCGGAAATCTCCGGAGAGCAGCTCGGCCTGCTTGATAAGGAGGACCCTGGGGAGCTGTTGCAAATTATTGCAAGGCTTTCAAAGGAAAATGTACGCCCTTATATAGAAGAAATAAGGGGATATCTATCTTCTGGGGGGGCCAATCCTTTCCAGAAAACACTGCTCCTGAACATCCTAAAGGAGCAGGAGTATGGAAAAGAACTGAGAGTGGAGAAGTTTGGCATGACAGATTCATTTGTGCCTGCTGAGTGCGCGGATCCAAGAGAAACGGAAAAGCTTGTCGCTGTCGGGGAGATTCTTGCGGAGAAGCTTGAAAATGATAACCCGGTACTGTATGACAATATAAGAGGGCTTGCTGAAAGAAGTTTCTTCCTTCTATATCCTTTCGATCCAGAACCTGTGAATCCCGCTGCATGGGCAGCAGCATGCCATTATCTTGGAAATATCTATCATGGCAATGAAGGGGCTATAGAAGACTATGCGCGGCAGTATGGAGTATCCCTGCCTGAAGCAGCCTCCGCCCTTGAATTCATCCGGAAGGCAGAAGAAATTTCTTCCCCGATAATATAGTACAGGCTGTTGAAAGAAATGGAACCTGTGTTATAATGTAGTGGTTGTATTATGTAAAAATCATTCTATTTACATTTGAACTGGAATATTGCTTGTGTGACAAGACATATTCATTGTGAATGAACATGATAATAGATTGTTGGAGGGAATAGTATGTCTGCAAAATGGGAAAAACTTGAAGGGAACCAAGGCGTTCTCACAATTGAAGTCGAAGCAGAAAAAGTCAAAGAAGGTATTGACGCTGCATTTAAGAAAGTTGTGAAAAATATTAATGTACCTGGATTCAGAAAAGGTAAAATGCCACGTGCCCTTTTTGAAAAGCGTTTTGGCATAGAAGCTCTTTACCAGGATGCTGTCGATGTCCTGCTTCCTGAAGCATATGCAAGTGCTATTGAAGAAACTGGCATCGAGCCGGTCGACCGCCCGGAAATCGATGTAGAACAAATTGAAAAAGGCAAAAGCATGATTGTTAAAGCTACAGTTACTGTTAAGCCTGAAGTCAAGCTTGGAGAATACAAAGGTCTTGAAGTGGAAGCTTTCGAAACAGCTGTTGCTGACGAAGAAGTAGAGGCTGAGTTGAAATCTCTTCAAGAAAAGAACGCTGAGCTTGTTGTGAAAGAAGATGGCAAAGCTGAGGACGGCGACACTGTTGTCATCGATTTCGAAGGTTTTGTTGACGGTGAAGCATTCGAAGGCGGAAAAGCTGAGAACTATTCATTAGAACTTGGATCAGGTTCTTTCATCCCTGGCTTCGAAGAGCAGGTAGTAGGACTTGCTGCCGGAGAAGAAAAAGATGTTGAAGTGAATTTCCCTGAAGAATATCATGCTGCAGAGCTTGCAGGCAAGCCAGCAGTATTTAAAATTAAATTGCATGAAATCAAAGCGAAAGAACTTCCTGAATTGGATGATGAATTCGCAAAGGATGCGGACGAAGAAGTTGAAACTTTGGATGCTCTGAAAGAAAAAATCAAAAACCGCATTGCAGCTGACAAGGAGCACCAAAAAGAACACCATGTACAAAATACAGTTGTCGAAAAAGCTGCTGAAAATGCAGAAATCGATGTTCCAGAAGTAATGGTTGAGAGCGAAATCGACCGCATGGTCAAAGAATTTGAACAGCGCCTGCAAATGCAGGGCATGAACCTTGAGCTGTACTTCCAGTTCTCAGGCCAGGATGAAGCAGCCCTTCGCGGACAAATGCAAGAAGAAGCCGCTATCCGTGTTCGTTCAAACCTTACTCTTGAGGCAATCGCTGCAGCAGAAGGCCTTGAAGCAACCGATGAAGACGTAAATGCTGAGCTTGAAAAAATGGCGGAAATGTACAATATGGCTATTGACGACATCAAAGCTGCTCTTGGCAGCCTTGAAGGAATCAAAGGCGACCTTAAGCTTCGCAAAGCAGTCGAATTCCTTGTGGAAAACAGCAAAACTGTAGCATAATATAAGTAACAACCTATACAGGACAAGGCGCGATGTAATCGTGCCTTGTTTTGTACAATTTATACATAAGTATTAAATGGATGATTATCATGAGATACGTCATGTTTTTTAACTGGTAAATGCGGATAAGCGGATTTAATTTCAAGATTTGTGGTTATGCTGATTGGGTACATATTTTTAGCGAATCATGTAGCATAAAACTTTTGAAAAGCCAAGAGTTATTATTTCCTGTTCATTGCCAATATGTGATACAATGCAATACATACCTGTTCTACCAATGGTGGTAACCCAGAAATCAAACCGTTTACCTGCTACTGATTCGCAGCTTAATATATCGCTTAGAAGCTCTCAAGGGGTGAAAAAATGTTCAAATTTAATGATGAAAAAGGACAACTGAAATGTTCTTTCTGCGGCAAGACCCAGGATCAAGTCCGTAAGCTTGTTGCCGGGCCAGGTGTATATATATGTGATGAGTGCATCGAATTATGTACAGAGATCGTAGAGGAAGAGCTTGGCACTGAGGAAGAAGTTGAATTTAAGGATGTTCCGAAGCCGAAGGAAATCCGGGATATTCTCGATGAATATGTAATTGGACAGGATCAAGCAAAGAAAAACCTGTCTGTCGCTGTTTACAACCATTATAAGCGTATCAACTCTAACAGCAAGATTGATGAAGTTGAACTTTCAAAGAGCAATATTGCCATGATTGGACCAACAGGAAGCGGTAAAACGCTTTTGGCTCAAACACTGGCCCGAATCCTGAATGTGCCTTTCGCCATTGCTGATGCGACTTCGCTGACTGAGGCAGGTTATGTGGGTGAGGATGTTGAAAACATTCTCCTTAAACTGATCCAATCTGCAGATTACGATGTGGAGAAAGCAGAAAAAGGGATTATTTATATTGATGAGATTGACAAGATTGCCAGAAAATCCGAAAACCCCTCCATTACAAGAGATGTTTCAGGTGAGGGAGTTCAGCAGGCTCTGCTCAAAATCCTTGAAGGCACGGTAGCAAGCGTACCGCCGCAGGGAGGAAGAAAACACCCTCATCAAGAATTTATCCAAATTGATACAACAAACATCCTGTTCATATGCGGCGGGGCATTCGATGGAATTGAAACCATCATCAAGCGCCGCTTGGGCCAAAAAGTAATCGGATTTGGTTCGGATGTGAAGCAGCAGGAAATAAGCCAAAAAGAGCTTCTATCCAAAGTCCTTCCAGAAGACTTGCTCAAGTTCGGGCTCATTCCGGAATTCATCGGACGTCTTCCGGTTATTGCCAGCCTTGCGATGCTTGATGAAGAAGCATTGGTTGAGATTTTGACAAAGCCAAAGAATGCTCTTGTGAAGCAGTATCAAAAAATGCTTGAACTCGACAATGTTGAGCTTGAGTTTGAAGAAGCGGCCCTGCATGAAATAGCCAAGCGTGCAATCGAACGAAAAACGGGTGCCCGGGGTCTTCGTTCCATCATTGAAGGAATCATGCTTGATGTAATGTATGACCTTCCTTCAAGGGATGATATTATCAAGTGCATCATAACGGGTGAAGCTGTTGAAAACAACAATCCGCCAAAGCTTGTTCTTGCTGATGGAACAGTTGTGAAAGAAGAGCGCAAAACTTCTGCCTAAAACTTAGCATTTTATATGAAAATAAACCCGGTATCGAATGATACCGGGTTTATTTGTATTTACGTATCCTGCTTCGTTTCAATTTTGGCGGCAAATCTTGTTTATTCCAACTGGTAGAGGGGGATACTAGGATATATAAAAAGTATGAATCGCAGGAGGGAAAATCATTGAGTTGGACGGGAATAGCCTTATTTATACAGCTTTTTTTCGGAATTGTGATCGGGCTGTATTTCTGGAACCTGCTAAAAAATCAGCGCACACAGAAAGTTTCAATAGACCGTGAATCAAGGAAGGAAATGGAACAGCTGAAAAAAATGAGATCGATATCGCTCAGCGAACCGCTCTCTGAGAAAGTCCGTCCTTCAAGCTTTAAGGATATCGTTGGCCAGGAGGATGGAATAAAAGCTTTGAAGGCAGCATTATGCGGGCCCAATCCCCAGCACGTTATCATTTATGGGCCGCCGGGTGTAGGCAAAACAGCTGCTGCAAGGCTTGTACTTGAGGAAGCTAAGTCTAATGCAAAGTCCCCTTTCAAAGGTAATTCGGTGTTTGTGGAGCTCGATGCAACAACAGCCCGCTTTGATGAAAGAGGAATTGCTGATCCATTGATTGGCTCTGTCCATGACCCAATTTATCAGGGGGCCGGGGCAATGGGACAGGCTGGCATTCCGCAGCCTAAGCAAGGTGCGGTAACAAACGCCCATGGAGGCGTACTGTTTATCGATGAAATCGGTGAACTGCACTCCATCCAGATGAACAAACTGCTTAAAGTGCTTGAAGACAGAAAAGTATTTCTTGAAAGCGCCTACTATAGTGAAGAAAATGCCCAGATTCCAAGCCACATTCACGATATTTTCAAAAATGGCCTTCCGGCAGACTTTCGGCTTGTCGGGGCAACAACAAGAACGCCAAGCGAGATTCCCCCTGCTATCCGTTCCAGATGTATGGAGGTGTTTTTCCGGGAGCTGACGGCTGAAGAAATATCAGCAGTGGCAAAAAACGCAGCAGAGAAAGTAAACTTGTCCATGAGCGATTCAGCGATAAACATTCTAGCGTCATATGCCCGGAATGGGCGTGAAGCGGTTAATATGGTTCAGATTGCCGCAGGTCTTGCCATTTCTGATGATCGTGATTACATCAAGGAAGAAGAAATTGAGTGGGTTGTCCACTCAAGCCAGTTAACACCAAGGATGGAACGTAAAATCAATGAAGAGTCAGCGATAGGCCTTGTCAATGGTCTTGCTGTCCATGGCCCCAATTCAGGAGCTTTGCTTGAGATTGAAGTAACTGTGATTCCTGCGAAGGAAAAAGGATCAATCAACATAACAGGCATTGTCGAGGAGGAAAGTATTGGAAGCCAGGGGAAATCAGTCAGGAGAAAAAGCATGGCGAGGGGATCCATCGAAAATGTGATCACTGTGCTTCGCTCAATGGGCGTACCTGCAGACGAATTTGATATTCACGTGAATTTCCCAGGCGGCATTCCAATTGACGGCCCTTCAGCAGGCATTGCAATGGCTACTGGAATATACTCGGCAATCTATAAGATTCCGACAGACCATACTGTTGCCATGACAGGAGAAATTAGCATCCATGGAAATGTGAAACCGATTGGCGGTGTCTACCCAAAAGTCAAGGCTGCTTTGAAGGCAGGAGCAAAAAAAGTCATCATTCCAAAGGAAAACGAGCAGACTATTCTGCAGGAAATAAAAGGAATTGAGATAGTTCCCGTCACCCACCTGGATGAAGTTTTTGAACTCGCGCTGGTAAGAGAACAGCAATCTAGGGAGCAAATTATTACCGCAGCACCCGAGCTGCCTAAAAAAGAAAGCGTTTAGCTGCGGACGCCCCGGTTAGAAAAACTCCGGGGCTTTTCCATTTGAATTCCTGGCCATCCATACAAGCCTAATCGAACCCCGCTTGAATTAGACACTAGGAGCCAAATACGATAGAATTGAACAAAGTAAGCAATACATTGCATGTGGAGGTGCAATTGCATGGCAAACCAAAATGAGCTAACCGTTCCACTGCTTCCTCTGCGTGGTCTTTTGGTCTATCCGACAATGGTCCTGCATTTGGATGTTGGCCGCGAAAAATCAGTACAGGCTCTTGAGAAAGCAATGGTGGATGACCACCTTATTTTTCTGACGACCCAAAAAGACATTTCAATAGATGAACCAGCAGCCGAAGACCTTTACCAGATGGGAACACTGACAAAGGTGAAGCAGATGCTTAAGCTTCCTAACGGTACGATTCGTGTTCTTGTTGAAGGATTAAAAAGGGCAGAAATCATCCACTTCCACGAAGGGGAGGAGAACTTTTCTGCAAGTCTTAAAACATATGAGGACCGCGAATCTAAGGATGTCGAAGATGAAGCTTTAATGCGGACAATGCTTGAATACTTTGAGCAGTACATAAAAATGTCGAAGAAGATTTCAGCAGAAACATACGCATCAGTTGCAGATATCGAGGAACCGGGAAGGATGGCCGATATCGTTGCCTCCCACCTTCCGCTAAAGCTGAAGGAAAAGCAGGAAATCCTTGAGACGCTTGATCTTAAAGAAAGATTAAATAAAATCATTGAGATCATTCATAATGAAAAAGAGGTCCTCAATCTTGAGAAAAAGATTGGACAGCGTGTAAAGCGCTCGATGGAAAGGACACAAAAAGAATATTATCTCCGTGAACAGCTGAAGGCCATCCAGAAAGAGCTCGGGGAAAAGGAAGGCAAGACTGGCGAGATCAAGGAACTAGCGGATAAAATTGAGCTTTCCGGAATGCCGGAAAATGTAAAGGAAACCGCAATGAAGGAGCTTGACCGCTATGAGAAGGTACCTTCCACTTCTGCGGAAAGTGCTGTCATCCGCAATTATATTGAATGGCTTGTCGCTATTCCATGGACAAAATCGACAGACGATGACCTGGATATCAATAAAGCCGGGCGTATATTAAATGATGATCACTATGGGCTGGAAAAAGTAAAAGAACGGGTACTAGAGTATCTTGCCGTCCAACAGCTGACTAATTCTCTAAAGGGCCCCATTCTTTGCCTTGCGGGACCTCCGGGTGTCGGAAAGACAAGTCTGGCCCGCTCGATTGCCAAATCTCTTAACCGGAATTTTGTCAGGGTTTCTCTAGGGGGAGTCCGTGATGAGTCAGAAATACGCGGGCACAGGCGGACTTACGTCGGAGCTATGCCGGGCAGAATCATTCAAGGAATGAAAAAGGCGACTACCATTAATCCTGTCTTCCTTCTTGATGAAATTGATAAAATGTCCAGCGATTTCAGAGGCGACCCTTCTGCTGCAATGCTGGAGGTTCTAGATCCTGAACAAAATCATAACTTCAGCGATCACTATATTGAAGAGCCATACGATTTATCTAAGGTCATGTTCATTGCTACAGCAAACAACCTTGGCACCGTACCGGGGCCTTTGCTTGACCGTATGGAAATCATCACAATTGCAGGCTATACAGAACTTGAAAAGCTGAATATCGGTAAAGACCATTTGCTTCCGCGCCAGATCAGGGAGCATGGACTTTCAAAATCACAGCTTCAAATCCGAGACGATGCTTTTCAAATGATCATTCGCTACCATACAAGAGAAGCAGGGGTCCGTTCGCTTGAACGCCAGCTCGCTGCCATCTGCCGTAAAACAGCGAAAATTATTGTATCCGGCTCTAAAAAACGAGTGGTTGTAAATGAAAATAACCTTGAAGAGTTTTTGGGGAAAAAGAAGTACAGGTATGGACAGGCTGAATTGCAGGACCAGGTTGGCGTAGCGACAGGACTTGCCTATACGACAGTAGGCGGGGATACATTGCAGATAGAAGTATCCTTGTCCCCTGGAAAAGGGAAGCTTGTCCTTACAGGAAAGCTTGGTGACGTTATGAAGGAATCCGCTCAGGCGGCATTCAGCTATGTACGTTCCAAAACAAAAGAGCTGGGCATTGACGAGGACTTCCATGAAAAGCTTGATGTTCATATCCATGTTCCCGAAGGAGCCACTCCAAAAGATGGTCCGTCAGCAGGTATCACGATTGCAACAGCACTCGTTTCTGCGCTGACAGGAAGGCCGATTCACCGGGAGGTTGGCATGACTGGGGAAATAACGCTGAGAGGCAGGGTCCTGCCAATAGGCGGGCTCAAGGAAAAAACATTAAGCGCGCACAGGGCAGGTCTGAAAAAAATCATCCTGCCAAAGGACAATGAAAAGGATATTGATGATATTCCTGAGAGTGTCCGTAAAGAACTGCAGTTCGTGACAGTATCCCATGTGGATGAAGTCCTTAAGCATGCCCTTAATGAGGGAGACAAATAATACATGAAAGTAACAAAAGCAGAGATAGTAATCAGTGCTGTAAGGCCAAGCCAATACCCGGAAACGGCATTGCCGGAATTCGCCCTTGCCGGCAGATCAAACGTAGGGAAGTCGTCTTTCATCAATAAAATGCTTAACAGGAAAAGCCTTGCGAGAACATCTTCCAAGCCAGGAAAGACCCAGACGCTGAATTTTTACTTGATTAATGAAGACCTCCATTTTGTCGATGTCCCGGGATACGGGTATGCGAAGGTTTCAAAGAAAGAGCGGGAAGCCTGGGGGAAAATGATTGAAACTTATATCACCAGCAGGGAGCAGCTAAAAGCCGTTCTGCTCATCGTTGACTTGAGGCATCCACCGAGTGCAGATGATGTGATGATGTACAATTTCCTTAAGCATTTCGATATTCCAGTTATCATTATTGCGACAAAGGCTGATAAGATTTCAAAGTCGAAATGGCAAAAGCATTTAAAAGTAACAAAGGAAACACTTGAACTCGATCCGGAAGATACCATCATCCTTTTCTCATCCGAAACAGGGGAAGGTAAGGATAAAGCCTGGTCAGTTCTGCAAAGCTATATGAAAAAATAAATAACCGGCGAAAGCCGGTTATTTATTTTTTCTTCTTCACAAGCAGCAGGAATACGCCCGCTAGAATTAGGATTGCCGGCCAAAATTGCCACAATGAAGCAATCCCTGGTTTAAGCATGAACGGCATCGCGGACATCTTGCCATAAAAAAGGAGCAGCGCAGCAAGTGCAAGGAATAGAATACCGTGGATTAATCCTGTTCCTGTCTTCTGGTACCGGAGCAGGAAGCCCAAAGCGATGATTAAAATGAAAGCTCCAAGATGTCCCGGCCATATTTCAAGGCGCCCGGCGATATGGAAATGAACTCCAAGCCCTAGAAAGATCGCCCCTGGCAGAATGGAGTCATAATCCTTGCCCCAGTAGCCCTGCACCAAAAAAGCAATTCCCACTATTGCCATAAGCGTCGGCCAGGAGTGGAAATCCTGGAAAAATTCTATATTTTCCTGCTGTAAGTAAAAATAAATTCCGAACCCAATCAGAATCACTCCGGGGAAAATTCGTTGATTTTTCATTTTTCACCACTTCCAGTAAGGCATACTTGAATTACCTTGAGTATTTTGATACTGTACTTATGGGAGTATTTGTCGAAATTTAATATCCACTTTACTATTTAACTATAAATCAGCACCTTCTGTAAACGCCGACGAAAGCGATTGTCATGGCTGGATTTGGCTAATTTGGGGATTTTTACAGTTCTTAAGTTGTTCACAATTTGTTCAAAAAGTGAAAAATGGTGCGTGTTATAATGAGTTTAACGATTTGTGGAATATTTTTTGGGGGTGTCATTTCAATATGCATGTAATCGTTGTCGGTCTAAATTATAAAACAGCCCCTGTCGAAATCCGTGAAAAACTGACATTTAACCAGGCAAGCCTCGCGGATGCGATGCAGACGCTGCAAAAAAAGAAGAGCATCCTTGAGAACGTTATACTATCGACTTGTAACCGTACGGAAATATTTGCAGTTGTCGACCAGCTGCATACCGGCCGCTACTATATTAAAGAATTTTTGGCTGAATGGTTCGGACTGGATCAGGGGGAATTTTCTCCTTTCCTTTTTATTTACGAGCACGATGGAGCGGTGGAACACCTCTTTAAAGTTTCATGCGGATTGAACAGTATGATCCTTGGGGAAACCCAGATTCTTGGCCAGGTCCGTTCAAGCTTTTTGCTTGGGCAGGAGGCCAAAACGACTGGAACAGTATTCAACCATCTTTTCAAACAGGCAATCACACTTGCCAAACGCGCCCATTCCGAAACTGATATTGGGGCAAATGCTGTTTCTGTCAGCTACGCAGCTGTAGAGCTGGCCAGGAAAATTTTCGGTTCTCTTGAAAGCAAGCACATACTCGTTCTTGGTGCGGGAAAAATGGGTGAGCTTGCAATCCAAAATCTGCATTCGAACGGAGCAAAAAAGGTAACTGTCATCAACCGTACTTTCAAGAAAGCGGAAGACCTTGCAAGCCGTTTTGCTGGAACTGCCAAAACTTTAAAGGAACTTCAGTGCGCGCTTGTTGAATGTGATATCCTGATTAGTTCCACGGGTGCAGAAGGCTATGTCATCACAAAGGACATGATTGACTCGGTCGAAAAGCTCAGGAAAGGCAAGCCGCTTTTTATGGTGGATATTGCAGTCCCTCGTGACCTTGACCCTGAGATTGTTCATTGTGAAAATGTATTCCTTTACGACATAGATGATTTGGAAGGCATTGTCGAAGCAAATTTGAAGGAGCGCCAGAAAGCCGCAGCGCGGATTATGCTCATGGCGGAAGAAGAAATGGTCTTGTTTAAACAATGGCTCAATACACTTGGTGTCGTTCCTGTCATTTCGGCCCTCCGCGTTAAAGCACTTCGAATCCAGGAGGAAACGATGAACAGCCTTGAGCGGAAATTGACTAACATGTCGGAACGGGATATCAAAGTCCTGAATAAGCATACGAAAAGTATTATCAACCAAATGCTGAAGGATCCGATCCTTCAGGCAAAAGAATTGGCAGCCCGCCCGGACGCACATGAGGCACTTGATCTTTTTGTCAAGATTTTCAATATCGAAGAAATCGTTGCGGAACAAAAAGAACTGAAATCTGCCGAGACAAATCAGGCTGCTGTTGCATCGCCTCTGGTTTCTTTTCAACGATAGAGAGGTTCTGGCCATGTCAGAGTTATACATTACCCGCATGCATGAACTGACGATCGTCATCTATGCTGCAAGCGTCCTATTGTATTTTATTGATTTCCTCAACAGTAACCGGAAGGCAAATCAAACAGCCTTCTGGTTACTTGCATTTGTATGGGGTCTACAAACAGTGTTTCTGTTTTTTTATATGATTGAAACGGGGAGATTCCCGGTGCTTTCTCTCTTTGAGGGGCTATATTTTTATGCCTGGGTCCTCATCACGCTGTCACTGATTATCAACAGTTTGCTGAAAGTGGATTTCATTGTTTTTTTTACAAATATTCTTGGATTTATCATTATGGCAATCCATACATTTGCCCCGGGGTATTTTGCATCGGATGTTATGAGTGAGAGGCTTGTTTCAGAGCTACTCTTAATTCATATTACAATGGCCATACTATCATACGGAGCATTCTCGCTTTCGTTTGTATGCTCCCTTCTTTACTTCGTACAGTACGATTTGCTTAAGCGGAAAAAGTGGGGGGAGAGGCTTTGGCGTATTTCGGATCTTTCGAAACTGGAGCAAGTATCTTACCTTTTGAATGCGGTCGGTGTCCCGATGCTGGTCCTGAGCCTGATTCTGGGCCTTCGCTGGGCCTGGATTAAGGTACCTGGGATGGAATGGTATGATTTAAAAATCATAGGTTCTTTTGTGGTTCTTGCTTTTTACAGCATTTATTTATATTTGCGCGTAGCCAGAGGTTTTCATGGAAAAACGCTTGCACTCTGGAATACAGCATCCTTTTTAATTGTCCTGATTAACTTTTTCCTGTTTGGCAAGCTATCATCATTCCATTTCTGGTATATGTGACAAGGAGGCAGCTATGCGAAAGATTATTGTTGGTTCAAGAAGGAGCAAATTAGCTTTAACACAGACAAACTGGGTCATCAGCCAACTAAAGGAACTTGGGGCCCCATTTGAATTCGAAGTGCGGGAAATTTTAACAAAAGGGGACAGAATTCTTGATGTCACTCTATCCAAAGTGGGCGGAAAAGGGCTGTTCGTAAAAGAGATTGAGCAAGCTATGCTCGATAAGGAAATCGACATGGCTGTCCACAGCATGAAAGACATGCCGGCTGCCCTTCCTGACGGTCTTGTGATTGGAAGTATTCCTGCGCGTGAAGACCATCGCGATGTCCTAATTTCAAGGGACGGAGCCGGCTTGAACGCATTGAAGGAAGGTGCTGTCGTTGGGACGAGCAGCCTGCGCCGCAGTGCACAGCTGCTTGCTGCGCGCCCTGACCTCGACATCAAATGGATTAGGGGAAATATCGATACGCGGATTGGAAAGCTTGAATCCGGAGAATATGATGCGATTGTCCTGGCAGCTGCAGGGCTTAAGCGCCTCGGCTGGGCAAGCGATGTGGTAACAGAATTCATTGAACCGGAACTGTGTGTACCTGCAGTAGGACAGGGAGCGCTTTCTATTGAGTGCCGCGGCAGTGACGAAGAACTTCTGGAGTGGCTAGGAAAATTCACTAGCAAAGAAACATCCCTTGCTGTTCGTGCAGAACGCGCTTTCCTTGATGTAATGGAGGGCGGATGCCAGGTTCCGATTGCCGGCTATGCGAGCGTAAATGAACAAGAGGAAATTGTCCTGTCTGTCCTAGTGGGTTCACCTGATGGAAAAGAGATTTACAAAGAGAGAGTGACAGGAACAGACCCTGAACAGCTTGGGGTACAGGCCGCTGAAAAGCTTATAAGCCTTGGTGCAAAAAGATTGATTGACAAGGTGAAACAGGAGCTTGATAAAGAATGAATCCTGCTCTTCCGCTGCAAAATAAACAGGTATTGATTCCCAGGGGGAAGGGCCATGCCAGGTCCTTCTCGGAGCTGGTGAAAAAGCATGGAGGGATTCCGGCCGAAATCCCTCTGCTAGCTTTCAGGCCTGTTCCTGCATCCGAAGAGATTCATGATATGATAGATGAACTGCATCAATATGACTGGATTATCTTTACGAGCAATGTTACAGTTGATTCGTTTTTTTCATTATATAAGGGAGCAGGCCGATTCCCAAAGACTGCCGCGATAGGCGAGAAAACGAGAGAAGCTCTTGAGCACCACGGGATACATACAGATTTCATGCCGGAAAAGTATGTGGCAGAGGAATTTGTCCAGGAGTTTCTTCCCCGCGTCACTGATGGAATGAAGGTACTTATTCCAAAAGGGAATCTAGCAAGGGAGCATATTGCTTCATCGTTGAGGATGAATGGCGCTAGTGTGGAAGAACTGATTATTTATGAAACATATTTGCCCGAAGAGAGCAAAGAACGGCTTGCATTCATGCTTGACAGCAGAAAGCTTGATGTCCTTGCTTTCACCAGTCCGTCCACCATCAGCCATTTTATGGAGGTTGTGAAGGAAAAGGAGCTTGAAGACTGCATTTGTGGATGCGTCATTGCCTGCATTGGGCCAGTATCAAAAAGAAAAGCGGAAGAACATGGGTTGCATGTACATGTTTGTCCGGAAAAATATACTGTTGAGGAAATGCTGAAAGGGATTGTCAAGTTCCTTGGCATATCCCAGAAACAGGAGGGAAAACAATGAAGGAAATTGTATTTTCACGCCATCGCCGACTGAGAAGCAGCGCCAATATGAGAGCGCTTGTAAGAGAGAACCATCTTCACACAGAAGATTTGATTTACCCGATTTTTATTGCAGAAGGCAAGGGCATACGCAAAGAAATTTCTTCAATGCCTGGAATCTTTCAGCTTTCGATTGACCAGTTAAAAACGGAAATGGATGAAGTAACCGAACTAGGCATCAAATCTGTGCTCCTGTTTGGTATTCCTAGCGAAAAAGACGAATGCGGTACCCAGGCTTTTCATGACCATGGTGTTGTCCAGCAGGGTATCCGTTACATAAAGGAAAGCTACCCCGAGGTGATAGTGATTGCTGATACCTGCCTTTGCGAGTACACAAGCCACGGTCATTGCGGCGTTGTAGAAAACGGAAATGTGTTGAATGATCCGTCACTTGAACTCCTGGCAAAAACCGCGGTCGCCCAGGCTGAAGCAGGAGCGGACATTATTGCTCCTTCAAATATGATGGATGGTTTTGTTGCAGCCATTCGTGCTGGCCTGGACGAGGCTGGTTACAGTGACATTCCGGTCATGTCCTATGCTGTTAAGTACTCCTCTGCTTTTTATGGTCCGTTCCGGGAGGCAGCAGAAAGCACCCCGCAATTTGGAGACCGCAAAACATATCAAATGGATCCAGCAAATCGTCTTGAAGCATTAAGAGAGGCTGAGTCTGATGTTGCTGAAGGAGCCGACTTCCTGATTGTTAAGCCTGGTATGCCATATCTTGATATTGTCCGCGATGTGAAAAATTCTTTCAATCTGCCGGTTGTCATCTATAATGTCAGCGGAGAATACTCAATGGTCAAGGCTGCCGCACAGAATGGCTGGGTGGATGAACGCAATACAGTTCTGGAAATGCTGACAGGTATGAAGCGTGCGGGGGCAGACCTGATCATTACTTATCATGCTAAAGATGCGGCACGCTGGCTTCAGAAGTAATTTGCCAAACTTCGATTTATCAATTTGAGAAACGGGGGATTAGAATGCGCTCTTATGAACAATCAGCAGCTGCTTTCAGAGAGGCTGTGGACTTGATGCCAGGCGGTGTAAACAGCCCGGTCCGTGCCTTCAAATCGGTCGCTATGGATCCGATTTTTATGGAACGGGGAAAAGGTTCGAAAATTTATGACATTGACGGTAATGAATATATTGATTATGTATTGTCATGGGGGCCGTTAATTCTCGGACACTCTAACGACGCCGTAGTCGAATCTCTCAAGAAGGTTGCTGAAATGGGGACAAGCTTTGGCGCTCCTACCTTGATGGAAAACAAGCTTGCGCAGCTTGTCATTGACCGGGTCCCATCAATCGAGATGGTGCGCATGGTTTCTTCAGGCACAGAGGCAACGATGAGCGCACTAAGGCTTGCCCGCGGATACACTGGACGAAATAAAATCCTCAAGTTCGAAGGGTGTTACCATGGGCATGGAGATTCGCTTCTTATCAAAGCGGGATCTGGCGTCGCGACCTTGGGGCTGCCGGACAGTCCGGGAGTGCCTGAAGGAGTCGCTAAGAATACAGTGACAGTGCCATACAACGACCTTGAAAGCGTCAAATACGCATTTGAACAGTTTGGGGAAGATATTGCCTGCATCATTGTAGAACCTGTTGCCGGGAACATGGGAGTCGTCCCTCCGCTGCCAGGTTTCCTTGAAGGCTTGCGCGAAGTGACAGAACAATACGGATCATTGCTAATCTTTGATGAGGTCATGACAGGCTTCCGTGTTGGTTATCATTGTGCACAGGGCTATTACGGCATCAAACCTGATTTAACTTGTCTTGGTAAGGTAATTGGCGGGGGGCTTCCTGTCGGCGCTTACGGCGGTAAACGGGAAATCATGGAGAGAGTTGCTCCAAGCGGTCCTATTTACCAGGCTGGAACTCTTTCTGGAAATCCGCTTGCCATGACAGCGGGCTATGAGACATTAAAACAGCTTACGCCTGAAACGTATCAACACTTCGAAAAACTGGGTGATGTTCTTGAGGAAGGATTTAAGGCTGCGGCAATGAAACACGGTATTCCGCTTTCCGTTAACCGTGCGGGTTCGATGATTGGGTTTTTCTTCACGGATGAAAAAGTGATCAACTACGAAAAAGCGAAAACTTCAAATTTGGATTTCTTCGCCTCTTACTATCGTGAAATGGCTAACCAGGGTATTTTCCTGCCTCCTTCGCAGTTTGAAGGAATGTTTATTTCAACAGCCCATACAGAAAGAGATATAGACACAACCTTGAAAGCTGCTGAAAAGGCTTTTGAAAAACTAAAGTAGATTGCTTCAAAAACTCACACCTCCGCTGCTGGAGAGTGTGAGTTTTTTTATTAATCCGCTAGCGCAGAGGATTTTAATCATAATCAGCCATTATTGGTCATAAAGTGTAAATGACTTAGTGATTTATGCTGAAGGAATGAAAGGAGGAGTCGCTTTGTCTATGGGGAATCATCAATCGTGCCTGCGTTTTTCTCTCGAAGAATCCGTATGGTTCCAAAGAGGACAGGAAGTCGCAGAACTTGTCTCGATTTCATTAGATCCGAACATTTCCATCCAGGAAAATGACCAGTACGTGACGATTCGCGGTTCACTTGAATTGACCGGGGAATATAAATGCTTTGAAGGGGAAGAAGAGATAACGGCGGAGGAGGAAATGTTCCTCGCGCCAAAGACTATTCATTCTGTATCCAGAAATGATGAAGAAAACATGGAATTTGCCCATCGGTTTCCGGTGGATATCACAATCCCAAAAAATAGGATTGAAAGCATTTATGATTTGAACATCCTTGTCGAGACATTCGATTATGCCCTTCCTGAAAAGAATTCACTTTCATTGACTGCAGATTTATACATCACCGGATTATATGGGGAGCAGCAGCATGGAAGTGAAGCTCCATCGTCCTATGCAATCGAAACAGGAGAAACTATTCCTGAGCTGTACCGTGAACCAGAGGCTGACGTTCCCGAGCAGTATCGGGAACCAGAGGCTGTTTCCGAGCTATTCCGTGAACCTGAGAATGACCTGCCCGAACCTGTACCCTTGGAATTCAGCGAAAGCCTGTTTTCCCTTGAGGAAGGGATGTACGGTGATCAGGAAACGGTTGCGGCTCCTGAAAAAGATGAAGAATTTGCTCCGTTTACTGCGGAAGCAAGGAAGGAACCCGGACAGTCCGAGGAGAGCCAGAGTGCAAAGGTCATTGAGATAGCTGAGCTGGTTTCGAACACGAATCGAGGGGAAACCCAGCCAGAAGCACAGCCAGAGACAGCCGCAAAACAGGAAGCTGAACAGGATGAAGAGGCAGCCGATACTGGTAAAAGAGAAGAGCCTGCAGCCCAGAATGCACCTGTTCCTCCTGCTGACGTAAAAGAGTTTGAATTAGAGATTAAAGGTTCTGCCCCTAAAGAAGCTGAAAAAGAGGAAGAAAGCTCTTCATCTTCAGAAGAAGCAGTCAAACAAAAGAAAAAATCAAAGAAAAAAAGCCTTTCTATTGCTGAGTTTCTGGCAAGGAAAGAAGAAACCGAAATTGCGAAAATCAGGGTGTGTATTGTCCAGCATGGAGACACAATCCAGCAAATTGCCGACAGGTATGAAGTTTCTGTACAGCATCTCCTGCGCGCCAACCATTTTGGAATCGACCAGGAAATTGAAGAAGGCCAAGTGCTGTATGTACCTGCGGAATATGCTCCCCAGCAGAAGTAAGCTGTTGGAGAAGGTGAGTGAATAGCCATGGATGATGCCCGAAGCCTACTCATAGACACAGAACCAATCCTCAGGCAGTATGCAATCGAGCCCTATTTTGTCGAGAACTTTGGCAGGACGAAAAAGGTTTATGCGAATTCAGGCCAGTATGCATTAAAGAAAATTGATGCCCGTCGTGGAACTGATTTCATTAGGAATACCCAGTTTCTTTTTCAAAAAGGCTTTAACAGGATTGTCCCTGTCTATCCTGCAGCGGATGGCAGATATGCAGTACTGGAGAAGGATTCACTATATTATTTGATGCCCTGGCTACCGAACGAGGTAAAAGAAAACCGGACAGAAAGACCTCTTCAACTTTTCAGGGAACTGGCGCGCCTCCATACCCTTTCCGCCCGGGATGTAGAGGTTGGGAGGGCAGAACGCGAGAAGCATTATGAGCAGACAGCCAAACAATGGGAAAAAGACGAAGAGTTTATTGATGGCTTTATTGAAGCTAGTGAGAATGAATGGTACATGTCCCCATTCCAAATGCTGTTTTGCCTTTACTATCAGGATATCCGCCAGGCAATGCAATTTGCCAGGCAGAAGCTTGACAGCTGGAAGGAGAAGACGGCGGGGCAGAGCAAAGCCCGCATGGTAATGCTGCACGGGAAAGTCTCGTCGGACCACTTTCTCTTTGATGAGAGAGGTTTTGGATATTTTATCAATTTTGAGGATTCTAGGCTTGGTTCTCCCATTAAAGATTTGCTGCCTTTCTTCTCCAGATATTTGCGGGCCCGTCCGAAACAAGCGGATGAGGGGATTGAATGGCTGAACATGTATTTTAAACATTTTCCGTTCAGAGAGGACGAAAAGCTGCTTTTTGTGAGCTATATGGCGTACCCCACCGGTATTTTAAAGGCCGTCCAAAGCTATCACCTCACCAGGGAGGGGCAAGATGAACTGAGAGCTGTCCAAAAGTTTCAGAAGCTTTATTGGCAGCTGAAAAACACTGAGTATGTCGTCATGCGGATGGAAGAAATCGAGAAGCAAAAAGAAGAGGCCGCGGCCTCACAGCAAGGAGCCCAGAGCTAAACCTCTGGGTTTTTTTAAATGAATTCAAAGTGTATGGCGAGTGCTATCAGGATCAAAATACTGAGGAGCAGGACATCGAATGAAGTTGGGAAAAAAATGGTCCGAATCCCCTGGAAGGCACAGAATGGAATGGCAAACTGGGCCGCAATGCTCCTGCACGTCCGAAGCCAGCGCGGAAGTGAATATGGATTGTACCGTTTTCCTTTCATACGTGATTCCTCCCCCGAAGGTTTTCCTTTATTCTATGAACGTTGGGCCATAATCGTGCCTAAAACTCGAACAATCCCGGCATAAAAGTATAAAATAAGAAAAAACGGAGAAGATGATTGACGACATTCCCCTTTTTTCGGTAGTATATTTTATATATGAAACTTAAAAGCGCGGACAGGGACCAGTACAACAAAGGCTGCCTCAAGAGAGAAAAACCATTTGCTGAGAGGTTTTTTAGGCGGGGCCGGTTGGAAGTCACCCTCGAGCTTCTCCTGCCAACCGGCTATTGCCTAAAGTAACAGGAGACGGTCTTCACCGTTATCGAGTCGAGAGCCGGAGGGGCATTGTCCCGTTTCGGAAAAAAGGTGGTACCGCGAATCGCACTCCATTCGTCCTTTTATGACGATGGAGTTTTTTTGTTGCAAAAAAAGCGTGTTTTTCTATTGACAGGAGGAATTTAAATGGAAGAGAATGTATCGATGCCGACGAAATATAATCCGGCAGAAATAGAAAAAGGCCGCTATGACTGGTGGCTAAAAGGTAAATATTTTGAAGCGAAAGACGATGATGAGAAGCAGCCATATACAATCGTCATTCCTCCACCGAATGTAACCGGAAAACTTCACCTTGGTCACGCATGGGACACAACCTTGCAGGACATTTTGACGAGGATGAAGCGGATGCAGGGCTATGATGTCCTTTGGCTTCCCGGGATGGACCATGCTGGAATCGCAACACAGGCAAAAGTAGAGGAAAAGCTGCGCGGGGAAGGAAAAAGCCGCTACGATCTTGGCCGTGAGAAATTTGTGGAAGAGACATGGAAGTGGAAAGAAGAATACGCTGATCATATCCGCGAGCAATGGTCTAAGCTTGGTCTCGGACTTGATTACAGCCGTGAGCGCTTTACGCTTGATGAGGGCCTTTCCAAAGCTGTCCGCGAAGTATTTGTGTCATTATACAAAAAAGGCTTAATCTACCGCGGCGAATATATCATTAACTGGGATCCTTCAACGAAAACTGCGTTGTCTGATATTGAGGTTATCTACAAGGACGTCCAGGGTGCATTCTACCATATGCGCTATCCTCTCGCTGATGGATCCGGCGGTATCGAGATCGCCACGACACGTCCGGAGACAATGCTGGGCGATACCGCTGTTGCAGTTCACCCGGAAGATGACCGTTATCGCCACCTTATTGGAAAAACGGTTATTCTCCCTATTTCTGGACGGGAAATTCCGATTGTCGGGGATGATTATGTTGATATGGAATTTGGTTCAGGCGCTGTGAAAATTACTCCTGCGCATGATCCGAACGACTTTGAAATAGGGAACCGCCACAATCTTGAAAGAATCCTTGTCATGAATGAGGATGGCACCATGAATGCGGGTGCAGGCAAGTATAAGGGAATGGACCGCTTTGAATGCCGCAAACAAATCGTAAAAGATTTGCAGGAAGAAGGTATCCTATTCAAGATTGAGGAACACCAGCACTCTGTCGGCCATTCCGAACGGAGCGGAGCTGTTGTCGAGCCATACCTTTCCACACAATGGTTTGTCAAAATGCAGCCGCTTGCTGATGAAGCCATTAAGCTTCAGCAACAAGAAGATAAAGCCAACTTTGTTCCGGACCGTTTTGAAAAAACATACCTGCACTGGATGGAAAATATTCGCGACTGGTGTATTTCACGCCAGCTTTGGTGGGGCCACAGAATCCCGGCTTGGTACCATAACGAAACGGGCGAAGTCTATGTTGATCACGAGCCGCCTAGTGACATTGAAAACTGGAGCCAGGATAACGATGTTTTAGATACATGGTTCTCTTCCGCGCTTTGGCCATTCTCGACAATGGGCTGGCCTGACGGCGAAGCGAAGGATTTCCAACGCTATTATCCTACTGCCGCGCTTGTCACAGGATACGATATTATCTTCTTCTGGGTATCACGGATGATATTCCAGGGGCTTGAGTTTACAGGCGAAAGGCCGTTCAAGGATGTACTTATCCACGGGCTTGTCCGTGACGCGGAAGGCCGTAAAATGAGCAAATCGCTAGGCAATGGCGTCGATCCGATGGATGTTATCGATAAGTATGGAGCAGATTCTCTTCGTTATTTCCTGTCAACCGGAAGTTCGCCGGGCCAGGATTTGCGTTTCTCCATTGAAAAAGTCGAATCAATCTGGAATTTTTCCAACAAGATTTGGAATGCATCCCGGTTTGCATTGATGAATATGAATGGTTTGACCTTTGAGGAAATCGATTTGTCCGGCGAAAAATCAGTAGCTGACAAGTGGATCCTGACGAGGCTGAATGAAACGATTGAGACAGTGACAAGGCTTTCGGACCGTTATGAGTTTGGTGAAGTCGGCCGCGTCCTTTATAACTTCATTTGGGATGATTTCTGCGATTGGTATATTGAAATGGCCAAGCTCCCGCTTTATGGCGATGATGAGGCTGCCAAAAAGACGACAAGGTCCATACTAGCCTATGTCCTCGACAACACGATGCGCCTGCTGCATCCGTTCATGCCGTTCATCACGGAAGAAATTTGGCAGAACCTTCCGCATTCAGGAGAATCGATTACAGTGGCCGAATGGCCGAAAGCGCAAGCTTCGCTGACAGATGAGAATGCTGCTTCAGAAATGAAGCTCCTCGTGGAAATAATCCGTGCGGTCAGGAACATCCGCGCAGAGGTGAACACTCCGCTGAGCAAAAAAATCAGCATCTTCCTTAAAGCAAAGGATGAAAGCATTCTTGAAGTGATTGAGAAAAACCGCGCATATATCGAGCGTTTCTGTAATCCTGAGAAGCTTGAGGCAGGTATCGAGATCGATGCCCCTGAGAAGGCGATGACTGCGGTTGTAACAGGACTTGAAATAATCCTTCCGCTTGAAGGGTTAATCAATATCGATGAAGAAATAGCAAGGCTTGAAAAAGAACGCGAAAAGCTTAACAAAGAAGTCGAGCGCGTTCAGAAAAAACTTGGCAACGAAGGCTTTGTTCGGAAGGCGCCTGAAAAAGTTATTGAAGAAGAGCGAGCCAAGGAACAAGATTATTTGGAAAAACGGGCGGCTGTTGAAGCCCGCATCAAGGAACTCCGGGGATAAGCCGGAAGAAGGCGAACCAGTTGTCTGGTTCGTCTTCGGTGTTAATGGGAAAGAAACGGTTTCACCTTTCAAAATAAGGAAATAACGCTTTATGTGCGCTTGCGTTTTTAGGGGGTAGCAGGATGTTAACAACGTATGAAGAGGCGGTCGAATGGATCCATTCACGGCTCCGCCTCGGAATCAAACCAGGTCTACTGCGGATGGAATGGATGATGGAGAGGCTTGGCAACCCGGAAAAGAAGCTGAGGACCATCCATGTTGGAGGGACGAATGGGAAGGGTTCGACCGTGACTTTTTTACGCTGCATCCTTGAGGAGGCAGGCTGCTCTGTCGGGACCTTTACTTCCCCGTATTTAGAGCATTTCAATGAGCGGATCAGCATGAGTGGTAAGCCTTGCGGGGACAGTGAAATCGTCAAGCTTGTGAATGTAATCAGGCCATTGGCAGATGAGCTTGAAAAGACGGAGCTCGGTGGTCCGACTGAATTCGAAGTGATCACGGCCATGTCAATGTATTATTTCGCTTTTATGTCGCCCGTTGATGTGGTTATTTATGAAGTGGGCCTTGGCGGCCGGTTTGATTCGACAAACATCATCCATCCTTTGCTTTCCATCATCACAAGCATAGGACGGGATCATACCGCGATTCTTGGTGATACATATGGCGAGATTGCTTTTGAAAAAGCGGGGATTATTAAAGACGGCGTCAGCATTATCTCCGGTGCAAGTCAGGAAGAAGCATTGGCTGTCATCCGTAAAACAGCGGAGGATAAAAAGGCGCCGCTTTACACTGCTGGCGGGCAGTTCAGGGCAATTGAGCACACTCCGCTCGAAAACGGGGGCCGATTCACCTTTTCAAGCATTTTTAAAGAATATCACGGCCTTGAAATTGGTATGATTGGCAAACATCAGGCGGAAAATGCGGCGCTTGCTGTCATGGCGTGCCATATTCTTTCTGCGAACTTTTCTCTTCCAATCGAGGAAAGGAACATCCGCGCCGGACTGCTTCGCGCGAGCTGGCCAGGAAGGTTTGAAATTCTTTCTGCACACCCTTTGGTTGTAATTGACGGCGCCCACAATGAGGAAGGGATAAAGGCATTGGTCAGCACATTACAGGACCAGTATCCCGGCAGGAAGAAAACCATCATGTTTGCAGCATTAAAAGACAAGAAGTTTGAAAAAATGATTCGTGACCTTGACGCTGCAGCAGACCGATTGGTGTTTACAAGCTTCGACTTCCCACGGGCGGCTTCCGCGGAAGATTTGTCCGAAGCCAGCATATCGGCTTCTAAGCTCACCGCTTCTGATTGGAGAGCAGGAATATCGGATGAACTGAAGAGAATCGAGACTGACGGAATGTTTGTTGTTACCGGCTCGCTGTACTTTCTCTCGGTAGTGAAGCCTTATATCCAAGAAGTACTCAATCAGCGGAAGGAAATTTTGTAGCGAAAATTCTTCCTTTAGGCAAAAAACAGCCTGAACATCGTTTCTGGTTGTTCAGAAAGTTATCTTATCGACTTTTGAAAATAGAGGTCGTCATTACTTAGCTGAGTAATGACGGCTTTTTTTTTGCATTCGGGCTGTTCGGTTGACTGACCGTAAGTTTTTTTACGCTTAATTTTCGATGAGAATGGCGTTTTTGCTTTATTTTAGCAAAAAAAGGATGTAAAGCATGGAGAATGGAAGTATAATAGGTATAAAGAACTAATACGAAAGGGTGGGTTTTAAGGGCGATCTTCACCGCCAGGAAGGCTATCAACTGCTTGAAATCACGCTCGCCCTTGCTCTTTTGTCTATTATACTACTATCCTTCTTCGGTTTTTTTATTCAGGGAAAGCAATTGAATTCCTCCAATGATGGCAAACTTTCAGCAGGGCAGCTCAGCCAGGAATGATTAGCGACCATGAAAGCGGCACTAGCAGCGAACAAAAGAAGAGGCCACGAAGACGGAATAAATTGATGCCTGTATTTAAACCAATCCTTTTAGAATTGTGAGGTAACTATTTTTGTATACTACTTTGCTTTTTCTATACGGTGTTGTTTTTGGGTCATTTTTCAATGTGGTTGGCCTTCGCGTTCCGGAAGGAAAATCAATTGTTGCCCCGGGGTCGGCTTGTCCAGCCTGCGGGCACAGGCTGAGGAGTATGGAGCTTATCCCTGTTGTCTCCTATTTGATTCAAAAGGGACAATGCCGAAGCTGCGGCGGGAGCATTTCACTTGTATATCCTCTTGCCGAATTGACCACTGGAATTCTTTTTGCTGCTGCTTCTTATCTCATCGGCTGGAACTGGGAGCTTTTTGCCGCTTTGGCGCTGATTTCCTTGTTTATGATCATCACCGTCTCCGACTTTGCCTACATGATCATTCCCAATAAAGTGCTTTTAGTGTTTGCCGGGATTTTTCTGTTGATCAGAGCTGTAGCTCCTCTATCACCATGGTGGGATTCGCTTGCCGGTGCTGTGGCAGGATTCCTACTGCTTCTATTCATCAGCATCATCAGCCGCGGTGGGATGGGCATGGGAGATGTAAAGTTGTTTGCTGTCATCGGCATGGCGGTTGGATTAAAAACGATGCTGCTATCTTTCTTTTTTGCCACATTTTTTGGTGCTTTTTTCGGTATTGTCGGCTTGATGGCTGGGCTTGTTAAAAGAAAACAGCCTATTCCATTTGGACCTTTTATTGCGATTGGAACGCTCACAGCTTATTTTTTTGGAGATGCAATCGTCCATGCGTACTTAACGATGCTGTCATCAGGATTTTAATTGAAGGAGTTTTGTTCATGCTGTTTTCCCGTTTTCTTGGCCGGAGGAGGGTCATTAACCTTGTTATAAATGACCATTCAATCCGGTTCGTTGAGCTCAAGCATTCAAATTCCCCAGTACCCCTCCACTACGGAGAAAAATACCTCCAGCAAGGCATTATTTCCGACGGGAAAATCCATGATTATGATACATTGGCCAATATTTTGGATGAGTGTATCCAGGATTGGAGAATTCCGGGGAGGAAAGTGCGTTTTACTGTCCCCGATTCACTTGTCGTCATCAGAAAAGCAGCGGTCCCAACTGACGTAAAAGATGACGAGCTTTATGGCTACCTTTATTTAGAATTCGGATCATCGATTCATCTGCCTTTTGAAGAGCCAGTTTTTGATACGGTTTCCCTTCCTAATCCAAATGGAAACAAAGAGGTTCTGCTTTTTGCCGCTCCTGAAAAGTATGTACAGGAGTATGCCAATCTATTAAAAAGCGCAAAACTGAAACCGGTCTCAGCCGATATTTTCCACACTGGCACTTTACAGGCTTTATCGTCAGCTCTACATAAGGAAGCCAGCCGGCAGGCTATTAACAGTAAATTTTGATCTTGACCGTGTCAGCATGTGCATATTCGAGGACCGCTACCCAGTCTTCATGCGTCATCTCACTGTTGGATCAAAGGAAGAATGGAAAGTTATGCTGGGTACCTCGGGAGAGCAGGAGCTGGCGTATAATGGCGAGATGGACGAGCTTGTGTTCCAGTTTGAGGATATATATAAAGAAATGAACAAACTGATGGATTTTTATCATTATTCTTTTACAGAGGGAAAAAGTGAAATTACCGAAATATTGTTAAACGGCGACCATCCTATGCTTGAAAGAATACATGATGAAATGGTGGAGCGGTTTGATATTCCAGTTGACACACTAACGATGAAATCTACCCAACCGGGTGCTGATCCTCTCCCGAAAAGCTTGTATATTGCACTCGGACTTGGATTGAAGGAGGCGTAGGAATGCTTGTGGACATTAACCTCCTTCCCAGAAAAGAGCCTGGCATTCTGCAGTGATTGCAGCCGTATTAGCTGCTGTGCTTAGGTAGCAGCAGTTTGTGGACTTGTTTTTTGGCAGGGGAAAAGCGATAGCATCAAAATAAATAGTACAGATAAAAAAATCAATAGACTTCATGATCAGGCCGATTCCTTGCAGGATAAACATGAGGAAAGCTCCGCCGAGAGACTAGAGAAGGCAATAGATTGGGCGGAAAGTACAAGGACGATGACAATGCCGCTTCTGGAAAGTCACATCACGCTTCTTCCTGAAAGAGGTTTTTATTAGGAATTTTCAATATAAAGATTCCGAATCCGTTACCGTCAATGTCAGAATGGATGATACGCGTTCTGCAGCCTATTATTTACACTCCCTCGAAAAAGCAGACTGGGTGGATCGTGCAGATTTGCTTTATATTAAAGCGGAACGAGATAAAAAGGAAAAGGCGAGCAAGGAGCCGCAAAATAATTAGAGTAACATTTTGCCGAGGTATTCCATGGAATATTCCATCTTTCTGAAAAAGGGTCATTTTCTTCCGGAATAAAGGGAACCTGGAAGAGGAGGAGAGTCGTTATGAACTGGAATTTTGGGAAAAGAGAGAAACTAATTCTGGCAGGTTCACTTCCATTATCACTTTTTCTCTACCTTGCTTTCTATTTATCTTACATAAAACCTTTAGATCAAGAACTTGAGCGAAAAGAGAAGGAAATGACTTCTGAAAAGCGAATATTGGAAGGGCTGGAGAAAAAGTCAAGAAATACTAAACGGCGCATTGTAAGGGGAATCGGGGAAATGCAAAGCCGTTTGCCTGTGGCCCCGTTATTCCTTCGCTCGTCATAATCCTCTGCAAATGCCGTTCGGAAACTTTGATCCCTTGGCCATGCAGCTTCCTGGTAATTTTGATACTTCCATAACGCTTTTTCGATTCAAAGTAGATTTTCTTAATTTCCCTTATTAGTGCCTTCCGAGACTGCTTCCGCGGGCTTTCTTCTCGCTTCAGCCAATCATAGTATCCGCTTTTCGAAACACCTAGAACCTGGCACATCTTCACCACACGAAACGCGCGCTCGTGCTCCTTGATAAAGGTATAGATTACTTCGGGTTTTTCGTGAAGATGTGCATAGCCTTTTTTAATATCTCGTTCTCCTCCTGAAGATCCTTTAGTTGCTTTTCCATCTCCTTTAAAGATTTTAGCTCAGGGCTAAGTTACCGCTACCCACAAAACCGCCGTCTTTCTTCCTTTTTTAGGCTTGAACTCAGTTTCGAACTGTTCCCTCAGGGATATCCAGTTCTCGGGCCAATTGTGCGGCTTTTTTTCCATCTTCTACAATGAATTTGGCTATTTGCATCTTATACTCGTTATCAAAATGCTTTCCCATTATTAGACACGTCCTCTTATGAATTAGTAAGGCCATTATAGAAAAATGACCAATTCTACGTGTCCGTCTTCTAGTCTACATTCAGATATGACTCAATTTCCGACATCGCAGCACCTTGCTTCATGGTAGGAGTATCACCCGGGAACCATGAAAGTGCGGGAAAACGGAAAAGCACTAGGACAACCAAGGGTAATCCCTATATCAAATCCGCTATGTGTGAGGTCGCTTGGGCTGTATCAAGATTCAGGAATCGATGGCTGGCTGCGAAATATTGGTCAATAGCTTCCAGACGTGGAAAGAAAAAAGCACTCGTTGCCATATCGCATCGAATGCTTCGGATCATTTACTCCATGTTAATCAACAAGGAGTGTTACAAAGAACCACAAATCAGTTAGTATAACCAAAACCAGATAAGAATATACATGGTTACCTTCCGACAGGTACCCTAGCTTTCTTAATGGCTTTTTTCGGTTAAGAATAGGTTAACCCGCTGAGATTGATCGTATACCTAATTCCAGGTGAGTAATTATTTTCACAGAAAAAAGAGCTTAATGGCTCTAAATCAACAATAATTATTATGTACAGAATAAACAAGTGCATAATTATGGCGATAATCCGTTAATCGTATTTTTAACTATAACAATACTTCAATCCTCCCTTTTTAATATTTGGTGATGATTGTTCTTCATCTAAATTTTGAAGGGAGTTCTGACTTACGTGCCTAGTAAACTTCTGCAGAAAAGAAAATGTAGTTTCTTCTTCCCTTTTTTCATTAACTTTTTATTTTGGTGTTTCCTTATAGGAACAACCAAAAGAGAAAAACTAATGCAGATAATCATTAAACTCTTGTTATTATACGTTGCCATTTTTATCTTGATTATTATAATAAGTTGTCAATATACTAACAACGATATCCTCCATATTTACTTTTTGTTTTTTCGCTTCAACTTTTATTCTACTCTTTAATTTAGATGGTACAGCAAATGGACCAGCTTGTTCTGGATATAGAAGAAGCGGAAATTATTTCAGGGAGCGAGATTGATTCAATAGAGTTTGGCACAGAAGAATCGACCACTCAAGATTCAAAAGAAGATGTTGGAAATGAAAACAGACAGAAAGCAGAAGGGGAACGGCAGGCTGGAGAAACGGTAAAGAAACCGAATGGTGTGGAGACAAATAGCAAAACTGTCAAAGTAGCTGCATCGAATTATTTTGAACTGAAAAGCTTTATTGAGACACTTGAAGGCCTTCAACGGATCATCACAGTGGACAGCATAGATTTCAACGGTCCCGAAGAAATCACTTCCTGGAATCAGGACGCTGGGAATATAAATTTTACTTTGACACTTTCAGTTTTTTTTATGTCAAGTCTCAATGATTTAAAAGAAGGACTGCCTTCGCTGGAAATTCCGGAGCCTTCCAATAAAAAAAATCCATTCTATACATTTGGTTCTGTTCTGCAAAATGGCCAAGAGTAAAAAATTTGACGAAATCCTTAAGGAACGAGACGACAAAAGTCTTGTTCTTTTTTTTTTTCTTTATGCTAGAATGGACAAACTTACGAAGGAAATTGGGGGGGACATAAAATTGGACAAGCGCGGAAAAACCATTACGATTAAAATCAATGGCGAGGATCGTCCGTTTAAACGTACCCAGCAGGCAAAAGGGAAGGAAAGGAAACGAACGATTCCCCCTGGGACTGATTTGAAGGTGGGACACTGGAAAGAAACCGCTGCTGCCCGTGAAAATGATGATGAAAGCTTCGATTGGATTCTGCCAGATCCTGTACATAAAACAGAAAAAAAGGATCATGATGCCGGTAGTGATCGTGTCAAAAAAGAAAATGGAAGCTTTAGGATGCCTGCATTAAACAAAAGCATCAAACATTCCGGAATGGCAAAGAGAGTCCTTGGTGCGGTTGCATGTGCAATCGTTATCGGTGTCGCTCTTGGATATGCCATACTAAGTGTTGTGACGTCTGGAACAGCAGCTCCGGGACAAAATGAAGCTGCATCCCTGCAGGAGGATGCTCCGGCTGCCGTGGGAAAGGGAACTGCCAAGCTTACGCCTATTGAGACATTTATTATTCAAGGGGGCGTCTATACTTCGATGGATTCGGCGGAAAAAACCCAAAAAGATATAGAAGCAAAAGGAATGACAACGGCCATTATTCAAAGTGGAGGCAAGTACACTTTAATATTGGATGCAGCGCCTTCAATTGAAGTAGCAAAGCAGAAGGCAGCCGAAATGAAGGGGAAAGGGATAGATGCCTTTGCAAAGCCAATCACAATCGGCGGAGGACAAGTCAAAGGGGTCAGCAAGGAAGAAACGGAAATTTTAACATTGGTGCCCAACGCGGTACAAGCAATGCTCACGCCTGGTGATGTAACTAAAGCAAAAGAAATTGCTGGCACTCTCAAACAAATCCCTGAAAAAGATATAGAAAGCAAAAAAATAAAGTCAATCAAGACAAGCCTTTCACAGCCTGCCAGCCAAGGTGAACTGCTAAAGGTCCTGGCGGCATACAGCGAATTGGGACAATAAAACATTCCAAGTATAACAACAGTATTTTCTGGGAAATAGTTTATATAAGAAAAGCGGAGGCGCCCGTTAAGCGCCGTCTGGACTGGAGCACACCGGCACGAGATAAAGGAAAATGAAAAGCGGAAGCGCCTTGAATAGGGGAGGAAATCTGCCATTTCAAGACCAGTACGAACTCCTGTTAAAGCTGGAAAAGCCGCATCATTAGGTTAATAAAAGCTCATCTCACGCAACATCCAGGATCGTTCTGCCTTACTAGCATCTCCTGTACTTCGTCGTAGTTGAAATAGGCGAAGTCCACTAGACGCAGGAACCAGACAGTTATAAATAGGGTCTGCCGGTGTCGGCAGACCCTATTAAAAATTTTGTCGGCTTTTGCCGGTTATCATTGTAGGAAGGGAAGAAGTTTGTTACCATTAATTTGTATCTCCCTAAATTATGCTTTTTTCAGGAAAGGTGATATCATGCAGAACCTCATTTTAGCCTCAGCTTCTCCACGGCGAAAAGAACTCCTTCAGAATCTCCACCTTACTTTTGACATTTCCGCGAGCGATGCGGATGAGAGTTTGGGCAGCTTCCTGAGCCCGGCAGAAGCGGTCATGGAGCTGGCATCGCGCAAGTCTCTTACTGTCGGAGCCAAGCATCCTGATTCTTTTGTCATCGGTTCTGACACTGTTGTTGTACATGAAGGTACAATACTCGGCAAACCAAAAGGGGTGTCCGAGGCAGAATCGATGCTGAAAAGGCTGTCCGGAAATACTCATTCCGTCTACACTGGAGTTTCCATCGTTTCCCCTGAAGCCGAGACCCGCTTTTTTGAAAAAACAGATGTTACTTTCTGGGGGCTGTCAGATGCAGAGATTGACGCCTACATTAAAAGCGGAGAACCATTCGACAAAGCTGGCGGCTACGGAATTCAAGGCTTTGGAAGTTTTCTCGTCAAGGAAATTTCCGGAGACTATTACACGGTTGTCGGTCTTCCTGTTGCCAGGACAGTACGGGAACTGAAAAGAGCCGGCTTTATTCTCCCGTTTTAGCAAAGCTTCACTCGATCTCTGAAGCTCCCGGTCACATGACAGGGAGGAATTTTGATTGCAAAATGAAACGTTCTTGATCAGGGATTATCCGCAAAGTGAAAGGCCAAGGGAGCGCTTTATCCTGAATGGGCCACAGAGCCTGTCAAACCATGAATTGCTTGCGCTGGTGCTCGGTACCGGGACAAAGAACGAACCCGTCCTTCAGCTTGCCAACAGACTGCTCTCACAGTTCGAAGGGCTGCGGCTTCTTAAGGATGCCACACTTGAGGAACTTACAAGCATAAAAGGCATTGGCAAGGCGAAAGCAATCCATATCCTCGCTGCAGTTGAAATTGGCAGAAGGATAGCTAACCATACTATTGATGAAAGGTATGTCGTCCGCTCCCCGGAAGACGGGGCAAAATACCTGATGAATGATATGCGATTCCTACCCCAGGAGCATTTTGTCTGCCTGTATTTGAATACAAAAAACCAGGTGATCCACAGGCAGACCATTTTTATTGGTAGCCTGAATGCTTCCATTGTCCACCCAAGGGAAGTTTTTAAGGAAGCTGTCCGCCGTTCTGCCGCTTCAGTCATCTTCGCTCAAATAGGCAAGTAAAAATTGAGGCGAAATTAAATTTTATTGTGAACTAGAGCTTATTTTAATTTCGCCCAAACTTCTTTGGCGAAATTAAAAAAGAGTATACATTTGTATACTCTGAATTACACTTTAATATTAAATTCCTGGATTAATTCATTTAAAATAAAGTCTATAGATTGTATTTGTCCAGTTAGATTTTCTCTTAAACATACATATTCATTTTGAGTTAATTGCCTGATTAGGATCTCTTTTCTAAATTTCAATCTGTTAATATAATCCTCAATTTTTCCACGGCGGAATGTCTCGGCCATTTTTATCACTCCTAATCTTATATGCATACGAATGTATACAAATCATAAGTTTTGTGTATTTCACTAATTTTCGATATTACAATTATATAATTTATTGTAGAATTAAAATAAATTTCCTTCTATAAAAGTTAAAGCTTTCTGTTCATGTTCATTTAGAAGGTGGAATTACAGGTATTATTATACCTATCCAACAATTTTAGATGAAAAAATTCAAATGTAAACCTTCAAATATAAAAAGGGAATCTATTTAATATTTTTCAGTTGAAAGAAATCCCTAATTATTTGTAATGGATAAAAAATTAAAGTGGGGGTAAGGTGATTAAATGAGCCAATTAAGTAGCTTTTTTTATAAAAATTTAGAAAAAAGTACTCCAAAACTGGATAGTTTCATTAATGAAATTTTTAAGTATGCCGTGAATAATCAATTCCAGATATATATAATGGATAGACCTCTTATGGAAAAAGAAACGGATTATGATACTGATAGGTTTATATTAATACTAAGTCCATTTCATGCTGTTACTATCGTTAGTCTAGATAATTCTAAAGACACTGATGAATTCGAAGAAATTGTAGATTATCTTATAGAAGATATAGGATATTTGGGTAAGAAATTTAAATACAATGATGTTATTGGACGGCCAAATAAATGGCGAAAATATTTAAAAAAGTTTAATTTTGAGGAGTTAGGATTATTAGATTCGGAAGAAAAGATATACAGTTTTTTTAAGGAAATTGAATACACTGATTCCGAAGAGAAGAGAAAAGTAGATCTAATAATTTCACTAATTACCGGTAGTATAAATGATATTAGTAAAATTGGAAATGAGGTTCCTGAAACCTTATTAGAAAAAATTAGAAAAAAGATAGTATTGTTTGATGGTGATCAAACAAGGTTTATTTATGAAGAATTGAGTCAAGACATTGTAAAGATTCAAGGATTAGCAGGTACAGGTAAAACAGAACTTCTCTTACATAGATTAAAAGAGCTGTACACTGAAAATGAAACAAATAGAATAGCATTCACATGTCATAATATTGCTCTTGCGAATAAATTGAAATCTCGTGTTCCAGAGTTTTTTGATTTTATGAAAGTTGAGGAGCAAATTAAATGGAATGAACGTTTGTGGGTATTTCATGGCTGGGGCTCGCAACGGAATCTTAATAATCTGGGTTTATATAGTTTAATATGTAGTATTTATAAACTCCCATTTTTTAATGCCAGTGAAGGCAGTTTCCAAAGTGCTTGTAAAAAAAGTTTGGCCCATTTGTTGAAACTTGAGGAAAACGATGTCGAAATAAAACCATATTTTGATTATATATTGGTAGATGAAGCACAAGATTTTCCTGAGGAATTTATTCAATTATGTCAAAAAGCAACTTCTAAAACACTATACTTAGCAGGAGATATTTTTCAAGATATTTTTGATATGCAAAAACTAGCTTCTGAACCTGATTTTTCATTAAATAAAGTATATCGTACTCATCCTAAAAACTTAATGTTTTCTCATGCTGTTGGTATGGGATTATTTGAGCAACCTACTATCACTTGGCTAGAGGAAAATGGTTGGGATGCATGTGGTTATATAACTGAATTTGAGGGAAGGAACTATAAATTAACAAGAGAAGCTATATTGAGGTTTCAAGAGCTAGAAATGGAGGGCTTAGATTATACCAAAATTATTAAAATTCCTCAAAGTGAGATAATGAATGGTATTATAAGTACAATTTATGGAATAAAAGCTAAGCATCCAGACGTTCGTCCAGAGGATATAGCAGTTATTTTTACTAAGGAAAGACTTTCTAGGCATGATTATGAATTTGTAACTTATCTTGAAGCTAATCTTTTTAGTGAATTTGGTTGGAATTCAAGTGTAACTTATAAAGATAAAAAAGTTGAAAAAGATAAAATTATAATATCAAATAAAAACAATATTAAAGGATTAGAGTTTCCATTTGTTATTTGTGTTGTTAATCATAAAATAACACGTAATTTTGCTGAGCGAAACACGTTATATATGGCTCTAACAAGATCATTTTTAACTTCATACTTAATCATACAGGAAGAATATAATGAAGAAATATTAACAAATTTTACAAATGGTCTAGATATTATTAAAAGGGAAAATGCAATTTATACTTTAGAACCAACTAGTGAAGAAAAAGCACATCAAAAAAGACGATTAAACGATATTAAGCAGCCTAAGAAGTCACAATATGAAATTTTATATGAAATTTTTACCAACTTAAATTTAGACTATGTTGACCAATCTCGTATACAATCGGCTATCGGTGCTCTTAACGTTCAGACTACTGATTATAGGGCGTTAGAGAAATTAGTATTATCCATGCTGGAGGTCTGAAATTGCTAAGGAATTCCTATAACATAACTAGTTTTGAGGCCTTAGATGAGTTAGTACATTCGAGAATTAAATCTAAAAGTCAAATTATAACTATTTTAGTATCTTCTTTAAAGATAATATTAACTGATTTAAACCCTACTGAAGAAAGTGGAGATACTTTTACTTTAAGATATTATGGTCTGAAGAAACGAATGTTTTTCACTATATACGATAAAGAGGAAAAAGTATTTAAACATTTTTCGTTTATATTTCCATTCAATATTAATTTCGTTGATACGAATGTCTATTTTAGTATTAATAATAGAGAGATAGAAATCGACTTATATATTCTTGAAATTTTATCAACACTTTGTAAAAATAATTGGTTCTCAGATAATAATGAGGATAATCATGATATCTTGTCATTTATAGAAAGTTATGGAGATTTATTATCTGATTTTAATATCTCGGTAGATTTAGAAACGGATTTATGGTCAGTTATAAAATGTCTAATGACATTTGAACCAGGTTATATTAGATATGATTATGATGTGGATAACTGTGAAGAGTTTATTCACCCTCTTCATCATATAGATATTTACTATTCAGATGTAGGTACATTTAAATTAGGATTCGACGATAGCTTTAAGATTAATGATAGATTAAGCTTAGAAGAGTTTGAGGATATATTATTAGACGGAAGGTCTCGTGCTTCATATTGCTACTCACTAAGCTAATGAAAATAAGTTGTTAGAAACCAAAGCAAAGTCTGTATGTTAATAATAAACTTTGATTAAAAAATCCTGTGGAACCACAGGGTTTTTCCTAAATATAAATTTACGGATATTTTAAATTATATAGGCGGAGCCAAAGGGAACCTCCATCATCACCTTATGATATTACGATCAGCAAACCTTATACGCGTACATCTGTCTAGTAATAATCAATTCTATCTCAGTACACGTACAGAATTTACTACTGAATTAAACGAGAAAATGATAGATTTTATTCAAAATACTGATGCATAGCATTGTCTGTGAAACTAAGTACTAAATTTTAAAGAATAATGGATTGAGAAAAAGCCGAGGTCCTTCACGTACAGGAAATCGGCTTTTTCTTTATAAAATTTTGCTTAGCGTACGAAATTCGCGTTTTGTTGGTGCTACCCCATATCGATGTTATTTACGATTACATTTGTTTTAAACCTTCATGTTTTGTATCCTCTAAACGGGGTACCGTCAGGAAAATGCGGATTTACAACGTTAAGAAAGTTTAAAAAGCCGAATTCCAATAGCTATGGAATCCGGCTTTCATTATGGTTTTTAATAAAACTCGTTATTGTCCTGATCACAGGGTTACTGCTCTAGTCCTTATTCAACCGTGTTCGTTAGCTTAAGATACTCCCGCGATATGAGTAAACGAAGCAAACGAGGTCATTATTTACTTTTATTTAAAGGAACGACTAATTCTAATTCCTTTATTTCTTCACTAAAGCCTTCACTATTTGTTCGACTTGGCTTTAGTGTAAATGATTTTGGTATCGTATCCATTGGAGGCAAAGTCAGTACCATATGATGACCATAGTTCCCAACAGCCATGCCTGCTTGTAGTTTCAGTTTATCATATACATGACCATTATCATCGACTACAGAGAAATCAAACCATGGCCAACTATCGTTTTCATCCATTTCAACAGGATAATCAATCGTTAGGTCTATTCTTGTTGATAGAGGTGAAAATGTTACTTTGTCGGCTGTTAATGTATAAACTTTATCAATCGTTTTAGTTGTAGCCTTTGGATAAAACTCAAACATATCGCCTTTTATTTTTTCAAGTGGGAAAGCCACCTTCAATTTCCCCTCATAGCCAAATAAATCTTCTCCATGGACCGCAACCTCAATTTTATCGCCATATTCATTATAATTAGAAAAGGTAAATTGATGATGTTCAATTATTGTATTCGAGTTTATGTCATCTTGCCCTGCTGACCCACTCGCTGGTTTAACTTCTTGTCCATTAATTGTTATATAGCTAAAGCCGGCCTTTTCTTCTTTCATCGAAAGTTCTTTTTGACCTGTGTAAACAACTGTTACGATTATCCGGCTACCATCATAAGTTGCTTCTTTTACAGTCATTGTTAAGCCGTTTTTACTATCCTGTTTATCAATTACTGTCGTAAGTTGATCGTGTTCAATTTTATCTGAGGCAATGTCTCTAAAGTCCTTATAAATCGGACCAATTAGGGGAATATTTGACAATGCTTCCGCCATGCCTGTTGAAACAAATCCAGAACCAAGCAAAGATAGGCATAACCCACACGCTACCAAGATTGACCGTTTTGTGGTTCTTCCTACTTTTCTTTTTTTCTTGGCTTGAAAGATAGCCATCTTCTCCCTTGCCATTAGCTTTTCAACAGGTACATTTATGTTGTCGATAGATCGATTGAATTTGTCTTTATTCATAAAGATAGCCCTCCTTTAAAATAGGTCTTAGCTCTTTTTTCGCTCTATTTAAGTGTGATTTCACAGTTCCTTCCGGATAATTCATGATGGTGGCAATTTCCTTAATGGACAAATCGTGATAATACCTCAACAAAATAATGGTCTTAACAGTAGGATTTAAAAATTTAAAGGCATCTGATAAATCCATCGAATGCATAATAAAATCAACATTTTCAGAAGCGATTAATTCAGTAAAGATTTCCTCATTATCTGTAGTAAAATGGCGGGACTCTTTCCGAATAAAATCAATCGATTTAAAAACTAGAATTTTTGTAATCCAACTCGAAAAACTTTCAGGTTTTTTTAATGTCTTTATTGAAATATAGGCTGTATAAATTGTTTCTTGATAGACATCAAGAGCATCTTGTTCATTTCTAACATATGCATAGGCTGTTCGGTACAGCTTTTGTCGAACAGAACCAATCAGTTGTTCAAATGCTTCATCATCACCTTTTTTTGCTTTTTTCACTAATTTTGCTAGATCCATTTTGGTTCTCCTCTCCGTTACACAATAAAGTCGAATGAGGAAGTTAATCGGTTGCAAAATAATTAAATGTATTAAAATTGTTATCCATTATCTTTTTCCATTTCCTTTAGTCTACGATAAAATGCCGCCTGACTGATTCCTGTAATTGCACATATCTCCTTTACAGTTTTATTGGTAGTTTTACGTAATTCAATGGCATGATTCATACCTTGATGCTTATCTGTATATTTTTTAACTCTTCCTCGATATTTCCCCTTTTGCTTGGCCAATTTAATTCCTGAACGTTGCTTCTCTTTAATCATTTCTCGATCTAGTTCACTAAAGGCTGCCATTACCGTTAAAAAGAATTTACCAGTTGGTGTTCTGGTATCTATTCCTAAGTTTAAAATAACAAAGTGTATATCTCTTTCTCTAAGTTGTTCAACTAATTGCAGTAACTGAAGAGTGTTTCGACCAAGACGATCCATTCGTGTCACAACTAATGTATCATCAGGAGCTACCTTGGAAAGAAGTTCATCTAAAAATGGCTTTTGTTTAGAAACGCCACTTATTTTCTCCTCCACAAGTTCATCTACTCCGTATTTTGTAAGTTGATCAATCTGGCTATCTAGATTTTGATCTTGTGTACTTACTCGAGCATATCCATAAATCATTTTTATCCCTCTTTTAATCTATAATTTTGATAAGTGTTATTGAGAGTCTATTAAGCTAATAATATCAAGGAGCCAAAATTCTATCAATAGAGTACACTCTATTGATATATAATTGAACTAATAAATTGAAAATTACAGAAATGGGATGATACTTAATGAAAATTGCCAGAGGTAGGGAATTGCTTACACCTGAACAGAGACAGGCTCTTATGCAAATTCCTGAAGATGAGTGGGTGCTAGGAACCTACTACACTTTCTCCAAGCGAGATTTAGAAATTATAAATAAACGAAGAAGAGAAGAAAACCGGTTAGGGTTCGCCGTTCAATTAACTGTTCTTCGGTATCCCGGTTGGCCGTACACTCATATCAAAAGCATCCCAGATTCGGTCATACATTATATATCAAAACAAATCGGTACCACTCCATCTTCACTTAGTCATTATCCTCATAGAGAAAATACACTTTGGGATCATTTGAAAGAAATTCGAAGTGAATACGACTTTGTAACTTTTACGTTGAAAGAATATCGAATGACATTTAAGCATCTTCATCAATTAGCTTTGGAAAATGGTGATGCCATTCATCTACTACACGAATGTATCGACTTTCTAAGAAGAAATAAAAGCATTCTGCCTGCTATCACTACACTTGAAAGAATGGTGTGGGAGGCAAGAGCAATGGCTGAAAAGAAGCTATTTAATACGGTTAGTAAATCTTTGACAAATGAACAAAAAGAAAAGCTTGAAGAGATCATTACATCGCAGCATCCATCCGAATCCAATAAAACGATATTGGGTTGGTTAAAGGAACCACCAGGGCATCCTTCACCCGAAACATTTCTGAAAGTAATAGAACGACTCGAATACATACGGGGAATAGAATTAGAGACGGTAAAAATTAGTCATCTGCATCGCAATCGCCTATTACAGCTATCTCGTTTAGGTTCAAGATATGAGCCATATGCATTTCGTGACTTTCAAGAAAATAAACGATATTCGATATTAACCGTCTATTTATTACATCTTACTCAGGAGTTAACGGACAAAGCTTTTGAAATTCATGACAGACAAATACTTAGTCTGTTATCAAAAGGCCGCAAGGCTCAAGAGGAAATTCAGAAACAAAACGGTAAAAAACTGAATGAGAAAGTTATACACTTTACGAGCATCGGACAAGCCTTAATCAAAGCAAAAAAAGAAAAATTAAACGTTTTTGAGGTTTTGAAATCGGTTATTGAATGGAATTCTTTTGTTTCTTCGGTGGAAGAGGCTCAGGAGCTTGCACGTCCTGCCGACTATGATTATTTAGATTTACTGCAAAAACGATTCTATTCACTTAGAAAATATACACCCACGCTATTAAGAGTATTGGAATTTCATTCTACAAAGGCAAATGAACAACTATTAAAGGCTGTAGAGATTATCCGAGGAATGAACGAATCTGGGAAACGAAAGGTACCCGATGACTCACCAGTGGATTTTATTTCAAAACGTTGGAAAAAGCATTTATACGAGGATGATGGTAAAACAATTAATCGTCATTATTATGAAATGGCCGTTTTAACAGAACTTAGGGAGCATGTTCGGGCAGGAGATGTTTCCATTGTTGGTAGCAGACAATATAGAGATTTTGAGGAATATTTGTTTTCAGAAGATACATGGAACCAAACGAAGGAGAATACGAGATTATCAGTTAGTTTATCATTCGAAGATTATATGACGGAGAGGACCAGCAGCCTTAACGAAAGGTTAAAGTGGTTAGCTGCCAATTCCAACAAGTTAGACGGGGTTTCTCTTGAAAAAGGAAAGCTGTCACTTGCACGCTTAGAAAAAGATGTTCCAGAAGAAGCTAAGAAATTTAGTGCCAGCCTGTATCAGATGCTACCAAGAATAAAATTAACCGAACTACTGATGGATGTTGCCCATATAACAGGATTTCATGAACAATTTACACATGCTTCTAACAATCGAAAACCAGATAAGGAAGAAACAATCATTATTATGGCTGCTCTTTTAGGTATGGGAATGAATATTGGATTGAGTAAGATGGCTGAAGCCACACCAGGACTTACATATAAGCAACTAGCGAATGTGTCTCAATGGCGCATGTATGAAGACGCAATGAATAAAGCCCAAGCTGTTTTAGTAAATTTGCATCATAAGCTACAATTGTCATCTTATTGGGGAGACGGCACAACGTCCTCATCAGATGGGATGAGAATGCAGCTAGGAGTTTCATCACTACATGCAGATGCGAATCCTCATTACGGAACAGGAAAAGGAACCACCATCTATCGATTTACAAGTGATCAATTTTCTTCTTATTACACAAAGATTATTCATACTAATTCAAGGGATGCCATTCATGTTTTAGATGGTTTGTTGCACCATGAGACCGATCTAAACATAGAAGAGCATTATACAGACACAGCCGGTTACACAGACCAAATATTCGGATTGACCCACTTATTAGGTTTTAAATTTGCTCCAAGAATAAGAGATATATCGGACTCAAAATTATTTACGATAGATAAAGCAAGTGAGTATCCAAAACTAGAAGCTATTTTACGTGGACAAATAAATACAAAGGTCATTGGAGAAAATTATGAGGATGTTTTACGATTAGCCCATTCAATAAGAGAAGGAACAGTCTCAGCATCCCTTATTATGGGAAACTAGGTTCCTATTCAAGACAAAACAGCTTAGCTACAGCTTACGTGAGATGGGCCGAATAGAAAAAACGATTTTTATTTTGAATTATATATCGGATGAATCGCTAAGAAGAAAAATACAAAGAGGATTGAATAAAGGGGAAGCCATGAATGGGCTGGCAAGAGCTATTTTCTTCGGAAAACAAGGTGAGCTTAGGGAACGAACGATACAACATCAATTGCAAAGGGCCAGTGCTTTAAACATAATTATCAATGCCATTAGTATCTGGAATACCCTACATCTAACAAAAGCAGTTGAATATCAAAAACAGTCTGGTAGTTTTAATGAAGAATTATTGCACCATATGTCGCCTCTAGGTTGGGAACATATTAATTTGCTAGGAGAATACCATTTTAATTTGGAGAAAATGGTCTCGGTAGATTCTTTAAGACCACTGAAACTTTCTTAACGTTGTTAAAAACAGGGGAATCGTCAGGAAAATGGGCTTAGCGTTGTAAATCCGCATTTTCCTGACGCTACCCCTAAACAAACTGAAATAGGTTTATTGAGTTGCTATATTTTTCTATTTATAGATACAATAGAAATAGTTATCAACGCTATTTATGGTGGTGAAAAAATGAAAGTAAATTTATCGGCAACAGGTTTTTGGAGGATTAACAATATAGGAAAAAAATATACAGGGGACTTATATTTAAATGAAGATGAAGGTGGCATATTATTATATATTCGTATACCTAATAATGGTCCTATCATGAGTTACTTAGAACTTCCTCTTGAAATTCCTTTTATTACTGGTACTACAATTAATGGTGCTGAAATTACTCTTCTCAATTGCTCAAGAATAAGTACTAATAGTAGAGTAGGGTCAGAAGAAGTATTTGGATATAAGGCTCAATTCATGTTTAATGGTGTAAATTTCAATGAAGAAGAGGATATCAAATTTTCTAAAATGATAATATGCATACCAGGGATAATTCAATGGGGTGATGTTTCAAACTATGTAAGACCTGATTTGGACAAAAAAATAGATTCTCTTATAGATTTAAAGATTGTAGAGCCAGTCGAAATATACTCAAATGAAACTTACAGTATATACTACTATTTAACCTTTAGTGAACCATTTCATCTCATGAAAGAGGAGATAACACTAAAGCAAACGCCTCATCTTATAATCGAAGCCCAATCCACACAAACAATAGAATGGTTTATGAAAACTGCTAACCAAATGAAAAGACTTATAGAGATAGCTGTAGGTGTCCCTTTAAACTATGGCTCGATGATCGTTGAGAGCCCCGATGTTTATTATGAATTTGAAGATGATGAGAAACATATTCGACCGCTAGAAGTTTTTCACGCTTATAAACACGCTTTAAATATTGAAAATAGCACTAAAAAATTAATAAAACATGATTATCTTTTTAGCCTGAGTGAACTAAAACAAGCAAATTTTTCACAATGGCAAGAAGTAGCAACTATAATGGAACCTATAATAGAACTCTATATTGACAGTTTATACAACCAAAATTTGTCAGTTAGTCGGCATTTTTTGAACATGGTACAAGCATTGGAAACCTACCATTCTCGAAGAATTGCTTATTCTCTTCAAGATTATAAAAAAAGAGTAGAAAAGTTATTAGAAGTGAGGCCTGAAACCTTTCGCAATCAAGATAGGGAGTTCTTATTGGATGGGTGCAAAGATTTTGTTATATTAAGAAGCCGTCTGGCAGATTTATTACTAGCAGACCATAGGTTCATATTTCATACCGGAGACTTCAAATTAGTAGAATTCCCCCAGTTAATAGCTAAAACAAGGAATTACTACACACACTATAATCAAAAACGAGAAGATAAAACTCTTAAAGGTGAAGATTTAATAATTGCTTTCCACATCCTACGTAACATATTAGAATTCTATTTACTAAAAGAATTAGGATTTAAAGAAGATTTTATCCATGAAAGAACAAGAGAAAGGATAAAACCAATTATGATTAGTAACGATATAAGAAAATCCGATAAGAGAAAAAATAATCAATAATCCCTAGCGCGCCACTGACTGAGCGCATATCAGTTTAGAGATATCCATTTTTGGTTCAGGGAAAATGTCCTCTTTAATCGCATTAAATAATCGTAATTTATCTTGATCAGAAAGATCTGCAAATTTTTCGTACATATCTAGCCACATACAATGCACCCTCTGTTATAAAGATTTCCAACATTATAACAGTTTTACCTAGAAACAACAAAATATGCGAACAGAGCCATAAATTAAGACTAAAAACGCTCGGATATTCCGAGTGTTACCAGAGTTTTAGGAGCAAGCAAATGTAATATCTGATTATGAGGCAGCAATTGTACAGGCTTGTAGATGTGTCGAAGCGTTAATAGGAAAACCGCCTAAAAAAGAAAAATAGAATGACGTGCACTGTATTTGGAGAGACGGGCATGATAGCCTATTATGGCTGAGCCAGATAAGCTTTGGTGCATCTTGGCTTCATGGCTCATCATCTTGCCCGTAGAGGCTCCATGTAAGTGACAATGTGCATGTTCTAATTTTCAGTATAGTGTTCATTTCAATTCAGCAAAAAGTGTTCAAAGTTATCTGACGGTTACAAGTTGGTTCTTATGCCCGGAATCTGATATATTTCTAGTAAACTTTTTAATTATTTTTTCAGTCTATTCTTAAAAAAGTCAGCAACATTATTTTGTTTTTGAGATTCTTTTTCCTGTAATAAAGAAAGGTAATCAAAGGGGTTTGTGAATATATTGTTTAGAGCAGAATCAAAAAATTTAAAATTTTCAGGTGTAGATTTGTTTAGAAAGTAGTGAAAAACCTGTGATATTAATTCTTGTTGCTGTTTATTCAATGTTTTTTTATTTTCATATGATTTTTCTAATGATAATATCCTTTCCTCCTTTATATTAAGCTCTTTTTCAAGCTGTTCTATTTTATTTTGCTTAGATTCTAATTCGTTGAAAAGAGTTGTTTTTAGTACTTTATTTGTGATTTTATTTTCTATTAGCTTTAATAAATTTTGAAGCTCATATTGTTTTTCATGTCTTTCAAGTTTGTGAGTTAGAACTGAATTTACCTCATCTATTAATTTTCTGCCTGTCCGATCCTTTTTCCTCCAAAATGATTCTGATGGTAATTGAGTTATCTCTTTATTTTGATATAGTTCAATACAATAATTATTCAAATCACTATATTTAATCTTTTTCGATACACTATGCTTTAGTACGTAACTGTTTATTATTTCTTTAGCTTCAATTTCAGTTAGTATTGGTTTCCGCCCTTTATTAGTCATATAATTAATAGATATTCCTTTCAAATTGGATTAGTTTTGATAAATTATGGAGTTCTGATTTAACTTTTTGTAATGTTTGCTGTAAGTCTTTCTCGTTTTCTAGATGTTTGGGTGTCAGGGTATTTAAAACTGTATTTGTATGAATTTTATAAATAAAATTCATAAGTTCATTTAGATTGTTTCGATTCTTATTCACTTTTTCGATAATAAGATTATGTTTTAATTTTATATCATCAAAATCAATTCGCCAGTGGCTACAAAGCATACATTCTTTGGCTTCACAACGAATAAGAGAGTCGCTACAATAGCCGATTTCTAATTCGCCTCTAAAGCTTGATGTAGGTGATTCAAAGGCCTTCAATTTAACGTTTTCTGGAATATATCTAATATTATTGTTATCGAAAGTAGATATGTTTTTATAGTTTTTAATTAACTTAAATACCTCGTTATCAATCCAGTATTCTTTGTGAAAACTGTAATGATACTGTGCTGCTATTGTTTTATGACCACCCAAACGTGCTATTTCAACAGGTGAAATACCTTGCATCATAAGTGAAACAAAAGCTATGTGACGAGTATCATTTGGACTTAATCTTTGATTTAGAGATAAGTTAATTTGATAATATTCGTTAATAACTTCTTTATAGAAACGTTTAAGTAACTTTTCTAAATTATTTTTATTGAAAGAGTTTAGGTTTCTTTTTTGAAGTCTTCTACGTTCTGTATTATCAACGTAAATTAAAGATCTATAAGAGATAAGTGTTTCACTTTCTCCATATTCTTCAGTAACCTCAATATAATTATTTATTAAATTATACATACTTTCATTGATCTCAATTTTAGTATAATAATTATTTTTAACTTCCTGGTCTAATGGTTTTTTAATTCTAGTTATTGTAATAAAATATTTGTTGTTTTCTTCCGAAATACACTCTCTTTTTATTAAACAAAATTCAGTAGATCTCATTGGAATAATTGTAGTTAAATTCCACCAGATTAAGATCGGAGAGAAAAGGATTTTCTTTTTTATAGTTTCTTCAACATTAAACAATTCGTCTTTTTCGATGTCAGCAAAATATTTCTCTAAATAATATGAGAATATTAAGATATATTTTGATGAAGGTAGACTAATGGGATTTTTACTGAATTTAATTTTATTTCGTATATCGTATAGTTTAGTAAGATATTTACTTGAATTGGAAATTTCACTAAAATCAAAAAAACTAAAAACAGTGGAAAGAACATAAGTTTTTTCATTATCAGTGATTTGATCTTCATGAAGCCATTCTACAAAATGATCTATACGATTTAGAGAGAAAAAGTTTGTAATATTAATAGCCATACAAAAATAGTGGAAATAGTGAATACACGTAGATGGTCGGTATTTATCAAGCAATGAACCTATCCAACATTTTATTAGTAATTGACCATCTTGGGTTAAACCTTTGTTAATTTTTCCGAAATCTAGTTTAATAGATCTTCCTGGACTATATTCATGTGAGAATATCCAAATGTCATCGTGAATTGAATTCGATAGAAAAATACCTTTTGCTTTTAGCTCTAATATTAAATTGATAACGTAAGTAATTTCGTATTCGGATAAATAGGGCGTATCGAAAGTAGTAGTGGACTTTATTGTTGTATTATCACTCACCTTTCATCAACTCCTTTTGGTGCATAAGTAGCGTATTCTTGTATAGGTTTTTTTGAATCAATATTATTTAATAAGTCTAGCAACTTAATATAGCCCTGTTTATTTCCTTCGAAAAACCCTAACACTACATCTTCGCCAAGCTTATTAACCAAATCATCTAAAATATCTAATTCCATAAACAAAAGATTTACTTGTTTTATCTTTTCAATTTCGAAATTAGTATTGTTGAAGTTATTCTTAAACTGTTCTAATGTGTGTGTAACGCTAGAGACTATGTTAGCTGTAGCATAAAAATTTGGTACAGAATAAACACAGTTCTTACAGTCTAAACCAGTATTAAGACAACCTTCTTCTGAAACAATACATTGGAAATTTTCATCCTTTCCCGGTAAGAAATTCTTTTGAAGCTTATTTAAAGTTTCGAATGCTACTTTTGATCCTTTATAAATAAATAACTCGATTATAGATTTTTTTTGTTTGAGTACACTATTTAAAAAACCTGCGGTGGATTCAATGTTATAAATATCTTTGAATACTGATTGTAATTTTTTTATATTGTTTGTTTCAATTGTCAGATCGCTTGTACTTCCGAAAACTATTTCACTAAGCATTTTTGGTATATAACCAAATACTCCACGATTAAATAAGTTTATGGAAAGATTATTAATATCTTCGTCAGGGATATTAATATATACATTGGTTGATTCCACACTTTTATGAGAACGGAGTCGCTGGGTAATGTTAAGGGCTGCGCCACTATGTTTTTCCGTTTTTAATAGTGTATACATGATAGTAAGCAATGTTCTATTCATCTTTCTGTTTTTAAATTTGAATTCTTTAGGAAAATCCTTAAAGAAACTATTAGTATGAGTGTCGAGAAAATTATTTTGTTTATTATTAAAATAAATAATATTATCTAAAGTAGGATAGCAATGTTGATTTATTAAATGACAAATTACATAAGCGTTAGCAACAGCGACCTTAATGTCATCAGATATGAAAAAATTATTGATAGCCTTAGTTTTAGAAACAATGTATTCTTTTGCTAAAAGTAAATTAATGATTTTGTTTACTTCATCGTTGGTAAGATCTCTATTTATAAACTTCTCTAACGAATTTATGTTAAGAAAAGAGATATTAATCATTTTTATATTACATATATCTCTATGTCGCCAAGCGTTATTTAGGTGTAACAGTATATATAGCCAAGAATAAGCATATTCGTTTGATTGTTTTAATGTGGGAAAGTTTATTCTAAGTAAACCGTCATTTATTGCAGGTGCTTTATGATTAAGTTTATTTACATATGAATATACTTGCTTAAAAGTAGTGTAGTCGTATATATCCATATCTTGATTTACAGTTCTAGTGGTATTTGATGAATTTTTAATTTTACTTATTTTGAATGCGCCTTTAATATTATCTTGAATTAATTGGTGATAATGTTTATTAATAAAAGGTAATATAATATTTCGATGAGTAATTGGAATGTTTGAGTTTAATAAACAAAAATTTATTTCATTGCTCGATTTTAGATATAATTCTGAATCCGAAATAAATTCTGATAATAATTTAGTGCATTTTACTAAGGCATTTACAAAGTAAGGTACAGTTTCTTTCGCTTTATTGTTATATTGAATTGAATCGGTACAGTAATCAAACCAATATTGTTGTGTAACAGATGATTTTTCATGAAATTTAATGTTATATATTTTTAGTAGTTCATTAAAAGCCGAAAGTGGATCATGATATGATATGGAATCTAATATTTCTTGATGTTGTTTCTGTTTTAATAGTACTTCGTACTCTGATTTAGGAAAAATTAAGAATGTTGGAGAGTCTACATTGAAAGCATATCTTTCAATACCTGTTGGTTTTTTTTTACTTGTAAAGTATCGAGTGTAGTGTTCTCCAAGTGTTTCAGAAACTAAAGAAGAAGGAACATAATTCTCCCTAAGATACTGTTTGAGTTTAAGCAAATTATTTATTTCTTCTTTGTAGTAATAGGTTGTATTGTGGAAATTATAAAAAGTCAGTTTAGTCTCTTTTCTAATAGTGATTAGTTCACTATCTGATACTTGTAATAATTCAAATACTTGTTTTAAATAAAAGAATTTATCTTTTTTTCCAAGGTACAGCCATGTATCGTCTTTGTTAAACATTTCAATAATGTCTTTTTGTTTATATAACCTAAGTCGGGTGTGTAAATCAATGTGATCAATGTTATGGTGATTGATCAGAAAATTTAATTGATGAAAAGTTATGCTATATTGATTAACTACATCTTTATTGGAAATATAAGTAGATAGAAAATCATTAATATGTACTTTTTTGAAATAAATATTATCCCCTAGAAGTTGCTGACTGGTTTTAAAATACTTTATATTCAATTTTTCGCACATTTTTAATAAATTTGGGACAAAAGTATATTTTAAATTAGTTAGTGAAGTTTGATGCGTACCAAATAATTTTCTAATCTCCGTTAATGTGTAGTAATTATTAGATGAATTTAGATGTATCCTGTAAAACGATGAGAGAGAATGATAATCTACATATAAAACTTTTTCATGATTTTTAAAGTGGTTTATTGAATTTTTGAGACATAGTTTATATAAAGTTTCATTTTTTTTAACTAATTTAGAAAAAATATTACTTCTTATTATTGTTGTGCCTTTGACCCATTTAGCTTTCCGTTCCTTAGAAGAAAACTTATTTGAAAAGTTTTTTAATTTGGTTGAGTAGGACTTAGGAATGTATTCTGTGTTTTTTGAGATTCTAATCAAATTTGTATTCTTTAAATTTACAAAGTTATCGTAGATATAAATATTGATGCTAAATTTTTTTAAAAGTTCATCTTTGGTATATACATTAAAAAGAAATTTTTCTACATCTGATTTAGCGAAGTATAATGAGTTTCTGTAATTAACAGTATTAATTTTATACACTTGATTACATTTAGAGAGTATTTCGATTAATTGTTTTCTATAAGATGTAGTACTAGAGGCTCTACAAACTGTTTGGAGAAAACTTTCAGTATTAAAGTAATTCTCTGATAAGTCATTTTCAATCTGAAAAATTTCGGTTACTTCATCTCGATAAAAATAGATTTCCTTGTTAATTCGAAAAGTTTTAAGGTAGCCTTCCTTAATAAGAAGCTTTATTTTATGTTTAGTTGCAGGAATATTTTGTTTGTTGTAAAAAAACGAGGATAATTTAATTAGATTTCTATCCAAATTACTTCCACCTTTCGATGTGAATTATTCTCATATTTAATTATTGAAATATTCTTCAGTTAACTTGTTTATTCGAGGCAAATTGTCTTTAATTGCATTTAAAGTTGTTTTTTCGTCTACATATTCCATAGATGAATTAATATTAGTATCACCTCTAGCGATGGCTATTTGAGTAGGTGTAAGTTTCATATCAAATAGAATATTACTGTAAATGCCTCGGCCAATATGAGTAGACCAATAACTCTCACTTAATAATGTGTAATCTTCATATTTACCTTGCTTTAATAATTCCTCTAAAAAACGTTTTTTTACTTTATTAAACCTTCGATCATAAACTTTACCAGACATTGCATTCCCATCTTTATTTAAAAACATTGCTTTTTTATTTTTAGCTTTCACAGTTCGTAGGTGATTAATATGTTCAAAATATACTTCCCATACTAAAGGTATATCCATTATTATTTGTTTGCATAATCTAGGGGAGAGATAATTTGTTCTTTTTGGAAATTCATTTGATGTATCCTCTAAATCCGAGAATAGGAGATGTCTATTATCTTTAATATGAACTATCATAGATTCATTTGGAATTACCTCTAAATCTAATCTAGTAACATTTACAACCTCACCTCTACGTAATCCACCATAAAACTGAAAACAAATACCTAAAACGATATCTGGTGAAACAGCTCTAGCTACCTGTATGAATAAAATCATAAGCTCATAACGATTCTTACCGAAATCTTTTAATTTTAAGGTAGTATTTGATTTTCTTGAAGGAGGATATTTGGTTTGGAGATAACTTTTTTCAAATACCGATTTAATTGTTCTTTTATCTTTGTAATAGTTATATTCAATTTCTATCTTTTCATTGATATAATTATTTTCACTTAGAAATACAAAAAAGTTAGTGAGTGCTCCTTCATACAATTTGATTGTGTTCCGAGATAAGCCATTTCTTGATAGGTGAGAAATATAATTACTACCATGATATAGATTCAGATTCTTTAATCCTTTAAATGATAGCTGCATGAACAGTTTGTCTTTATTATCTATAGATTTAAGGGTATAGTTTAAAAAGCGGCATACTACTCGGGCTGGTACTAATTGTGAGTTTAATGATTTACCATGATATGCATATTTTACAGTTATAAACTCTGTAATAGGGTGCGGTACTTGAAGGTTTGTTTTTTGGTCATGGATCATTATTGATATAACTTTATTATTGTTAGCAATCTCTCTAATTTCTTTTGCTATAAACTTGTACGATTCACTTAACTCCATTTGATTCCCCCTCCTTAAATGTTAATGATTATAGATTAACTTTTTATAACAATTAATACTAAATTTAGCCTTTATATTTAAAATAGGCGAAATTGTTAAATGTTGCAATATTAATGGATAGATGATGAAAAATGTTACATATAATTATTAACGCCTATAAGTGTACCTATAAGCGCCCATAATCACCCTTCAGGAGACCCTTCCCCAAGCAGGGAAGATATTGAAGTAACAAAGAGGCTGGCCGAATGCGGAAAAATCGTAGGAATTGAAATACTTGATCATTTAATCATCGGGGAGAATAAATATGTAAGCCTCAAGGAAAAAGGTTATGTTTGATACTATGATTTTATTTGACGTTGGGATATAATATAATTTATGATTTTTGCGGCGAATTTGAAGCTGCAAATGCTTTAGTCAACGACTGAATTCTAACGCTGTCATGATAGATAATCAGCACTTTAAAAAGCATTTTTTTTCAAGAAAGGGAGATACAACATGTTTGGAATTGGGACAAGAGACCTGGGAATCGATCTTGGGACTGCAAATACACTTGTTTATGTAAAAGGAAAAGGAATCGTGCTTCGCGAGCCATCTGTTGTGGCTATGCAGACTGACACGAAATCGATTGTAGCGGTCGGCAACGACGCGAAAAACATGATTGGACGGACACCGGGGAATGTTGTGGCTATGCGCCCGATGAAAGACGGAGTCATTGCTGATTATGAAACAACAGCTACAATGATGAAGTATTATATTAAACAGGCTACAAAAAATAAAAGCATTTTTGCCGGCAAGCCGTATGTTATGATTTGCGTGCCTTCCGGGATTACAGCTGTTGAAGAGCGGGCCGTCATTGATGCTACCCGCCAGGCAGGTGCAAGGGATGCTTTTACAATTGAAGAACCCTTCGCTGCTGCAATAGGGGCGAACCTTCCAGTTTGGGAACCGACAGGCAGCATGGTAGTGGATATCGGCGGCGGCACGACTGAAGTCGCGATCATCTCGCTTGGCGGAATCGTTACATCCCAGTCCATCAGAGTTGCCGGTGATGAGATGGATGACGCTATTATCAGCTATATCCGTAAAACCTACAATTTAATGATCGGTGAGCGGACATCGGAATCCATTAAAATGGAAATCGGTTCAGCTGGGGAACCAGATGGAATCGACAACATGGAAATCCGCGGACGCGACCTTTTGACAGGTTTACCGAAGACAATAGAAATATCGGCTGCGGAAGTGGCTGTAGCCCTTCATGATACTGTTTATTCGATTGTCGATGCTGTTAAGCTCACGCTTGAGAATACACCGCCTGAACTTGCTGCAGACATTATGGACCGGGGCATTGTCCTGACTGGGGGGGGAGCGCTTCTCCGCAATCTTGACAAGGTGATTGTAAATGAAACAAAAATGCCTGTCCTGATTGCAGAAGATCCGCTTGACTGCGTTGCCATTGGTACCGGAAAAGCCCTTGACCACATTGACTTGTTTAAAAACAAAGCTAAAGAATCACGTTAATGCTGAATGAATTTGTTTAACTAAAATAGAGGTGTAGAGTCATGCCACAATTTTTCCTGAATAAAAGATTGATTATGCTGCTTGTCAGCATTATTATCCTCGTGGCATTGATTGGGTTTTCCTTAAGGGACCGGGAAGAGCTGACCTGGCCGGAGCAATTCGTGAAAGACACGACCGGCTGGGTCCAATCCCTGGTGTCACGGCCGGCCCATTATATTGCCGGGTTTTTTGAAAATCTTGAAGACTTGCAAGATACATATGACGAGAATAAAAAGCTGAAAAAGCATCTTGATGATATGGCTCAGCTTGAAGCAAAAGTGTATTCTCTCCAAAAAGAAAACAAAGAGCTGAAAGACATCCTTGACAAGAAAGGTTCCCTCCAGGACTACAAACCTATGCAGGCAACCGTTATTGCAAGGAGCCCTGACCGTATTTGGCATGAAAAAATCATTATCAATAAAGGGAAATCTGACGGCGTCAAAAAAAATATGGCGGTCATGACGTCAAGAGGGCTGATTGGCAAGATAAAAAGCACAACTCCTTTTACCTCCACAGTCCAGCTTATGAGCGGGTCTGATCCGACTAACCGAATTTCGGCGGCTCTCCAGAGCGATAAGCAGATTTATGGCACTATTGATGGCTATGATGAGCAAAAGAAACTGCTCTTGTTAAAAGGCCTGCCGTTTGATTCGAAAATCAAAAAAGGGCAGAATGTGGTGACTTCGGGCCTCGGCGGTGTCTTCCCGCCTAACGTGCCGATTGGCAAAGTCCAGAAAGTCGAGCCCGGTGAACTTGGCTTGAACCAGACTGCTTATATCAAACCTGATGCGGATTTTTATGATATTCAGCACGTTATGGTTTTGAAAAGGCTGATGCCTTCTCCGCCAGCGGCAGCGATTGGGGAGGGGGGACTGTGAAACGGATAACTGTCCCCCTCTTGTTCATTTTTTTGTTTTTGCTGGAAAGCCTGTTTGTGGACATCATTCCTCCCGAGGTCTTTAATAGCGGAAGGGTAATGGTTCCGCGTTTTCTGATGGCTGCAATTTTCTTTTTAACGGTTTATGGAAATGCGAAGCAAGGAGTCATTTATGGTTTGATATTCGGACTTTTGTTTGACATGGTTTATACGGAAATCCTTGGCGTCTATCTTGTCTTGTTTCCTTTGCTTTCCTATCTTTTCGCGAATGTAATGCGAATCCTTCAAACAAATGTTGTTGTCGTATCTGCAGTTTCGCTAATAGGAATTGCGCTGCTGGAAGTCGGCGTATACGAGATGAACCTTTTAATCCATATTACGAATATGGATTTTTCAAACTTTGTCAGCGTTCGCTTATTCCCTACCCTTGTCCTCAACATGGCATTTCTAGTGCTGGCGGCCTACCCATTCAAGAGACAGTTTGAGAAATTTGCCGATTTTTTGCGGAATGATTAATAAAAAAATCGTTCCCGCAGCAAAAAAAAGGAGATTGTAATTAGGCTGTCGAATCTCTTTTATCATTGAGGTGAACATCCTGTATGAAAAATACACAAAATGTAACAATTAAAGGGACTAAAGACGGGCTTACGCTCCATCTTGATGATACATGCTCCTATGAAGAACTAAAAAAAGAACTAGACAGAAAGCTTGCTAACACAAGCAAGGCTCAGGAAGAGGATAGGCTTTTGACTGTTAAAGTTAAGGTCGGGAATCGATACCTGTCACATGGTCAGCAAGAGGAATTGAAAGATTTGATCCGTCAGAAAAGAAACCTGCTGGTGGATGTGATTGAAACGAATGTCATGACAATAGCTGAAGCAGAGGAACTAAGACAGGAAAATGAAATTGTATCAGTGGCAAGGATTGTCAGGTCAGGCCAGGTGCTTGAAATAACCGGAGATCTCTTGCTGATTGGTGACGTCAATCCTGGCGGAACGGTGAAAGCGAGCGGAAATGTATTTGTCATGGGCTCTCTTAAAGGGATCGCCCATGCTGGCTGTAATGGAAATGAGCAGGCAGTCATTGGAGCATCGTCTATGAAGCCGTCCCAGCTCCGCATTGCCGGCTGCATTAGCCGTGCTCCGGACCAGCTTCCTAACGAAGACGGAAAAGCCATGGAATGCGCGTATATATCTGAAGACCAGCAGATTGTCATAGATAGATTGCAAACTTTAATGAAGATTAGACCGAATTTAACAAGATTTGAAGGAGGCCGCTAAAGTGGGAGAAGCAATCGTGGTTACATCCGGAAAAGGCGGGGTTGGCAAAACGACAACTTCTGCAAATATTGGTACGGCTTTGGCTCTTCAAGGCAAAAGAGTATGTCTTGTCGATACCGATATCGGTCTGCGTAACCTGGATGTCGTGATGGGGCTTGAAAACCGGATTATATATGATCTCGTCGATGTAATCCAAGGAAGATGCAAAATCCACCAGGCGCTTGTCAAGGACAAAAGGTTCGAAGACAAGCTTTATCTGCTCCCGGCAGCACAGACATCCGACAAGACAGCAGTACAGCCAGAAGAAATGAAGAAGCTGATTGATGAACTGAAACAGGATTATGACTATATTATCATAGACTGTCCAGCAGGCATTGAGCAGGGCTACAGGAACGCTGTGGCAGGGGCAGACAGAGCCATTGTTGTCACAACGCCGGAAGTTTCCGCTGTGCGCGATGCGGACAGAATTATAGGGCTGCTCGAAAAGGAAGAGAATGTCGAACCTCCGAAGCTCGTAATCAACCGGATTCGGAACCATCTGATGAAAAACGGAGATATGCTGGATGTTGATGAAGTGACATCACATCTTTCCATCGGGCTGATCGGGATAGTTGCTGATGATGATGAAGTCATCAAAGCATCAAACCATGGCGAGCCGATTGCGCTTAATCCGAATAGCAAAGCATCGATTGCTTACCGCAATATTGCCAGAAGGATCCTTGGGGAATCAGTTCCTCTCCAGCAGCTTGATTCAGGAGACGAAGGCATGTTTACAAAAATTAAGCGCTTTTTTGGAGTGCGTTCATAAAATAGCCGGACAAAGCCTCAGGAATTCGTTCCTGAGGCTTTGTTGTTCTTTCAGCTGTTGGAATACTATCCCTGACAGTTTCATAGACTTGTACAAACTGTCTAAAAGGGATGGGTGAAAGAGAAATGGGGTCAAGAGCTGACGATATAAGAAAGAGGATTGAAAAGCGCAAGAAGGACAGGGAAAGGTCTTCAAAACGCGGTTATTCCGGAAAGATACCGGAGACAGAGGAATTGTATGGCTTTGCGCCGATGCCTGCCTATGAAACCAGTCCCGGAGAAGGAAATCATCCCGTGTTCAGCAAGGAAGTGTTTTTGTTTAAGCTTCTCTTTTCGGCATGCCTCGTACTGGTTGTCTCCATTCTGTTCCGCAGCGGACCGGAAACGGCCGCCCCGGCCAAAAAATTTGTTGCAAGCACGATGGAAAAAGAGTTTCAATTCGCCATGGTTTCAGATTGGTATGAACAGCAGTTCGGAAAGCCGCTGGCCCTGCTGCCGCAGCAAGTAAAAATCAAAGAAAAGTCAAACAACGTAAACAACGGCTATGCATTGCCGGCTTCAGGGAAGATTCTTGAGGAGTTCGGGGACGATGGACAAAAAATCACCATTGAGACTGGGAATAATGCAAATGTTGAAGCAATGAGTGGAGGGCTTGTCAGATTTGCCGGGAATAAGGAGGGTTTCGGGAAAACGGTCATCATCCAGCACGCTGATAAAAGCGAGTCCTGGTATGGGAATTTAAGCGGCTTTGACGTAAACGTGTATGAGTATGTAAAAAAAGGCGAGCCGGTGGGAAAAACAACCTCAAGTGATGATGGAAGCAAGGGTTCTTTTTATTTTGCCATCAAAAAAGGGGATGACTTCATTGATCCAATGCCGGTGATCAAATTTGAATAGAGCCATGGATTTGCTAAAGAAAATCAGCATCCATCCTATCCTCTGGATTGTTATGTTCCTCGCTGTCGCAACAGCACATTTTATTGAACTGTCACTGCTCCTGTTTATCATCCTTGTCCATGAACTTGGCCATGCAGCGGCCGCTTCATTGTTTTCATGGAGAGTCAGGCGGATATCTCTTCTTCCATTTGGAGGAGTGGCAGAAATGGATGAACACGGTAACCGTTCCCTTTTTGAAGAGAGTGTAGTGGTGGCTGCGGGTCCCCTGCAGCATATCTGGATGGCAGCCGCGAGCTTCACGCTTTATTCCGCAGGGCTGCTGCCAGAGTATTGGCATTCGCAGTTTATTGACTTTAACTTAATGGTACTTCTATTCAACCTTCTTCCTATCTGGCCCCTCGACGGGGGAAAGCTACTGTTTTTGCTCTTTTCTGTGAAGTTGCCGTTTCCGCAGGCACATCGGCGGACGCTAATATCCTCTGCTGCATTCCTATTGATTTTTGCAGCAGCCATTACAGTAATCGGGCCATTCACATTAAATATATGGGTGATTTTTGGCTTTCTTTGCTTTTCACTTTACTATGAGTGGAAGCAGAGAAGATATGTATTTTTGCGTTTCCTCATGGAAAGATATTATGGCAAGCAAGGGGACTTCCGCCATCTGAAGCCGCTTAACGTAAGCGAGGAAGAGGGGCTGCTCGCTGTCCTGGAGAGGTTTCAGCGCGGATGCAAGCACCCTGTCATTGTTACAAAGGAAGACGGAATCGAGGCAGCGCTTGATGAAAATGAACTTCTTCATGCTTATTTTACGGAAAAAATGCTTTCTGCAAAAATTGGAGATTTGCTTTACACATATTGACCATAGGATAATAGACAGGCAGGGAACACGCCCTGCCTTTTTGTTATGGGAAAATTTTTGTCGAAGCGGGGAAATATTTTGGACAGACTGATTATCAATACATTGACGGCTGAAAAAAGGTTTGCGTCTATAAAGAACGGCAAAGCTGAGAGGCTTTATATTGAACAGCCCGGGCAGCAGTCCCAGGTCGGAAACATCTACCTAGGGATTGTCGAAAAAGTTGTTCCCGGAATGAATGCGGCATTTGTGAATTTCGGATGTGAAAAAAGCGGATATCTTCACCGTGACAAACTTCCATCCTTTGTCCAGGAACACGGCAGCAAAGCCGAAAAGCAAGGGAGAAGCATCAGCCGTTATGTCCATCAGGGTGAGCGGCTGCTTATTCAGGTAGAAAAAGACGCGGCAGGATCAAAGGGAGCCAGGCTGACAGCCGTTATTGAGCTGAAGGGTCGCCATCTTGTTTACATGCCCTCGGGAAAATATGTTGCGGTTTCGAAAAAACACGGAAACCCTGAGCTTAGAAAGAACATGCTACAAATTGGAGAGTCGATTAAAACCGAGACAGAAGGGCTCATCTTCAGGACCTCAGCGGTCAATCATGAACAAAAAGAGATAGAACAAGATCTTCAGGAGCTTCGCGATCTCTTTTCAGACATTCAGCGAAAGTCGGATGCCCTAAAAAAGCCGGGCTTGGTCCATGGAAAGGACTACTTCTACGAAGAGCTGACAGGGGAAATCGACAGGCATAGGAATGCGGAAATCGTTTCGGATGACCCGGAAATGCGGAAGAAGCTCGCTGGATATAAATCTGGACAAGGCACTGAGGCGAACATAGTCTCTTACAGCGGAGCTGAAAACATTTTTTCTTTCTACGGAGCAGAACATGAAATTGACAAGGCGCTGAAAAGAGTGGTTTGGCTTGAAAATGGTGCTTATCTTATTTTTGATGCAGCCGAGGCATTGACCATCATTGATGTTAATACCGGAAAATTTACAGGGAAAAATAATCTTGAGGAGACCGTATTTGCCGCCAATAAACTCGCTGCGGAAGAAATTGCCCGCCAAATCAGGCTTCGTGACTTGGGCGGGATGATTCTTATCGATTTCATAGACATGAAGGACCAGGAGAGCAGGGAGGAGGTTGCACGGATTCTTGAATCCGCTCTTGCCGAGGACAAACGCCGGACTAGAATTGCTGGGTTTACATTGCTCGGTGTCCTGCAGCTGACAAGAAAGAAGACAAAGCTTTCAATAACAGAAGCCCTGACAGAAAAATGCCGGGTATGCAGCGGCGCCGGGCACGTCCTCAGTTCTGAGACGATGGCATTCCGCCTTGAAAGGGAATTATGGGAATACCGCGGATCCGATTATGAAGCAGTCCTTGTGGAAAGCGATTCAGAGGTTGCAAATTTTTTCTTGGCCAATGAGGGGGAGCATAAAATCCGCCTTGAGCAAGTACTTGGATTAAAAATTTCTTTCTTGATTGCTGATTCCCCCAAACCTTTTTATTCGGTCAGGAAGCTTGGAAATGTTCGAGAAATATTTGAAAGCGAGTAATGCATTAGAAATATGATTGACACCTGCCAGCCTTATATGATAGTATTTTCATGTTATGTTTGTAGCGCACCACGCTACAACCGCACGGAACAGGCAATCAAGTTTTGCTTTTAGCAAGCGCCTGTCATGGCGAGTCTTAGTTCAGAGGAGGTGCAAGTGGAATGTACGCAATTATCGAAACTGGCGGAAAGCAAGTCAAAGTAGAAGCAGGACAGGCTATCTACATTGAAAAGCTGAACGCAGAAGCAGGCGAAACAGTTACTTTTGACAAAGTTCTATTCGTTGGCGGCGAAAACGTGAAAGTAGGAAGCCCTGTTGTTGAGGGAGCTACCGTGACAGCTAAAGTTGAGAAACAAGGCCGTCAAAAGAAAATCATCGTTTTCAAATACAAAGCGAAAAAGAACAACCGTAAAAAGCAAGGTCATCGTCAGCCTTATACAAAAGTTGTTATCGAAGCAATCAACGCTTAAGGCGGATATTAAATGATTTCTGTTACGATTTATCGTACTCAGTCCGGAAAAATTCAATCGTTTATGATCAGCGGTCATGCTTTCTATGCTAACAGAGGCAAAGACATTGTCTGTGCAGGCGTGTCGGCTGTTTCTGTTGGTGCAATCAATGCCGTTCATAAAGTTACTGGCATCACACCAGAGTTTGAAGTGGGTGAGGCTGGCTATCTTAGCTGCAGCATCCCTAATGACCTTCCGGAAGATGTCAGTGACAAGGTACAGATTCTGCTCGAAGGAATGATTGTCTCATTGCAGACGATTGAAGAAGAATACGGAAAGCACATAAAAATTACCTTCAAAAAGCAGGAGGTGGAATAAATGTTACTAAAATTGGATCTTCAGTTGTTCGCATCGAAAAAAGGTGTAGGTTCCACAAAGAACGGACGTGACTCCATCGCTAAGCGCCTTGGCGCAAAGCGTGCGGACGGCCAGTTCGTTACAGGCGGCTCCATTCTTTATCGTCAGCGCGGAACTAAAATTTACCCAGGTGTAAATGTTGGCAAAGGCGGAGACGATACACTATTTGCAAAGGTTGACGGCGTTGTAAAATTTGAGCGCCTTGGCCGCGACAAAAAGCAAGTAAGTGTCTACCCAACTGCACAAGAAGCTTAAGCAAAGAAACCCTGACCTTTTGCGGTTGGGGTTTTTTTTTGCTATTGGAAACGGAAAAAATTCCGTTTGCAAGCGTTTATTTATCCCTTTTTGCTTACGCTTCCAGGCTTTTTTGTTATACTATTTTCAAGCAGTAAAAAGAGTAGGAGCAAATATGTATGAAAAAAGAGTGGGATACCATCAAGGTATTGCGGCATGCACGCCATGATTGGTTGAATAAGCTGCAGCTCATTAAAGGCAATCTCTCCCTGAACAATGTGGACCGGGCAAAGGACATAATTGACGAGATCATCATTGAAGCCAGGCAGGAAGCAAAGCTAACTAATCTGAACCTCCCTCAATTCGCCTCTTCGCTGTTAACCTGCAATTGGGAAAACCATTTCTTCCAGCTTGAATATGAAATAGTTGATTCGCGGCACCTTGGCTTAATCCATGACAGCCTTTTGGCACAATGGGCAGAAGGGCTGTTTGCAGCCCTCGATGCTTCCATCGAGAAGTATCAGGAAAATCATCTATCGGTTTCCATTGAACCGGGAAGTGACGGAATCAGGTTCTTTTTTGATTTTTGCGGAACAATAACAGATAAATCGGCATTGACTGATTTCCTCGTAAGGCATGCAGAACCATCCTTGCCGGTCATGGATTGGGAAATCGGGGATGCCGAGATGTCCATTGAAGTTTTTAGCCTGTATTGCAGGGGAATGTTGAAATAGGCTAAAGGCTTCAAGGAACGATGCAAATCGGAAAGCTGCGGCTTTGCCGCTATTTGCCGAATATAAAACAATTGTGGACAGGTGGTAATTTACAAGATGTTTGTCGATCAGGTTAAAATATATGTAAAAGGCGGGGACGGAGGCAACGGAATGGTTGCTTTCCGCCGCGAAAAATATGTACCGAACGGGGGTCCTGCCGGTGGAGATGGAGGCCGTGGGGCTAATGTGATCTTTGAGGTGGAAGAAGGCCTTAGGACACTTATGGATTTCAGGTATCAGCGCCATTTCAAGGCTCCGCGCGGCGAGCACGGAATGTCGAAAAACCAGCATGGGAAAAACTCCAAAGACATGATTGTCAAAGTTCCTCCTGGTACAATCGTATCGGATGCTGAGACAGAGGAAGTCATCGCAGATTTGACTGAACACGGCCAGCAGGCTGTCATTGCGAAAGGCGGAAGAGGCGGACGGGGCAACTCACGGTTCGCAACCCCTGCCAATCCGGCACCTGAGCTTTCTGAGAACGGGGAGCCTGGGCAGGAAAGAGATGTTATCCTTGAATTAAAGCTTCTTGCTGACGTAGGACTTGTCGGTTTCCCAAGTGTCGGAAAATCGACACTGCTTTCTGTTGTTTCTGCAGCGCGCCCAAAAATTGCCGAGTATCATTTTACAACGATTGTGCCGAATCTTGGAATGGTGGAGACAGAGGACGCGAGAAGCTTCGTCATGGCGGACCTTCCTGGACTGATTGAAGGCGCGCACGCAGGCGTAGGCCTTGGCCACCAATTTTTAAGGCATATCGAACGGACCCGGGTCATTGTCCATGTCATTGACATGGCTGCTATTGAAGGCCGTGATCCTTACGAAGACTATCTTACAATCAATAATGAACTGAAAGAATATAACCTGCGTCTGACAGAAAGGCCGCAAGTCATTGTAGCTAATAAAATGGATATGCCTGGTGCAGAAGAAAACCTCGCTGCCTTTAAAGAAAAGCTGCATGAAAATGATATGGTCTTTCCTATTTCAGCCTTTACGAGAGATGGGCTGCGTGACCTTCTGTTTGCCATCGCGGACTTGGTCGATAAGACACCGGAATTTCCGCTCATTGAGGAAGTGGAAGAGGATCAGGAGCAAGAACAGGGTGTCAACCGTGTTGTATACAGGCATGAAGAAGACAAGGACAAGTTTGCCATCACGAGGGATTCCGACGGAACCTTTGTTCTTTCTGGTGAAACCCTTGAGAAATTGTTTAAAATGACGAACTTCGCCAGTGAAGAATCTACCAGGAAGTTTGCCCGGCAGATGCGCGGCATGGGAATTGATGATGCGCTAAGGGAACGCGGGGCGAAGGATGGGGATACAGTCCGCATCCTGAAGTATGAATTCGAGTTTGTTGAATAATCCAGAGGTGGAGAAATGAAGCTGAACAATGAGGATAAAAAGTTTTATCTTGTCAGGGAAGATGTCCTGCCGGAAGCGATGAAAAAAACGCTGGAAGCCAAGGAAATGATTGAACGGGGGAAAGCTGAATCTGTATGGGATGCGGTCCATCGTGTCGACCTGAGCAGAAGCGCTTTCTATAAATATCGCGATACGGTATTTCCTTTCCATACGATTGTCAAGGAGCGGATTATCTCCCTGTTTTTCTACCTCGAAGACAGGTCAGGAACCTTGTCGCAGCTACTGGCAACGGTCGCCTCATCAGGATGCAATGTGCTTACGATACACCAGACGATTCCACTTCAGGGAAGGGCCAATGTTACCCTCAGCCTGAACGTGACAGAAATGAATATGTCAATGGACGAGCTGCTTACAGGCCTTCGCAAGCTTGAATTTGTCGAGAAAGTCGATGTGCTTGGATCCGGGGCGTAGAGAGAAGCTTTCGCGTGCGAAGGGGGGATGGAAAATTGAGAATAGGTTTTTTGGGGCCGTGCGCCACGTTCACTGATTTGGCTGTTCGCCGGCTGTTTCCTCAAGAGGAATCTGTGCCATATTTGACAATACCTGAATGTATTGATGCAGCTGCAGCAGGAGAAACGGAAATTTCGGTTGTCCCTTTGGAAAATGCTCTTGAGGGTTCTGTTAACATCACGCTTGACTATCTGGTACATGAGGTCCCTCTTCGGATCATCGGGGAAGCAACAGCGCCGATTCAGCAGCATTTAATGGTTCATCCGGCCAATGCAGGAGGAAAAGAGATTGAACTGGTCTGTAGCCATTCGCATGCACTTGCACAGTGCCATAAATTCCTGCATCATGAATTCCGGGGAGTGCCAAGCCAGAATACAACCTCTACTGCAGCCGCAGCCATGTATGTCCGCGACCATCCCGAAGTGCGGGCGGCAGCAATAGGAAATGGTCTCGCTGCCGAAGAGTACGGACTTGTGATCGTCAAGCAGGACATTCATGACTACAAGTACAACCATACAAGGTTTGTCGTCCTTTCAAGCGCACCGGAGTCCATGCCGCTTTTACCAAATGAGAGTGATTTCTACAAGACAACCTTGATGGTCACGCTTCCTGCTGACCGTGCTGGTGCACTTCATCAAGTCCTTTCAGCTTTTTCTTGGAGAAAGCTGAACCTCTCAAAAATCGAGTCGAGGCCAATGAAAACTGGACTGGGAAAGTACTTTTTTATTATTGATATCGATATGAAAATGGAGGGCATCCTTCTTCCGGGAGCCATGGCTGAGCTTGAAGCGCTCGGTTGTTCAGTGAAAGTTCTGGGCAGCTATCCATCCTATAAAATATAAAACCATCCGGTTTGTAAACTGTACCCCGTAGAGTAGTCACTTTAAAAAAGACTACTCTGCAGGGTCTTTTTGTGTACAATGAATGAAAACGTGAGTAAAAAATTAATTACTGAAAAAGAAATTAAAATATTGTCTAGGAACCCTTATGTTAAATCAGTTAGTACGAAAGGAATCACCTATACAGACGAGTTCAAGCAAAATTTCAGTAAACAAAATGAATCCGGAAAATTTTCTAGAGATATATTTAAAGAATGTGGTTTTGATGTAGAGATGATTAGGATGTATTGAGTCGATTCTTCAGGCATAAGGTGGCGTGTAGCCTATAGAAAAGATGGTGTATTAGGAATAAATGATACAAGGGCAGGAAATTTAGGCAGACCCCGTGAAAGAGAACTCTCAGCCGAAGAAAAGTATGCCAGGCTTGAAGCGGAAAACAACCTATTGAAAGCTGAGAACGAATTATTAAAAAAGATACGATTCGCCGAAAGAGGGCTAAAGAAGAAATAAAGCTACCAGTTGACGACCAAAAATTCATCCTCATCCAATCCGTCATCGAAAAATACAATCTGAAAAACATGGTCAGCTATCTATGTAATATAGCCGGTGTGTCACGTTCCGGCTACTATAACCATCTTTCCGAGAAAGTTTTAGAACGCAGAAAACAAAGGGAAATGGAGGAGGAAGCTGTCCGGGATGTAGTCCTGAAAGCATACAATAATAGAAACCGTAAAAAAGGGGCACACTAGATTAAGATACATTGGCAGGTCAATTTCAGGTTGTCTACAATCTGAAAAGGAGTCGAAGAATCATGAAGAAATACGAAATTATCTGCCCTATCCGGAAGGCAAACCCTTACAGGCATATCATGAAAGCCAACCAGGAGCACATGGTTGGCTTTCATGATATGCTTAATAGGGAGTTCAAACAGGAGATTCCATATAAAGTCCTTCTTACCGATATTACATATCTGTTTTATGGAAAAGGAAAAAAAGCGTATTTATCAACCATCAAGGATGCCTCCACGAATGAAATTTTAGCCTATGAGATTTCAGACCGCATTACACTTGATATGACATATTACAACCGTTATAGATACCAGTGGGATATAAAAAAGATGACCCCTGTTCAATACAGAGATCATCTTCTTAAAGTAGCCTAGCTTTTTTTAAAATGTCCTTTACAAAGGGAACAGTTCATTGCCGGATGTTTTTTTTATTAATCCAGGGCTCAATTGATTTATCCAATCAGAAACCCTGCTTTCCTCAATGCTTCCTCGGCATCATTCAAGATACTCTCGCTTGAAGCGGCAATTGTATGGAGATGGACCCCTTCTGTTAATTCCGACAAGTAGCCGGCGTTTGTAACAAGAATTTTCTCCATGAATTTTTTAACTTCTCTGCGGTTTGAGACCATGATGGAGGCTATTAAATCCCCGTAAACCGGATGTTCAATCCTGACATCCTTCACTGTCGCTCCCTGGTCTACAATAAGGATCAGTTCTTCTTCGGTTCTGTCTGGAGGGTGCATGCAGGCTACAATTCGTTCTAAAAGAGCAGGGGATGGCATGTGCATGTAAAGATAGCCCTGGCTTGTGGCAATGATGGGTTCATTCCTCGCTTTTAAGAGGGTGATGTCTCCGACAATTACCTGGCGGCTTACGCTAGTCAGTGTCGCAAGATCTCCCCCTGTGATGGGTTCTTTGCTGTTCTTCAGCGTTTCCAGCAGGAAGTTTCTTCTATCATCACCCGTGACTTTCTTCATTTGGCTCATTATATCTTCTCCTCGAGTGTCTTCTTATAGAATATTACCACAAAATTGGGGAGCGGTCTTTAACCAGCAGGCACTCCAGCAGCTATTTTGCAGATCAGCCCGGCAAGGCTTTTAACATCCTCCAAAGTTGAACTTCTCCCAAATGAAATTCTAAAAAACTCCTTAGCAAGCTTTTCCTGATATTCCTATTGCCTGCATGGTTGCAGATGGTTCTTGAAGGCCAGTATGGCAGGCTGTGCCAGTAGAAATAGCATAGCCGCTCCGATTGGCCTCAAGCATAACCCATGGGCCCTCAACTCCGTTTATCCCCATTCCAATAAGTCAAGCCAACTGTGATGTTCCAAATGAACCATGAACGATGATTTCTTTGGATACTCCAGCAAGGGACTGTATAAATTCGGAACGCAATAACTGCATAATCGAGCGTTAGTCTGATCAAGGCTGGCCGTAGCTTTTTCAGCAGCGGCCGTCATGGCGAGCACTCCGGGAGCATTGACAGTGCCAGGGCGGAAACCTTTTTCATGGCTCGTTTCTTCAAGGAAAGGTTGCCAGGTGATTTGCGGACGAATGAAAGCTGCCCCTGTCCCTTTAGGAGCGTGAAATTTATGTCCAGATACTGACAGGGCATCAACTGCTGCGGCAGTTTGTTTTATATCGATTTTTCCGAATGTCTGGACGCAATCGCTGTGCAGCAGGATGTTTCTTTCCCTGCAAATCCGACTGATATCATTTATTGGCTGAAGTGTGCCGATTTCGGGGTTTCCATGCTGGATTGAAACAAGGACAGTCTCCTTTGTGATGTTTTGCTGAATGAGTCCTGGATCGATAAATCCATCAGGACTGAGAGGAAGGAAAGTAGTTTTATAATTTCATTTTCAAGCTTTTTAAATGTGTTCTGCACTGAAGGATGCTCCGCATGGCTTGTGATGATGTGCCGTCCGTTTGAAGGAGCGGCAGAAAGGAGCGCGTGGATGGAAAGGAAATTGCTTTCTGAGCCTCCTGAAGTAAAAAAGAGGCCGGAAAAGGATAGAGTGCTTTTCCTTCCCGACCAGCACCTTGGCAGAAATACAGCATTCCAGATGGGCATTGGGCTGGATGAAATGGCAGTGTGGAATCCGCTCGACCTTACATTGGAATTCGATGGACCTCTTGATAAGGTAAAAGTAATTTTGTGGAAAGGTCACTGCTCGGTTCATGAGAACTTTGGCGTTGAACATATCAGCACTGTTCGTGTTCAGCACCCTGATATGAAGGTTATCGTTCATCCAGAGTGCAAGCATGAAGTTGTTGAGCTGTCTGATATGGCAGGTCCACCAACTTTATCATTCAAGCTATTGAGTCTTCCCCGGAAGGTTCAGCATGGGCGATTGGCACTGAGATGAATTTAGTGAACCGACTTATTTCACAGTATACTGTTAAATACATCATCTCATTGAATCCCCACATGTGTCCTTGTTTAACGATGAACCGCATCGATCTCCCCCATCTGGCATGGTGCCTCGAGTCGATTGAAAAAGGGGAAGGGCATAATGTGATAAAAGTCGGGAGTAATGTGGTAGTACCAGCAAAAAAAGCCCTGAACCGAATGCTTGAACAATCGTAACCTCACTGGCTGAGAATGCAATGCAAATGCATCCTTGGATTGTTGAGAAAGGCATTTTATACAGCTTAAATAGAAAAAGGTTGCCATTACCCAGCTAATGTTAGCTGGGTAATGGCGACCTTTTTTGGTTTCACGGCTGTTTTCTTAAGCGCATCCCGAGGTTTTTCTGTTTCTATAAATCTCTTTCGGAAAATCGAGTTTTTTTGTAGGAAAAGCTTTAAATTGAATGCCCACACATATACATGACGAGAGAAGAAAATTTTTTTTTGATTAATGGCAATTTGCCCATACCAACATACAATGTATGGACTTATGCATAGGAGGGGACATCAGAGTGAAGATCCATATCGTACAGAAAGGGGATACCCTTTGGAAGATCGCCAAGAAGTACGGCGTGAACTTTGAAGAGCTGAAGCAAATGAACACACAGCTCAGCAACCCTGATATGATTATGCCCGGCATGAAAATAAAAGTTCCCGCTGCAGGTGGTGCAATAAAGAAAGAAGCTCCAATTGGCGGGGGAGCGCCTCAGGCAAAAATCAACATGGGCAGCAAAAAGGAAATGCCAATAACAGATCATCCATTTGCTAAAGAGAAGCCAATCCCGGCCCCCGAACAGCCAGTACCGGCACCGCAGCCGCCAAAACAGGAAATGCCAAAGATGGAAGCGCCAAAGCAAATGCC
>NZ_QWVT01000003.1 GCF_003570705.1 Mesobacillus zeae
ACGCTGCCAGGCGAAGCGAAAGAACAGCACATTGCGGCTGTTCTTTTTTTGTTGTTTCAGTTTGAAAGCTGGCGGCGTGGGGGTGGTTGATATCTCACAATAGATGGTCGATATCCGCCCCGAGTTGATTGATATAGCTCTGAGGATGCTTGACATCTCGCAAAAGTTGGTCGATATCACCTAATACAGCCAGCCACAAAGCTGCAGCCACCCTCCTGCCAGGCCAAAAAAACGCAGTTCCAGCAGACCTTTTTATATAAAAAGCTTGCTTCCGCGCACCATCCAGGCCGGGTCCGGCATATCAATAAGGAAAAGTGATTAATTTGGAGCCGGCCTTGTCCATTCAATGAAGAGAGAAAGTCAATCAAAACGGGGCAAACTTGCTTTGCGCGGCACAAAACAAATGCTGTTCATTTTTCATAAGACATACAAAGATGGACAGCGGGGCACATACAATAGAAATCAAGTAATCTTTGGAAACGACTATTCGAAAAATTGTATATAATAAATGTTGCTGGGCAGAATAAGTGTATGGAGGTGGAGGAAATGGATTACAGTTCCGAAAAAAAACAGGCAGGGGAAAATTGTGTTGTTTGCGGCCAGGAGAAGGTAGCAGGCATACATCTGTACACTTCATTTATCTGCACGGAATGTGAGAAAACAATGATTCATACGGAAACAAGCGATCCAAATTATAAATTTTTTGTGCATCAGCTGAGAAAAGTCACCAAACCAGAGATATATTCATAAAGCTCAAAAAGAGCTTTATTTTTTTGCCAAAAGCCATGAATCTCTAAAACCTTCATTCTATGTCATGTATTCTCTTATGTGCCACAAAAGGCGGAGCAAAACATGAGGTGATTTGGTAAAATAGACAAGTAACTATTTTTTAGGAATATGGTGAGTGTATGGACCAGAAAAGGACGCCTTTGTATGACCGGCTAATTCACCACGCGGAATCGGATCCTGTATCTTTTCATGTACCGGGCCATAAGTACGGCGAGGTATTTCCCGAAAAAGCAAAGAGGTACTTTAGAGAGATGCTTAAGCTTGATGCAACTGAGCTAACAGGGCTCGATGACCTGCATTCCCCTGAAGGGGCGATTCTTGAAGCGGAGGAGCTGTTGGGCAGTCTGTACAGTTCAAGAAAAAGCTATTTTCTTGTTAACGGATCAACCGTCGGCAATCTGGCGATGATCCTTGCAACACTTGGAGAAGATGATGTTGTGCTTGTTCAGCGCAATTCACATAAATCGATTATGAATGGAATTCGGATGGCAAAAGCACATCCGGTGTTTTTGCGGCCCGAAATAGGGGAAGATGGAAAGATAGCAGGCGGGGTATCCCTCGAAACGGTCAAAGCGGCGATCGAGGCGTTTCCTGCTGCAAAAGCTCTCATCCTGACATACCCGAATTATTTTGGCATGGTATATGAACTCGGCGCAATCATTGAAGCTGCTCATAGCCGCAATATTCCCGTACTGGTTGATGAGGCCCATGGCGTTCATTTTATCGCAGGGGAATTCTTTCCCACATCAGCTGTCGCACTAGGAGCGGATGCAATCGTCCAGTCGGCTCACAAGACGCTGCCAGCCATGACGATGGGTGCTTTCCTGCATATTAACAGCACCAGGCTGTCACTTGAAAAAGTCGGAGAGTATTTAGCAACCCTCCAGTCAAGCAGTCCTTCCTATCCGCTCATGGCATCGCTCGATCTTGCCAGAAGCTATCTAGGGACGTTTAAATGTAAGGACAGACAAGCGCTGGCAGGTAGGATCACGGAGTTTCGAGATAAAATCGGAAGCATGCCAAATCTTGACGTTTTGCCAGTAAACGGCGGAGACCCATTGAAGTTGACAATCAAGCTAGCTGGCGGTCAGACAGGATACGATTTTCAGCGGCTGCTTGAAGAAGAAGGACTTTACAGTGAACTCGCAGATCCTTATCATGTCCTTCTGGTTCTGCCGCTTTTAAAGCAAGGCATGTCTGATAGACTGGATGAAGCTGCAGGAAAAATAAAAGCTGCGGCCTTAAAGCTCGTCCCAGCCATATGTGGGCCGGATTTTCCATTATTTGTGCAGAAGCCTTTTAGTACCATGGCTGCAGGATTCCATGAAATCAGTAAAATGGACGAAGTAAAAGTGCCGCTTGCGGAAGCAGCCGGGCAGATTTGCGCAGAAATGATCATTCCATACCCGCCCGGTGTACCCCTTTGCATGCCAGGTGTACGGATCAGACAGGAAGAAGTGGAACAGCTGCTGTTTTTAGTCAGCCATGGAGCCAAAATCCAGGGGGGCAGCCTTTTGCAGGAAGGGTTATTGAAAATTATAAAATGATGCATATACTTTGGAGGTATTTATAGATGAACAGTGGTTGTTTCATTTCCATCGAAGGCCCCGAGGGCGCAGGGAAAACAACAATTATCAACATGCTGGCCAACGAACTGATCAAGGGAGGCAGAGATGTTGTTGCGACCCGTGAACCGGGAGGTATCGATATTTCCGAACAGATTCGGGGGGTTATTTTAAAAAAAGAAAACACCATGATGGATGCCAGAACGGAAGCCCTCCTCTATGCTGCAGCGAGGCGGCAGCATCTTGTTGAGAAGGTCGAGCCCGCGCTGGGGTCAGGGAAAATAGTCCTCTGTGACCGCTTTATCGACAGTTCTCTTGCCTACCAAGGCCATGCAAGGGGCCTCGGTGTCGAGGAAGTTTACTTGATTAACCGGTTTGCTATCGAAGAAACGATGCCCATTTTAACCATCTACTTTGATCTCGACCCTGTAGTAGGGCTCGAGAGGATTAATCAGCATAGAGATCATGAAGTGAATCGGCTTGATTTGGAGAATATAGAGTTCCATCGGAAAGTCCGGGAAGGATATCTTTTGCTTGCAGAAAGATTTTCCTCAAGGATTGTGACGATTGATGCATCACAGCCTTTGGAACAGGTTTTTAAGGAAGCGTCTGAAAAAATTGAAGAACTGTTGCAGCGAATGAAGCCTTGAAGTGATCTTTAAGGCTTTTCATCAAATTTGTGTATGGCAGAGGCTGGGAGTTCCTGTTTTGCCACTGTCTGCACATTAAAATACTGTTATAATAGAATTAATAATGAACGGAAGATTACGAACAACGGAGGGAATCGATATGAAGTTAATTATGGCTGTGGTGCAGGATCAGGATTCGAACCGTCTTTCAAATGCGCTTGTTGACCACAATTTCCGGGCAACGAAACTCGCGAGCACCGGCGGATTTTTGAAATCAGGTAATACCACGTTTATCATAGGGGTCGAAGATATCAGAGTGGAAAAAGCGCTGCAGATTATCAGGGATAACTGCAAGTCGAGGGATCAGCTGGTAGCACCCGTCTCTCCAATGGGAGGAAATGCAGATTCCTATGTCCCATATCCCGTTGAAGTGGAAGTTGGCGGGGCAACTGTTTTTGTAATGCCTGTGGAACAGTTTCACCAATTTTAAAAGCAATGCGGGCGGAGGAACACTGAAAGATGAAAATAAATCAGGATATGAGACTTGGAATCGATAATATCAGGCAGGAACAAAAGCACCTGCCATCAGGCAGCATTAAATTTAATGATCTTGTCCAGAAGCAGGAGCATAAAATGCATGTCAGCCAGCTGCAGCAGCTTTTAAGTGAAATAAATACAGCAGGGGAAAGGCTGGCAAGGTCGAGGACATTCAAGGACATGGCGAAGTTTAAGACACTTGTGAAACAGTTCGTAAAGGAAACGGTCGACTTCGGAATGGGATTGAAGCAATCTCACAGCTGGAACCAATACGGCGAGGGAAGGTCTCTCAAGACTGTCAAAACAATCGATGAGAAGCTTGTGGAACTTACAGAGTCGATCATGAACAAGGAAGAGCTGCCAATCGACATTCTTGGGAAGATCGGCGAAATCAAAGGACTATTAATCAATTTATATACGTAATGAGGAAATGCTAATTTTTAATGTAAGAGAGTGATGGAATTGGCAAAAACGTGGGACGAATTGGAACGCTTGCAGCCGACTGCGCTGAAGATGCTAAAGAACAGTATACTCAAAGACCGGGTCGCCCACGCTTATTTATTTGAAGGGAACAGGGGGACCGGTAAAAAAGAAATCGGTCTCCTCATGGCAAAAAGTGTTTTCTGCCATTCGCCTGAAGACGGCTATAAACCATGCGAAATGTGTGTGAACTGCAGAAGGATCAATCATGGTAATCATCCGGATATCCATGTTGTCGAACCGGATGGCCTTTCCATAAAAAAAGCGCAGATACATAGCCTGCAGGAGGAGTTCTCCAAGACCGGGGTAGAGTCTAGTAAGAAGCTCTATACCATTGTCCATGCGGACAGGATGACTTCAAATGCTGCCAACAGCCTCCTCAAGTTTCTAGAGGAACCGCATCCCGGGACGCTGGCTATTTTAATGACAGAACAGGCGCAGCAAATGCTGCCAACCATTATTTCAAGGTGCCAAATTATTGGATTTCGGCCATTATCCTCCACAAACATGGAGAGAGGACTGGAAGAAGAAGCGGTAAACCCACACATGTCACGGGTGTTGGCGCAACTGACGAATAACCTCGAGGAAGCGCTGGAACTTAGCCGTGATGATTGGTTTGCACAAGCACAAAAAATAGTGGTAAAATTGTATGAAGTGTTGAAAAAAAAACCTCTTGAAGCTATGGTGATGCTTCAGGAAGATTGGTTTCCGCACTTTAAGGAAAAAGCACAAATCGATCGCGGTTTGGATTTATTACTTCTTATTTTTAAGGATTTATTATATATCCAGCTTGGCAAGACAGAGAAAATTGTCAACCTGGGTGAACGTTCCCGCTTGGAGCAATATGCGCTGCAGACATCCGGACGGCGTCTGACCGAACAAATGGCAGCAATCCTGGAATCAAAAAGGAAACTGCAGGCCAATATGAACCCCCAGCTAATGATGGAAGAGCTGGTGTTAAAATTGCAGGAGGGATCTTCATTTGTATGATGTAGTAGGTGTCCGCTTTAAAAAAGCGGGGAAGATATATTACTTTGATCCCGCAGATCTCCCAATAGAGAAAGACGATTTCGTTATCGTGGAAACGGTGAGGGGCGTGGAATACGGACGGGCCGTGACCAGCCGCAAGCAGGTGGGTGAAAACGATGTTGTCCTTCCGCTCAAAAAAGTCGTCAGGATTGCGGATCATAAGGATCGTCTCATAGTCGAGGAAAATAAAGCAGCTGCCTCAGAAGCGTATAATATATGTTCTGAAAAAGTGAATGAGCATCAGCTTGATATGAAGCTTGTCGATGTTGAATATACATTCGACCGCAATAAAGTGATTTTTTACTTTACTGCGGATGGAAGGGTTGATTTCCGGGAGCTCGTCAAGGATTTGGCGTCAATTTTCAGGACAAGGATTGAGCTTCGGCAAATCGGCGTCCGTGATGAGGCCAAAATGCTTGGCGGAATCGGGCCATGCGGCAGGATGCTGTGCTGTTCAACTTTCTTGGGGGATTTTGATCCCGTATCGATTAAAATGGCAAAGGACCAAAACCTTTCCCTCAATCCTACCAAAATTTCAGGTCTGTGCGGCCGGCTGATGTGCTGTTTGAAATATGAGAACGATGAGTATGAAACAGCGAAGGAGCTGCTGCCGGACATTGGCGAGATCATCGTCACTCCGAACGGCCCGGGGAAAGTCGTGGGGCTGAATATACTGGAGCGAATCATGCAGGTAGACGTTACCGGGCAGGAGCGGGTGCTTGAGTATACGCTTGAAGAAGTGCTGAAAGAAGGCGCCGTTTCGATACAATCATCCACGGATTAATGAGGTGGAAAAGGTGGATAAAAAAGAAATTTTCGACGCAGTCAGTAATATGGAATCGCAAATTGGCAACCTGTATCAGCAGCTTGGCGAGTTTAAACAGCATTTAGCGGAAGTTCTTGAAGAGAACAATACGTTAAAGATTGAAAATGAACATTTAAGACGCCGTCTGGAGCAAACCGCGGAGACAAAGGATGCTAAAGGGAAGAAAAGCGGCAAGGGGAAAGCGGGTAAGGACCATAATCCAATGGATATTGGGGAAGGCTATGATAATCTTGCCCGTCTTTACCAGGAAGGCTTCCATATTTGCAACCTGCATTTTGGCAGCCCGCGCAAAGAGGGAGACTGCCTGTTTTGTTTATCTTTCCTTAATAAAAAGTAAAATGTGGCCTCCCCCGTACAGGGGAGGCTATTTTTCAAGAGATAAGAAAGCATGCTTCGATCACTGTCCAGCCACCAATGAAGGTGTCGGAAGCATTAGCATCGCACGATTTTAAAGCAATAGCTTATTCCGGAGGTACACTATGGTCAATCTGAAAGAGGATGAAAGGCTCGACTGCCTGTTGGCGGAAAACTTGAGGATTATCCAGAGCCCATCCGTTTTTGCATTTTCGCTTGATGCCGTGCTGCTTGCAAAGTTTGTCTATGTCCCGATCCAAAAAGGGAACTTGATTGATTTATGCAGCGGAAATGGCGTAATCCCTCTCTTTTTAAGTACGAGGACAAAAGGGACTCTGACTGGTGTCGAAATTCAGGAAAGGCTGCATGACATGGCGCAGCGAAGCATTTCCTACAATGGACTGGAAGAACAGATCACGATGGTGCATGGTGATATCAAGGAGATGCCGAAAATGCTTGGCTATGGAAAATACGATGTGGTCACGTGCAATCCACCATATTTCCCAACACCAATGAAAAGAGAAAGAAATGAAAACGAGCACCTGGCGATCGCTCGGCATGAGATTCTCTGCACGCTTGACGATGCAGTCAGAGTTTCAAGCCAGCTTGTTAAACAGGGAGGAAAAGTAGCTTTCGTCCATAGGCCCGGGCGCCTGATTGACATTATTGAAACAATGCGGAAGTACAGGATTGAACCAAAGCGCATCCAATTTGTCTATCCTAAGGCCGGCAAGGATGCCAATACCCTCCTTATTGAAGGAATCAAGGACGGGAAGCCGGATTTAAAGATACTTGAGCCTCTGGTTGTCTACAATGAGAATGACGAGTATACCGAGGCGGTAAAGGAAATCTTATATGGAAGAGGATAAGCATTATTTTTATGTATTATCCTGCCGTGACGGCAGCTTGTACGCAGGCTATACGAATAATCTAGAGCGCAGGCTAAAGCTCCATAATGAAGGACGGGGAGCAAAATACACGAGGGGCAGGGGACCAGTCCGCATTGTGTACTTCTGTGAGTATCCTGAAAAGGGAATGGCGCTTAAGGCGGAATACGCTTTTAAACAGTGGACGCGCAGAAAAAAAGAAGATTTCTTAATGAAAGAGACAGGTGGCCAATATGCAGCAGCAAAAAAGCTTTGAACGGGAAAATGAAAAAGGGATTCTCTATCTCGTGCCTACGCCGATTGGAAATCTTGAAGATATGAGCTTCAGGGCCATCAGGATTCTCAAGGAAGCGGATTTGATAGCGGCCGAAGATACAAGGAACACCAAAAAGCTGTGCAATTACTTTGAAATTTCCACGCCTGTTGCTAGTTACCATGAGCACAATAAGGGAGCAAGCGGACAGAAAATTGTCGAAAGGGTAAAACGGGGAGAAAAGGTTGCTGTGGTAAGTGATGCAGGGATGCCGACTATTTCCGATCCGGGCTATGAACTAGTGACAGCTGCGATAGAAGAAGGGGTAGCTGTTGTGCCGCTCCCGGGAGCAAATGCTGCTCTTACCGCGCTGATTGCTTCCGGGCTTGTGCCGCAGCCGTTTTTCTTCTACGGTTTCCTTAACCGAAGCAAAAAAGAAAAGCGCAAAGAGCTTGCAATCTTAGCAAAACAGGAAGCGACGATGATTTTCTACGAAGCGCCGCATCGGCTGAAGGAAACACTCTCCCTAATGGAAGAAGCGCTCGGCTGCAGAAAAATTGTTTTGTGTAGGGAACTGACGAAGAAATTTGAGGAGTTTATCAGAGGAACCATTCCAGAAGCAAGAAGCTGGGCTGAAACAGGGGAAACCCGCGGAGAATTCTGTCTTATCGTTGAAGGGTCAGGCCAAATAGAGGAAAATAAAGAGGATGATTGGTGGGAGGAACTAACACTCGCCGGTCATGTTGAACACTACATGAACGAGGAAGGATTGTCATCAAAAGACGCCATCAAAAAGGCAGCAAAAGACCGGAACATAAATAAAAGAGAAGTCTACCAAGCCTTTCATGTAGAGTGAAAAGAAAAGCGTAAACGCCCGTTAATGCGCGATAAAGGAAACACGAAGAGCGTTAGCGATTCGATGTTGACTTATAACGCTAAGGGCGCGCAAGTCCTGTGCGCAATCTCAGCACTTGGACTTCCTGTCCGTCGCAGCTGGACAAAGAAAAGCGGAAGGTAAATGGCGGTTTGGTTGATATAACCTGATAGGTGCTCGATATCCGTTCCGTGATGGCAGATATCTCTCCATGGATGGTTGATATATCGCCAAAATTGGTAGATATCCCGAAAAATCAGCTTGTTCAAAAGCACCAGGAACTCCAATCAAGCTGAAAAACGCCATATCAGTAGCTAGTTTAATTAAAAAAAGCTCACCTCACGCACCATCTAGCCCATCTTACTTATAAAAAAAAGCTTCTCCACTTGGGAGAAGCTTACTTGTATTGTAATTATTTTACTGGCTCGAAAGAATCTTGAATCTCTTTCAAAAGCTGTTCTGCACCTTCACGGCTTAGGATCAGCTTGCCACCAGCAAGAGTGATGTTGTTGTCGGATACTTCGCCAGTGACGTGGCAAGTCATGTTTGGCTTGTATTTTTTCAAGATGATTTTGTCATCATCCACATAAATTTCAAGAGCGTCTTTCTCAGCAATTCCCAAAGTCCTTCTCAGTTCAATCGGAATAACCACACGGCCAAGCTCGTCAACCTTACGTACGATACCAGTAGATTTCATAATAAATAATCTCCTCTCCATGATGGGTTTTTCTATGATTCGTCATTTTTCGACATTTATTTTTATATTTTTAATAATACCAGCCATTCCCATATACGTCAATAATTTTATTTTAATTTTTTAATAGATTTTAGAAATGCAATAAAACCTTGGTGTAATAAGGTTTTTCCGGTATTTAAAATATTTAATAGAAACAAATTAGTAGAGATTTATTATTAAAATGTTTTTGTTCAGAAAGTATTTTTTGGGAATCGAAATAAATTTCGACAGAATCCAACACTAACGCACGTTTTCCAGATACACCGGATTTTGGGGTTTTAATTCCGTTTTCGTGAAGTTGCGTTATTTAGCATTATTAGGTATATTTTGAGGATAATGATGTATTGATTACTTAAGCTTTTCAGGCTGTTCCTGACGGGGTCTAAAGGCTCGGCAAAAAACAGCAGGGAGTTCAAATAAGGAGGAAATTGTGATGGAGGAAAAGTTAAAGACGTTTTATCTCACAACGCCAATTTATTATCCAAGTGGCAATCTTCATATTGGTCATGCCTATACAACGGTCGCTGGCGATGCAATGGCAAGATATAAGAGGCTCCGCGGCTATGATGTCATGTATTTGACAGGTACTGATGAACACGGCCAGAAAATCCAGAGAAATGCTGAGAAAAAAGGAGTAACCCCGCAGCAGTATGTAGACGAGATTGTTTCAGGGATTCAAGAGCTATGGGGAAAGCTAGACATTTCCTATAACGATTTTATTCGGACAACAGAAGACCGGCATAAGCAAATTGTCCAAAAGATATTTGCGCATTTGCTGGAACAGGGGGATATTTACCTGGATCAATATGAAGGCTGGTATTGTACACCTTGTGAATCCTTTTACACAGACCGCCAGCTCAAGGAAGGGAACTGCCCGGATTGCGGCCGTCCTGTAGAGCTTGTCAAGGAAGAGTCGTATTTCTTCAAGATGAGCAAGTATGCGGACAGGCTCTTGCAGTATTATGAGGAAAACCCTGATTTCATCCAGCCTGAATCGAGAAAAAATGAAATGATCAACAATTTTATCAAACCGGGTCTTGAGGATCTTGCCGTTTCACGGACAACGTTCGATTGGGGCATTAAAGTGCCAGGGGATGCAAAGCATGTCATATATGTATGGATAGACGCTTTGTCCAACTATATTACCGCGCTGGGATATGGTACGGATGATGACTCGAAATACTTGAACTACTGGCCTGCCGATGTCCACATTGTCGGTAAAGAAATCGTCCGTTTCCACACCATCTATTGGCCAATCATGCTGATGGCGCTTGATCTGCCTTTGCCGAAAAAAGTATTCGCGCATGGCTGGCTGCTGATGAAGGATGGGAAAATGTCCAAATCCAAAGGGAATGTAGTGGATCCTGTCATGCTGATTGACCGTTATGGACTTGATGCACTTCGCTATTACTTGCTTCGTGAAGTTCCTTTTGGCTCAGACGGCGTATTTACACCAGAAGGGTTTGTTGAAAGAATCAACTTTGACCTAGCAAATGACCTGGGGAACCTTTTAAACAGGACAGTTGCCATGATCAACAGGTATTTCGACGGTGAGATTCCGTCCTACACAGGTTCTGAGGGAGAGTTTGAACAGCAGCTCCTCGAAATGAACAAAGAGACGGTTGAAAAGTATGAAGAAGCAATGGAAAAAATGGAGTTTTCCGTGGCGCTGACTTCCATTTGGCAGCTAGTCAGCCGGACTAATAAGTATATTGATGAGAAGCAGCCATGGGTACTTGCGAAGGACGAGGAAAAGAAAGCTGAACTTGGCAGTGTAATGGTCCATCTTGCAGAATCACTGCGCATGATTGCCATTCTTCTGCGTCCGTTCCTGACAAGGACACCTGATAAAGTATTCAGTCAGCTGAACATCCAGGATGAAAAGCTAAAAGGCTGGGAAGGATTAGAGGGCTTCGGTTTAATCCCTGGAGGCACAAAGGTCCTTCAAGGAGAACCGATATTCCCGCGTCTGGATATGGAAGAAGAAGTGTCCTACATCAAAGAGCAAATGCAGGGAACTCTGCCGGCTAAAGAAGAAAAGCCCGAGCAGGAACCTGAAATAGCCATCGATGACTTCATGAAAGTCGAATTGCGCGTCGCTGAGGTTATATCTGCAGAGCCTGTGAAAAAAGCGGACAAGCTTCTAAAGCTCCAGCTTGACCTTGGTTATGAAAAACGGCAGGTAGTTTCTGGAATAGCACAGCATTATACACCGGAGGAGCTGAAGGGGCAGCGTGTTATCTGCGTTACAAACCTGAAGCCGGTGAAGCTGCGCGGCGAATTGTCCGAAGGGATGATTTTGGCGGGTTCGAAGGATGGAAAGCTTGCGCTCGCATCCGTGGCGGAGTCATTGCCGCTTGGAGCGAGGGTGAAGTAATAGCCTGATCGGGAAGCCTTTAAAAGGTTGAAGTTAACATAGAAATGTTTCACGTGTAACATTGGCGGGTAAACATTTCTATGTTTTTCTTATTTTCTGCAATCAGCCCGGTTTTCATGTCTTTTGGCTCATGTTTTTTTCGGGCCGAGGCAAAATAGTTGCAAAACCGACAGAAGATTAGGTAAATTCAAGAGGCTGGGAATACTGGAAACAAAATTGCAGGAAATAGGACATAAACAGAAAGAACCACAAGAACAATATAGTATACCCAAAGGAGTTAAAACGATGCTGTTTGACACGCACGTCCACCTAAATGCGGAACAATTCCAAGAAGATCTCCCTGACGTAATCGAAAGGGCAAGGTCCGAAGGGGTTGAATATATGGTTGTTGTCGGCTTTGACCGGCCAACGATTGAAAGAGCGATCGAGCTCTGTGAAGAGCACGATTTTATCTATGCAAGTGTAGGCTGGCACCCTGTTGATGCCATCGATATGACTGACGCAGACCTTGATTGGATCAAGGAACTGTCATCACATCCGAAAGTTGTCGCTCTTGGTGAAATGGGCCTTGACTATTACTGGGATAAATCGCCGAAAGAAGTTCAGAAAGAAGTCTTCCGGAAGCAGATCCGGCTTGCCAAAGAGGTTCAGCTTCCGATTGTAATTCATAACCGTGAGGCCACCTCGGATATCATGGAAATCCTGAAGGAAGAAAACGCTAGCGAGGTAGGCGGCATCATGCATTGCTTCAGCGGAAGCCCGGAAACGGCAGAACAATGCCTGGACATGAATTTCTATATCTCCCTGGGCGGCCCAGTCACATTTAAAAATGCCAAAAAGCCAAAAGAAGTGGCGGAGGCAGTTCCGCTCGACCGCTTGCTCATTGAAACAGATTGTCCGTATCTCGCTCCGCATCCCTACAGAGGGAAGAGGAACGAACCGGCATATGTAAAATTAGTTGCAAGCCAAATTGCTGAACTGAAAGGCGCAACATTTGAAGAAATTGCCGAGGCTACAACCCGAAATGCAAAAAAAGTTTTCGGCATAAAATGATAGGAGATGCTGTCGATTTATAAGCCTACTTGTCTGAATTTTTCTCATTTCTAAACGTTCTACACGGAACTCCTGTCACATAGGATAACCGTGTCGAGAACTCTTTCTTTATTTTTACAAGGGGTTCTTGCATAATTATGATTGCGTTCTATCGAAAGGAGGGCCAGGTTGACATATCGGCAGCGTTATCTATATAATCACTCGAGTAAAGGAGGCGTTTTTCATAGCAAATATAAATATGAAAAACATGTTTTCCCAATCTTTGAGTAGAAGGAAGCTGGCGATCCTTTCTGCTAGTTTGCTAGTGTTCACAGTGGCTCTTGGTTTCTTCATGTACGAAGGTACGAAGAAGACGGTTGCTTTGACACTGGATGGCCAAGAAAAAGTTGTAAAAACACACGCAGACACCGTTCAGGATATATTCGATGAACTAGACATCTCTCTTGGCAAGGAAGACTATTTATCGCATGAAGCGAACACAAAGATAAGGGACGACCTGGAGATTGTGTGGAAACCCGCAAAGCCGGTCACAGTCTTGCAAGAAAAAGATAAGAAAACGTATTGGTCTTCAGCGGACACAGTAAAAGAGTTCCTGGAGGAGCAGGACATTGTCCTCGGTAAGCATGACAAAGTAAGCCCAAGCCCGGACGCAAAATTGAAAAAGAATGCACACATTGCTATTCAGAGGGCTTTTCCGCTTAAGCTCGTTGTGGGCGGGAAAGAACAGAAATTATGGTCAACTTCGACTACGGTCGCTGACTTTTTATCACAGCAAGGGGTTAAACTGAGTAAGATGGATCGGGTTGAACCTACACTTAAAGAGACAGTCACAAAAAACGCCGTGATTAATGTCATCAAAATTGAAAAAGTCACCGATGTAGTGGAAGAACCAATCAAGTTTGCCGTTGTCACGAAAAATGACAGCAATCTGGAACGCGGGAAACAGGAAGTGGTTACAGAAGGACAGGATGGATTGGTCTCAAAGAGTTACGAAGTCATCCTTGAAAATGGCAAGGAAGTTTCCAGAAAACTTATCAGTGAGAAGAAGCTGAAAGATAAGCAGGATAAAGTGCTTGCGATGGGCTCCAAAGTTGTTGTCCAGCAAGTGTCACGAGGCCAGGAAGAGCCTCAGGGCAAGGAATACTATGTGGCTTCCACTGCCTATACGGCGGATTGCAATGGCTGTTCAGGCTTTACCGCAACAGGCTATAATCTAAGGGCGAACCCGAATGCCAAAGTAATCGCAGTCGATCCAAGCGTGATCCCGCTTGGCACAAAGGTTTATGTTGAGGGATACGGATACGCGATTGCAGCAGACAAAGGTTCTGCAATCAAAGGTTACAAAATTGATGTATTCTTCCCGTCGAAGTCTGATGCCTATCGCTGGGGAACAAGACGTGTGAAAATTAAAATTCTTAATTAGTGTGCCGAAGCAGGGGAGAAATCCCCTGCTTTTTTACTGCGATAAAAAAAGTTCCAAAGAATATTTTGTGTTTTGGCGCTTATTTTTATGATACTCGGTTTTAAGGTATAATAAACATGATTAAACAAATCGACCGAAAGAGATTCATTTATATAGACGTTGAATGTTTCAATTTTGTTTCAAATTTTTCAAATAAAAAACGGAGGAATTATGAAAATTAGAGAAGTCATTGTGGTGGAAGGAAAGGACGATACAACAGCAGTCCTTCGGGCAGTGAAAGCAGATACCATTGAAACGAACGGGTCTGCCATCAGCCCCTCCACGATTGAAATGATACGGCGAGCTCAAAAGACGAGGGGTGCCATTATATTTACCGACCCGGATTATCCGGGCGAAAAAATCCGCAAGACCATTGCTGAAGAAGTATCGGGCTGTAAGCATGCGTTCATAGAAAAGGAACAGGGATTGCCGAAGCATGGCCGGGGTGTCGGGGTTGAACACGCATCGGCAGAAACAATCCGGCAGGCCTTAAAGGATGCCGTGATGATGAATGAAACAGCACGGGAATGCATCACTTTTGATGACCTGGTGACAGCTGGGCTGATTGCAGGCCCCGGTGCAAAGGAAAGACGGGAAAAGCTTGGAAAGTTATTAAAAATCGGATATACGAACGGGAAGCAGCTCCATAAAAGGCTGATGATGTTCGAAATCAGCGAAACAGAATTTGCAGCAGCTGTTGAAACAGTCAGACGGGAGGATACACATGCATAAAGACATCGCAACACCTGTCAGGACAAAGGAAATACTGGACAAGTATGGTTTTTCCTTTAAGAAGAGTCTGGGACAGAACTTTTTGATTGACACCAATATTTTAAAAAGAATTGTGGACCATGCCGGGCTGACAGAAGAAACAGCGGCCATTGAGATTGGGCCGGGAATCGGGGCCCTAACCGAACAGCTGGCAAGAAGGAGCAGGAGGGTCATTGCGTTTGAGATTGACCAGCGGCTGCTTCCTATCCTTGCCGATACTCTGTCACCGTACGAGAACGTCAAAGTGATCCATGAGGATATATTGAAAGCAGATGTTAGGCAGGTCCTGAAGGAAGAAGGGGAAGAAGGCAGCGAGCTGATGGTTGTTGCGAATCTTCCGTACTATGTCACCACGCCGATTATCATGAAGCTTCTTGAAGAGAAATTGCCGATCAAAGGAATTGTCGGCATGCTCCAGAAGGAAGTGGCCGACCGGATCACAGCAAAGCCGGGAACGAAGGAGTACGGCTCTCTATCGATCGCTGTCCAATATTACACAGTGGCTGAAACGGTGATGGGCGTACCGAAAACGGTTTTTGTCCCTCAGCCTAATGTCGATAGTGCTGTCATCAGGCTGATGGTGAGGGAGGAACCTGCAGTAAAAGTAAAAGATGAAAAATTCTTTTTCTTTGTGTCGAGGTCAAGTTTTGCCCAGAGAAGGAAAACAATCCTCAATAATTTGACGAGCCAGCTTCCTGACGGGAAAAATAAGAAAGAACAGATTATTGCAGCGCTGAAGGCGGCAGGAATCGAAGAGTCCCGCAGGGGAGAAACCTTATCGATTGAAGAGTTTGCTCGACTTAGCGACGAGCTGTACCCTATATTCTCATAAAAAAGTCCGCGCATGCGGGCTTTTTTTTGTCTACCAAGCAAAAGCTGCCGTGTTTCACATGTATCCCAGCCTCTGCATAGCCTATCAAAGGAAAAATATTCTTGGATGCCCGGCTGCGGGCTGCTTGGAGTGACGATGGTGAACATAGGACTCATGGATATTGTCGGAAGGCTTTCCTATAACTGCGATATAATGTTCCGGGTCATCGATATAAGGGTGGAGAACGGGAAAAAGACAGTCATTCTTTACGGAGAAGACTTCCGGCTTGCAGCAGATGCCCCGTATGAGGACTTGGTGCGGATGGACGCGGTAAAGGTACAGCGTCTTACGGAAGAGTGCAGGTCATTGGAAGAGCAGTCTTTCAGGCTGTTTCGCCAGGATGTCGACTTGCTCCTTCAGAAGCAGGAGTATGAGGTGACTGAAGGATACAGCAAGTCGAAAAGCTATTTTCAGATGCCCGGAAGGGTTCTCCATCTTGATGGCGACAGCAATTACCTTAAGAAATGTCTTACTTTGTATGAAAAAGTGGGCGTTCCTGTTTACGGAATCCACTGTAATGAAAGGGAAATGTCGTCCAAGATTGGCGGGCTGATAGAAACTTACCGGCCTGATATCCTGGTCGTCACGGGGCATGATGCCTATTCAAAATCAAAAGGCGAACCTGGAGACATCAATGCATACCGCCATTCCTGGCATTTTGGTCAGACGGTTAAAGAAGCGAGAAAGAAAGTTCCGCATCTCGATCAGCTTGTCATATTTGCAGGTGCATGCCAATCACATTTTGAATCTCTTATCCAGGCTGGAGCAAACTTTGCCAGTTCCCCGTCCCGGGTGAACATCCATGCGCTTGATCCGGTTTATATCGTGTCGAAAATAAGCTTTACACCTTTTATGGAAAGGATCAATGTCTGGGATGTACTGAGGAATACCCTGACAGGCGATAAAGGGCTTGGCGGGATTGAGACAAAAGGCGTTTTAAGAACAGGAATGCCATTCAATAAAAAGTATTAAGAGTAGTTGACAGCCGCCGGATATGCGGCTGTTTTTTTTATGCTGGGGCAGAATCGGGGTTCCGGGTTTATTTTTTTTTGCTTACATAATTTATCCCCAAAAGGGTCACGCTAAAAATGTTCAAAAATAAAAGGAAAAACCGATGAAAAAATGTTGACATTTAATTTTGCGGACTGATATAATTTATGTTTTTGTTTGACGAAATAGGGTCAACGTGTTATACTTGACAATAGTGAGGTGGATCGAATGCCAAAAACATTATCGGATATCAAAAAAGCTCTTGATTCAAATTTGGGAAAAAGACTTTTGCTGAAAGCGAACGGTGGACGCAGAAAGACGATCGAGCGTTCAGGTGTTTTAGCTGAAACTTATCCTTCCGTCTTTGTCATCGAACTGGACCAGGATGAGAATGCTTTCGAACGTGTATCATATAGCTATGCGGATGTTTTGACGGAAACGGTGCAAATTACTTTCTATGAAGATGCAGCAGGTAACATCGCCCTAAGCTAGGGTTCATAAATAACTGGCAGTGGACAAGCGTTCTCTGCTTTTTAATTTGTCTTTTATTTCTTTCTGCAGGTGACAGGGAAAATCATCCGTGTATGCTTACAGAGGTTTTATAAAATAATAAGACTGCCGCTTTGCCATAGGAGGGATACCTGTGGGCAGAAGAAGGGGAGTTATGTCGGAAGGCTTTAAAGAAGAGCTTGCCAAGGAACTTGGTTTCTATGATGTCGTCCAGAAGGAAGGATGGGGCGGCATCAGGGCGCGCGATGCGGGCAATATGGTCAAACGTGCGATCGAAATTGCTGAGCAGCAGCTTATGGACCAGAAACGGTAACTTAACAACAGAGCTACCTGCTGTCCTGCCTGATAAAACAGCAGCGTTTCACCTAAACTAACTCGGCAAACGCGGCAAAGCTGGAGCATAATGCTCCAGCTTTTTTGAATAATATTGGGATATGAGTGAATCTTTCACTTCAATCAGTCTTACTTCGGCGAATTTGTGGTAAAATAGGACAAAAACTGGCATCGTTGAAATTTGTCAAAGTAGGTGGAAAGATTGAAGCTTTTAATAAAAGCGCCGGCTAAAATTAATCTATCACTGGATGTTTTATATAAACGGCCTGATGGCTACCATGAAGTCGAAATGGTGATGACCACGATTGATCTCGCCGATCGTGTCGAATTGACATTGCTCGACAGGGATACAATCAAAATCAATTCACAGAACCGGTTTGTACCGGATGACCACCGAAACCTGGCTTATCAGGCGGCATTGCTGCTGAAAGAAAGGTTCAATGTCAAACAGGGTGTTTCCATTATGATAGAAAAAATGGTCCCAGTGGCAGCTGGACTGGCAGGTGGTAGCAGCGACGCAGCCGCTGCTCTCAGAGGACTCAATAAGCTATGGGGCCTTGGTCTTTCCCTTGACGAACTTGCAGAGCTTGGAGCAGAAATCGGCTCCGATGTATCCTTTTGTGTTTATGGAGGCACAGCCCTGGCAACTGGAAGAGGCGAGAAAATCATGCAGCTCCCTGCACCTCCGACATGCTGGATTGTCCTTGCTAAACCGTTTATTGGTGTTTCTACGGCCGAGGTATACCGAAAGCTTAACGTAAACGCAGTCAAGCACCCTGATACGAAAGAAATGATCAAAGCCATCGAGACGAATGATTTCGGGAAGATGTGCAACGAAGTCGGGAATGTCCTGGAGGATGTCACCCTGGGCCTTCATCCAGAGGTTGCGCAGATCAAGGACCAGATGCAGCGATTTGGTGCCGATGCTGTCCTGATGAGCGGCAGCGGTCCGACGGTTTTCAGTCTTGTTGAACATGATTCAAGAATGCATCGCATCTATAACGGTCTCAGAGGGTTCTGTGACCAGGTATTTGCTGTCAGAATGCTTGGAGAAAGACATACTCTTGATTGAATCCGTATATTGATGCTATATTTAGTATAGAATATTCGGGTTTTGGAGGTTCGCAAATGAAATTTCGGCGCAGTGAACGATTGATCGATATGACAAATTATCTGCTTGAACATCCCCGGGAACTGGTTCCACTTACTTTCTTTGCCGAACGATACGGATCTGCTAAGTCATCGATCAGTGAGGATCTTGGGATAATCAAAGAAACTTTTGAGCAAAGGGGAATTGGCATTCTCCAGACGGTTCCAGGCGCAGCTGGAGGCGTGAAATTCCATGTCCAGGCAGCTGATGAGGAAGCAAAAGGGCTGATTGAAGAATTATGCGGGATTATGGAAAGCCCGGAAAGGCTTTTGCCAGGCGGGTATTTGTACATGAACGATATTTTGGGCAACCCATCCATTGTGAAAAAAGTAGGAAGAATCATTGCCTCAGCCTACTCCTCTCCTGCTATTGATGTGGTGATGACAGTGGCGACGAAAGGAATTCCTATTGCCTACGCAGTGGCAAGCTACCTTAATGTTCCTGTTGTGATTGTCAGAAGGGATCCAAAAGTTACAGAGGGTTCAACAGTAAGCATCAACTATGTATCAGGATCATCAAAACGGATCCAGACAATGGTATTGTCCAAGCGCAGCCTTCCGGAAGGTTCCCGTGTCCTCATTGTCGATGATTTTATGAAAGCCGGCGGCACTGTAACCGGGATGGTGAACCTTCTTGAGGAATTCAAAGCAACGGTTGCGGGCATAGCAGTCCTTGTAGAGTCGGAAAATGCAGAAGAACGGCTGATTGATGAGTATCTGTCGCTTGTGCGTTTATCGGATGTCGATGTAAAAGATAAAAGGATTACCGTCAGCGAAGGAAATTTTTTTACAAGGAAAGAATCATAACAAGGGGTGGTAGACATGAAAGCAGTCCAAACTAATCAAGCACCGGCGGCCATCGGTCCATATTCACAGGGAGTTGTTGTCAATAACCTTTTTTTTAGTTCAGGCCAAATTCCTTTAACGCCTCAAGGGGTCATGATTGAGGGCGGAGTTAAAGAACAAACGCACCAGGTGCTCCAAAATCTTCGGGCGGTACTTGAGGGAGCTGGCGCATCTTTTGAAACTGTTGTCAAAACAACGGTTTTTATCAGCAACATGGATGATTTTGCTCAATTGAATGAAGTGTATGGTGAGTATTTCGATACGCACAAACCAGCGCGCTCGACTGTTGAAGTTGCAAGGCTTCCGAAGGATGCGCTCGTGGAAATAGAAGCAGTGGCGCTCGTTAAGTAACGGGCGTTTTTTTGCAGTTATTTCTACCAGTTATTTTTCCTTATACTAACAACTGTAGGTCTAATGGCATAAGTTCACCAAATTGCCCTACTTTTTCAAAAAAAATACCTCCCGAGGAAGGAAATCCATGTTTGCTGTTGAATTATATAACATAGATTTTATCTATCCGCAAAAAGGTGGTGAACAGAATGGAAGTAACTGACGTAAGATTGCGCCGTGTGACTACAGATGGACGGATGAGAGCAATTGCTTCCATCACTCTTGATAACGAATTCGTGGTTCATGATATTCGTGTCATTGATGGAAATAACGGATTGTTCGTGGCAATGCCAAGCAAGCGTACTCCTGATGGTGAGTTCAGGGATATTGCCCACCCGATCAATTCTGGCACTCGAGGTAAGATCCAGGAAGCCGTGCTGGCTGAATACCACCGTTTAGGTGAACTTGAAGTGGAATTTGAAGAAGCCGGTGCATCATAAAGAGAATAAGACAATCAAGGGGGGCCTACTTCATAAGTAAGGCTCTTTTTTAATACCCAGGCTTTTCCGTTGATAAACCTCTTTTTCCTCTTTTTTTCTCCAAATTCCGGAATTCCCGGGTTTTATACTAAAATGTTAAATGTTTCACATAGCTATCATTTGTTGAAATGAATCGTTATTTAGGATATATTCTTAATGGATAAAAAGGTAATTGGAGGCCTGCTGATGTCTAATCGTTATGCAATCATTCTGGCAGCCGGACAGGGTACGAGAATGAAATCAAAGCTCTATAAAGTTCTTCACCCAGTGTGCGGCAAACCAATGGTTGAGCATGTTATTGACCAGGTAAGAAGTCTTGATATAAAGGATGCTGTGACGATTGTCGGTCACGGCGCTGAAAATGTCAAGGCACGTCTTGGAGGAAAATGTGAGTATGCCCTGCAGGAAGAACAGTTGGGTACAGCACATGCTGTCCTTCAGTCAAAGCATATTCTCGGCGGCAAAGAAGGGCTAACTCTTGTTGTATGCGGCGACACACCGCTTGTGACAGCTCAAACAATGGAAGCGCTTTTCCTTCACCATGAGAAGAGCAAGGCAAAAGCAACGGTCCTGACAGCTTGTACTGCCAATCCAGCCGGCTACGGAAGGATTGTTAGGAGCGAAGAAGGCTTTGTCGAGAAAATCGTCGAGCATAAGGATGCATCGGAAGAAGAACTGCAAATCGGGGAAATTAATACAGGTACATATTGCTTTGATAATCAGGCATTGTTTGAAGCAATTGAGAATGTATCCAACGACAACGCCCAGGGTGAATACTACTTACCCGATGTTATTGAAATTCTGAAAAAGCAGGGCGAAATTGTTTCTGCTTATATCACGGACAATTTCGAAGAAACGATGGGTGTCAATGACAGGGTTGCCCTGGCTGAAGCGGAACGACTCATGAGAAAAAGGATCAACGAGCACCATATGAGGAACGGTGTTACCATCATTGATCCTGCAGGCACCTATATTGATACGGACGCAGTGATTGGCCAGGATACAGTCATTTACCCGGGAACGGTGATTTCAGGCAAGACAGCCATTGGCCCGGACTGTGTGATTGGACCGAATTCGGAAATCAGCAACTCTTCCATTGGAAGTGCTACAGTAATCCGCCAGTCTGCTGTTTTTGACAGCAGCGTGGGTTCAACTGTGGCCATAGGGCCGTTTGCCCATATCCGCCCTCAGTCGGATATCCATGATGAAGTGAAGATCGGCAACTTTGTCGAAATTAAAAAAGCCGTGTTTGGAAAAGGAAGCAAAGCTTCGCATTTAAGCTATATTGGAGATGCAGAAGTTGGCAGCGATGTGAACCTTGGCTGCGGCTCTATTACGGTAAACTATGATGGGAAAAACAAACATCTGACGAAAATTGAAGACGGTGTATTCATTGGCTGCAATTCCAACCTCGTCGCCCCGGTGACTGTTGGAAAGGGAGCCTATGTGGCAGCAGGTTCAACGGTGACAGAAGATGTTCCTGGAGAGGCGCTTGCAATTGCTCGTGCCCGTCAGGTGAACAAGGAAAATTACGTAGAAAAAATGAATGTACGGAAATAATTCTTGGAGGTCCACCATGTCAAATCAGTATTTAGACCCTAATTTAAAAGTATTTAGCTTGAATTCCAATCCCGAACTTGCAGAAGAAATCGCAAAAGTAATCGGTGTCGAGCTGGGAAAATGTTCAGTTTCGCGTTTCAGCGACGGTGAAATCCAGATCAATATCGAAGAAAGCATCCGCGGCTGCGATGTATTCGTCATCCAATCCACAAGCTCTCCTGTCAATGAGCATATCATGGAGCTCCTGATTATGATTGATGCTTTAAAACGCGCATCTGCCAAGACAATCAATATCGTTATTCCGTATTACGGATATGCCCGTCAGGACCGTAAAGCGCGGGCTCGTGAACCGATTACTGCCAAGCTTGTTGCAAACCTGCTTGAGACAGCCGGTTCGACGCGTGTCATCACGCTTGATTTGCATGCACCGCAAATCCAGGGATTCTTTGATATTCCGATTGACCACCTTATGGGTGTGCCAATTTTGTCAGAGTACTTCAAGAACAGAATGCTTGGCAGAGACATCGTCATTGTTTCTCCTGACCACGGCGGTGTGACAAGGGCAAGAAAAATGGCAGAACGCCTGAAAGCGCCAATTGCCATCATTGATAAACGCCGTCCAAAACCGAATGTTGCTGAAGTCATGAACATTGTCGGACACATTGAAGGTAAGGTTGCCATCCTGATTGATGACATCATCGATACGGCAGGCACTATCACACTAGCTGCCAATGCTCTTGTGGAAAACGGTGCGCTTGAAGTTCATGCATGCTGTACACATCCAGTTCTTTCCGGGCCGGCAATTGAACGGATCGAGCAATCGAAAATCAAGGAATTGGTCGTTACCAATACAATTGCACTTGAGGATGAAAAACGGATCGGGAAAATTGTCGAGCTATCTGTGGCTCCATTGATTGGCGAAGCCATCATCCGCGTCCACGAAGAACAGTCCGTTAGCACATTGTTTGATTGATTAGTATACAGTCTAGGCTTGCTTAACGGCAAGTCTTAAGCTGTTTCATTGCAGGCACCGATGCTTTTTGGGTTTAAACCTTCCTGTTTTAGGGCATTTTTTATAAAGAGCCATCATTCAATATATGGAAGGGGATCTTTTTTATGAGCTCGGTATTGAATGCAAAAGAACGTACGGATTTAAGGACTTCAAGTCTGAGAAAGCTTCGAAATGAAGGGAATATTCCTGCTGTCGTATACGGAAACAGCGTTGACAGCAGACCGGTGTATGTTAGCGGGGCTGATTTCCAGAAAATAATCCGCGAGGTAGGCCGGAATGGAGTCATTTCACTTAATGTAGGCGGAAGCAGCCAGAATGTCATTTTGAGCAGCTACCAGGAGGACGCGATTAAGCGGGAAATCCTCCATGCTGATTTTTTGGCAGTGGATATGTCAACGGAGGTCAGCGCCAACGTCAGAATCAACCTGACTGGCAAAGCAGCCGGAGTGAAAGACGGAGGCGTCATGCAGCAGCCAGTGCATGAGCTTTCCATAACAGCGACGCCAAACAATATCCCGCCATCATTGGATGTGGACATCAGCTCGCTGCAGGTTGGTGAGAACCTTACCGTGGCGGACATTAAAAAAGGCACTCTGGACTTTCAGATTCAGGATGATGAGGAAACGGTCATCGTTTCCATTCTTCCTCCTAAACAGGAGGAGGAAATCAATAGCGGGGAACAACAAGAGCCCGGAATACCTGAAAATGAGGAAGGCAGAGAAACAAAAGCAAGCGAGAAGTAGCAGCAGAATAGACGTAACCTTCTGGGTTACGTCTTTTAACGTAGATAAGGAAAAGCTGGAATAATGGTGGAGGATTAGGTATGAGATTAATTGTGGGATTGGGAAATCCGGGGAAACCCTACGAGCGGACGAGACACAACATTGGGTTTGATGTGATTGACGAAATTTCAGGCCGTTTCAATATTCCGTTGAATCAGGCTAAATTCAAGGGCGTGTACGGTTTAGGACTTGTACAAAGGGAAAAGGTCATCCTGCTGAAGCCACTCACGTATATGAACTTGTCGGGGGAATCAATCCGTCCACTGATGGATTATTATAATATCAGTCTTGAAGAGCTGCTCATCATTTACGACGACCTGGACTTGCCGACTGGAAAGATCCGCCTGCGTGAAAAAGGCAGTGCCGGAGGGCATAACGGGATCAAGTCAACTATCGCCCATGTTGGGGCGCAGGAGTTTAAACGGATCCGTGTTGGAATCAGCAGGCCGCAAAACGGGATGGCTGTTGCTGATTATGTTTTGGGAAAGTTCAGCAGCGATGAACAGCCGAAGATGGAAGCGGCAGCCGCCAAGGCAGCGGAGGCTTGTGAAATGTGGCTGACCGAACCGTTCCTGAAGGTGATGAATACCTTTAATCAGCAAGCATAACAGATAGGGTTATAAACATATGATAAGCTATATGAATAAGTTTCTCCCAAAGAGCCAATAATAGGGCTGATGGAATGAACGGGGGAGGGACAGGCATGGCAATCCACTATTACTGCCGTCACTGCGGTGTCAAAATTGGCTCCTTGGAGAAAGTCTCCTATTATAGTGACAGCCTTGGCATCAATAAGCTGTCAGAGGCTGAGCGTCAGGAAATGGTTTCATATGAAAGCAGCGGAGATATCCATATAAAGTCGATCTGTGAAGATTGTCAGGAAGCATTGGAACGAAATCCAGGCTTCCATGAGCATGATTACTTAATTCACTGAAACGCTTTGGACTTGTCATCCAAAGCATTTTTCTGTTGTGTTATTTATTGCAGGTTTAGGACTCTAATGTATATGACAGAAGGCATGCCAAACAGGGTAGACGGTTAACCCCCCAGTCCCTGAAGGCGCCGAATTTATAAAAGGGGAGAGGTTGGGATGCAGGGGCTCAAAGCTCTGTTTAGTCTGCAGGATGATGTCCATTCGGTTGTTTCCGGCCTGAAGGAAGGGCTGAGGGAACAGCTTGTAGCAGGTCTTTCCGGCTCAGCGAGGACGGTTTTTTTCGCCTCCGTTTTTGAGCATATAAACAAGCCTGTTCTTATCATTACACATAATTTGCTGCAGGCCCAAAAGCTGTATGATGATATGGCGAACCTGGCGGGTGAGAATCATGTTTTTCTATACCCAGCCAATGAATTGATTGCGGCCGAACTAAGCGTATCGTCGCCAGAGTTAAAAGCGCAGCGGATTGAAGCATTAAATCAGTGGGCGGCCAGCGGGCGCGGTATCGTCATTGCCCCGGTGGCAGGGCTGAGAAAAATCCTTCCGCCGAAAGACTTATGGTCAAGATTCCAGGTCAATTTTTCCGTTGGTGAAGAAGTAAGCTTGGAAGATATGCTGAACCAATTTGTCTATATGGGCTATGCAAGGACAGAAATGGTCTCTGCCCCTGGCGAGTTCAGTGTACGCGGTGGAATCATTGATATATACCCGCTTACAGCTGCAGACCCATTGCGGATTGAACTTTTTGATACAGAAGTAGACTCGATTCGATCGTTCTCGCTTGATGACCAGCGGTCGATTGATAAAATGATGGAGGTTTCCATAGGTCCGGCAGTGGAGAGCCCTGTGGAAAACAGTCATTTGAAAAGGCTCGCAGAGGCACTTGAATCAGGACTTGCCGGAAGTTTAAAAAAGCTGAAGGACGAAAAGGCGAAGAGCCAGCTTGCGCAAAACGTCGGATACGAACTAGAACAGCTTCGCAGCGGGCAGAAGCCTGAACAGCTGTTCAAATACTTATCAATCGCCTATGAAAAGCCTCAAAGTTTGCTAGATTACTTGCCGGAAAACGGGATGGTCTTTATCGATGAGGCCAGCAGAGTCCAGGAAATGAATGAATCTCTCGGGAAGGAAGAAGCAGAGTGGTATACAAGTCTTCTTGCCGAGGGACAGATTATTCATAATCTAAAAGTGTCACACAATCTCCCTGAGCTTCTGCAGCAAAATAACAGGCCTGTCATCTATATGTCTTTGTTCCTGAGGCATGTGATGAATACGAATCCGCAGAATATCATCAATGTTTCCTGCAAGCCAATGCAGAATTTCCACGGCCAGATGAATCTTCTGAAGGCTGAACTTGACCGCTGGAAAAAAGGGAATTATACGGTTGTTTTTCTGGGCGCGGATGAAGAGCGTACAGGCAAGCTGGAAAGAGTGCTGGAAGACTACGAGATGCCGGCATTCCGGGTTAAAGATGGTCAGCAGCTGTTGGCGGGGAAAGCACAGATTTTAAAAGGCAGTCTAAATACCGGGTTTGAAATGCCTATCCAGAAGCTGGCGGTCATTACAGAAGAAGAGCTTTTTAACAAAAGGACGAAAAAAACTCAACGACGCCAGAAGCTTTCAAATGCGGAGAGGATCAAAAGCTATTCGGAACTGAAAGCCGGGGACTATGTGGTCCATGTAAACCACGGAATTGGAAAATACCTAGGGATTGAAACGCTTGTAATCAACGGAATCCACAAGGACTACCTTCATATCCGCTACCAGGGTACCGACAAGCTGTACGTCCCGGTAGAACAGATTGACCTAGTCCAGAAGTATGTCGGTTCAGAAGGAAAAGAACCAAAGATTTATAAACTGGGCGGCAGTGATTGGAAACGGGTCAAAAGCAAGGTTCAGTCTTCTGTCGAGAATATTGCTGATGATTTAATCAAACTCTATGCAGAAAGGGAAGCAAGTGAGGGATATGCTTTTTCGCCTGATGGCGATATGCAGCGGGAGTTTGAGATATCGTTTCCATACCAGGAAACAGCGGATCAGATACGCTCCATCCATGAAATCAAAAAAGATATGGAGCGGCTGCGGCCGATGGATCGCCTGCTTTGCGGAGATGTTGGTTACGGCAAAACCGAGGTTGCGATAAGGGCGGCTTTCAAGGCGATCGCCGATGGCAAACAAGTGGCTTTCCTCGTTCCGACAACCATTCTTGCCCAGCAGCATTATGAGACAATGAGAGAAAGGTTCCAGGACTATCCGATTAATATTGGCCTTCTCAGCAGATTCAGGACAAGGAAGCAGCAGACTGAAACAATTAAAGGATTGAAGGCGGGAAGCGTCGATATTGTGGTAGGTACACACCGTATTCTTTCTAAAGATATCAGCTACCGGGACCTTGGTCTTCTCATCATTGATGAAGAGCAGCGTTTTGGCGTTACACATAAAGAGAAAATCAAGCAGCTGAAAACGAATGTGGACGTTCTGACACTGACGGCCACTCCGATTCCGCGGACACTGCATATGTCAATGCTTGGAGTGCGCGACTTGTCGGTCATCGAGACACCTCCGGAAAATCGCTTCCCTGTCCAGACATATGTGATGGAATATAACGGGGGTCTTGTCCGGGAAGCAATTGAGCGTGAACTGGCAAGGGACGGGCAGGTTTACTTTCTTTATAATCGTGTTGAGGATATTGAAAGGAAAGCTGAAGAGATATCCATGCTGGTACCTGATGCCCGCGTGACCTTCGCCCACGGAAGAATGACAGAGAATGAGCTTGAATCCGTCATGCTTGGATTTTTGGAGGGAGAATATGATGTCCTTGTCAGTACGACGATCATTGAAACCGGTGTGGACATACCCAATGTTAATACGCTGATTGTCCATGATGCGGATAAGATGGGTCTGTCCCAGCTTTATCAGCTGCGCGGGCGTGTCGGGCGTTCCAACCGGGTTGCATACGCTTATTTTACCTATCGGAAAGACAAGGTTTTGACAGAAGTGGCTGAAAAAAGGCTTCAGGCCATCAAGGAGTTCACAGAGCTTGGTTCAGGCTTTAAAATTGCGATGCGCGATTTATCCATCCGCGGAGCCGGCAACCTGCTGGGTGCGGAGCAGCACGGATTTATCGATTCTGTAGGCTTCGATCTTTACTCCCAAATGCTCCAGGAAGCAATTGAGGAACGAAAAGACAGCCATGAACAGGCGCCAAAAAGGCCGTCGGTCGAGATTGATCTCCAGGCTGATGCGTATATCCCGGATGCCTATATTGCGGATGGGCACCAGAAGATTGAAATGTATAAACGTTTCCGCGGGCTGACCAGTCTCAATGATATTGAGGAATTAAAGGAAGAAATGGTCGACCGTTTTGGTGACTATCCTGCCGAAGTGGCATGCCTGTTCCTAATCGCGGAGCTGAAAGTATATGCAGAAACTGCGGGAGTCGAGACAATCAAACAGTCCAAGCAGGAAGTGGCAATCTTGCTGACGGAAGATGGAAGCAGCAGGATAGATGGACAGAAGATTTTCAAGATAACCAGTACGCACCGTAAGACTGTGGGTCTCGGAATGGAGGGCAAAAAGCTGAAAATTGCTGTCCATACGAAGGGGCTTGAGCAGGATAAATGGCTAAGCCTTGTTTTTGAGATGATAAAGGGGCTTCACGATTCTGTTGATTTACATGAGAACAGCGTATCTTGATGAAAGGCAGTTGAGTTTGTAATACAACTGTAAAATTGGAAAGTGTTTCAAAAAACGGAGAGATGGGTATTTCATGGACAGAGGGTCCATGCTGGAAGGTTTATCCGTTTTTGGCACGATTATCACCTGCGAGAAAAAGTATTACAGGTGTATAGAAATTTCCATATGAAAGATACTAAGTTCAAACTTGGCAGGGTTGATAAAAAAAGGGTTCACTAGTCCCGCCAAATAATCACCAGATGAAAGTGAGGCAACGTGGATGAAAGCAACAGGTATTGTTCGTCGAATCGATGATTTAGGTCGGGTGGTTATACCGAAAGAAATCCGGAGAACACTCCGTATCCGCGAGGGTGATCCGCTTGAAATTTTCGTTGACAGGGATGGAGAAGTTATCCTCAAAAAATATTCGCCCATCAGCGAGTTAGGCGATTTTGCAAGAGAATATGCTGAAGCATTATACGACAGCCTTGGCAATCCCGTGCTTATTTGCGACAGGGATACCTACATTGCTGTAGCAGGCGGTTCCAAGAAAGATTACTTAAATAAAAACATCAGTGAACTTGTGGAAAAGACAATGGAGGACCGCGGTTCAATCCTAATGAACCAGCAGGCTACCGTCTCTTTGATCGACGGAACTGATGAAACAGCATCGTCTTATACGATTGGACCAATCATTGCTAATGGAGACCCTATCGGCGCAGTTATCATTTTTTCAAAAGAAGGCACTCTCGGTGAAGTCGAGCAAAAAGCGGTAGAAACAGCGGCAGGATTCCTCGCAAGGCAAATGGAACAGTAAGAAGAAAAGCGGAAGCGCCCGTTAAGCGGCGTATGGACTGGAGTACACCGGCACGAGATAAAGGAAACACGAAGAGCGTTAGCGATTCGATGTTGACTTATCGTAGAGAGGTGGACGAAGTCTACTAGGCGCTGGGCGCAGTAGCTGGACAAAGAAAGGCGGAGGTGCCCGTCAAGCGGCGTATGGACTGGAGTCAGTCATCCAAGCAATAAATGTATACTTTCCTATCTAAAAAAGGCGGCCAAAGGGCTGCCTTTTTTTGGATTTGTCGCTGGCAAATATGCTTTTACTTTATGTTATAATACTTTGGATGCCAGGATGGAGGGAGCTGGGCGATGAAGCCCGTTACAGAATCTAATGAACTTTTCAGGGGGGCACTGATCCTTACCGCGGCCGCATTAGTAACGAAAATATTAAGCGCCATTTATCGTGTGCCTTTCCAAAATATCGTCGGTGATATCGGCTTTTACATTTATCAGCAGGTGTATCCATTTTATGGGGCGCTGCTGGTTTTATCTACATACGGTTTCCCTGTTATCATATCAAAGCTTTATACAGAGAGGCAGGCAAAAGGGGACGATGCTGGAGCTGCCAGGCTCATTGTCATTTCCCTTATGGTTCTGTCTGTTTTGGGGATGGGTCTCTTTCTTCTGTTCTTTTTAGGGGATGATATGCTTGCGAGCCTCATGGGCGACCCGAGGCTGGCCCTTTTATTCCGGGTGATTGCAGTGCCTTTTTTATTTTTCCCATTCATCTCTGTATTTCGGGGGTATTTTCAGGGCAAGGGTAATATGATGCCGACGGCAGTTTCCCAGGTAGGCGAGCAGCTTGTAAGGGTCATTACCATTTTGTCGCTTTCAGCAGTGTTTGTACATAGCGGCTATTCTCTATACTACGCAGGAGGAGGCGCGGTATTTGGCTCAGTCACTGGCGGAGCAGTCTCTGTCGCCATTTTAAGCCTGTTTTTTCTCAGGACGGGAGAAAATGCTCCACTGCAGCAGCTGGAAAAAAAGAGTTTAGCCAGCGATTTCGCCGGGGTTGCCAAAGTACTGGCAGTCCAAGGGCTCGCTGTCAGCATTAGCGGCATGCTGCTTATATTGCTGCAAATGGCTGATTCTCTTAACATGTACTCCCTTTTGCTTTCTTTTGGCCTGTCTAGCGACGAAGCGAAGACGGCGAAGGGTGTTTTTGACAGAGGGCAGCCGCTCATCCAATTAGGGACGGTTGTGGCAACGTCCATCAGCTTGTCGCTCGTGCCTGCGATATCGGCGGGCATGCTTAAGGAACGGAAAGAACAGACGGCCATGCATATCAGGCTGGCGCTTGGGACAAGCCTCCTCGTCGGTGCAGGGGCAGCGGCCGGCCTTATTAGCATCATTCGCCCGGTCAACATTATGCTGTTTGAGAATGCTGACGGATCCGGTGTATTGGCTGTACTAAGCCTCGCTATACTATTCGGCTCAATGACGATTACGGTGAATGGAATTCTTCAGGGAATGGGCCATTCATTGTTCACGGCATTTGTTATTACCGGCGGGTTTTGCTTAAAATATATATTAAACCTTTTGTTTGTTCCATTTAGCGGGACAATGGGCGCAGCTGCGGCTACTGTCATCGCCATCATGGCTGTTCTGGCTGTTTTGGCGGTGAAGCTTCAAAAACTGATGGAAAAGCAAATCCTATTGCCGTCGATTATTGGGAAAATCCTGCTAGCGTCTTGCTTGATGGGAGTTTTTCTCACTGTTTACTTAAGGCTAACAAACTTTTTATATTTACTGGCAGACTTAAGGCTTGCGGCAGCGGCTCAGTCACTCAGTGCTGTGGCCTTTGGTTTTTTTTTCTATTTAGTGGTTGTAATCAAAGGCAGGGTACTTCAGGAAGAAGCGCTATTAGCCGTTCCGTTTGGAAGCAGGCTTATGTTCCTATTCCCTAAAAAAGGAGGAAATGACAAGAAATGAATCAGCAAATTACTGTAATCGGTCTGGGCGCTGGTGATCTTGACCAGCTGCCATATGGCGTTTATAAAAAACTGACTAAAAACCATGACAAGCTTTTTCTTCGTACAAAAGAGCATCCAGCTGTTGCGGAACTTGAACAAGAAGGTTATACTTTTCAGTCATTTGATTCTATTTATGAAAAGCACAGCACATTTGAGGAGGTATATGAGGAAATTTGCAGTACCCTTCTTTCTGAGGCTGAACACCAGCCTATTGTTTACGCTGTTCCAGGACATCCCCTTGTTGCGGAGTTTACCGTACAGCTTTTGCTGAAAAGGGCGCCAATGCTGGGCATTTCTATCGAAATTGGAGGAGGGCAAAGCTTCCTTGATGCAATCTTTCAAGCTTTGAAGATTGATCCGGTAGAAGGATTTGAACTTCTTGATGGCACTGCCCTTACAAGGGACGACTTCAACCCGCGTACCCATACGGTGATTGGACAGGTGTATGATCAGTTTGTTGCCTCGGAGGTAAAGCTTACGCTGATGGAAAAGCTCCCTGATGACTATGAAGTCATGATCGTTACAGCAGCCGGCAGCAAAGGGGAAAAGTTAAGAAGTGTTCCTTTGTACGAGCTTGACAGGGGAATGGAAGTGGACAACCTGACTTCTGTCTATGTTCCGCCTGTCCGAGATGACAAGCTTCTTTACAGGGAATTCAGCACTTTGCGCAAGATTATCAGTGATCTCCGGGGACCGGAGGGCTGTCCGTGGGACAAGAAGCAGTCACATATGTCGCTGAAGAAGTATTTAATCGAAGAAGCGTACGAATTAATCGATGCGATTAATTCTGACGATATTGACAATATGATTGAAGAGCTCGGAGACGTTCTTCTTCAGGTCATGCTCCACGCTCAGATTGGCGATGATGAAGGTTTCTTTGCCATTGAGGATGTGATAGAATGCCTTTCTGAAAAGATGGTCCGCCGCCATCCGCATGTATTCGGCAATGCGACAGCTGAAAATGAAGAAGAAGTGCTTCAAAACTGGCAGGAGATCAAGCAAAAAGAAAAAGGAAACGAAAAGGGAAAAAAATCATTGCTTGAAGATTCCGGAAAGGGCCTTCCAGGCTTGCTTAAGGCTTTTCAGCTTCAAAAGGAAGCGGCCAAAACAGGTTTTGACTGGCCGGATATAGCTCCGGTCATCGCAAAGGTTCGCGAGGAAATCGAAGAGTTTTCTGCTGAAACCCGTAAGACAGATAACTTTAGCGAACTGGAGCTGGAGTTTGGCGATATGCTCTTTGCACTTGTCAATGTAGGAAGGCATTATAAAATCGATCCGGAAGAGGCGTTGTTTAAAGCCAACCAAAAGTTCATCCGAAGATTTGCACATATTGAAAAAAGGGTAGAAGAAAGCGGCAAGCCATTCAGTGAATTTTCGCTGGATGAACTTGATGAATTTTGGAATGAGGCAAAAAAATTCGGATTTTAGGGAAGAGGAGGTTTAAATTTTATGAGATTGGATAAATTCTTAAAGGTATCCAGACTAATTAAAAGAAGAACGCTCGCCAAAGAAGTTTCTGACCAAGGGCGGATTACTGTTAACGGCCAGACAGCAAAAGCAAGTACAACCGTAAAAGCCGGAGACGAGATGACGATTCGTTTTGGCCAAAGAAGTGTAACAGTGAGAATCGAGAGGCTTCAGGAAACATCACGTAAAGACGAAGCAGCAGAAATGTACACTGTCGTGAAGGAAGAACGAATCTCCGATCAGGAATAGGCGGCAGAAGATATTTGTTGGCTACCAGGCTTGTTCTATTTCCCTTGCCTGCCACATACATATGTACAAATCGTGCATAGATTGCGGGGGATAACAAGTGAGCCAATATTATGATTCAAATCAGCAGAAAAGCAGCGTCCCTGACCATGATGTCATCATGAGGGGGCGCAGGACGCTGGAAATCAGCGGCGTTAAGCAAGTGGAAAGCTTTGATAACGAAGAATTCCTGCTCGAAACGGTGATGGGGTTTCTGGCGATCAAAGGGCAAAATCTGCAAATGAAAAACCTTGATGTCGACAAAGGGATTGTATCAATAAAGGGAAAGGTATTTGACCTGGTCTACCTGGATGACCAGCATGGGGAGAAGGCTAAAGGGTTCTTTAGCAAATTGTTCCGATGACTTTGTCAGCCCAGTTTCTTACCATGCTAGCCATGATCGGGATGGGGACATCTTTCGGGGCATCGCTTGATACTTATAACCGTTTTTTGAAGCGCAGAAAGCGGAGCGCCTGGATTGTCTTCATTAATGACATCCTCTTTTGGATTGCCCAGGGGCTCTTTATCTTTTATGTGCTTTTTTCCATTAATCAGGGAGAACTTCGGTTTTACATTTTTATTGCGCTTTTTTGCGGATTTGCAGCCTATCAAGCATTATTTAAACGAGCTTACCTTAAATGCCTTGAGATGATTATTTCCTTGTTTATTGCGATCTATCGTATTTTAACCAGGTTATTGTACGCATTGATCATCAAGCCGCTGCGGCTATTAGTCCTTGCTTTGGTTTCAGTCTTTATTTTGACAGGAAGATTCTTTTTAGCCGTGCTAAAATTCTTTCAATCTGTAGTTTTGTGGGGTTTCAGGATAATTTGGAAACCATTACAAGGGTTTTTACGGATTATTTGGAATTTATTGCCGAAAGGTATTAAAATAATCGTCGAGAAGTTATATAATAAATTGGCAGGAATTAGAGAAAAGCTAAAGAATTTAGTAAAACAGACGATAATAAAGATAAAAAAGTATAAAAAATGAGGAGGACTGCGGGGAATGAGTGCCATTAGGAAACGTAGCATTGCCAAAATTGATAACGAGTATGTACAGCAGCGCGAAATAGCCGGGATTGCCGAAACCAGAAAACGAAAGTTGTTATTCAGGCGCCTCGCAGTCTTCACTGCTTTCGCTGCCGCTATTACTTATTTAATGATTTCTATGTTTGTCTCCCAGACATCTGTCCTTGCACAAAAACAAGCTGAGAAGGATAAGCTGGACAGGCAGCTCGAAGACCTTCAAAAGCGTGAGGAAATCCTTAAAGAAGAAGTAGTTCGGCTTAATGATGACGATTATATAGCCAAGCTTGCGCGCCGGGATTATTTCCTTTCTGAAGACAATGAAATCATCTTTAATCTTCCAAAAGACGAAAAGGAAAAAAAATCCGAATAGTCGGCTTATTGACACTGTTTTTTTCATTTGGGTATAATATACGGTAAGGTCGATTTTTTATATCTTTAAGGAGGAACAATTTTTTTATGTCAATTGAAGTAGGCAGCAAGTTACAGGGCAAGGTAACAGGGATAACAAATTTCGGAGCGTTTGTGGAGCTGCCGGGAGGATCAACGGGCCTTGTTCATATCAGTGAAGTAGCCGATAATTATGTTAAGGACATCAATGATCATCTTAAGGTCGGCGACATGGTTGAAGTCAAGGTTATCAATGTCGAGAAAGACGGCAAAATCGGATTGTCCATTAAAAAGGCAGTCGACAGGCCGGAAAGACCAGCGCGACCAGAAAGATCTGATTCAAAACCTTATTCACAGCGCCCTCGTCATGGAAGACAGAATGACAACCGTCATGCCCGTCCTGAAAATTTCGAAACAAAAATGGCGAAATTCCTTAAGGACAGCGAAGATCGTTTGTCTTCACTGAAACGCAATACAGAGTCAAAACGTGGCGGCAGAGGAGCTAAAAGAGGATAACTTGCTGCTGATTGCTCATATAAATCAAGGCAAAAACAGCCTTTTAAAGACAAGCCGTCATGGCTTGTCTTTTCTTTTAATCTTTTTCGCGCTGCGGCAGTTTCACTAGTAAAACAAGAAAAAGCACTGGCTTATGCCAGTGCTTTTTCTTGTAGAATCTGCGAGTGTCGCGTTTTTTTATGACCCCTACGGGATTCGAACCCGTGTT
>NZ_QWVT01000030.1 GCF_003570705.1 Mesobacillus zeae
TCGCCGGTTCGATCCCGGTCGGGACCGCCATTTTCATAGTTTCATAACAGCAAGCGAAACGTGGTTTCGTTTTTTTTGTATATAAACATACCCGCTGGATTTGCTGCCACATCTTTTTGCCCCAAATCAAAAAATCGTGTAAACTACATAGAGAGCCTTACTCCTTAGGATTGGTCCTAAGGATTTTTTGTATTGCGGCCAAAAAATAAGTCGCAAAACAAAAAATACGGGTAAAATGGAAAGATAGACAAACAAATTTAAAAGGTGATGGAATATGGCCAGCTATACATTTATTTCAAAAGACCCAGGCCAAACACATGCGTTTTCCAAGCGGCTTGCAGGCTTCCTCTTCCCAGGGGCTGTCATAACGCTGGAAGGTGATTTAGGGGCTGGAAAGACAACCTTTACAAAAGGTCTTGCAGATGGGCTAGGAATCACCAGGACGGTAAATAGTCCAACCTTTACCATCATTAAAGAATATGAAGGCCGCCTGAGGCTTTATCATATGGATGTTTACCGCGTAGAAGATGAATTTGAAGATCTGGGCTTTGAAGAATATTTTAACGGGAACGGTGTCACGGTGGTGGAATGGGCTCATTTAATTGAAGCCCAGCTGCCAGAAGAGCGTCTGGCCATCGATCTTTACCATGGTGAAGATGGGGCAAGGAAGCTTGTAGTTAAACCGATCGGCCGTCGCTATGAACAAGTATGTGAGGAGTTTTTCAATGAAAATCCTGTCTATTGATACTTCCAATTATGTGTTGGGAATTGGGCTGCTTGATGACAATGTTGTGATGGGCGAGTATATTTCCAATCTGAAAAAAAATCACTCGGTCAGAGTCATGCCGGCTATTCAATCCCTGATGGAGGAATGCAGTGTAGCACCAGGCGACCTAACAAAGATTGTTGTCGCGAAAGGGCCAGGTTCCTATACAGGAGTCAGAATCGGTGTAACCATTGCTAAAACGCTCGCATGGACGCTAAATATACCGATTGCAGGTGTTTCTTCCCTTGAAGTACTGGCAGCATCAGCCGGCCGTTATTTCGATGGATTTATCTCGCCGTTGTTTGATGCTCGCAGAGGGCAGATTTATACTGGGTTGTACCAATTCAAAGATGGCAGTATAAGGAAGGTCATCGAGGATCAGCTTGTCATGGCGTCTGACTGGGCCCTGCGGTTAAATGAAATGCAGGCAGATGTTTTGTTTGCAGGAAACGACTTGGGCATCCATCAACAGGCAATCACTGAAGCATTGGGAGCCAGAGCAAAATTCACAGGACCTACGGGCAACAACCCGCGTCCGGGCGAGCTGGCTGTTTTGGGAAGTCAAAGGGAAGCTGAGCCTGTCCACGAGTTTGTACCTAACTATATCCGGCTTGCTGAGGCAGAAGCAAAATGGATCGAAGCACAGAATAAAAAATAAAGTGGGATTTTGACATGAATAAAACGATTGATTTTCGCAGTATGGCGATCAAGGATATCGACAGTATATATGAAATCGAATCAAGATCCTTTGCGACGCCATGGAGCAAAGAAGCGTTCTACAATGAACTGATCAAAAATCAGTTTGCTGTATATACCGTTGTGGATGTCGACCAGCAAACGGTTGGCTATGGTGGTATGTGGATCATTGTGGACGAAGCTCATATTACCAACATTGCCCTGCTTCCTGAATATCGAGGACTTGGTCTGGGAGAAGCACTGATGCGGAAAATGATGGAGATTGCCGCAGATAAAGGAGTAATAACAATGACACTTGAAGTGAGGGTTAGCAATCAGCCGGCCCAGTCCTTATACCGAAAGCTTGGATTTAAAGATGGAGCGATACGAAAGCAATACTATACTGATAATATGGAAGATGCCATTGTAATGTGGGTGAATTTATCATGACAAAAAAAGATCAGTTCATAATGGGGATTGAGACTAGCTGTGACGAAACTGCCGTCTCGATTGTCAAAAACGGAAGAGAAATCGTCGTAAATGTTGTGGCTTCACAAATTGAAAGCCATAAACGATTTGGCGGGGTCGTACCGGAAATAGCCTCAAGGCACCATGTTGAACAAATTACAATCATCCTTGAGGAGGCATTGAAGCAGGCAGCCATGCCAATCGGCGATCTTGATGCGATTGCTGTTACAGAGGGACCTGGTTTGGTTGGGGCTCTCCTTATAGGGGTCAACTGTGCCAAAGCGTTAGCTTTTGCAAATGGGCTTCCGCTTGTCAGCGTCCATCATATCGCCGGACATATTTATGCAAACCGACTAGTTAAGGAAATGGAGTTCCCGCTCATCGCTCTAGTTGTCTCGGGTGGACATACCGAGCTAGTCTATATGAAGGAACACGGGCATTTTGAAGTGATTGGCGAAACCCGGGACGATGCAGCTGGGGAAGCATACGACAAAGTAGCAAGGACTTTGGGCATGCCATATCCTGGGGGCCCGCATATCGACAGGCTGGCACACGAAGGCAGCCCAGCGATTGATTTGCCTCGCGCATGGCTGGAGCCAGGATCTTACGATTTCAGCTTCAGCGGGCTCAAATCAGCTGTAATCAATACTGTCCATAATGCGGAGCAACGAAATGAGATCATAGCGCCTGAGACTCTTGCGGCGAGCTTTCAGGCAAGTGTCATTGATGTTCTTGTAACGAAAACGGCTCGGGCAGCCAGGGAATATGGAGTCAAGCAAGTAGTGCTTGCAGGCGGAGTCGCAGCAAACAAAGGTCTTAGGTCAGCACTTACAGCTGTGTTCGAAGAACTTCCGGACACAGAGCTGATAATACCGCCTCTGTCACTTTGTACCGACAATGCAGCAATGATTGCTGCAGCGGGCAGCATCTTCTTTGAAAAGGGCCAGCGCGCTGATATGACTTTGAACGGAAACCCGGGACTTGAAATTACTATCCACAACTAATCATCTTCTGAAATAAAATTTAAGTGTGGATAAACCTTGAAGAAGTGTTTTTACCGTGGATAATGTGGATAACCTGTATGGATTTTGTGGATAATGTGGAAAACTAATTGGAACCTTGTTGTTAACCGTTTCAATATGTGAATAGAACTGTGGATAGATATCCCCGGAGACTCCGGGGTTTTTTCTTTTTCTAAAAAAACGGGGGATAAGGCTGTCCATTCTCTTCTAAATGATAAGAGGCGGAGCATCTATCTGCTCCGCCTGTACACTCACAGCCTAAAAATGGGATAGGATTAAGCGTCAGCTAACTCTGTCCATTCTTCCATAAATGAATCGAGTTCGTTCCTTGCCTGTTCAAGTAAACTGTTCACTTCGGCTACTCTTTCATGGTCCTGGAATACATCGGGATCGCATAAAACTTCCTCATATCCGGCAATTTTTTCTTCTAATGCCTCAATGGAGGCTTCAACGTCTTCCAGGCGCCGCTTTCGCTGGCGCTCAAGCTTTTTGGTTTCCTTATCCTGATGGTACGTATTTTTCTCGGATGCAGTTTGGGGAGAGCTAATCTTTTGGTTCTCTGCAATAGACAGGGCAAGCAATTCCTCCTGCTCCTGCTTTTTTTCGAGATAATAATCGTAATCACCAAGGTATTCAATGATGCCATGTTTATTTAATTCAAATACTTTTGTGGCAATCCGATTGATAAAGTAGCGGTCATGGGAGACGAACAGGATTGTGCCTGGGTAGTCAATCAGCGCGTTTTCCAGCACTTCCTTGCTATCCAGGTCAAGATGGTTCGTCGGCTCGTCAAGAATGAGGAAATTCCCTTTTTCCATCATCATCTTTGCTAGGGCAAGCCGTGCTTTTTCGCCGCCACTTAGTGTGGATACGTTTTTCAATACATCATCACCTGAAAAGAGGAAGTTGCCCAAGACGGTCCGGATTTCTTTTTCCGGCTTTAGATGGTATTCATCCCACAGTTCATTCAGCACTTTTTTATTGGAGGTCAGGTCAGCCTGCTGCTGGTCGTAATAGCTGATAGAAACATTTGAACCTGTCCTGATCTCTCCATTAAGTAAAGGCAGCTTTCCGACAATCGTCTTTAACAAGGTTGATTTACCAACACCGTTAGGACCAACAAGAGCGATACTGTCGCCTCTGTTGATGTGGAAAGCAATCTTGGAGGAAACACTTTCGGATTCATACCCTACAGCAACTGACTCTGCGGCAAGCACATCATTTCCGCTTTGCCGTTCGATATCGAATGAAAAAGCAGCAGATTTTTCATCCCCGGAAGGCCTGTCCATCCGATCCATTTTTTCCAGCTGTTTACGCCGGCTTTGAGCCCGTTTGGTCGTTGACGCACGTGCCAGGTTGCGGTGGATAAAGTCCTGAAGCTTGGAAATCTCATCCTGCTGCTTTTCAAAAAGTTTCATTTCGCGTTCGTAGTTCGCCGCTTTTTTCTCCAGATATGCACTGTAGTTTCCCTTGAACCTTGTTAATGTCATACGTGAAAGTTCAAATACCTGATTGACGACTTTATCCAGGAAATAACGGTCGTGGGAAACGATCAGGACTGACCCGGAGTAGCTTTGCAAATACTGCTCGAGCCAGGAGAGCGTTTCAATGTCAAGATGGTTTGTAGGCTCATCCAAAATGAGGATATCAGGGCGGGTCAGCAATAATTTCCCAAGGGCCAGCCTTGTTTTTTGCCCGCCGCTCAGTGAAGAAATTTTGGTCGAGTAATCGAAGGAAGCGAACTTCAAGCCGTGCAGGACGGACCTGATATCTGCTTCGTACTGATAGCCACCTTTGTCCTTGAATTCAAGCTGCAGCTGGTCATACTCCTTTAAAATCCGCTCATAAAGGTCATGATCGGAATGAAGGGAGGGATCCGCCATTTTTTCCTCGAGCTTCCTTAAGTCCTGCTCCATTTTACGGAGAGCATTGAAAACGTTCAGCATTTCATCCCAAATCGAAAGCTCTGATTCAAGCCCGGTATTCTGGGCAAGGTAGCCAATGGATACTCCTTTTGGACGGATAATTTCTCCGGAATCATAAGAGGACTGGCCGGCCAGGATCTTTAACAGCGTCGATTTGCCCGCGCCATTCCTGCCGACAAGCGCTACCCGATCCTGTGTCTGTATTTCAAACTTGATATTCGATAAAATAAGGTCAGCAGCAAAATACTTTGTTAACTGGTTTACTTGTAATAAAATCATAAATTTTTCACCTCAATTGCTTAATGACAGTGTACCTGATTCCCTTGTTAACGGCAATTTCTGTGAATAAAGTGCTAAGTGGAGCAATGTTTCACACACAATTTTTACAAAATGGTGTATTATTTTGATGAAGGGAGCAAATTTATGGCAGACTTTACACATTTCAATCATGAAGGCCGGGCAAAGATGGTGGATGTAAGCGACAAACCGGAAACGACAAGAACGGCTGTTGCGCATTCTAGCATCACGGTTAACCGGGAAATATACGAAAAAGTGACCGGGAATCTTATGAAAAAAGGCGATGTCCTGTCTGTTGCCCAAGTTGCGGGCATTATGGCCTGCAAAAAGACATCTGAAATCATCCCAATGTGCCATCCTATTCCGCTTACCGGAATTGATATATCTTTTTCATGGGAAGAGGAAGAGGCTGACTATAGGCTGAACATAGAAACAATGGTCAAAACGAAAGGCAATACTGGTGTTGAAATGGAAGCGTTGACAGCTGCCAGTGCTGCTGCTCTGACCGTTTATGATATGTGCAAGGCTGTTGATAAAGGCATGGTAATCGGCAAGACTTACCTTGTCGAAAAAACAGGCGGCAAAAATGGCGATTTTAAAAGAGAAACGCCACTTAAGTAATGCCCATTCGAGAAAGGAGGTTTGCGAATGACAAATGAGAATATGAAGATTCCGCAGGCTACTGCAAAACGGCTGCCATTGTACTACCGCTTTTTACTGAACCTGCATTCATCTGGAAAACAAAGAGTGTCCTCTGCTGAGCTTAGCGAAGCGGTAAAGGTCGATTCTGCCACGATCCGCCGGGACTTCTCTTATTTTGGCGCGCTTGGAAAAAAGGGTTATGGTTATAATGTGAATTATCTTCTGACATTTTTCAGGAAGACTCTCGACCAGGATGAAACAACAAAGGTAGCCCTCATCGGGGTTGGTAATCTGGGCACAGCGTTCCTGAATTACAATTTCTCGAAGAATAACAATACTAAGATCGAGATTGCGTTCGATGTTGATGAAGGAAAGGTTGGAACAAATATTGGAGATGTTCCAGTCTATCATATGGATCAACTCGATGAAAAACTTGTCAAAGAAGGGATACAGGTAGCTATTTTGACGGTGCCTTCTTCCGTGGCGCAGCCAATCACTGACCGGCTTGTGGCTGCCAATATTAAAGGAATCCTGAACTTTACTCCGGCACGGCTCAATGTCCCGAACGATATCCGGATTCACCATATTGACCTGGCTGTTGAATTGCAGTCACTGATCTATTTCCTTAAACATTATTCAACAAGTGATGAAGAGTAAACGGTTGGCCTTTAAGGCAAAGCCCGTATATCTATGAAAAGAGCCTCTTACGTAAAGAGGCTTTTTGTCATTTTTTCTGGGCTTTTTTCAACTTGAAATGGAACATCATCATGCGTATACCTGACCCGAAGTCAAAGGTTGCAACGAGGACAAGCATGTAGGCCCAGAATCCCCAGCCAGAATCGCTGACATTCACGATGGCAAAGTAAGTGAACAGAAAACCAAACAGGATGTAGAAAATCCCAGAGATGAGCGGTGATTGCCTCATAGAAAAAATCCTCCAATAAATCCTTGAATTTTCTCCGCTTCCCTCATCATCCGTTCAATGTCTTCCTTGTAAACGGATTGGACGAGGACAACGAAAGTATTCATTGCGACATGGGCGAAGATAGGAACGAGAATCCTTTTTGTTTTTACATAAAGGAAAGCGAAAGTGAAGCCCATGGCGGAATATAGCAAAATATGTTCAGGTTCGCCGTGTGCAAGGGCGAAGATGACCGAGCTGCCTAAAGCCGCTATGAGAAAGTTGAATCGTTTATACAGGCTTCCAAACAGTATTTTCCGGAAGACGATTTCTTCCAGAATGGGGCCGATTACCGAGCTGACAAGCATGACGAACGGAAAGCTTTCGATCAGCCGTAGAATTTGCGCTGTATTTTCAGATCCCATTTCAACGCCTATGGCAGATTCAATGCTCGCGGCAGTGGCTTGGGCTATCAATGCGAGAAACACTCCTGCAAACGCCCAGCCCATGGAAACCGGGATATTTGCTATGTTCCTTGTTTCACTGTCCCTACGGAATTCTTTTCGGAGCAGGAACAAGACGATGAGAAGCGTTGCCGCAAAGCTGAAAATAAGCCAGAAGGCCACTGCAGGAATCTTCATTTCCGCAGGGCTGTTGCCCATCAGGCTGCCAATAAACATGACAAGCGGAACGCCAATAATCGTGGAGAATTGCATTGCGATATAAGCAATAAGTATAATCCAATATTCTTTTTTCAAACTCATATCTCCTTTGAAGCTTGTTAAGAGAGCCTAGGATTCAGGCCGATAATAAATACGGCGGTTATGTACCATTCTACTATTGGGATACATACAGTTCAAACCACAGCAGTTGCAACAATTAATTATTTTAGAAAAACGGTTAAAATGAGGCGGGGATGGGATACTGATACAGGCGAAAAAAAATGCGAAGAAAATTTTGTTTCACGCTTGCAAAACAATGGGAGATTCATTAATATATAAATTGTGTTAGCACTCATCTGAGTAGAGTGCTAATAAATGAATCATTACATATTTTTTGAGGAGGTTGTTTCACTTGATCAAGCCATTAGGTGATCGTATTGTAATCGAGCTTGTTGAGTCTGAGGAAAAAACTGCTAGCGGTATCGTTTTACCCGACACAGCTAAAGAAAAGCCTCAGGAAGGCAAAGTAGTAGCTGTAGGCACAGGCCGAGTTCTTGAAAGCGGGGAGCGCGTAGCCCTTGAAGTAGCTGTTGGCGACCGCATTATCTTCTCAAAATACGCTGGCACAGAAGTGAAATTCCAGGCTACTGAATACCTGATTTTGCGCGAATCTGATATCCTGGCTATTGTTGAATAGTCAGTCGGTCTTAACACATAAATAGAGCGATTATTATGAGGAGGTTATTTTACAATGGCAAAAGAAATTAAGTTCAGTGAAGAAGCCCGCCGCTCCATGCTGCGCGGTGTTGATGCACTTGCAGATGCTGTCAAAGTAACTCTTGGACCAAAAGGACGCAACGTGGTTCTTGAGAAAAAATTCGGCTCACCGCTTATCACAAATGACGGTGTAACTATCGCAAAAGAAATCGAGCTTGAAGACGCATTCGAAAACATGGGTGCGAAGCTTGTTGCTGAAGTTGCCAGCAAGACAAACGATGTTGCCGGTGACGGAACGACGACTGCAACTGTCCTTGCACAGGCAATGATCCGCGAAGGCCTGAAGAACGTTACTGCAGGCGCTAACCCAATGGGTATCCGCAAAGGAATCGAAAAAGCAACTAAACTTGCTGTTGAAGAGCTTAAAGCGATTTCCAAGCCAATCGAAGGCAAAGCTTCCATCGCTCAAGTTGCAGCAATTTCTGCAGCTGACCAGGAAGTCGGCCAACTGATTGCTGAAGCTATGGAGCGCGTTGGAAACGACGGCGTTATCACAATCGAAGAATCAAAAGGCTTCACAACAGAGTTGGATGTTGTTGAAGGGATGCAGTTCGACCGTGGATACGCTTCTCCATACATGGTAACTGACTCCGACAAAATGGAAGCTGTCCTTGACAATCCATATGTCCTGATCACTGACAAGAAAATCGCAAGCATCCAGGAAATCCTTCCAGTGCTTGAGCAAGTTGTGCAGCAAGGTAAGCCATTGCTTCTAATTGCTGAAGATGTTGAAGGTGAAGCACTTGCGACACTTGTAGTCAACAAGCTTCGCGGAACATTCAATGCAGTTGCTGTTAAGGCTCCTGGCTTCGGTGACCGCCGTAAAGCTATGCTTGAAGACATTGCTGCACTTACAGGCGGTGAAGTGATCACGGAAGAGCTTGGCCGTGACCTTAAATCCGCATCAATCACTTCTTTGGGCCGCGCTTCTAAAATCGTGGTTACAAAAGAAAACACAACAATCGTTGAAGGTGCTGGAGACAGCGCAGCCATCGCTGGCCGCGTTAACCAAATCCGCGTTCAGCTTGAAGAAACAACTTCTGAATTTGACCGTGAGAAGCTGCAAGAGCGTCTGGCTAAATTGGCTGGTGGCGTAGCAGTCATCAAGGTTGGCGCAGCGACTGAAACTGAGCTGAAAGAGCGCAAGCTTCGCATTGAAGATGCTCTGAACTCAACACGTGCTGCTGTTGAAGAAGGTATTGTTTCCGGAGGCGGCGTTGCCCTTCTGAATGTATACACTAAAGTATCTGAAATCCAGGCTGAAGGCGACGAAGCTACTGGTGTGAACATTGTCCTTCGTGCAATGGAAGAGCCAGTCCGCACAATCGCACACAATGCAGGCCTTGAAGGTTCTGTTATCGTTGACCGCCTGAAGCGCGAGCAAGTCGGTATGGGCTTCAACGCAGCAACTGGCGAGTGGGTTAACATGATCGAAGCCGGTATCGTTGACCCAACTAAGGTTACACGTTACGCACTGCAAAACGCTTCATCCGTAGCGGCTATGTTCCTGACAACTGAAGCAGTTGTTGCTGACAAACCAGAACCAGCTGGCTCAGGCATGGGTATGCCTGACATGGGCGGCATGGGTGGAATGGGCGGCATGATGTAATAAACGCCCTCAACCCTTGGTATGACTGGGTTTTATGTAAGATGAGGGTGTGATGTTAACATTTTGTTAACATAGAGGATTTTAATGGAGGCTTCTCATGAGTTGAGTAAACTTGTGGGAAGCTTCTTTTTTCATTTCTTGGGTTACATGAATAATGATTTGCTCGTCTTTTTTAATATAAGCATTTGTTGTTGGATCTATTTTAAGCATTCTTTTACTAACAGCCATTTTAAAAATCATTTTTGCTGTAGTATGGACCCCTTCAATCATACTTTTAGAAAAATTTTTGCCTTTTAAATCATTCAACGCTGATTGATACATCTCTTCTGTGATGTTTTTTAGCTTTAAATAGGAGAAGTAAGGCAATAACTTTTTGATGCTGTATTGTCTTAGACGAATAGTTCCCAGCTTGGGTCCATTTCTTTCTATATAAAGTGGTAACCAATCGTTAGCCCAATCTTTGAATAATATATCTGATTTTTTAATAAATGTACCTTTGTTTACTTCAGTAATTAGTGCGGCTGATGCTGCCTCGGCTTCTTGTCTTGTTTTAAAGTTACTCCCAGATTTTTGCTTCCTTTTACCTGTCTCAGGGTCTTTTCCTACATCTATTACAAAAGACCACATCTTATTGCAAATACAATTGTTAGGATTGCATTTGCATCCTCTTTTTCTAAAATGTCCTTTCATAATTATGGATTAACCTCGCTTTTCCCTTTTAGCTGCTTAATCCATTGCTTAAAGTCTAATTTTTCTACCCTTTTTGAAGTGCCAATCGAAAAGTTGGGAATACCGCCGTGTTCTACATGTGTTTGAAATAACTCATAGACCCTTCTTCTTGAAATCCCAAGAAATTGTGAAATATGCAGTGCTGTTAAAGTATCTGGTAGTGACTCCCAAGATGTATATATTTTTTTGTTATCCATTGTAATTTTAATTCTCCTGTTCTTTTAATTTTTATAAGTTTTTAATTTGTTTGAATTAACCGGCTAAATTCTGAAAAATATTATAGCCTGTGTTTAAAGCCGTTTTAAGTACTTGGGATACATTTTTTTATTTTTTTATGATTTTTTTATCTGAGCGGATTAATCGAGAGAGACAATAATCATTAGGGAATATGAAATGCTTTTTCAAAGAGAGAGGTTGAATGATGATACATGTGTATAGTATTTTTTCATTGTTGCTGTTGAACTAAGCCCTAGAGGATCTTATTTATATTTCGATTTTCAGAATATCGAATTATATTGGTATATAATGTAATGGAATAAGGTTGGAGGTTTTTGAAATGTATGATTGGAAGAGATACTGGAGACACAGGGGAGTTACAATTAATTATGATTTTGAAGGACTTTTTGATGAAAGATTGAATTCAAATAAAATATGTCACTTATCAGATAAAGAAGATGAAAAATTATTAGTATTACTGGGTGAACCAGGCATAGGAAAAAGTAATACATTGTTTGCTGAATATGAATGGATTAAGAAAAACCACAAGGCAATTTTTATTAATCTACGAGACTATATAGATAGAAGATGGCTTGAAGAAAAGATTACTCTGACAGATGATTATTTTGAATGGAATCAAAATAATCGGAAGGAAAGAGTTTATATTTTTTTAGATGCTATAGATGAAGCGCTTATACAGACAAAACATAATGTTAATAATATATTGGATTATTTAGTATCCATTTATGAAGATAATCTTTTTATAAGAATGACTTGTAGATCCTCTGAATGGCCAGAATTTATTAGTTCTCGGCTTGTGGAAATCTTAAATGTTAAAAAAAGTGATTTTGAAGAAAAAAATATTTTAGTTCTAACCCCACTAACGTCAACGCAAATAGAGTTAGCTCTCAAAACTGAACGAATTAATTCTGAAATATTTTGGGGTACGGTGAAAAGTGCAAAAATATCATCTTTGACTATGCATCCTTATACCTTGAAAATGCTTTTGTCATTATACAAACGCGATAACTCAATACCAACTTCGAAGAAAGATTTATTTAGTAAAGGTGCAGAGATATTATGTCAGGAATATAATCAAACTAGGCAATTCTATAATTCACCAACTATTTCACATAGTGATTTATTAGAAATTGCTCAAATAATAGCGTTGGTTTCAATCATTTCAAGTAATTTAAATATTATTAATTCTACTTCGATTGAAAAAGCAAATGGATATTTAGAGTTGATAAAATTACAGCCGCAATTGGAGAAAAAATTTTCTAAGATTACATATGTATCTTTACAACAAACGTTAAAATCAAGTCTTTTTATTGATATAGGTCAAGGTTTATATACATGGTCTCATAAGATGATTTGTGAGTATTTAGCTGCGCAAGCTATCATTACTCTTAATATAGATTTAGAAGTTATAAAAAATCTATTTGTAATTAGATTGAGAGAGTACGTTTCGATTTCTAAAGAGTATTTGGGCGTAATTTCATGGTTATTGGATGAAAGAAAAGATTTATTAAATTTTATAATTGAATCTCAGCCTGAAATATTATTTGAAATCGAATTTGAAATCCCGATTGAATTAAGAGAAAAAGTGGTTAAAAATATTTTTTGGAAAATATCAATTGCAGACTATAAATCTAATGTTTACTTAGACAATAAGTATAAGTTTTTATATTTTGATGGAATAGAAGAACTTATTATAGAAAATTTTGAAGTCGGAGATAATAATGCGAAGTTAGAAGCTTTAAAGATAATTCAAGACTGTAATTTAGTTAAGCTTTACTTATTTGTAGAACAAGCTTCTAAAGAGATTAAGGATTATATGGTAATGAAAAATATCATCAAAACCTTAATTCAGTTAGCACCTAGTGAGAAAAAAATAAATGTATTGGAGTATTTAGAATTAGAAGATCCAGATGATGAGATTACGGGAATCGTTTTAAATGAACTATGGCCAAATTTTATATCTTTTAAAGATTTATTAAAAAATATTAGAATACCTCATAATACAAATTTTTTAGGGAGTTATAGGTCGCTATTATATAATTTGGAAAAAAGGGATTTTACAGTTGGTGAAATTTTAGATTTTACAGAGTATATTATAGAGAATTGTAAGATACCAGATGATTATGATCTGAATAAACTGACAGATAGGTTGTATTGCTCAGCTATTAAATTGGCTCAAATAGATGAATATAGAGATTCTATATTTAGATTTATTGAAGTTTTACTTTCTGATGATATAGAGTATGAAATCTATAGATATTTGTTTATTTTAAATACTGAAGATCGTAGACAGTTAATTGATTATTTAATGGAAACTTCCATTCCCTTAAATAGTTATGCAGGGATTTTAAAAGTTGAAGATATAGAGTGGATTATTGAAAACTTGGTTAATAAAAATAAAATTAGCAATTTATTAGTTATGGTAGTCAATCTATTAAAGAATGATATATATAATGACCAAGATTTATTTATGAAGCTAAATAAATTAATTATGAATAATAATTTTAATTCTCAAATAACTTGTTGCTTATTCGATGCTTGGGAGTTAGAAGACTATTATTCAAAGCATTATAAAAGACAATATTTAGAAAGTATAAAAATGGATAAAGAAGAAAAAGTTTCAATACCAACTATAGAAGAATTAATTGAAAAAATAGATTCAGGAGAATCTTCATATTGGGTACATTTGTTACAGAATATTAGTTTGGATAATTCGATATCTTATGAAAAATTAATTTCAAACTTCGATATTTTACCAGATACATTAAAATCTAAGATTATTGTACAAGCAAAAAACATGCTGGAAATAGACTTTAATCCTAATGAGTATTTAGAAAAAAGAAATTGGTCTTATTATGAGATTAGCCTATTTTATACCTTTAACTTGGTTTTTGAATATGAAAGAGAACATATTTCTAATATTTCAAAGGAAACTTTGAAAATCTGGTTAGCAGTAATAATAAATGCCCCTATTAATACAGGAAGTGTAGAGAAAGAACAGCAGAATAAAATAACTGACTATTTGTATGATTTAATTCCAGAGGAGTTTAACGAATTAATCATTTTGAGAATTAATATAATAAACAAAAAGTCAGACTACCCATATAGATTGAGCGAAGATATAAAAAAATATGGCAACCAAGTTATTTTCGATTACCTTAAAGATAATTTGTATAAACATAAAATAACTAATAAGAATTTATATCAAGAGATTTGTCGTTTATTAATTTCAGTGGGTCATAGGGATATTATTAGTTTCTTGAAAAAAGGAATATTAAAAATGTCGAGATTAGATATTGCAATTCAAACTGCAGAAGTACTGTTAGAACAGAATGAAGGATGGGAATGTGTATTTCCACAGATGATTGATTATCCAATGTTTTGTAAAGAAATTTTATTGGTAATTGCTAAATCTAGAATGAGGGATACTATATCTAATATACCAAAGCGGGATTATTTATTACTCTATCAGATGCTAGAAAATATTTATCCTGATATTAAGTTAGATAGAGTATTTAAGGATGGTGTTATGAGTGAGGAGGATCATATTCATTCACTAAAAAATTCTTTATTAAATGCTTTAATAGATGAGGCAACTATAGCTAGTTATAGAGATATAGAAACATTGAAACGGAATTTTAGTATGTACTCATATTGGGGAAATATATTACAAAATGCTAGAGAGACGTATTTTTCTAAAAATCCTATTAAGGTAAACCCGGAAGATTTCATTACAATATTAATGAATAGTAATTCTAGAATTGTTGAGACTGAAGAAGAATTAGTAAGCGTATTAATGAATGTACTGAATGCAGTTCAAAATGATTTACATGGTGAGAATTCTGAACTATTTTTATTGTGGATACCAAATGATAAATATATAAAGCCTAGGGGAGAAAATGAATTCTCTACATATTTAATGAATAGGATGAAACATCACGTTGAAAGACAAAATGTAATTCTAAATAGGGAGGTAGAGTGGCGACCATCAAGACCTAGTTCAGAAGGTGAGAGGACTGATATACATGTAAATGCCATAGCTCCGAATGGAAATAAAATTACTTGTATAATTGAAGTTAAAGGTAATTGGAATAAAGAATTGAAAACTGCTATGGTTAATCAATTAGCTGATAGATATTTAAAAGATTCTAGTACGTGTAGTGGAATCTATTTAGTAGCCTGGTTTGAAAGTGAAGAATGGGAAAAAGATTACAGGAAACCCCAACGCCCTTTTAAAGAAAAGCAAGTGGCGATTGATTTTTTTAATAATCAATCTGAAGAGTTAAATAAAAAGGGATATTATATAAAGCCTTACGTAATGAATTTACCTTATTAATCCCACCTATAATACCTTTTCCCAGAAGACTTCTTACGACCTTATTTGTACCGACTCTAGGTATGATTAGGACAATTTGCGTTCATTCGAGTCAAATTGAAAACACCTGAAGACGTGAGAAAACAACGTTTTTGGGTGTTTTTGTGTTTTTAAGAAGTCGTTAGAAAAACAATAGGATTTGATTTTATTTTTGATAAGAATATGCGTTAAAGTGTCAACAGCGTTTTAATTTTCCTCTTTTTTAACGGAATAAAATTCCCCATTTACACTGTTTCTGGTGTCAGGCTGGCAGGGAAAATCCCTGCCTTTTTCTTTTCTCTCAATCGATAAGAGTCTCCTTTGATGTTAAAGGTGACCGCATGATGTAGGAGCCGATCTAGAATAGCCGTTGCCAATACGTCATCTCCAAAGACTTTTCCCCATTCTACGTATGATTTATTCGACGTGAGAATCATCGCCCCATGTTCGTACCTTTTGGACACCACTTGAAAAAAGAGGTTAGCGGTTATGTCGCTGAAAGGAAAGTAACCGACTTCATCCATTACCAATAAATCCGGGCGGCTCAAACGGCGAACAAGCCGGGAAATGGTGTTTTGTTTCTCCGCCTTCCGGCACTCTGCTTCCAACTCATCGGCGGTAAGGAAAAGAACACGTTTCCCTTGTGTAAGCGCTTCTACCGCAAATGAAACGGCTAAATGGGTTTTCCCTACACCGGGAGGGCCAAGCAGGATTCGATTTTCTCCGTTGGCAATATACCGGCAGGTAAGGGTTTCTTTCACCCGCACTTCACTGATACTGGGCTGGAACGAAAAATCAAACTCATGGATAGTCTTCGTAAAGGGCAGCTTGGCCCTTTTGACTCGTTTCTGCAATTCATTGGACTGCCGGTTCTCCCATTCCCGTAAAACAACGGTGTCGAGAAACTCAAAATATGATACATTATCTCTTGAAGCACTTTCGACTAAGTCGTCCAAAAGGTGAGCCGTATGATTCCAGCCAAGCTGCTGTAATCGCTCTTCGAGCTGATTCTTCATGCGTGATCACCATCCTCATATAACGCATATGCGGCAAGGGGACGTGCTTCAACGTGTGAAGCTGGAGCAGTAGATGGTGAATCAGGGGTCGCCAAACCGTTGAGATTCACGTCTTTCTGCTCCCTTTCTTTTAATCCGTCATAGTGGCCAATTTGGACATGAACTGTTGCTTTGCCCGTCAGAATCGGATGCTGGGCTATGAGTTCCTGCTCATCATAGATTTCAATGTGATGATCTAGCGTAATTTTCAGTTTCACGGTCCGTCCGGCGTAGCGAAATGGAACGGAGTACTTCTTGCCAAGGTAGGAAACAAAACAATCCCGAGTTACTTCTCGCGTTTCCCAACGACTCGTTGGAAACAGAGGCTTACATCCCCAAGGCTGCAGGAGTTTCTGTTCCTCTTCCAATCGTTGAACCGGTGGTTCCTGTGTCGTCTGGTTTGGTTTCCGATTTGCAGTGCTGTCCAGCCATTTACGGACGTTCTCATTTAAGGCAGCGAGTGTCGGTTCATGTTTACGCTGGAAGAAGTTCTGCTTGAGGTATAAAACCGTTCGCTCGACTTTTCCTTTTGTCTGCGGACGCTTAGGCCGGAAGGCCTTTGGCACGATGCCATAATAGGCGAGGAAGTCTTCGAACTGGCGGTTAAAACGAATCTCTACTGGACTATGTTTCAGCACCACCGTTTTCATATTGTCGTAGAGAATCTGTTCCGGCACGCCATTGAAATAAGCGAACGCATTCATATGGCATTTCATGAGTGTTTCCAGCTTCATGTCCGTCGTGAACTCCACATACTTCATTCGGGAGTACCCAAGGATCATGACGAACGCATAGACATCCTTCGGGGTACCGTCTACATCATAGGCTCCGGCATAGGCCCAGTCTACCTGCGCCTGTTTGCCAGGTGGGGTTTCATATCGTAAGGTTGCCTGTTTCTTTGGCTGCTTTCGATGCGGGCGAACGAAGTCTCGTAGAATTGTCATCTGACAAATGAGTTTAGCGAGTACTTTAATTCTGGGATTTCTTGCTTTAAATTTCCTGACCATGCTGATCGTGTGTTATTACGTTAATCGGAACTGGGGAAGGATTGTTGATCAAACGGACCACCTTATCAATCTGGATTGGTAAGTTTGGAATAACAACGAAGCTTTGTATGATATTAAGCGGATTTTGAAGAAAGAGTGATAAGAGGGAAAAACAAATTGATAAGAAAATTGAAAACCTCAAACTTTTTAGCCTGAGGTTTTAGATAGGGGACGGTAGTTAGATTTTTGGATGAATAACTGGTATCTAATTAATATTTCTGCTTTTCTTATAACCAACGATAAACATCATAATCTAAAAAATCTAACTTACTTGTCCATCTAAGTCCGGAAAGCTCAGGTAAGAGATCTCTGTGATTTCCCCAATTGAGTATATGTATATCTTTTATTTCTGAATCAGGTAATGTTGATAAGCTTCTAGCATTATATGCTGGCTTATGAACATAAATCAGCAATCTCTCAGCTAAGTCAATTTGTTTTGACCACTGTTCCATTGAAGGAGTAGCAGCACCATGTAGTCGTCCAACATAAATCTTTAAATTATTAGAGTCATTTGTGTCTAGCCAATTTTCTTGAGAAATCCTTTTCCCTACTGTTTGGGAATCTGCCTTACCGATATATAAAAGAACATCTTTACCGTATACAGGATGCTTGCCATAAATCTGATAAATACCATAATCAGTTTCTTCATTCCTTAATGAAGGTAATTCTTCTTGTTTAAATGGTCCTTCCCAATCAATTTGAATTAAAAGAGTTTTTGCGATTGCCATTTAATCGACATCCTTTTAATAGAGGTTTAGCTAACAAAAAAGCCAGGATCTCTCCTGACTCAGCCACCTTAATTATACCAGAGGGATCCTGATGAGATTACAAGAAATAGCAATTAATCCTAGTACTATGAAATTTGAAATTGATATAAGTCTTTAGGTTTGTGTGCTCCTTGGACCTTATGGAAAAGCATTTCACTTTTTTACCAGCTTTAAATAGTTTATAATTATCAGAGAATAGAAGATTATTTCATCTGTAAATAATTATAATAGAATATGATATGGTTATAATTGAGACAAAAAAGAATGTTCCTGGGTGGCGCCTTGCTTTTTGTGACACCTAAGCAGGAGTGCTACTCTTTTTTGCAAATAAAGGGGATAAGGAAGGGTATTATGAGTAAGATACAGAAGGAAACAGACGTTATCTTAATTGGTGCCGGGGTCATGAGCGCGACTTTGGGATCATTACTGAAAGAGTTAGCACCGGAATGGGAAATCAAAGTGTTTGAGAAACTCGCAAACGCTGGAGAGGAAAGCTCCAACGAATGGAATAATGCAGGTACGGGCCATTCCGCGCTATGCGAGCTTAACTATACTTCCGAAAAATCTGACGGAGCTATAGATATTAGTAAAGCAATAAAAGTTAATGAACAGTTTCAGCTTTCAAGACAGTTTTGGTCTTATCTTGTAAACAGCAATCTGATCCGTAATCCACAGGACTTCATCATGCCAATCCCTCATATGAGTTTAGTACAAGGGGAAGAAAATGTATCATTTTTAAAGAAACGTTTTAAAGCGCTTTCAAACAATCCCCTATTCCAAGGGATGGAATTTTCCGATGATCCTGTAGAACTGAAGGAATGGATTCCGCTTATCATGGAAGGGCGTACATCAAGTGAACCGATAGCGGCAACAAAAATCGACTCTGGAACGGATGTTAACTTTGGTGCTCTAACACGCATGTTGTTTGATCACTTAAAGAGTAAAAACGTCGAGATTAACTACCAGCATAGTGTCAAGGATATCAAACGTACCAGCGACGGCTTGTGGGAAGTAAAAGTGCATGATATCGATAGCAGCAAAATCGAATACCATACTGCAAAATTCGTCTTTATCGGCGGTGGGGGCGGAAGCTTGCCTTTACTACAAAAAACCGGTATTCCTGAGTCAAAACATATTGGCGGATTCCCGGTAAGCGGACTATTTATGGTATGTAACAATCCGGAAGTCGTAGAGCAACATCATGGTAAAGTATATGGTAAAGCTAAAGTTGGTGCTCCTCCAATGTCTGTTCCGCACCTTGATACAAGATATATTGACAACAAAAAAACATTGCTGTTTGGACCGTTCGCCGGCTTCTCACCAAAGTTCTTAAAAACTGGTTCGAATTTTGATTTGTTAGGTTCCGTAAAACCTAATAATGTCATCACTATGTTGGCGGCAGGTGCAAAAGAGATGCCATTGACAAAATACCTGATTCAGCAAGTTATGTTATCGCATGAAAAGCGCATGGAAGAATTACGCGAGTTTATCCCGAACGCCAAAAAAGAGGACTGGGACATAGTGGTAGCAGGCCAACGCGTGCAAGTTATCAAAGATACTGAAGCATCCGGTAAGGGAACACTTCAATTTGGTACGGAAGTTGTCAGTTCAGGTGATGGCTCGATCGCTGCATTGCTCGGTGCTTCTCCGGGTGCTTCTACCGCCGTTCACGTTATGCTTGAGGTATTAGAAAAATGCTTCCCACAACATATGATGGAGTGGGGACTGAAAATAAAAGAAATGATCCCTTCTTATGGCATGTCACTAGTGGAAAACCCAGAGCTTTTACAGGAAATTCAAACATCAACAGCACAGACGCTTGGTCTAGCCGAAAAAGAATTGGCCTATAGTTAATTCTTTGGAAGTAGAAACCAACCAAGGTATTGAATGAAAAAGTTTAAGCAACATTTCTCATTAGTGGACAATCGTTTCATATTGCAGAAGGGATTTCGAGTTCGTCAATGCCGAATTGTGTAGGCATACCCGCCATTTTCAGTTGCTGCAAGGATTTAGATGAAAAGAACCAGCATGGAAAACATGCTGGTTCTTTTCATCTTTATTTCTTTTTAGTTAGAAGCTTTTCGAGATCATCGAGCATAATGTTTGCGGCAGCAACGCCACCAGATGTGTTCCAGGTTGCATCGCTTACTTGATACGCATTTCCGTTTTTAACGGCATTCAAGTTTTTCCAAAGCGGATCGTTTGTCCATTCTTTTGCGGTGTTCAAAGCTTCTTTGTCTCCCTCAGGAGCATAGGTGAAATAGAATATAGCGTCACCATCCATTTTTGGGGTAACCTCTTTGCCTACTTCAACAGCAAGATTGCCAAGCTTATTGTCCGGGGTGAAAAGCTCTGCCTGATGTTCGGGGTGTTTCATCCCGAGCTGGTCAAAAATAACTCCTGAAAATGATTCTGTGTAATAAATACGCGTTTTTCCTGCCATGAAACGGACAACTGAGACTTTCTTGTTAACTTGGTCACCCAGATTTTTTTTGACCTCTTCGACATGTGCATCAAAGTCGTCAATCACCTTGTTTCCTTTATCTTCAAGGTTTAAAGCTTTTGCATACAATGAAAAGTTTTCTTTCCAATCTCCTCTTAGAGTTTCAGAGAACACTGTAGGCGCGATGGCGTTAAGCTGGCTGTAAACAGCTTCCTGACGCAGTTTGTTCCCGATGATGAGATCAGGCTTTAGGGCTGCGATTGCTTCGAGGTTTACTTCACTTTCTGTTCCAACTACTTGAACGCCATCCATTTGGTCTTTAATATGGTCATACCATGGATCGCCGAGCCATGACTGCACTGCCCCCACCGGTTTTATTCCGAGAGCCAGCAATGCTTCAGTGCCTTCATTTGTAAGGATGACAATTTTTTTCGGAGCCTTATCCAATTTTGTCGTTCCCATAGCATGCTCAACGGTATAGGCTGTGCGATCCGTCTTTTCACCTTTCTTGTCTGAAGCGGTTTCTTCCGTATTATTCCCACAAGCAGCAAGAAGAAAGAGGGCAATGATTGAAAACATTGCGATTATTTGTTTCATACCTTTCATGTGATGTATCCTCCCTAATAATATTGATAATCATTATCAATTACATCCTGTATTTTAGAATGAACGCATAACTAAGTCAACTGTTAAATAAAAAATCTCAGCAAGTAATTTCCGTTTTAAAAAAGTTCCCTTTTTTAACTGAAAATGATTATCATAGTCATTGACATAGAACGCCTATTTAACTAGACTTTATGTAGTGAGAAAATGGAGTAAGTGGATTGGAAAGGATAACCATGCTATTAAAAAACACAGGTCAGAAGTGGTTAGGCTTCTTGATCGCTATCATCATTCTTTTATTTTTAATGTGCGCAAGCATTGTGTATGGATATACAGATACAACCTGGAGCACAGCCATCGACGCTTTCGTCAATTTCAACGGATCAAATGAGCATATTGTCATCGAATCTGTAAGGCTGCCGCGCTCATTAATTGCAGCTGCAGTCGGCGCTAGCTTGGCCATTGCGGGTGTACTGATGCAGACGCTGACGAGAAATCCACTGGCATCTCCCGATATTTTGGGCGTCAATGCCGGTGCCGGCGCAGCCGTGGTCGTGGCTGTCACTGTCTTTGGCAACTCCAATCTAGAACTTTTCACATGGCTGTCGTTTTTAGGGGCGGCTGTGGCTTCCGTAAGTGTTTATGCTGTTGGATCTATAGGCAGGGAAGGATTAACCCCGATGAAGCTTACCCTTGCCGGGGCAGCAATTACAGCAATGTTCGCTTCCATTACCCAGGGCGTTCTGGTTTTAAGCGAAGCTGTCCTTGAAGAGGTACTGTTTTGGTTGGCAGGCTCTGTGGCCGGAAGGAAATTGGAAAACTTGACGGCTGTTCTGCCATATTTAGCTGCAGGCTGGATTTTTTCATTGCTGTTGACCGCAAAATTGAATGTTTTATCAATGGGCGAGGATGTTGCTAAAGGACTGGGAGTCAATACGGGACTATTAAAAATTGGCATTGGGGCGATCATTATCATGCTTTCCGGGGGAGCGGTGGCCATTGCCGGTCCTATCGGATTTATCGGGATTGTTATTCCTCATCTTGCACGTTCTATCGTTGGAATGGATCATCGATGGGTGATCCCTTATTCCGGTGTCCTTGGTGGTGTGCTTTTGCTTTTGGCTGATATTTCATCAAGATATATCATCATGCCCCAGGAAGTTCCGGTCGGGGTGATGACAGCAATCATAGGCACCCCATTTTTTATTTACATTGCCAGGAAGGGGTTCAATAGGCAATGAGGAATTACAAAAGCTATCGTTTATTGAATGAAAGAATAACTTATCTGCTGGACCGCCGGGCAATGCGTGTATTTGGTGTACTTTTACTTGTAACGGGTGCGCTAATTATATTCAGTACGGGGCTTGGGGAAATGAAAATAAACCCTTTGGATGTTTTCAAGGTGTTCTTTGGCGGAGGCACTGAAATGGAAAGGCTCGTAGTGCAAACGTTCCGGCTGCCCAGGATTATGGTTGCGCTATTGGCTGGTATGGGTCTTGCTGCGGCAGGGGGAATCCTTCAGGGAATGATCCGGAATCCGCTGGCATCGCCTGATATGTTGGGGATTACCAGTGGAGCTTCAGTTGCCGTAGTCGCGTTTTTGGCATTCTTTAGTGATAAAAATCATTCCTTGACGGTAAGTATACACTGGATGCCAGTCGCCGCGTTTGCTGGTGCATCTGTTGTGGCTTTTCTTGTTTATTTACTGGCATGGAAAAACGGTGTATCGCCGATTCGCCTCGTCCTGATTGGGATCGGAGTTATGTCTTTAATGAAAGCCTTAACCACGATGATGATGGTTCTGGGGCCTATCTACCAAACAAGCCAGGCGAACATTTGGATCATCGGGACAGTATATGGATCAACCTGGAAAAACGTCGCCATCCTTGCTCCGTGGACAATCAGCTTTCTATTAATTGCATTCATTTATGCAAGGAATGTCAATGTACAGGAGCTTGGTGATGATGTAGCGATGGGTCTTGGGGAGCGGGTGCAGAAGCAGCGGTTCATTTTGCTTCTGGTCAGTACAGCATTAATTGCCGGATCAGTTGCATTTGCCGGCGGAATAAGCTTTATTGGCTTAATGGCGCCACATATGGCAAGAAGGCTTGTTGGTCCCGGCTTTGGTGCGTTATTGCCAGTTTCAGCACTCCTTGGCGGAATTATGATAATGGGAGCTGATTTAGTTGGGCGCATGCTATTTTCTCCGCTTGAAATCCCGGCAGGCGTCTTTACCGCCAGTATTGGAGCACCTTATTTTATATATTTGCTTTATAAAACCCGGAATTCCTAGAGGCCTTTTGTTATTAGATTACGGACACCTCTGCAAAATATACTTTCATCTGCATTTTATGCAGGCATGCGCCAATGGACAAGAACAAGTTATTTAAAAAGGTGGGAGTAAAATGAGTCAGGCTGTTGAAACGAAAAAACTGACGCTTTCATATGGTGACGCCATTATCATAAAGGAACTGGACCTTCAGATTCCTAAAGGAGAAATAACTGTTTTTATTGGAGGGAACGGTTGTGGAAAATCGACACTCCTTCGGTCGATTGCCCGTTTGCTGAACCCGAAGTCTGGGGCTGTTTTACTTGAAGGGTCTGCCATTTCTAGTATGTCAACCAAAGAGGTGGCTAAAAGGATGGCGATTTTGCCGCAATCACCATCAGCTCCGGAGGGCCTTACCGTTTTGCAGCTTGTCAGGCAGGGAAGATATCCCCATCAATCATGGCTTAAGCAATGGTCTGCAGAAGATCAGTCCAAGGTACAGGCTGCCTTAAAAGCGACAGGTCTTGAGGAATTGCAGGACCGTGCGGTGGATTCCTTGTCAGGAGGGCAGCGCCAGCGGGCTTGGATTGCCATGACGCTCGCTCAGGATACTGATATCATTCTCCTTGATGAACCAACCACCTATCTTGATATGACACATCAAATAGAAATACTTGACCTCCTGTTTGAATTGAATGAACAAGAAGGACGGACAGTGGTCATGGTTCTTCATGATTTGAACTTAGCCTGTCGCTATGCCCATCATATTGTGGCCATCAAGGACCAAAATATCTATGCCCAGGGGAAACCTGAACAGGTAATCAATACCACGATGGTAAAGCATGTCTTTGGCATGGAGTGTGAAGTGGCAACGGACCCGCTGTTCGGTACTCCGCTTTGCATTCCGTACGGCAGAGGAAGGTGTATCATCCAGACGGCGGCGGCTGCCAGTGGCGGTTAAATTAACGTTAAAGGAAGCAGAAAAGCTTGAGCGCTTCCGCTTTTCTTCCAATGCAGATATCCAGGCTCCTGCTGTAAATATCGGCCACATTATTGATAAGGCAAAAGTTCATCAGTTCCTAAAAGAGGTCCAACAGGAAGTCCAGGCACCTGATTTGAGGGTAGCCGCCTCCGTTTTTACGAAGCGCTTCGCCTTTGTAGCAGTGATTTATTTATACGCGCTGACGGTTTGGAACAAAAGGCTGCTATTATCTTTAGATGCAGTTATACTTATAAACAATAAGAGCAAAGGCAATTGGCTGCCTGAGTATTATGTCAAAAACCTAGAAGCGGTAGAATTTCAAGGGGGGGACAGGGAAGAGTGGCGAAAGGAAGCATTAGAGCATCTGTTTCAGCATATTGTATTTCCTGTTCTTGACTCACTCGCAAACGCTGGCCAAGTTTCAAAATTAGTTTTGTGGGAAAATATTGCTGTATATATATTTTGGCTTTATGAAAATGTACTTGAACAATCCTCTGATCCGCGAATACAAAGCGATTTTGATTATATTGTCAATTTGGCACCGGGGAGCCTGTTCGGCAAGTGCAGTCGGAATCCCCTCAAAAATAGTAAGCCTGTATTGTCAAAGGACTTAAATGAAACAGTCCGCATCAGGAAATCTTGCTGTTTTTCGTATCAGCTGGGAGAAAAGCAGACTTACTGTAAGATATGTCCCTTATCCTGCCGGCAATTAATGAAAAATTAAAATAGATTTCTTTTGTGGTAGACTTCTTTTGCAGTTTTTCAGGGCATTTTTGAAAAAATCGTGGCTGGATTTTGATTTTTTATGGAAGAAAACGATTTATGAATATAATGGAGTACAGATAAAGGCCTTCCGTTAAAACTGACGGAAGGCCTTTTGTTATTCGTTCTATTAGTACAACGTATAAACTGTTATAAAATTACCCCACTCGTGTCCCATTTGGCACGGGCTTTTCTGGCTGTGCAAGAACGGGCACTATGCCGTCAGCATATCCGATATCAAAAAGCATTCCCTCAGAAACTTCGCCCGCCATTTTCTTTGGAGCCAGGTTGACGACAAACAGGGCTTGTTGGCCTTCGATTTCTTTTGGATTTTCTCTTTCACCCTTGATGCCTGCAAGTATTGTCCGTGTAAAGTCGCCGAAATCAACGGTAAGCTTCATAAGCTTATTGGATTTCTCCACATCTTCCACTGATTTGATTGTTCCTACCCTGATATCAATTTGATCAAGTATATCAAAAGTGATATTTTCTTTGACTGGACTAGTCATGTTATTTTCTCCCTTGTAATGATTATATTCATTATAACTCCATTGCCGATTATCCTGCATTTCAGATCACAATAAATCGGGTGAAGAGAGTTAAGCAAACACTGTCATGAAAAGATACCAGTCTAATCCAGCCATGCCTGCACTGAAAAACAAAAGCCCTAGGCAATGCTATATCTCTTGTAAATCTTAAAAAATAGATACCCAATCCTATCATGACAAGGCCTAACAGGATGGCTGCTAAGACTATTAAAATATTAATATATCCCTGCTTCCTTCAATAAGGTGACCATCAATCATTTTAGGACATCCTGTACTTGGGAAATATCGCACAGGCAATACGGCAGGCTGGTTTTCTATTATAATATAACTGTCAAAATAGTCTTTACATTCTCTTCGAAAAGAACCCTAATACTTTTAACAAAATTAGGATAACATTGAAATCAAGTTATTCAGCAAAATTAGGTTTCTACCAAAAACTCATTCAGGAGGGGAAATACTTGAAAAAAAGTCGGAATAAAGCTCTGTTATGGTCATTTATCTGTTTTACTGCCATTATTCTTTTGATTCAGCCTTTTCAATCCTCGTTCACGAACGCAGCTGCAGGGAGCGGGACTTGGTCCTCACCTTATTCTGTTTCACAGGGGATTAACAATCAGAATAATACGAGCAAAACGGTCCAGGGTTATGTGGTTGGACAGCCTACCGCTACCAGTACGGTCGTTACCAGCAATTTTCCCAATGATTATGCAATTGCACTGGCGGACAGTCCAACCGAGAAAAATACCGCTAACATGCTCTACGTTCAAATTCCATCTTCCTTCCGGTCCGCTTATGGTTTAAACACAAATCCTTCTTTAATGGGATCCAGTGTAAAAGTGACCGGGGCACTGACAGCTTATTACTCCCATGCTGGGGTGAAAAATGCAACAGCCTTCGAAAAGTTAGGGGGTGGAACACCAACTCCTGAACCGGATCCAGGGACGCCTGCCCCAAGTGATGGTTATTATGATGCTGCCACTGGAAAAACAGGCAGTGCTTTAAAGACTGCACTGCACAATATCATTGATGACCACACAGAATTATCCTATTCAGATGTCTGGGATGCACTTCGATTGACTGATGAAGACCCGAATAACCAAAATAATGTCATCCTGCTTTATACAGGACGGTCACAAGGGAAATATACAAATGGCTCCGGGGTCAATGATTGGAATCGGGAACATGTATGGGCAAAATCACACGGAGACTTTGGAACAGTAATGGGTGCAGGAACGGATTTGCATCATTTGCGTCCGACTGATGTCAGCGTCAACAGTTCAAGAAGTAATCTTGATTTTGATAATGGCGGTACTCAACATTCCGAGGCGCTAGGAAACTATTATGACTCTGACTCGTGGGAGCCAAGGGATAGTGTCAAAGGTGATGTAGCCCGGATGCTGTTCTATATGGCAGTCCGCTATGAGGGAGACAGTGGCGAGCTTGATTTAGAATTAAATAATCTAGTCAACAATGGCACTGCACCTTATCATGGAAAACAATCTGCTTTGGTTCAATGGCATAAAGAGGATCCTGTCGACGACCTTGAGCGGAAAAGAAACGAAATCATATACTCCAAGTACCAGCATAACCGCAATCCATTCATCGACCATCCCGAGTGGGTATCGGCAATCTGGCAATAAAAAACGATAGGAAAGGCCTTCCATCAGTTTACCGAACTGGTGGAAGGCCTTTTCTTTATTTTTACATGGATGGCAAGGGGGGCATCGTCGGTAATCAGGTGTAATTAATTATACAAATTTTTATATAAAGCTTGTCAGTAAACAAACGATATTTAGTGTGTAGCCAATTCATGTTGTCATACCTATGTTTTTTTGATCTTTGGAGGGTTTGAATGAAGAACATCAGGAATAAAATGATTATTCGTTTTTTTAAGGGCAGTACATGATGACATCTAACGGTTTTTATTAGATAAAAGCCCATATAAAATTTCTTGGAATATAGAAGGAAGCCGGAGGAAATAAAATGAAGCTGAAGTTGAATATGCAAATTTTCATATTTTTATTCGGATTATCGATACTAGCTGTTGGTATTATATCTTTTTCAAGTTATGAGATTAAATCATCAAATAGCCAAGTCAATAATTTAATAAACAAAGACTTGTTATTTTTAACGGACACGAAAGAGATTTATACTCAGGGACTGCAACGGGGACAAGCTGTCAGAAATGTTATTCTGAATCCCAAGGATCAAAAGGCGAAAGAAAATTTTGTGCAAGCCGCTGATGAGTCTCTTAAGATCTTTGATAATTTGTCAGCTATTTCAGCTGATTATGGATTAGCAGAGCAAATAAATAAATTAAAAACCTTGACTGAGAAAGATATACAACTCCAGAAGCAAGTAATTGCAAGTTCACAAGAAAATAAAGGTGCTGCATTAAAAATAATAAAAGACGAAGAGACTCCTGTATGGAGGACTCTTAAAGAGGATTATTTCACAGTTGAGAAAGACGTAATAAAAATTTTCGAGAAACATGAGAAAGAAAACAACCGGAAAATGGAGTTCAATTTAACGGTCATTTATATTTTATTGGGTGTTTTCGTGATTGTGGCTGTTCTTCTATTTTTTTATATGCGTAAAATTATTACCATCCCGATCACTCTCTTGAGCAAGGAGGTCAACCGTTTATCCAATGGAGATCTGACAATCGAACCGATGGAGTCGAAAGATAAAGATGAAATAGGGATACTGATCACATCATTTAACAGGATGATTTTTGATTTTAGGAATATGGTTTCCCAGATAAAAAGTTCAGCAGAGAATGTAGCCGCTTCATCGGAAGAATTGATGGCTGGAGCCGAACAAACTAATAGAGCAACAGAACATATCGCTTCAACAATGGAAGAATTGGCGGCAAGTACTGAGGATCAAGTAAACGGCGTCAGAGAAACTTCCTCTATCATTCATAATATGACTGATGGGTTAAAAGAAATATCTTCCCGGACAAAAACTGTGTCCGATTTTTCAATCGGAACAAGAGACAGGTCACTGTCTGGACAGACCTCCATCACAAGGGTTACAGAACAAATGAGTTCTATCAATCAAAAGGTTGATGAACTTTCCATTCTATTAAAAGGTTTAGGCTCTCGTTCATTAGAGATAGGAAAAATAATTGAGGTAATAACCAGCATTGCGGCTCAAACAAACTTACTCGCCCTAAATGCCGCGATTGAAGCTGCGAGGGCAGGGGAACATGGACGTGGCTTCGCAGTAGTTGCTGATGAGGTTAGAAAGCTGGCTGAACAGTCAGCGGGTTCCGCGCAGCAGATCGCCCAATTAGTCACGTTTATCCAAACTGAAACTCAGCTGGCAGTATCTTCAATGGAGTCAGTAACAAATGAAGTTGTCCAAGGGATAGATGCAGTAAATGGAGCTGGAGATTCTTTTGAGCAGATAAAGGAGTCTGTTAATGAAGTTGTCGAACAGCTTCATGAAATTTCAAATGCTGTTGAGCAATTAAATCAAGGGACAAATACGGTGGTTCAATCCATGAATACTGTTTCCCGGGTTGTGGAAGAGAACTCAGCAGGTTCCCAAAGTGTTTCAGCAGCAGTTGAAGAACAGCTTGCATCACTTGAAGAAATCTCCTCATCAGCATCAGATTTAGCAAACATGTCTGAAGAACTGAATGTTTCTATAGGGAAATTTAAAGTATAGAACACGAAAAACTGATAGTAAATCTGGAATCTGGGTTTGCTATCTATCCGAGACTATCTCCTAACAAGGGGGATAGTCTTTTTTCAATATAAAGGAACCGCAAAAAAGATTCCGTTAAATCTAAGCCAAATTAGAGGTTTGTATAGAGAATAAAAAGGAACGATGACACGAGAGAGTATAGTTTGCTTTTTCCAGTGCATCTTAATATTGAAAAAGGGATGGAGGTTCTCGGACTTGGTTACCCTAGAAGATTTAATCATTGCACGTGAAAAAATGAAGGGAATTGTTCACACAACCCCACTGGATTATTCAAAAACTTTCAGCAGCATATCGTCCAATAACGAAGTGTATTTAAAGCTTGAAAATTTGCAGAAAACCGGCTCCTTTAAAGTAAGGGGGTCTTATAATAAGCTGATTTCATTATCGAAAGAGGATTTACAGAAAGGGGTTATTGCAGCCTCCGCTGGAAATCATGCACAAGGTGTTGCCTATTCAAGCCAAATGCTAGGGATTCCTTGTACGATTGTTATGCCGAAGGGTGCTCCACTTAGCAAAGTATTAGCCACGAGGCAATATGGAGCAGAGGTGCAGCTGCAAGGTAAGGTGTTTGATGATGCTCTGGCTTATGCGCTGGAACTAAAAGAACGTATGGGAGCAACCTTTGTCCATGCTTTTGATGACGATGCTGTTATTGCTGGTCAAGGTACCGTAGGCTTGGAAATATTGGAACAGCTACCTGATGTTGAAGCGATTTTATGTCCTGTCGGAGGCGGAGGACTGATTGCAGGTCTTGCCTTGGCAGTTAAAGAGAAAAACCCAGGTATTCGTGTTTATGGTGTACAAACTCTTGCATGTCCCAGTATGAAACAGTCGTTATTAGAAAAAAAGCCTGTCATGGTGGAATCCACTCCTACTATGGCAGATGGAATTGCAGTCAGGAAACCAGGAGAGCACACCTTTGAACTTGTGCAAAAATATGTGGATGATATTTTTTGTGTAGATGAAATGGAAATAGCTAGGACAATGCTCATGGTGTTAGAACGTAATAAGCTGCTAGTTGAAGGATCCGGTGCCAGCTCTTTAGCTGCTCTTTTATATGGAAAAGTGAATATTCATGAGAAGAAAGTGGTTGCTGTATTAAGTGGCGGAAACGTTGATATGAATTTTATTTCACGTATCATTGAACGTGGAATGGTTGAGTCTGGAAGATATGCGAGTTTTACAATGATCTTAAAAGACAAACCAGGTGAACTGCAAAGAGTGTTGAGCTCTATTACAGAATTGGATGCAAATGTTCAATCTGTTATTCTCCATCATGCAGGTGAGCATATTTATCCAGGGTATGCGCAACTGGAGTTATCATTAGAGACGAAGAATCATGATCATATTGAAGTACTAAATAAAGCGTTGAAAAACAAGGGATACGATGTGAAAAACAATTCCTGATGAATCCTTGGAAAATTAATTTTTGTTATATCCTAAACTAATTAGTGACAGGAATAAATAAAAAATCCTATTACATACCTCTAATTTCTTATTTACGAAAATTTTACCAATTTTTGATTTACTTCTTTATAAAGAACGATTATAATTCATTTGGATTCAGTTAATCCTTTTGTGTTACAGCTCAACTATATATTTAGCAACGTACAAATTTTACTTACTTTAAAAGGGGAGATGGGTATGACGTGGCTTACAAAGTGGTCTTTTCGAAATAAGGCTGCTGTATCTCTTACGACCGTCCTGGCATTAGTTATCGGAATTATAAGTTATTTTACTTTGCCAATGGAGTTCTTGCCGACTGCTGACAATCCACAGGTAACAGTGGTAGTTCTTGGTCAAGGCATGGATGTTGAGACAATGGCCGATACGGTGACGACTCCAATCGAGAAGTCCGTTGCTTCTGTAAAAGGAAAGCGTGATGTATTCTCTACAACGGGAGACGGATTCTCCAAGGTAGATATTCACTTCGAAGCCGAGACAGATATGAAGCAAGCAAAGGATAATGTGCAAGAAGCATTGAATGGAGTCGAGCTTCCGGAAGCCACAAATAAACCCAATGTAGTCCAACTTAATACAGACATGATTCCAATTGCTGATATTTCAATGACATTCGAGGATGGAATCACAAAAGAAAATATTAAACTGGCAGATGAAAAAATACTTCCAGCTCTTAAGGAGATTAAGGGTGTTGGAAATGTATCCATGTTCGGGAAAGCCGTAGATGAAGTTTCGATTCATCTTGATCACGAGAAACTGAAGCAGTATAATCTTCCCGCTCAAGCGGTGCTTGGCGCCTTGAAGGACCAGAATATTGCTGCTTCCGTAGGCCAGAAAACCATTGACGGGAAAGCAAGCAATATTAAAGTGGTTGGCACACTCGACAGTCTGGATGACCTGAAGGATTTACCGGTACTATCAGGAGTGAAGCTTGGGGATGTAGCTACCCTCCAAAAGGCGAATCAGGATGCAAATATTACTCGTATCAACGGGGAAGATGCCTTACTGGCCATTATGACAAAGGATAGCAATTCCAACGCAGTGGCAATCGTGAAAGAGGTGAAAAAACAAGCCAAGGACCTTTCAAAGAAATACGATCATGCCAACGTGACTGTATTCTTTTCTACAGCTGATATGGTGGTCACCTCTGTAACCAGCATGGTGAAGGAAGTGCTGCTCGGGGCTTTATTTGCGACCATTATCATTTTATTCTTTTTAAGGAACATTCGATCGACATTCATTACGATTGTCTCGATCCCGCTATCTTTATGCATTACATTGTTTTTACTGGCACAATCGGGCATTACCTTAAATATCTTGACAATCGGTGGCGTGGCGGTAGCAGTCGGCCGGCTGGTAGATGATAGTATCGTAGTGATAGAGAATATATTCCGAAGGATGCAGCATGAGAAATTTTCAGTCCAGCTCGTCATAGAGGCTACAAAGGAAGTTGCCTCGGCGATCACATCTTCAACTCTTACAACTGTGGCCGTATTCTTGCCGCTTGGATTGGTTGGGGCGGGATTAAAGGATTTCTTATTGCCGTTTGCTTTAACGGTCACTTATTCTTTACTGTCCTCTTTACTGGTGGCCTTGACAGTTGTCCCAATCATGAGTGCGGGGTTGCTGAAAAATGCAAAGCTGCCAAAGCATCGTACGCCAAAGCGATATGTTTCCATGCTGCAATGGTCATTGAATCATAAATGGGTCATTTTGCTCGCATCTGCTTTACTGTTCCTGGGGTCAATCGGGGCCTATCTTGGCATCCCTAAAGGTGCCGTGGATAGCTCGGATGCGGAACTTGTCAACGTTTCATTGGATTATCCAAATGAAACCCCAATGGAAGAAGTCCGTAAAAATACATTGAAATTTGAAGAATTTTTGTTGGCCCAGGATGAACCTAAATCATTATATACACAACTGGGGAATAGTACGGATGCAGCTCAATTTGGGTCAGTAGAATCCCCAACGAAGGCTTCCTTTACCATTGTCATGAAGAAGGGTGCCGATGCCCAGGAATTTATTGATAAGGTAAATGAACAGAAAAATGACTATCCAAAAGCGGAATTAGCAGCTAATTCAGGCTCCCTTACAGGCGGCAGTTCCACTGCGATTACAATCGATGTCGTAGGCGACCGAATGTCTGACATTGAGTCAACAGCCACCAGCATCGAAAAAGAAATTAAAGATATTGAAGGTGTCGAGAAAGTAGAGACGAATCAAGAAGAGAAAAAACCTGTTTATACCTTCAATGTTGATTCAACAGTGGCTAAACCCGGTGAGGTCTCACAACAGCTGGGCATGCTGCTGAATCGCATGCCGGTCGGAAGTGTCACACTCGATGGAATCAATACACCGGTATTCATGGAACCTGTCCTGAACCCCGGATCGGAACAAGATCTGGAAGGAATCATGATTTCAGCCGGACAGGATTTAGTGCCAATTACATCTGTTGCGAAGCTTAAGGTGGAAAATAAATCAACACAAGTACTTCATAAAGATGGGGAGCCTTATTTACGGGTACAGGCAACCGTCGACCCAAAACAGCTATCGGACATCTCAAAAGAAATCAACAGCAAGATACATGGAACCAAACAAGAAGAAGGGATAGACGTACCTGATAATGTAGAAGTAATGGTAGGTGGTGCTTCCGTTCAGCAGGCGGATGATTTTACAGATTTATTTATCACAATGATTACATCCATCGGGATTGTCTATTTAATCATGGTCATTACATTTAAAACTTTACGTGCGCCGCTTGCCATCCTGTTCTCCTTGCCGCTAGCAGCCATCGGAGCCATTCTTGGCCTATTGGTAAGCCGGATTCCGGTTGATATCACAGCCCTTCTTGGCGCATTGATGCTGATTGGAATCGTCGTTACAAATGCCATTGTGTTAATCGACCGTGTTAAGCAAAACGAAGAAATGATGATCATGCGCGAGGCTATCCTGGAAGCAGCCGCTACCCGAATCCGGCCAATCTTAATGACTGCGATTGCCACCATCTGCGCGATGCTGCCATTATTATTTAAAAAAGCCGAAATGGGAAGCCTTGTATCACAAAGTCTTGCGATTGTCGTTATTGGTGGTTTAGCGGTCTCTACTCTATTGACATTGATCGTAATTCCGGTCATTTATGAATTGTTCCACTTTAAAAAGTCTAAAAAACAGAGAATCTCTCAAGTAAAAGCACACCCTGGAGAGGAACATGTCTCAAGGTAAAGTTTAGAGAGGGGGAGCCCTTGTGATATAGGTGCTTTCTCGTGTGTTTAAACATCCGATATATATAAAACTGAAAGCAATCAGGATTTGCTTTTAATCCGCGGCTATCTCCTAAAAAGGGGATAGTCTTTTTTTATTCGTTTTCGTACATGACAAAAAAGATCCAAAAAAATCAAAGCCAAATTAGAGGTTTGTATGTCTAATAAGTGGAAGTCAAAAAAGAGAGGGGTGATTGCCGTGATGCTGTTAGTGAAAAAAGCCCAAAAAGGGAATGATAAAGCCTTTTTAAAGCTCTTCCAGCAACATGAAGAAGATATTTATCGGATGGCTTATGTATATGTAAAAAATAAAGATGATGCTTTAGATGTTGTTCAGGAAGTGGCTTATCAATCATTTAAAAAAATAAGTACATTGAAAAAACCAGAGTATTTCAAAACGTGGCTGATGAGAATTACAATCAACTGTGCAATCAATATAGTAAACAAGAACAAGAAAGTGGTTCATCTGAATGCGGATTATGATAAATTTATTGGCACGAATGATGAAGATATTCCTCTGTCTTTATCATTGCAAGAGTTGATAGATATGTTGACAGAGGACGAAAAGAGCATTGTTTTATTAAGGTTTTACCATAACCATTCCTTCAAGGAGATTGCCGAGTTGCTGAATATTCCCCTCGGGACAGCAAAGTCGACATTGTACCGTGCGTTACATAAACTTCGCAAAGAGTATAAGGAGGGTGATATTTGTGGGAAATAAAATCAAGCAGGAGCTGGAAAAAATAGAAATACCAAAAGAGTTACACGAAAGGTCGATTACCGGTATTAAACAGGCAAAATCAGAGCAACCAAAAGGGAAGATTAAGCGGCCATTGGCTGTTGCGGCCATTTTGTTCGGATTGGCAGGGGCAACTGCAGGGTTTGCATTTCCAACCGCGGCTAGCAACCTTCCCTTAATCGGTAATATCTTTAAATTTTTGGACGAAGAATCAGGCTTTTATGATAATTATAAAGAATATTCAACTGAGCTGAACATGACGGAAGAAAGCAACGGAGTTAAAGTGACAGTGAACGATGCGATTTTCGATGGTGAATCAGTTTCTGTGACCTATTCAATTGAAAGCAAGCAGGATTTAGGTGAAGAACCTGTGATTTTTCAGAATCTGGATATCAAAGGATCGGATGGAATGACAGGTAGTTCCCAGCTCAAGAAGATCGGTGAAAACAAATATGTAGGCATAATGACAGGAAGCAATTTCAGTAAGGATGACCCAGAAAGCGTGAAGGTTGATTGGGGCATTGACGGTATTTCAGTGCTGAATGAAGGTCATGAAAGTGAAAAAGAAATCAAAGGCAACTGGGACTTTGCATTCAAAGTAAATGCAACAGACAGCCTGAAACAGACAATCGGCAAAAGTGTAAAACAAGATGGCCTCAAGGTGAACATTGACAAAATATCCATGACACCAATATCTTTTGTCCTTTACTACAGCCAGGAAGTGCCTAAAAAAATTAGGGACAAGTGGCATGATGTGTCCGTTGATTTAGAAGTGAAAGATGACCGCGGAAATATCTATTCAGGTGAAGGAAACGGAGGATCTGGAAGAAATTCCTATGATATGAATTGGAGTAAAACATTTGAAAAGCTGGACCCCGAGGCAACAAAGCTAATCGTGACTCCAAAGGTTCTCTTTAGAAACTCGGAGAATTTTGGATCTGCTGAATATAAAAAAGATGGTACTGTTAAGGAAGGGAAATTGCCTAAGAAATTCAAACCAGGAAATAAAGAATTTTCGCTGGAAGACATCGTGATTGAGCTGGAGAAATAATTCGAGAAACAAATGCCAAGGTTTTTATAATGAATGTAAGGACAATTAGAATGTCAATGCCGGAAACTGACAACACGGCCCGGTGCCTCTGTACCGGTTTAATCGAACATGCATAAAAGATATCAGCCGGCGTTTAGTTTTATCAGCTAAAGTTTCGATGAATAAATTTATAGTATTAGCTGAAAAACAGTTTGCACAGGTGTGAAGACATAAAAATCCGGCAGTCATCCCAAATGACTGCCGGATTTTTATTGTTTTTACCTTTTAACGGTTTCACCGATAACGGCCAATACCATTTCGGTGATTTTGGTCAGTTCTTCGAGGGAAATCCGCTCAGCAGTGGTGTGGATTTCTTCGTAGCCCACTGCCAGGTTTACTGTCGGGATACCGTAGCCTGAAATAACGTTTGCGTCGCTTCCGCCGCCGCTTCGCTCGAGCTGGCACGGACGTCCGATTTTGGCTGCTGCCCTTTGCGCAATCTGAACGACTTCATCTTCGGCTGAAAACTTGAATCCAGGATAAAGGATTTCAATCTCCACCTCGGCTCGGCCGCCCATCTCGCTCGCAGCCGTTTCAAACGCATCTTTCATTTTGCCAAGTTGCTCCTGAAGCTTTTCGTTGATCAAAGACCTTGCTTCTGCAAGGACCATGACCTCGTCACATACGACATTCAATTGTCGGCCGCCTTCGATTTTTCCAAGGTTGGCTGTCGTGTCCTCATCAATTCTTCCGAGGGACATTTTCGCAATCGCCGCGGCGGCCATCTCGATGGCATTGATTCCTTTTTCAGGTGCCACGCCCGCATGTGCTGTTTTTCCATAAAGCGTTGCCTTGATCTTCGCCCGAGAAGGTGCGGCGACCATGACATTGCCCACTTGGCCATGGCTGTCAATTGCAAAGCCATATTTCGCATCCAGTAATGTATGGTCAAAAGCCTTGGCGCCGACAAGTCCTGACTCTTCGCCAACCGTAATCAAGAATTGAATCTGGCCATGCGGCAGTTCTTGCTCTTTCAGCACTTTGATCGTTTCGATAATAGCGGCTAACCCTGCCTTATCGTCAGATCCAAGGATTGTCGTTCCATCCGAATAAATGTATCCATCCCTTATTTCAGGCTTGATTCCTTTTCCGGGGACAACTGTATCCATGTGTGATGTAAAATAAATAGGGTCTACGTTATCGCTGTTTGCGGCGAGTGTGCAGACAAGGTTATTCGCACCATGGCCTGTTTTCCCCATGGAACCATCCTCTGCAATCGTGAGCCCCAGCGCGGCAAACTCTTTTTTCAAAAAGCGGGAGATATCTGCTTCAAATCCAGTCTCGGAATCAATTTGGACGAGTTCAAGAAACTTTTCAATTAAACGGTCTTGGTTAATCATGGCTGCCCCCTATTATTCGTGATTGGCGATTATATCCAGAACGGCTCTGACATTCAATTCAACGCCTGTTGGCAGGACAGATTCATCGAAATCAAAATGATCGTCATGGTGCCCTGCTGTGCGATTCGAACCAAGCATATAATAAGTTCCGATTCCGCCGTTCTCCTGCACGACGCTCATGAAGTGGGAATAGTCCTCGGCTGCTCCAAAATCGCAATACTCGATTACGTTTGTGAATTGAGGCATCGATTCTGCAAGCTTCTTCAGCAGCTGTACCATTGGCATGCTGCTTTCCCCGCTCTTCGTTCCGCCGACTGTTTTGATATCATACTCGACATCATACATTTTTGCCGATGCTTCGATGACGCGCATCGATTCCCGTACCATGTACTCATCAATCTCGCTGTTTTCCCCGCGGGTCTCGAGCTTGATGATCGCGTTTGGAGGAAGGATATTCCGTCCTTGTCCGGCCTCCATTACGCCGACATTGATTCTTGAGGCTCCTTCGCCATGCCGGGAAATCGCATGCAGGTTCAATGAGGCGGCTGCGGCGGCAAGAAGCGCATTTTTTCCTTCCTGCGGAGCAGCGCCAGCGTGGGCAGGAACACCTTTGAAGGTAGCATCAAGTTTAGTGGTTGCAAGGAACTTTCCTGTCCCGCAAATAAAGTCGCCTGTGTGTGCTGCCTTGAATCCGATGTGGCCTCCGATGATGTAATCAACGCCGTCAACTACACCTGAGGCGACCATTGCCCTTGCACCGCGGACGCCTTCTTCCCCAGGCTGGAAAATAATCCTGATGGTACCTTTCAACTCTTCTTTCATGCCCGCAAGGATCTCTGCGACACCAAGTCCCATGGCTGCATGGCCGTCATGGCCGCATGCATGCATAGCCTTACTGTTCTTCGATGAAAATCCTTCGCGGTAAGGCCTGTGACTCTCATCTTTTACTTCTTCAATATCATTGCTGTCAATATCGAATCGTAGGGCAATCACGGGACCTTCTCCGCAATGTAATTCAGCGACGGCGCCTGTGAGGCCGCCTGCCATTTTTTCAACGAGCTCCGGATTGGCACCTTGTGAGATTGCCTGTTTCATATGGTGCCGGAGTTCTGCGTCGCTTGGTACGCCCATCATTTCACTTTTTGTAATGACTTCGCTGCCCATTTTAACCGAGTATCCCAGTTCTATTAGTTTTTCAACGATAATGGAAGTTGTCCGGAATTCCTTCCAGGCAGGTTCTGGATGGGTATGAAAATCACGTCTGTATTCAACAAGCGTTGGTGCGAGTCCTTGTATTTTTTTTAGCAATTCTTCAGGTTGCATCGTTTTTCCCCCTTTAAATTATAATAGGATGAACATTGAGACAATTGTGGCGATGATGATGCCAGGTGCGTTTCGTTTCGTCAGTTCAATCGGGTTAACTTTTGCGATTCCGGCACACACGATAGCTGCTCCGGCGATTGGAGACATTGTCCTTCCTAAAGCTCCGCCAAGAAGAGCGATACTGCCCATGTTGATTTGCGAAACGCCGAATTTTTCAGCGAATGGAGTAACTGCTTCATTGAAAGCAAAAGTAGCTGCGTCTCCGGAACCAGTAATAACAGCCAGCAGGAACGGTCCAAAAGTAGCGGCAATTTTGGCAACGCTCGGTGAGCTGACCATTGCGTCTGTAAATGCTTCAACAAGGCCAATCGCATTCATTCCGCCGACAAATACAGCTGCAGAAATAATGATACCCATGATATCGCCGTAAGCTTTTCCCATTCCATCAAAGAATGATTTAGTAACTTCAGACGGGTTGGACCGGGTGACGATTAATGTAAGGATGACGCCAATCAGCATGGCTGCAGGAACACCCATCAGGATTTTTGGGAAAACTGTAGACCCCAGAACAAGAATGACCAGTGGAATGACTGGCATTAAAGCGTAAAGGAGATTTAGTTTGGAATTATCCTGTTCGCCTTCAGGTATGTACTCGTAACCTTTTGTTTCTTTTAGCAGCTTTGCAATAACAGTCAATGAAATGGCAATGATGACCACGGACAATACATGGGCAAAAGCGTGGACCTTCACAACATCCATTGCCGTTACTTTTGCAATCTCTGCAATGAATGGGTTATGGGCACTTCCTACATTCAGGTTACTTCCAAAAGTACCCGCCATAACAGCGGAAGCTGCAATCGCAGGGGAAACGCCAGCTCCCATTAACACAGGAATAAGGATGGCGCCAACAGCGGCAGCCGCTCCTGCGGCGCTTGGAAGCGCTATATTAATAGCGAAGGTTGCAAGTGTCGCACCGGGAATGAGGATGAGGTTAAACTTTTTCAATCCACCAGCTACTAATTTTACAAGGTGCTGGTCACATTTTGTATATTTCATGACAAAAGCAAAACCCATGACAGATAAAATAGCTTCAATCAAACCAGGAGTGGACATTCGTTCAGTAAACGCGGTAAAGGCAGCCATCGGTTTTCCAGCAATGATCGCCATTAAAAGCCCGGCGGCAAACAGTACCATCCTCGCTTCCTTTCGTTTGATCAAGAAATAAATTGCTCCGATAATTACTGCCGTTCCTAAGATGGTAAACATAGTATTGTCCTCCCTTTTCTCGAAATAGTCAATATATAATAAATATACAATCCTAATAAAGTTAACCGGTTAACCTTATACTGTTGATTATAAGGGCATAGGAATCTATCATCTGTAGCAAAATTATGAACTTAATATAAAAATAGCGAGATGTTCATTAATTGTCATAATATACGGGATATACAAAATAGGGGAATTATGGTATCCTCCATGCCGGGTTATTCATCTACAAGAATGAATATACATTCCGGAAGAGTAGGGGAAGATTATTTTGCATTACCTGCAGATGAACTTAAACAGCTGCGCTTGCCGATACATTAAAAATATCGAAAGTAAGGTTGTAATTCATTGTAAGAGTGCTTCTTTACCATATATAAACATCAATTTGGGGATGAAAAGGAGAGGTGTGAAACATGGTTTCCAGAAAGATTTTGGATTGTTTTTGCGAGGCAAGGAAGACGCAGGCTTTTTATACAAGGTGCCTTGATGCTGATTTGACAGAAGAGGAGAGAGACTTGATTCTTGCTTTAATCATGGAATCTGCAACAGTTTCCAATAAAATCAGCCGATTCTGTTCTTCAAGGGAAGAAGGTATTTCCCAATGAAAACGATATTAAATTTCCCTTTTGCTAGAGAAGGGAAAAATTTTTTGTGATAAAATAGAACATATGTTCCTAAAAGGGGTTAGCCGATGGATAAATGGGATCCAGAATGTCGCGATAAAGTGGAGCAATTCAAGCATAGCAATAAAGACTTCTTATCAAACCCTTTAATAAAAGAATTCCTGGCGGATGAAGAACATTATGAGCTTTTTACTGAGGCGGTATGCAGCCCATGCGATGAGGTACAGGAAAGGATCAACGAAAAGTTTAAAGAGTTTTACTTTAGGATCCGGTTCATTTCTTATGTGTCTTCGACGCTTTATTTCCATGGCATCAACCTGGATAAAAAGATTAGAAAACACGATCAGCGTTTCCCTTTGCAGCTCGACCAGCCGATCAATAATGAATCAGAAACGACACTTAAGGAGCTGATTGAGTATAAAGAAAACGATTCTATTGATTCAGGTGATGTCCTGGATTTTATCAGTGATCCAGTGTTATATAAGGCAATCAAGAGCCTAACCAACAACCAGCAGGACATTCTCTCATTAGCCTATGTTAAAGGGTTAAAGGATGTTGAAATAGCAGCATTATTAAAGAAGACGCAACAAGCTGTTTCAAAATCCCGTAAAAAAGCACTGAATACATTAAAGAGTATCCTTTTGAAAAGTGACGAGGAAAAGGAGTTATGAAAAATGGGACAGCTTAATCTTTATGAATTAGCCAAAAGGGCAAAAAAAGAGGAAATAGCCAGAGAACAGATTCTTGAGCTTTTCCAACCGAAAATAAAAAAGACTCTCCTGCAAACTGCTCCGCATCACCGGGAAGATGTGGAGCAGGAACTGAGTATCAAGCTGTTGAATGTCATCACTATGTATGACTTGGATAGTGCAGTTGGTTTTTGGGAATTTCACGAAATGACCCAAAAACGAAAAAAAGATGCTAAGAGGGTTGTTGAATAAACGCTCCAACACTCTTTATTCATAAGAAAGGAGATGAGATTAATGGGACGAGAAGTAATCGTTTATACAATGGAACACTGTAAATTTTGCGAGGAAGAAAAAGAATGGCTGAAATCGAGGGGCATCCCATATGAGGAAAGAAATATTGTGGACAACCCTTCCTACCTGCATGATTTGGAAAAGAGAGGCGTATATGGGACCCCCTTTACATTGATCAGAGAAGACGCTGGGGAAGAAAAAGCTATTAAAGGCTTTAACCAGGATGTGCTGGAAGAATACCTTGGTGGTATGGCCAAGAGGTAAAGGCAAAGGTCTGCAAAACCTTTATCCCCGGTTCAAATCCGGGTACCACCTTTAAGCAAAAGCATCGCTCAGAAATGAGTGGTGCTTTTTTTGAGTTGTTTTTTCCACGCTAGGAAACTCTTTTATGGAGAAAAGGAGTGGAAGAAATGAATATAGTTGAACTTTACCCCATTCATACAACCGAGCATTCGGAACGATTCTCCCCCAATATTGTCCAAATCGGGGCCCATCATAAATGGAGGAAAGGCGTGACAGGGAAAAACATTGTCGTGGCCATCATTGATACAGGTGTGGATGAGAGCCACCCCTACCTTTCTGGAAGAGTGATCGGCGGGTATAACTTCACAGAAGACTATAACGGAAACATCGGTCATTTCCAGGATAATAATGGGCATGGAACGCATGTTGCAGGCATCATTGCCGGGCGGTTCCACACAGAACATGCGGTCTCAGGGGTAGCACCGGATGCTAGATTGCTGGCCTTGAAAGTATTGGACAGCAGTGGGGCGGGAAGTGTGGACTTTCTTATCGAAGCCATCTATTATGCTCTTGATTGGCGGGGGCCTGGAGGGGAAAGAGTGAATGTTATTAATCTCTCTTTAGGAGTCAAAAACGACGACCCACTGCTTCATGAGGCGGTCAAGGAAGCGTTCCATGCTAACATCCCCATCGTGACTGCTGCCGGAAATTACGGGGATGGCAATCATCACAGCCATGAATTTCTTTATCCGGGGGCATATAAAGAGGTTATCCAGGTGGGGGCTATGACGGCGATTGGCGAAGTGGCGCGATTCTCAAATACAAATGAAGAAATTGATATTTACGCTCCTGGTGTTGCCATACAATCAACTCATTTAAAAGGGAAATATATTACCTTATCTGGAACATCGATGGCTACACCGCATGTGTCTGGTGCCCTGGCCCTGCTAATTGAGGAACAGATGCAGATGAAAGCTAAACCTAGTCCCATTTTTAAAAGCCTTTGCAGGCATACAAAACCGATGGTCATAGAGAATGAAAATATTTCAGGCTGCGGCGCTTTATATTTAGGTCCGCAGGAATTTTAACAAAAGGGTTGTATTTCTGCCTCCCCCGCCCACTTTATTTAATAGAATCGCGATTCAAACTGAAATGATTGGAGGAGAGAAGATGGAAGAAAGGAAGAAAGGGCATCAGGGAACGACTGTCCCGGCACAGGAAAAAGGTGTTGTGATACAGGCTGAACTTGTGTGCGACAAGCACCCTTCATGCTGCTATGCAAAAGGCTGCCCTGGAGAATACACCGTGCTTAATGGCAAACTTGGAGGCTGGACAGGACGCTGCTGCTACTAACAGGATCATTTTATAAAAACAAGGGGGAAGAGGACAATGGCAGAAGGATTGAATTTATTAAAACTGGATACTCACGTAGGAACAGATTATAAGGTGACCGCTGCGGCAGAGAATGAAAAGTCGCTGCTGGCACAGGCCTTCGCTCATTTTAATAAGCAATATGATATTGCTGCTGCTCCAAAAGAAAGTAAAACATATGTGAATGATTATGTTTTTGATACGGAGAAGGGAAATATTCCTGTGAAGCAGACGAACGTTTTCATGAAGTATGGTGAAGACATGATTATCAGCTTTTTAAAAACCGAAAACAATGAAAAGCGTGTCTCATATCTTGTGAAAGTCACTGCTCTTGTTGAGGAAGACGGAAAATTAATGAAGCGGATTGCTGTCTTTATGGACGGTGAAGTGCTTGCCGAAAGAGAGCTTCCGACGGCCGAAGCCCAGCTTGAGATTCCAGTGTATGAGGAATTGGAGCCATCAGAAAGCGGCGAAGTAAATGCCGAGGATATTGATGATTGCTGGCTGAACGGCTGCTGCTCGTTCCGATATAACGGTTTACCTTGGAACCCGCTGGTCAATTATAAATGGTGCGGTGCGAATTGCGGCAGCGGAACGCCTGTCAACCCTCTCGATACATGCTGCAGAACGCATGATTATTGCTACGGTTCATACTCCTCTTATCCGGCAAGATGTTCCTGTGACCGTACATTGATCCAGTGTGCAGGCACAACGGATAATGCCGGCACTGACCGGGTCATCGCTGCCTTCAAAGCAAAGATGCTCGCTATGGGCTGCTAAAAAAGAAATAGGGTTCAAAGCCTTCAATTAGTGGAATATTCCACTATTGAAGGCTTTTTTTATTGTATTCAGAATATATATTGAGAGTAAATTTATTTTTCAGCAACCTTTTCCGGTACTCACCCGTCTCACTTCTGAAGAGGGAGCTAAGGAGAACAGTTCATGGGCAATTATGATGCTTTTACCTTGATTGAAGAAGTGTATAGAGAGCATTATTTGTATTTGAAGCATTTCTTGCTGAAGCTGTCCTCCGATGAAAAATTAGCGGAGGATATCATTCAGGAAGTTTTTTCGAAGATCCTTCTTCATCCCAATCAAATTTTTGATGTGAAATACATGAGGAGCTGGCTAATTACGAGCGCTAAAAATTTGTTGATTGATCATTATCGGAAGAAGGCGCCCTCGCTTCTGAACGATAGTCAAATTATAGACACCCTGTTAATATCTGAAAACACCCCGGAAAAATCTTTACTGCAGAAAAGCGCTGTTGAGGCATTGCTGCAGAATGTTTCGGAAGAGGATCGGAAAATATTCTTGCTGAAAGAGCATGACGGATATAAATATGAAGAAATTTCTGCATTGCTGGAGATTCCGGTATCCACTATAAAGTCAAGGATATTCCGTTTGAGGAAGAGCATTTTATCTAAAGTTAACCGGAGTGATTTCAATGAATAATGATGAGAGAATCCATCTTTTGGCCAAAGAGCTCATTCCTTTATACGATGATCTGGCAGCCGATACAAGGCTGGTCGTAGAAGAGCATGCCCGCACCTGCAAGATTTGCAATGAGGAGCTGAGACGCTTTAATGCCACATTTGCCCCGTTGGCTGCTAAAGAAGAGGTCGAACCGAATGCGGAAATAAAGCCTTTTAAAAAGCTCCAGGCTTTTAAGGCGCTGATGGTCGGCCTGCTGTTTCTGGCTAGGTTCCTGCTAATCGGGCTGCTGGTCGCAGCATTTGATCCGGCTGCACCAAGGCTGCTGGGAGGAAACATCATTATGTTCTATTTCCCACTGGCAGCGGCGTCTCTATCCATCCTTTACTTTTTTTATCGGAAGCTGTGGTTCTGGGTGTTGGTGCTGTTTGATGTGTTCATCCTATTTTTCCTTGATGAAGTGATCTATTACTTATTACTGTAAGAAAAGAGGGGTACTATGAAAAACACGCTAATCATTGCGGGCATCCTTGGGATTCTCGTTGCACTTGCCGCCCAGCTGTTTGCGATTAATGACGATGCATACCACTTCGGGAACATATGGTTTGCCGGGGTGCTTGGCGGCGCGATTGGAGTTTGGGGTGGCAATGCAGTGGATAAAAGTAATGGGATGGGAGCGGGTTTGACAGCATTGTCACTATTGATGGGGTTTGCCGGAGTCGGTTCCTTGTATATCGCCCTGGCCCTCCTCCAGGGGACCTCCCTGGTTGGCCTGTATTTACAATCGAAAGGAAAGGGTGAAAGTGTATGAATATCGTATCTATCATTCTGTCAGTTGTCTCATTCTCTCTCTTTTTCCTGGTTGTGCGCGGGAATCCTGACGCCCTTAGTGGCCAGGGTCCACTTATTATGTGGGGAATGCTTCTCATCCCGCTGATTGGGCTGGTTACTTCTTTTATCGGGAAAAAAGGAACGCTGAAGTGGGTGGCCATCATCTTGAGTCTCGCCGCGGTCGTTATCTGCTCGGGCTTGGCCTTTATGGGGCTGTTTTTACTTATGGATTTTTAATAATTCTCTCATACTAAAACAAAAGCCTTTTCTCATGATAACAGGTTCTGTTTTCGAGTACAAAACATTAAATAACACACTAATTAGCAGTCCGATTCGCATATGAATTGGACTGCTTCTTATTGTTGATATGACGGGGTTTTTAGGCGAATTAAGGATAAAGTAGCACCATAATTCGTACCAGTTTAAGTAGGTTGACGGAAGTTTGTGTCACTCTGTGAATTCATATGTTAAAACGGTTGCCAATTGCTTTTAGTAATTTTCATATTTATAAAGATAGATTGGTGGATATTTTTGTTAAAGTAAGAGAGACGTTCTTTAACGGGGCAGGATAGTTGAACAAGAACATATAATATTGTAATTAGAAAAGGGAGTGAGCAAATGGAACAAGCAGGTTTTTATTGGGTAGGTCTCATTTTTTGGGTTTTAATTGTATCTGGACTGTTACTAAGTGTATGGGGTATCTGGAAAAAAACATGGCTAGCCCTTCTAATTAGTGGAATTGCACTTATACTACCTTCTCTATATTTCGGTGGTGGAGAGAATTGGTTTAGATTGCTTGTCCTTCTACCTCTGATTCCTTTCGCACTTTCTTATTACACAAAAAAAAGAAAAATTTAAACAAACTAAATGTTTAGTCTTGCTCAACTAACAGGTGCTTATGTTAAAGAAAGGCCTCCTGATGAAATTCCTTTTTTGTTTTGCCAAAAGTACAGGGGATTTTAGAGATTTATTGTAAATTTAGGAATTATTTAATCGCCTTTGTTCAACTAAACCAGCTAATAGTTTGTCAACATTTTTCAA
>NZ_QWVT01000031.1 GCF_003570705.1 Mesobacillus zeae
GTCGATTTCAATCCCAGGCTGATCGATTTCCACTCGCATTGGTCGATATCCGACCGATGTTGATCGATTTCGAGCCGTCCCTCCCGGCAATGCCCGATATCCTATGCAAGCTGATCGAAATAATTTACATGTTGGTATATACCGGATTTTCGGCTTACAAAACAAAATATCGGCGCCTCTTTTATCTTCTGATCAAAATAAAAATTCCCTTTCACGGCAAAGGCCGCAAAAAGGAATTTAATCGTTATTAGCTGTTGAATCTTCCGCGTTGGCGGAGCAATTCACGATTCAGATTCGGGTCTTTTTCAAAGGCCGCGCGACCATGTAGCCAGAAGATGTTGTTGATCACGACAAGGCTGCCAACCGGAAGTTCCAGTTCGATGACGCTTTCGTCATGTTCCATGGAACTTGACAGGTCGCGAAGGTATTTTGCTTCTTCGATGGATTCAGGATAAACAAACTGATCGATATAGCACATGCCTGGCTTATTGTTGTAATTGAAGAATGTCAACCTGTTGACTTCCTGGTCCACGTTTTTGCTGCTAGGCGCTTTATATGTGAACTTACGGCTGCTTAATGGATGCTGTAAATACTTGTTTAGTTCTTTCCAGTCATCAAGGTGCAAAAGACGTGATTCGCCGCCGCGTGCGTTTTCTTCAACCATTTTCATCATCAGAAGCCAGTCTGTCGGCTCGTCGACGAATGTTCCATCTGTATGGAGTGTAAACAGGCGGTATGCCTGGCGCAGATAAGAATCGCTGGTATCTGTATCTTTTACAGTAAAACGAGCATAATATTTCCCTGACATGGCATCAAAGTTCGGTACCCCGACAAGATGCGAAACAGCTGTCGCGAAAACGACATACTCATCAGTATCTTCCGTCACTCCTTCAAGGCCAAGGGTAAAGCCCCCAGATTCACGGTCATGCACAATGCTTCGAAGAAGATCACCGAACTCTTCGCCTGTCTGATCGAGGAGCAAAGATGCGACAATTTGGCGAGCGTAAGGAGTATATTCAAGATGCTGGACGGAATAGCTTTCCTGCTTTACGCTGTCAAGGAAGTTTGCAATCACTTTTGCAGAGAGTTTGATGTGGTACAGGCGGCTTGTCTGCGGATGAACCGCTACCTCATAGGCTTCTGTTTTCTTCTCGAATCTTGCTTTTTTCACTTCTGTCATACTCATCGTTTTATTCCTCCTGTTAATGTGATTTTGATCGTGTAACAGGAAATATAAAAAGCCAGCTATACAGAGATCCCCCGTCATTAAGGTATCAAGCTGTATAACTGGCTTATATCCACTTCGCTGCTCTAGGCAAGTAGAGGCACAGTGAATATGCAGTTGTCTGTTGTTTATTTTCCCGTTCAATATGTTACAACACTGTTCACGGATTCTGGAATGGCATTTTCCAAAGGGTTAACAAGTTATAATCATTGGATACGTTTATTATATTGTGAAAAAATTAAATTGTCAATCAATTTTCACTTTACTTTTTTCATCCGACTTCATTTGTTTGAAATGAAGGTCCAAATCCTTCAGAGCGGCAATCAGCGCATTGGTTGCTTTGCCGTGGTAATATGTCTGGATCATTTCGATGGCATCGTTGATTCCATCGATGAGACTGGTCCCCTTCAACAGCTGTCCGATAAACTCGCGGCCGTGATTTGTTGCGAGCGTACAGGATGCCTCCAGGATCACGCCGTATTTTATATCAACTTCAGCAGTGATCGTCAATGTTTCAAACACACTTTTTGCTGCCATTCCCTGTGGCAAACGAGCGTGGCCCGCAATAAAAATTGTTTTTCCGTTCATCATGAATCATCGACTCCCTGGATTTTTTTATAAAGCTTTCAATTATACCAGTTCTGCTTCCAGTAAATGCGATTGCTCAGGAATGCGGCTGACAACTTCTTTTCCGATTTCGATTGAAGCGGTCGCAGCCGGCGATGGAGCATTACATACATGGATCGAGCGTTTTCCCATGATGATGTGGAAATCATCCACCATGTTTCCATCATACTTCAATGCCTGAGCGCGAACTCCGGCAGGCGCAGGAATCAAGTCATCTTCGACGATTTCAGGAATCAGTTCCTGAAGGCTCTTCGTGAATTGCTTTTTGCTGAACGAACGGACATATTCATCCATTCCTTCTTTCATAAACTTACCCGCTAGTTTCCAGAAGCCTCCATAGCTCAAAACTTCCGCAAGGTCATTAAGATTAAGGTCCGTTTTTTTATAGCCTTCACGTTTAAAGCTCAATACGGCATTAGGCCCTGCATCAACTTCGCCGCTGATCATTCTTGTAAAATGGACACCAAGAAACGGGAATTTCGGATTTGGTACAGGGTAAATGAGGTTTTTGACAAGATAGCGTTTCTCCGGCTTGAGCTTAAAGTACTCGCCGCGGAAAGGCACAATCTTCATGTCTGTTAAATAGCCTGCTGCCTTGGCGACCCGGTCGCTATGCAAACCTGCGCAATTGATTAGCATCCTTGATTTGAAGGTCCCTTTATTCGTCTCAATCGTCACATAGTCACTTTCTTCTGTGATCTTTTCGGCTTTCGTGTTCAAATGGATCTCCCCGCCGTTCTCCATAATCAGGCTGGCGAACTTTTCACTTACTTGCCTATAGTTGACAATTCCTGCCTGCGGCACACGGATGGCTCCAAGCCCGTTCACATGAGGCTCGATTTCCCTCAGTTCGTCCACCCCGATTTGTTCTATGCCTAGGGTATTTTGCAGCCCTCGCTGATACAAATTGTCCAGAAGCGACAATTCTTCTTGTTTCGTGGCGACAATCACTTTTCCGCAAATATCATGGTCAATTCCATGAATTTGGCAAAACTCGGTCATCGACTTGCTGCCTTGTCGTGCAAAGCGGGCCTTGAAACTCCCTGGCTTATAATAAATACCTGAATGGATGACACCGCTGTTATGACCCGTCTGGTGTTCTGCCACCCTGGATTCTTTCTCAAAGACTACAACCTTAGCATTAGGATAACGCTGATAAATTGCCATACCTGTTGAAAGGCCGACAATTCCTCCTCCGACGATTGCAAAATCAAACATATATAGATTCCCCCTTATTGATCTTTGTTCAATTCGTTCATATAATAAATCAGATTATTTTTTGTCCGCAGAAGATGGTATTCAAGAGCAGAGCGCACTTCGGAAGGATCCCCACGCAGCACCGCCTCATAAATCATCCGATGTTCCTGCTGTGTTTCGCGGTAATAATGCACGAGCAGGCTCGGCGCGATCGGGGAAATGCCCAGCATCTCAACCATTTTCAATACACGCGGCCACGGACAGCCCTTCAGAAGTGTTGTGTGAAAGGATGAATTGAGCCCTATATACTCTTCGTTTGTATCATCGGAAATCTCGAGCTCCTCCATCTTCACCAGTACTTCCTTCATTCGGCTTTTATCTTGTTCAGTTAAAAAAGGCAACGATTTTTCTGCTGCAAGACCTTCAAGGACCATACGAGTATGATAGATTTCTTCGATATCGTTCGTCGTAATCGGCGTGACAAATGCCCCTTTGTGCGGAACAAGGGTAACAAGCCCCTCCATTTGCAGCTGTGTCAGCGCTTCACGAATCGGCATCCGGCTTACATTCAGCCGTTCAGCCCATTCTTCCTGCCCAAGACGGTCCCCTTTCTTTAGTGTTCCGCTCAATATCGCCTTTCGTAAACTTTTCGTCACATGCTGAACAATCGAAAATTTCTCCTTTGCGGAAATATCCAATCTATCACCCTCTCTCCTCCGATTGTATCCAATATGTATACTATAACAGCTTGAAATAGTGTTTTTCAATCAAAACATTTAGAAAAGTACGATAATTGTATCCAATATAAATATGAATGCATACAATACTAGCCATCTGCAGGTACATTACAGCTTTTTTATAAAACATGGGAAATATCCTTCTTCCATGACGGGTTGGCATTGATGTATAATTTAGGAGTAAATGGAAAGGAGTGGCCAAGATGTATCTCAACCTATTCTATGGTTTCATATTCTTAACAGGTGTTTTTTTTCTTCTCGAGTATCGCTACAATATTGGCAAGGCAGCTAAATTAAGCAAAAATGCAAGATATCCCGCCTCCCCTGATGAGTTTTCCGGCATCCTGATCCCAAATGAATGGAAGGAAATGCAGCCCCTTTCGATTCATTCCAAGTCATTTCTAAAAGTGAAATGGGGAACAGTTGCCGCACTTCTGTTCTCAGTCCTGCTTCTTGTCATCTCCCTCACGTCCGATCAATTTGACAACGCGTTCCTTTCAGTTGCATATTTGTTTTTCGTGATTGTCGAATCTATCCAGCATCCCGGTAACCTGTACATAGTCGACAAAGGGATTATATTGAATGGCCGCTATGTTCCCGCATACCAGATCACCTCTTACCGAACTGAAAAAATTGTCCGCTGGCACACCTATTACGGACTAGATGCCCGAGTTGACAATGGTTTTATTCTGAAATTCTCTGTAAAAAGATCATGGTTTAAGAATAATTTTGTGGTCATCGAAAGTCTTAGTCAGCTGGAAGCAATCACAGCCATGCTTGATGAATATGGCATTACAGGCGTACACAAGGAAGAACAGCAAAAAACAGCTCCGGCCAACGGATAAAAATATCCAGACTGCCAACTTTATAGTTGGATACAAATAAGCAGGAATCCAGTTAAGCGGATTCCTGCTTATTTGTGTCTATAGAAACTTATCTTTTTGCCTTTCCCACTGCTCTGATTTTATGGAGTAGACAAACTCATGGCTGTCATGTCCCTTGAAGAAATCAGCATTTTTGATATAGTTTATTTGATCGAACCCTAACCCTTTAACTAAGCTCACTGACTTACTGTTTCTCGTATCTATATAGGCGTCAAATTCCTTCACATCATATTCTGAAATTATTGAATCCATCATCAGTGAAACGGCTTGTTTGGCAAATCCTTTTCCCCAATGCATCGGAGATAAAATATAGGCAATTGTCGCTTTCCTTGTATCCTTGCTAATTGTGGCCTGAGTTGTACCGATATATTGATTTAATTCTGTACTATAAATGGCATAGTTCAGCCAAACCTCTGGGATATGCTCTGGAGCACCCTTTGCCAGGCGGCTAAACTTTTGCATCAACACTTCCAAGCTTTCCGGAGGACCTTCAGGGATGAAAGTATATATTTTATCATCTTTCAATACGCCATACAAACTGCTAGCATGTGAATCTTTTAATGCTTCTAATTTAATATGATCCAATATCGCACGTCCTTTTTACTAAACTATACCAAATCATATTTAATTTTCCAATATCTCTATTACTTTATCACATATAATAAAAGCATCAGCATGTAACCGATGCTTTTCATTGTCGATGGAGTTTCATTAGTTTCATTGCCGTCTCTTCTGATTTGTCTTCATTATTGATTGTCTGAATGATTTTCCCTTGTTTCATAAAGAGAATGACATCACCTGTCTCAGCTGCTACATCCATCATATGAGTAGAAAAGACGATGATCGTACCTCTTTCTTTTATTCTCTTAAGCATTTCAACGAACTTGTTTACCCAGTAGGGGTCTAACCCGTTTGTTGGCTCATCGAGCAATAAAACATTAGGTTCGGCTAAAATTGATTGGCCGAATAATAGCCGCTGCCTCATTCCCTTAGACAGGCTTTTTACTAGTTCGCTTTTTTTGTCAGTAAGCCCAAGCAAATCCAGTACATCGTTCACTCTATCTTTGCTCACTTTCCGGAAAGAAGCATAAAAGTCCAGGAATTCTACCACCGTCATCATTTCCTGGGCATGAAAATCATCGGGCATGAACCCAATCTCTCTTATATAATTTTTACGGTCAGAGCTCATATTTTTCCCATAAATAGCAGATGTACCGCTTGATGGCGGAAGGATACCGCTAAGTATTTGCAGCAAGGTGCTTTTTCCTGCGCCATTCCCGCCGCATAAAACAACACAAGTTCCCTGCTCTGCTTCAAAAGAAGATGGATATAAAGCTGTTTTTTTCTTATAAATTTTCGAGACATTATCCACTTTTAAGCTATTCACCGTCTCTTCCTCCTCTCGAGCAGAAGCACCGAGCACAACACTGTTATTGTTAAGTATCCGATGCCATAAAGGATATATACATAGATTGCAGAAGGAGCTTTTAAGGAAGTCACTAGTGAATCGTAGGATTGCCCAAAAACTGCCCCGCCATCCAGGGATACGACCAGACTCACACGAAGGAATTCAGCAGGATTGGAAAATATAGCAATCTTCATTAGTGGGGCAATCCATGTATATGGCACGTTGCCTAGAACACCAATTAACGCGGTCGGCCAAATCATGATAAGGAAAAACCAGATAATGACTGATATAGATAGCGCCTGCCACCTTGTTGATACAAAACACCCTACTGTTATACCAAGAATGAGAAAGAAAAAAATGAGACTGATAGAGAAAAAGTAAATAGACAAAAGCCATTCACCGGAAAACCCATTTCCACTTATCAAACCTATTGCCAAACTAATTCCATAACTAAAAGTGAACACAATCGCTTGAGCAGTAAATTGACCGCCTATTTTCCCTGCTATATATGAAATAGTAGATAGCGGATATGTACTGAGGAGCCGCCATTGACCACTTTCCATTTCATTAGCAATTGAAAAGGAACCGATAATCAGCATGAAAAGCGGAATGATATACAGGGCGACATTCACTATCGTTCCGGTCATATTGGTATATCCAGTCAGGGAAGGAGCACTGCTCTGGAGTAAAAACAGGAGCGATAATACAACCACCCATAACACTAAAAAAGAATAATACGATCGTTGCCGCACTGTCATGCGCAGTTCAGAGCGCCAAATATTCCACATCTGCATTCCTCATTTCTGGTTTCGGCATTTTCCCGGCTAAAAAAGAAAAGGGCCGTCCCGTTAACAGTGACGGCCCGCTTTTTTAATGAGAATCTTCTTTACTATGTTCTTCTTTCATTTCGTCGGAATCTTTATCATGATCTTCTTTCATATCACCGGAATCTTTACTATCTGTCATTTCATCCGAATCCTTACTATCCTTCATTTCGCCTGAACCTTCACTATCTTTCATTCCATCTGAATGGGAATGGTGTTTCATTTTATTCTTCATCATCATATCTTTGTTTCGTTCCCAGCTGTGATCAGCCAGTTCCTTTTCAGTCATGATTGTGCTTCCTTCATTTTTTCCAGCAAATTTTTTCGCCTTAGCTTCATCTTTAAACGAGACGACGTTATATGCCATCGGAGTTTTCACAGATTTATTGTATACATATGTTGCATCTCCTGCTTCAACCCACCCTTTGTCATGGTGATCACGTACAAATTCAGCAGCGATTTTCTTGTCTTTGTTTTTATCAAGATAAGCGTACATGCAGCCGATATCATCAAATACCATTGATTTTCCATCTTCCAAAACAATTTGGGTTGCATCCGGACCGTCAGCGACTGCCATATTACATACCTCACATTTGTCCGTTGCTTCGTCAATCGCAGCTGGTTTCACTTCATCCTTGCCGCATGCTGCAAGAATCAACATTATTCCTGTTAATACAATTATACTAAAGTACTTTTTCTTCATCTTCTTTTCCTCCCCAAAATGAATAAACTAAGACTAGTTAAAACCATCACAGAACTCATGATCCATAAAGTAATACTTGATGATTTTTCTTTTTCGGCTTTCATTGTCATGTCCATAAGAGGTGCTGAATCTATTAACAATTTATCAGTCGGGCTTTTTAACATATTCTGTAACAGGATCAGTCCTGGTGATTGAAAAAATAATTGGTATTCCGGGACATCCGCTGTCAGTGTGAGAAAATACGGATCAGCAGTAAATGCTATTTCACTAATACCGTTCCCATTCGCATCCACTTTGCTTGATGCATCCCAAAAGTTCCCATCCATTCTATTATCTGAGCTTTCAATGGCCTGCGCATCGTTGACATTGCCAATAAAATTATTCTCGGCAGCGCTGTTGCCATTCGCTTTTTTAAATTGGACTCCAATGAAGTTGTCCATTATTTTATTCGACTCTACTTTATTTTCTTCAGCTTCCTCAATAAAAATCCCTACTCGATTGGAAATGAACTCATTTCCCCTCACGTCCGTGTCAAAAGCTTTATAAAGCAGCAATCCCTGTGCATTAACATTTTTGTTATTGTAAGAGAATTTATTATTCTTTATGACCGTTCCTGTCGCTTCCATCACCATGCTACCTGTTGAGTTATTGCTAGAAACATTTTCATAAAGCAAATTATCATCTGAGAACATAAGATGAATACCATAGCGTGAGTTTTGGATATGATTTTCCCTGAGAGTATTTCCATTGCTCCGCTCTAAATAAAGACCATCAGACACATTGGAAACCACAACATTTTCTATTGAATTTTGTTTAGACTGCCATAAATCAATCCCATTTCCCTTTTTACTGCCATTAATCCAAGTATCTCTGATTATTACCTCAGCCGCGTTATCAAGCCTGACGCCGAACCGCTTCGTCTTTATGCTGAGTCCCTCCAGAATATGGTTGGAACCGCTCACATATATTCCTGAGCTTTCCCCTTCATCTCCGCAATATTCCACGTGGATATTCCTTAGCGTGACCCCTTTACCATTCAGGCTCACGGTCGGTTCCGAACCGCAGGAACGAAGGAGAACATTGCCCTTCCCTTCGAGGACAATTGGCTTAGAGATCTTGATCGTTTCTTCATACACCCCCTGCTCTATTTCTATTACTGCCCCCTTTGGCGCTTTATCGATTTTGCTCTGCAAAGAACCTGCTGCTCCGGCTGCAGCGGGCATGCCAAGCCACAACGCGAGGATAATAATTATGTAATTTGTCATTTTCATAGCCATGGCATCCTCGCTCCCATACATGATCACTTTGTCATTTTAACCAATAAATGTGAAATTTGTTTGAAATAATGAAAATAAATTTCATAAATGTGATATTGGTTGTTGTGTTGGCTCTCGAAATTACTCTTTGCTGATTTTTATACCTATATAACTTACACATCAAAAGGATTTATACTAGCTTTTCGGAGTCACGAAGTACTTTCATACGATTAGCTAGGAGTTTTATTGAAATGAAAAGACCCACAACATAGCTAAACCATTTTTGTTAAGGGTATCCACAAGTAAAAAAGTAATCTTAATAACAGAAATGAAAACAATAAAAAAACGGTGAAATTCATCTACGAGTTCAACCGTTTTAATGCATTATTTATTTTGATTTGTAATAACTTCTATTATTTGATAATCCGGCTACCAATGATCTGAAATTAGCCCCATTCCTGCAAGTATAACTTCGTCACTATCTACTACAAATACCGTTTCATTATTTTGTTGTCCCAGTAATGGTAATTTAAGATGTAAGAGATTTATATACTTCTCCAATCATACCCTTCAATTGATGGACACCTAAATCAGCGTTTGTCATGATGACCGCTCCAGTTTCTAAATAAGGATACGCTACCATCATACATTGAATGCCTAGGCCCCAACCTAATGATGAAATTTCAAGCTCTTGTCCAGTTCCATCTAGAAAAACTCCTAGCCCAGCCCATTCTTTACAGCCTTGTAAGCTAATCAGGTTTGAAGTTATCGTTCCCTTTCCCCCGTCTACACCGTACATGAGACTTTCACCTCATACTGCGTTCCAACTAATCCATTTCTATTTAATCATCAACACTTCTGAAATCGAGACATCTTCCGTGTCTCATTTCTTCCGTTTCAATAAGTCGGTGCCTCCCGTGGGAGGTAAACCTCTTTTAGTCTTACGAGAACCTTATTAACCGATAAGATTTGCCTTGCATGATTAAATGATTCTTCATTAGTCTAGTGGCTATCCCTCCATGTTGATTAGACACTTCATTGGTACTGTTCCACCACTTTCACTGATATAAAGATAAGTTATACAACAGCTACTCTCACTACTGCTTTCCTTATCAACGTTTTTTTGGGAGTTGCCCTCCATATGCTAATTACCCTTTACTTAAACAAGAATCCGTTTATAACCATAAGTTTAGTGTCTCGCATCTAAAAGTAATTTTATCTCTTTTATTTGTTCTATGTGTCGCTGTTCATGCAAATATATCTGTTCAATCCATTGATCAAGAGGTAATTCGCCAAAAGCAGGATGCTTCACTGATTTTTCCGCCAATATGGATTTATCTTCTATAGTACAAAGAAAAGTCATCAATTTATTTCTTGAATCGTTTAACAAATCAATTATTTGCTGAACTTCAAATGGTCCTACATCTGGTTCAACGATTTTTGGAGCTTTAATCTTTTTCGTTCTATCCGATAATATAAGGTGAACTTTTTTACGTTCTTTTTGAGTACTATCAATCTCTTTTAATCCCCATGCAATAGCCTTTATAGATGCCTCTTCCACTAAAACTAAGTGATGGCAAACTTGTGCTATACTCCACTTATTCATATCAGGCTTACTATTAAATTGAACATCACTTAATAAAGTAATCTCCTTTACCAGGTTATTTCTCGTTTCATACAGATTGTCATTTACTAATTTATTCATAAGATTTCCCCTTCACCAGAAAGTGCGTGCTTAGATTCCTATTCTGTATATATTCTCTACGATGAAAAGTATTCTCCTGAGCTTTCCTTCCTATTATAAGTTTAGCAGCTTATTGATCTTCTTCATTTAAATTTATCCGATCTCAAGTTGAAGTAGAAAGAAAAGTACTGCCAACGGTTCGTGCCATTCCTTAGCCAATTCTTGAACATCTAACCATTTTTTAATTCCCTCAACATCTTTTGCTTATGAAAATAATTCTGATGGATTCCAGTCTTGAATGTCTTTTAACTGGATTATCTTTTAATTAGTGGGTCTTTTATAGTTATTTAGTGTTATTTATTAATGAGTTAAATGGAAAAATCCGAAGGGAATTAGGAGGAGTAGTGATGAAAGCTATCGTTTATAACAAATATGGTCCACTTTCATCGATAAAGCTTTAAATAATTCATTGATGGTATTTTATCTTCCCCTCAGTTTAAGTCAGAAGTTCACTCATTAGGAGATTATGATACCTCTCAGACAGGAAAAATAATTTATGAAACATTTAAAAGGAAGGCTACTCTGCCTTCATTTTATCTCTAAACTACTATCTTTATTAAAGGCCTTGAAAATCTTGGCATATAACGTTATACCTGACTGAGTATATGGTTCCATTTCACATCGAAAAGTCTTCTTTAAATAACACCCAAAATTCAAAAAAGAAAAATGAAGATGAAATATTTGTGAACTTTATAAATTGTCATAGATATACGACTTAATTAATGGGTTAATATTATAATGAGAGGAGGGGATTAGTTGTCGCATAAAAATTCTCTTAATGTGAAATCAAAGATTTGGATTGAACTCAAGGATGAGGTGGTATTTGGCTTGGGACGGATACGACTGTTTGAGGAAATCGAAAAAACAGGATCGATGAGTCAGGCAGCAGCATCCCTAGAAATGTCCTACCGTGCCGCTTGGGGAAAGGTAACAGCAACAGAGGAACGATTGCAGCTGCAGCTGGTTAAAAGGCAGCAAGGAAATCGGAAAAAAGGCACCATTTTAACACCGGTTGGAAAAGAATTACTACATCAATACTCCATTTTTCAAAAAGAAGCACAAAATTCAGTGGACGAACTATTTGAAAAACATCTCGGAGAACTGTTAATCCACCTTAATCAACATAATGACAGTGAAAGATGCATAGATTAAACCAGCTGTCATCCATGATGTTCGGTTCATTCTTATGGATAAAGTCATTCGATTCGGGAATATATCGATAATCTTTTTTATACTTTTCAATTTGATTCACAACATCACATATTCCATCTGCAATATACAGCACTTCTTCTTCGGTATCGTAGGATGAAGAGAAACACGAATCCACCCTGGCTTTACAAATAAATTCCCTCTATCAATCTCCTTTGTAATCGATCGGGATTGTGTTTTTTTCTTTTTCTGCTTAGTATGACGCTGCAACTGATGCTGCCGTATACTTCATAAACGAACGCCTGGATAGTTTTGGCATGTTATCCCTCTCCTCCTACCTTCTGAAATCTTGATCTGAACTTACTAGACTTTTGATTAGCTTCACTCATCCTCCCCCAAGGATCTTCAACCTCTTAATCAATACTTTCAGAGTTTTTGTTATTATGTCTCTTTTGGCATATGTAATACAAATATAAAACTCCAACTACGTTAGGCACAATCGCCAAATATATCTTTTTTGACATATAAAACCCAAAAATAATAACAAAGTGTTATGAGTTCATAACAACTATGTCAAATCTGACATATAAGATTCAAAGAAATACATTTTAACTAACATCATAATACTTAGAACTATTTACTTGAAGAGGTAGTGATTGTGAACGTTTGTTGTAATTTTCTACCAATATCAACAACCTATTAATGTGATATAGGTGGTATTCATTTACTCTGTCAGCCATCTATAGATTTCTTCTGTGATTTTTTCCATATTGCTTTGGCCGTTTAAATAATACAGCGGCGTATCTGTTTTGCTTAATTCCTTGATTATTTTTTTATAAAATGCATGGGAAAAAACTTTTGTATTGATAAAGACGGCATCGACCCGTTGGATCTTTGAAATATCCCGATTTACTTCAGTTACATCAACAAACTCAATATTGGGAAACAACGTCTTTAATTTCTGCTGCCAAATCGGGGCGCCACCAAAGATAAGGAGCCGCTTAGACTGGATATATTCTGTCATGGTTTTCATCGATGGAGCACTTTTGAAATGACTGTCATTCTGCTCTTCCAAATGGATATAATTACGAAGGGCATGGACCTCATCTGAATAGTCTTCCATATTCGTGATTTGCTGTTCTAATTGCCGTATTTTGGAGTGAGCCTCTCGGAGATTCTTAGATAAACCTTCGATTTCTCTTTCTTTTTGTTCATTGGAAAAATGCCATTCCCTCTGCCTTTGAATCAGCATGGCTTCTTGTTCATGGATCCGAGATTCTTTCAATTTCATTGCGAGATAATAATCCTGCTTGGATTGATCTAAATATAATTGTTTCGTTTGCTCATAATGAGAGCTCATACATTTCATATACAAGCAAGTAATAAAAAATAATGCTTGTTCCTCGTTTGTAATGTGATTATATTTTTTGGCATACAACAATTCTAAAAAAATGTTATCGAGATCCGTTTTTGTCAGCGGCACCTGTTCAGTTGCATCCAACTCATGAATTTTTAGGGTTTTTAACCAGCCGCCAATTGCTCCAATATATTTCGCTGGAGAGTCTTGAAACACCTGTTCCTCTGCCTTTTTCGTTGGACACCCTGGGGTCGTTTCATATATTTTTCTTATGCTACTGCTAATTAAGTACTCTAATAAAAATCCTAACGAATCAAAACGTTGATTTTTTGGAATGTTAAATTCCTTATAAAGTTCATCAATTTCCTTTGTATGTTGGTCGCGCACCTTTTTCGAAAACAGGGAGTTTTGTACTTCAGTTTCATTGATAGATGTATTTAATACTTCTAGAAATGATTTCCAAGCAACATTCGTTTGATTAAAAGGTTTGTTCTCGCGTACACAAAGATACCAAAGGACAATATTTTGATAGATTAACTCAATCTCCTTCACGATATTTTTCTTCTGTCTTTTAGCAAAGCTTCGCATAAAGTGTTCAAAATCTATGTTTATATGCTGCTGCATATATTGATAAACATATTTGTATCCTTTTTTAATCAGTTGATCCACCTGGGCAAACTGCTTGCTTTGATAACTCCATGCAACGATACCCGCCACTTGCCTGATTTTTTCCTCGCTTTTCGTCGTGTACATGGAAAAAAGGGGTTTATTTTTCCATTCACATTTCTGAAACGCTTCATAATAGTCCCACTCATCTTTGCTATATAATTCATCAATAAGGGGGTGTATAAAGGTATTACATCCCAAAGCAATGCACAAAAACTGGTGTACTTTTGCAGTTTCCAATTTTTGAATTTCTATAAGATTAGTCATACATCTATTCTCCTTGATGCACTAGACGAGATAATCCGCCTAACTTCGGACCGCTCAATCCTAAACCTGTTCCCTATTTTAAACGCACGCAGTTCCCCTCTTTTAATCATCTCGTAAACTGTATTTTTCGAGATATTAAATAGACTTGCCACTTCATCTGGAGTATAGACCCTTCCCTCCATATTTACCCACCTTTAGATTTTTTATTTATACTTTATAAGTTTGTATTTTCAGTTGGCTATGCTTTTTATCACCCAGTAGTTAAGTTTCATAAAGTGGATAGTTTAGTGTTGACAATCCAAATTGACAAGGGAACTACAAGACTACATCCACTGGTTTAATCACATATGAATTCATGGACCACTTGGGTATGTAAGACCGGTTGAGTATAAACTTAAGCACCTTAAGAAAATTGTCTAGTTTAGTGTTGACAATCCAGGTTCAATCCGAAAAGTAGTACCATCCATATTCCATTCAAAACCGTTTTTTACTACTTTGAAATGAATACCTCTAAGCGCCTTTTCAAGTTTGGAAGGGTCTACAGGCGAAAAACATGTTATTTTAAACATGGCAATATCGGCCCTTCCTTAATACAATACTCTCTCTTATGGTTGTTCATTAGTTCAGCCCACTTTCTTAAAGTTTTTTAAATGCCCCTAAAATCCTTTTATTATTATTCATTCACCTCCCTGAAAACGAAAAAAAGAGCCCTCAGGAACAGTCTAATTTGCATAAAAAATATGCTTATCGACTGAACCCAAAGGCTCTTTGCTTCATAGAATAACAGCTAACAGCTAGATAAAACAAAAAAGAAAAAAGTTTACATCTAAACTTTAACATTCTATGATTCTCTTTTACAAGTATTAAAATAATAAATTAACTCTCTCTATAAATGTTTGAGGATCATCAGAAACAAAGCAGAGCTGTTTTGCTTCATCAGCTGATATGAAGAGTTTTTTTCGGTATTCTTAAATAACCATTCATTAAACAGGGATCAAACACTAAAGAATAATCAATTGTTAAGCCCTTAGAAGAAAAAAGGCGCTCATAGGCACCCGTAGTTCATCAATTATTTATTAGTTTAATTGTTTGATTGAGATAGTAAGAAAAGGACGAGGGTTTTCTTTGTTTTTTAGGGCTTATGTGTTGCTTTGAAATAAAGTTTGATCAAAAAAATCCCACAAACCAGCATTTTACAATAAATAAAAAGAATCCATTTTGAAAAAAGATTGATCAAAATGGATTCTTTTCTAGTAGATTTAAGATTTGTTTTTATAAAAAAGATTGATCATATAACAATTGATTTAGATTTATAACGTTAATAGTTTTTGGTTTTGGTTTTGCTTCCTTTTGACTTTTTAAATGGTTGAAAGAGTGCCTCCTCACATTTTTCATAAATCATTAGAATTTTTTTAGTAACACTTAATTTTGGAACTGTGAAATATATGAAGGTTGCAGTTGCAAAACTTATTAGTATTCCTGCTATAACATCAAAAGGATAATGAACACCTACCCATATACGGGAGATGCCAACTAGAAAAGCTAACATGATCCATAATATTGACCAACCTCTTTTAAAAAGCCAAAAAGAAATACAATATGAGAAGAATAAGATTGTATGGTCACTTGGAAAGGAATTATCTTTTTCTTTATCTATCAGCTTATTAACACCCGATAATTCTGCAAATGGTTGATAATTTGAATGAAATTGACCTGATATTTTACCAATAGTAAATGCACAAATAAACGTGATTGTTGCACATAGAATCATTATCCTATTGTTTTTGTCCCGTGTAAACCAGATAATAACAACACCTAGTGCAAGTATTAAAACCATATATTCAGCAATAAAACTGAAAACAGGATTTAAATATGTATACTCTTTTCCTAAATCATTAACCAATCTAAATAATGAAATATTAACTTCAGAAAGTTCCAAACCTAGCCACCATCCTATCTCTTTTTTCTATATTTTAAAAGAGAGCTAGGGTGATCTGCCATCGATCCAAATTACATTTCAAGACTTTATATTACAATTTTGTAAGATTGGTGTTAGTTCCTATTCAATATCTACATATAAACTGTTCATCTTTTTATAAATGGTTTAACTTTTTTCAAAAAGGTGTAACTTTATTACAAACAGTTAATCTTTGTTTTAAAGATACATCTGCTATATGATTGCTTGCACCTATAAATGGAACCCAGTAAAAGTTTTTTCTGGTCTTTTGTCATTCGTTTTAGCGGAACCATAAAAAAGACACTCCTGCACTTCCCTTTTAAAAATATTACATCGTTGTTTCATCTCCAGAATTTTTCCTGAATAAGTGGACAATGAAGGTTCCCATGAATACGGCGATTATTATACTAAATAATACGACTTCATCCATACGGAAACCAAATGCAGAGATGATCATTTTTATTCCAACAACACCAATCAAAAGAAACGCAGTTATTTCAAATTCAGGAACTTTTTCAATCAATGTTATGAATAATTGAGCGACCCCGCGTATCATTAAGATCCCCAGCACTCCTCCCAGGAATAAAACCCAAACTTGATTAGAAACGCCAAATGCCGCAATCACACTGTCAAAGCTGAAAGCAATATCCATTAGTTCAACGGTTAAAACCGTTCTCCAAAATCCCATTTTCTTATTTTGAACGTCATCTTCCTCTTCATTTTTCTTAACAAAATTTTGAAAAACTATCCAAAGAAGATAGTGACCGCAGACAATTTTGATCCAAGGAAAGTTGATTAAGGAAACACCTAATCCAATTGCCACAACACGGAAAAAATAAGCACCAAATATCCCATAGAATAGGGCTTTCTTACGTTGATCCTTTGGCAGGTGCTTTACCATATCCCCTAGAACGAGGGCATTATCAGCAGATAATAATCCTTCAAAAATAATTAGGGTAGACCTCCACCCCTTGGATAGGCATGACGAAGGAATGAAAGGGCAAATGACCCGTTGAGACATGGGAGGGAAAGCCTCCAGGGGCGGCGTGGAGAATGTACATCATATGGTAAAATGTGGAGTTTTATTTCACTCCTCTATTTCTTTATGAGTTCACGAAGCCATTATGATCTGAACTCATTTCATTTCAGCGTTATGTAGCTTTGAAACAAAGTTTGATCAAATTAAAACAAGAAACCTTGATAAATGAATAAATAGAAAGGGCATGTTTTGAAAAAAAATTAATCAAAACATGCCCTTATACTATGTAATTGGATCAAACTTTTATAAAAAAGCTTGATCATTTTTGTGAACCTTAATCAACTAGCGCACCCGTTCGTAATATAAGATCAGCCAGATAT
>NZ_QWVT01000032.1 GCF_003570705.1 Mesobacillus zeae
TTTCCCCCTGTGAGAGTAGGACGCTGCCAGGCAATTTTTTATTTTCTGCAGCAGCTAACAGGCAGCTGAACTGGTATAGGAAACAACAATATTATTCCGCAGTAGCTCAGTGGTAGAGCATTCGGCTGTTAACCGAACGGTCGTAGGTTCGAATCCTACCTGCGGAGCCATTGATTTGCACCTTACAGGTTTGATTTGCTTCCATAGCTCAGCAGGTAGAGCACTTCCATGGTAAGGAAGAGGTCAGCGGTTCGAGCCCGCTTGGAAGCTCTTTAAATAAGTATGGCCCCTTGGTCAAGCGGTTAAGACACCGCCCTTTCACGGCGGTAACACGGGTTCGAATCCCGTAGGGGTCACCATTACGGAGGATTAGCTCAGCTGGGAGAGCATCTGCCTTACAAGCAGAGGGTCGGCGGTTCGATCCCGTCATCCTCCACCATTTTTGGACAAGCAAATGAATATACATTATATTCACACCATGCCGGTGTAGCTCAATTGGTAGAGCAACTGACTTGTAATCAGTAGGTTGAGGGTTCAATTCCTTTCGCCGGCACTCTGTGGAGGGGTAGCGAAGTGGCTAAACGCGGCGGACTGTAAATCCGCTCCCTCCGGGTTCGGCGGTTCGAATCCGTCCCCCTCCACCATTTAAAAAACGGGCAGGTTTTATGTCCTTTTTTGCATTTTCTCCATTGGGCTATAGCCAAGCGGTAAGGCAACGGACTTTGACTCCGTCATGCGTTGGTTCGAATCCAGCTAGCCCAGCCATTTTGTGAGCCATTAGCTCAGTTGGTAGAGCATCTGACTTTTAATCAGAGGGTCGAAGGTTCGAGTCCTTCATGGCTCATTCACTTATTCTTGTCTACTCATATTAGAATGTTCCTGCGGAAGTAGTTCAGTGGTAGAATACAACCTTGCCAAGGTTGGGGTCGCGGGTTCGAATCCCGTCTTCCGCTCCAAATGGGGCCTTAGCTCAGCTGGGAGAGCGCCTGCTTTGCACGCAGGAGGTCAGCGGTTCGATCCCGCTAGGCTCCACCATCACATTACATACACCTATTCAGCCTTAAATCTTTTAAGATTTAAGGCTTTTTCTTTGTTTCATAATGATGAGCATAAAAAAGCGGGGGATTTTATCAAAAGGTCGGTTAATTTTCTGCTTTTCAAGGGGTTATTTTAATGAAAAAACAAGCAAAAATGCTGGTACATGATTATTTTTGGGGAGAATGACTCTTTCTGAACGTCTCACAAATAAAAAAAACGCGTTCTAACGGTTTTACTTGTGACCTACATGTGCTGGAGATAGATTATTCCCGATTACGAACAATATATTCCCAATTAGCGTTGATTTATTCCCGATCCCGCCTAATATATTCCCAACAGCTGTATTCTGGTAACAAGTTTTAAAAAAAATGTAAATTAGATGTTATTATAAAGCTACTAAGCGATCCTGACGGGATGTTTTAAAAAAATAGAAGAAAAATTGCTCATTCCATTAGAGAAATTCCTGAAAAAAGCTATACCATACAACAAATATAATAGAACGAGTTTTTACCGTTTTTCTTGTAACCTACCTATAGCTAAAAAAGAATTTCTCCAGTTAACCTCAATAGATCTTAGACTAACGCCGATATATCTTGTTAGGACGATTAGCTTCAAGGTATCCCTGATTCCGCTCGATATATTCCCTGTAACTGTATTCTAGTAGTGATTTGTACAGAATATAGTAAATAGTGACTCTATAAAGCTATTAATCGACTTTCAACGCCACCTGTATGCATAGATATACACAGATTTGCCGAGTTGAGTCATTGGTTTGTCAGCAGTTACAATACTTGATTAGGGGAGGGTGGTAAATCATGAGAAAGATATCTATAATTGGAATGCCGATGGACTTGGGTCAAATGCGCAGGGGTGTTGATATGGGACCGAGCGCTATCCGGTATGCTGGTGTTGTTGAGCGCCTGCAGACGCTGTTCGATGTAATCGATGATCAAGGGGATATTGCCATCGGCAGGCCGGAAGTGAAGATTGACCCGGAGTCGAATTTGCGCAATCTTGAACTGGTTGCGGAAAAGAGTGGGTTGCTTGCCGAGGAAGTGGACAATATTATCAGTACAGGCGCTTTTCCTCTCGTGCTTGGCGGTGACCACAGCATTGCCATTGGCACGCTCGCAGGGGTGGCCAAGCATTATAAAAAGCTTGGCGTCATCTGGTACGATGCACATGGCGACTTGAATACAGCCGAAACGTCTCCGTCAGGCAACATTCATGGTATGCCGCTGGCAGTCAGCATTGGAGAGGGGCATGAGCTTTTGACCAATATTGGCGGTTTCACGCCAAAGGTACTGCCTGAGAACATTGTCATCATCGGGGCAAGATGCCTTGATGATGGGGAAAAGAAACTGATTAAAGAACATGGCATCAAAGTGTATACAATGCACGAGGTGGACAGGCTGGGTATGGCACGGGTAATGGAAGAAACGATTGGCTACCTGAAAGAAAGGACAGACGGTGTCCATCTATCACTGGATCTGGACGGGCTTGATCCAACCGATGCTCCAGGCGTGGGTACACCCGTCACTGGGGGAATCAGTTACCGTGAAAGCCATCTGGCCATGGAAATGCTGGCCGAATCGGATATTATTACATCAGCCGAATTTGTTGAGGTTAATCCAATTCTTGATGAAAAAAATAAAACAGCGATTGCTGCCGTCGCATTGATGGCATCATTGTTTGGGGATAAACTGCTGTAGCGTCCAGTTTCATTATATAACCAAAGGAAAAGCAGCAGCTTTAATCAGCTGCTGCTCTATATTAGGAAAGCTGTTAACAAACCTTTCCTCCGTTTATGGAATGATATTTATTTAATAATCGATCGAGCTTCGTACTCATATCCACTACTCTTTGATTGGAGAGGGGGGTGTGCGAGGCAAGCTGGACCATTTCATTGCGGCATTTTTCAATATCCTCCAACAATCTATTTAAGCACATTGAAATCCCATCCTCATTTTTCAATTTATTACAATAAATTTTACCCCATTTTCACCTTTTTAAAACGAACGAAGTGAATTTTTGCTAAAATAATGAATGGAGAATAAAAAAGTGAAACCTTTTTTGTTATTAGAACGTATTCAGAATAGCCGCAGCAGAGCGGAGGTTAAGAATGGAGACAATCGTTAAACGAAGAATCAAGCAAGTGATCAAGGGCGATCAAGATGCCTATGGGGAAATAGTTGAATTGTACAGGGACAAGGTCTTTCAGCTCTGCTACCGCATGCTTGGCGATCGCCATGAGGCAGAAGATATTGCACAGGAGGCTTTTATCCGGGCGTTTATCAATATAAACAGCTTCAACCAAAACCTTAAGTTTTCGTCATGGATTTACCGGATTGCGACGAACCTTTGCATTGACCGGATCAGAAAGAAAAAGCCGGACTATTTTCTCGATGCCGAGGTGCCGGGTACCGAAGGGTTAACCATGTATTCGCAGATTTCATCGGATACCGTATTGCCCGAAGACGAACTGGAAAGTCTGGAATTACAGGATGAAGTTCAAAAAGAAATCTCAAAGCTACCCGAAAAATACAGGATGGCTATCGTATTAAAGTATATTGAAGAGCTTTCCCTTAATGAAATCAGTGAAATCCTCGATCTTCCGCTGGGAACGGTGAAGACAAGGATCCACCGTGGAAGGGAAGCTCTCAGACAGCAGTTAAAAAACGTATAGTGAGGTGAAGTGATAGTGAGTTGTCCAGATCACATCGTTGATTACATGCATGATTATTTGGATGAAGAAATATCGGAACGCGAAGAGCAGGAACTGAGAAAGCACCTCCACTCCTGCTCCGACTGTGAACAGCACTTTCGGGAGCTGAAAAAAGCCATTGCATTCGTCCAAAATACTTCTCACATAAAGGCGCCTGATGGATTTACTGCCAGCGTCATGGCAAAGCTTCCCAAAGAGAAGAAGAAGCTTGAAATGAGCAGATGGTTCAAAAGCCATCCTTTCCTCTCAGCCGCATCGCTATTTCTCATGCTGATGACAGGCAGCATCCTGTCCACGTGGAACGAAGACCAGCAATTTTCTGTTTCGAAGCAGCCAAATCTTGTCGTAGAAAATGGAACAGTCGTAGTACCGAAAGGCGAGGTTGTCAAAGGAGACGTGGTCGTCCGGAATGGCAGGCTTAATATTGAAGGAGAAGTACAGGGCGATGTCACTGTCATTAACGGAGAAAAATATTTAGCTTCCGCCGGGCATGTGACAGGTGATGTCCAGGAAGTTAATGAAGTATTTGAATGGATTTGGTACCATATTAAAGAGACAGCGCGCGATACGGTCGGGCTGTTCGGCGGTAATGAAGAAGACCAGTCACTCCAATTCTAGGGAGTGGCTGTTTTGTTCATCACTGGTGCTATTTCACGCCTATCATTCATAATTTAAATAGGTGTTATGATATAATAAGAAAGTCTGGCCTGGAAGATTCACATTAAGGACACATTTAATGAATAAAGTTTTGGAGGAAGGGCAATGTCGATCGCTGATTTTGATATTTTAAAATATCTCGCCAATATTGTTGACATTCTCCTTGTCTGGTTCGTCATATATAAGCTGATTGCAGTCATTAGGGGAACAAAAGCCGTTCAATTGCTGAAAGGGATTTTCATGATCCTGATTATTAAGTTTATCAGTGATTATTTCGGCTTAATAACCCTCAGCTGGATTATGGGCCAGGCAATTACATGGGGGTTCCTTGCCATTATCATCATCTTCCAGCCTGAGTTGAGGAGAGCACTCGAACAGCTGGGGCGGGGCCATCTGTTTTCAAGGACCGGCCTGCAGGAGGAAGAGGAAGAAGAAAGGATGGTCGAGGCGATTATCAAGTCAACAGATTATATGGCCAAACGCCGAATCGGGGCACTTATTTCTGTTGAGAAAGAAACCGGTATGAGTGATTATATCGAAACTGGGATCCAGCTGAATTCGAGGATTTCATCAGAGCTGTTAATCAATATTTTTATCCCTAATACGCCGCTGCACGATGGGGCGGTCATTATTCAGAAGTGCAGCGTGGCTGCTGCCGCCTGCTATCTGCCACTGTCGGAAAGTCCTTTCATTTCCAAGGAACTCGGGACCAGGCACAGGGCAGCATTAGGAATTAGTGAAGTAACAGACAGTGTCACAATCGTTGTGTCCGAAGAGACAGGAAATGTATCTCTGACGAAGAACGGGGAACTTTACCGGGACCTGACTAAGGATAAGCTTAGGGAATTGCTCCAGAATGAACTGGTAACCCCGTCAAAAACCAAGCAGACCACTTTGGCACGCTGGAGTTGGATGGGAAGGGGACAGAAAAATGGATAGATGGCTTGATAATCCATGGTTCATGAAAGCTGTTGCCCTAGTCCTGGCCATGCTCCTGTTTGCATCGGTGCCAGACACCAGCAGGGACAAACCACTGGAAATCAATGTGCCTTCAAGCACAATCACTGAAACACTGAATAATGTCCAGGTGAAAAGCTACTATGATACCGAGAACCTCGTCGTAAGCGGTGTCCCTGAGTCTGTGGATGTGACAATCAAAGGACCAAAGAATATCGTTCAGCAGACAAAAGGTTTTAGGGATTTTGAGGTATACACGGATCTCACGAAGCTTGGAATGGGTGAACATGAGGTTCCTTTTAAAGTAAAAGGTATTTCTGACCGTTTGAAGGTCACTATCTCGCCTAAATATGCTGATGTATCGATACAGGAAAGAATGACGAAAGAATTTAAGGTAGATGCTGAATTCAACCGTGACATGGTTGAGGACGGATACTCTGCCGATGCACCGTCCGTAACGCCTGGAAAAGTAAAAATAACAGGCGCCAAGAATCTTATTGAAAAAATTAGCTATGTTAAAGCAACGGTGAACTTGAACGAACCGATTAGTGAAACGGTTGAGAAGAATGCTATTATACAGGCGTTTGACCGAAACATGAACAAGCTTGATGTAATGGTTGAGCCGAAGATTGTGAAAGTCACGATCCCTGTCAAAAGTTCAAGCAAGAATGTTCCAATAGAAATCCAGCAAAGCGGAAACCCTGTACCTGGGGTATCCATTGAATCAATGACCCTGGATAAGAAAGAAGCCACAATCATCGCGGATCCCGATGTCCTGAAAGACGTGGAAAAAGTCCGTGTTGAAGTGGACATTAGCAAGATTACGGATGATACAGAGATCACCTTGCCTGTGATTATTTCAAACGGTGTCGTCTCGGTTACGCCTGAGACTGCTGTACTGAAGATAGAGGTAAGCAAACAGGGAGAGAGCAAAGAAGAAAACCAGGAAGACGGCGAGAAAGAAAAAACAGTATCCAACATTCCAATCGGGGTGGAGGGTACTGGTGACGAATACGATGTATCGTTCATCAATCCGGCAAACGGCCGGCTAAACCTCTCTGTTTGGGGAACCCGTGATGCCATCTCTTCCTTGGGCGCTGATGACATAAACCTTCTGGTGAATGTCTCAGGCCTTCAGGAAGGGGAACATGAAGTGGCAATCCGAGTATCAGTACCGGACAATGTCAGATGGAAACTATCAAATCAGACAGCAAATATATCTGTTTCGAAAAGAGAAGCTTAAAAAATCACAGCAATTTTTCACACAAGGAGCGATTGAAAGAATGGGTAAATATTTCGGTACTGATGGAGTACGGGGAGTTGCAAACAGTGAGCTTACTCCAGAACTTGCGTTTAAGCTAGGCAGGTTTGGCGGGTATGTGCTTACGAAAGACAAGGACCGCCCAAAAGTGTTAATCGGACGTGATACCAGGATTTCCGGTCATATGCTTGAAGGAGCTTTAGTGGCCGGACTCCTTTCGATAGGCGCTGAAGTCATGAGGCTTGGTGTGATTTCTACTCCAGGAGTGGCTTATCTAACGAAAGCAATGGATGCTCAGGCGGGAGTCATGATTTCGGCTTCCCATAATCCTGTGGCAGACAATGGGATTAAATTTTTTGGCCCTGATGGATTTAAACTGTCTGATGATCAAGAGCTTGAAATTGAGCAGCTGATGGATTTGGAAGAGGATAAGCTTCCGCGCCCTGTGGGAGCCGATCTTGGTTTGGTAAATGACTATTTCGAGGGTGGACAGAAATATTTGCAGTTTTTAAAACAGACAGTGGATGAAGATTTCTCGGGAATACATATTGCCCTTGACTGTGCGCATGGCGCAACTTCTTCACTTGCCATGCATTTGTTTGCCGACCTGGATGCGGGTATTTCAACGATGGGTGCTTCTCCGAACGGATTGAATATCAATGAAGGAGTTGGCTCAACACATCCGGAGGCCCTGGCTGCCTTTTTGAAAGAGAAGGGTGCCGATATTGGACTCGCTTTTGATGGTGATGGCGACCGCCTCATTGCAATCGATGAGAATGGGGACATTATCGATGGCGACCAGATTATGTACATCTGCGGAAAGTATATGAAGGAAAAAAAGCGGCTTAAACATAATACTGTGGTATCCACTGTCATGAGCAACCTTGGTTTCTATAAGGCGCTTGAGGCCAATGAAATCAGCACCGCGCAGACAGCCGTAGGTGACCGCTATGTTGTCGAGGAAATGAAGAAGAATGGCTTCAACCTTGGCGGGGAGCAATCTGGCCACATTATTTTCCTTGACTATAATACAACAGGGGATGGCCTCCTGACTGGCCTTCAGCTTGCGAATATCATGAAGGTTGAAAACAAAAGATTGTCAGAGCTTGCAGCTGAGATGAAGAAATTCCCACAGGTGCTTGTCAATGTGCGTGTGACAGACAAATACCATGTCACAGACAATGAGAAGGTAAAGGAAATCATCGAGACTGTCGAGAAGGAAATGAACGGAAACGGACGCATTCTTGTACGTCCTTCCGGTACTGAGCCACTCGTGCGGGTCATGGCAGAAGCCCCGACTGAGGATGTATGCCGTGAATACGTGAATCGCATTGTGGCAGTCGTTGAAAAGGAAATGGGTCTTACTGAGTAAACCCTTCTAAATATACGCCTTTTTGTGCACAGGGAACACTTTTGCTTCCCTGTGCATATTTATTAGGGAGGAAGTTTATTCTTTTTACATTCGGGAAAGAGACTTGAAGGCTTCCTTGTTTTTTTATTGTTGACTGAACTAGCAGATTCAGGTATGATTATCCTGTTTTTGTATATTTACAAAAACAGACTATATTTACTGGAAGGAGGGCAGGCAAAAAGGGTTGCCAGATTAAAAAAGCGCCAGGACTGATCCGGAACGAAGGCGGGTTAGTTGACGAGGTGGAGGTTTATCGAGGGTTCGGCGGATGCCTCCCGGCTGAAGTGCACAGCCGTGAATCCTTTCTTTAAAACACCAGGGCAACCTGATGAACAAAGGGAAGGGAATGCCAAAGGCAGCCTGAAAAAGGCTGTCATTAAATATATAACAGAGATGAGGGGGCAAGACGCCCCCAAAGGTTTCTTGCCCCCTAATCGTTAGGGAGGAAAAGAAAATATGTGTGGTATTGTTGGATATATTGGAAATAACGATTCGAAGGAAATTTTGCTGCGAGGGCTTGAGAAGCTTGAGTACAGGGGTTACGATTCTGCTGGTATTGCTGTAGCAAACAGCGAGGGCGTTCATGTATTCAAGGAGAAAGGCCGGATTGCTGACCTGAGGAAAGCTGTCAATGGCGATGTCTTTGCCAGCACAGGTATTGGGCATACGCGCTGGGCGACACACGGCGAGCCTAGCAGGGAGAATTCTCATCCTCACCAAAGCCAATCCGGGCGGCTGACGCTTGTCCACAATGGAGTGATTGAGAACTATGATCTTCTGAAGCGCGAGTATCTGCATGACGTTCCGTTTAAAAGCGAAACAGACACCGAAGTAATCGTACAGCTGGTAGAGCTGTTTATGAACGAAGGCAAGGATGTCGAAGAAGCGTTCCGAAAAACGCTGTCGCTGCTGCACGGTTCTTATGCACTTGCCCTGATTGATCATCAGGATCCTGATACGATTTATGTGGCGAAAAACAAAAGCCCTCTTCTTGTTGGACTTGGCGAAAATTTCAATGTCGTGGCAAGTGATGCGATGGCAATGCTGCAAGTGACAAGGGAATACGTGGAGCTTATGGACAAGGAAATGGTCATTGTCACAAAGGAAAAAGTGACAATCAAGAACCTTGACGGCGAGACGGTTGAGAGACAATCCTATACAGCCGAGCTTGATGCGAGCGATATCGAAAAGGGAACCTATCCGCACTATATGCTGAAGGAAATCGACGAGCAGCCGCTTGTGATGCGTAAGATCATCCAGAACTACCAGGATGGCGAAGGCGCGCTTGAAATCGACTCAGATATCGTGAAAGCGATGAAAAAGGCTGACCGCATTTATATCATTGCGGCAGGAACTTCTTATCATGCTGGTCTTGTCGGAAAGCAATTCATTGAAAGAATGGCCAAGGTACCTGTTGAAGTGCATATTTCAAGCGAGTTTGGCTACAATATGCCGCTTCTGTCAGAGAAGCCATTGTTCATTTTCATTTCGCAGAGCGGGGAGACAGCGGACAGCCGCCAGGTACTCGTTCAGGTGAAAGAAATGGGCCATCCTGCACTGACAATCACGAACGTGCCAGGCTCAACACTGTCCCGTGAAGCGGACTATACCCTGCTTCTACATGCAGGTCCTGAGATTGCTGTTGCGTCAACAAAGGCATACACAGCCCAGTTGGCTGTATTGGCTATCCTTGCAGAAGTAACGGCCAAGAGCCGCGGGTTTGCAGTAGAGTTCGACCTTGTGAAGGAGCTTGGCATTGTGGCAAGTGCAATGGAGTCGCTGACAGACTCGAAAGAAGCTTTCGAAGACATTGCCCGCGAATTCCTGACTGTCACAAGGAACTGCTTCTTCATCGGCCGTGGGATTGACTTCTACGTTGGCCTTGAAGGTGCGCTTAAGCTGAAAGAGATCTCTTACATCCAGGCGGAAGGCTTCGCCGGAGGAGAACTTAAGCACGGTACAATCGCACTGATCGAGCAAGGCACGCCTGTCATTGCCCTGGCAACCCAGGATTTTGTCAACCTGAGCATCCGCGGAAACGTTAAAGAAGTAGCAGCCCGCGGCGCAAACCCTTGCATCATTTCGATGAAAGGCCTGGAAACAGACGAAGACCGCTTCGTCCTTCCAGAAGTGCATCACCTGTTAACACCTCTTATCTCTGTCATACCGCTGCAGCTCATCTCCTACTATGCAGCACTGCACCGCGACTGCGACGTCGACAAGCCAAGGAACCTGGCGAAGTCCGTTACGGTGGAGTAGGATTTAGTTGGGTTGGGGATGAAGTGTAGTTTTAAAAGAAAGATGTACTGTTTATAAGAAAGATGTACTGTTTATAAGAAAGATGTACCGTTTTACCCCTTTGGATATAATTGTCTAAAGGGGTGTTTTTATGTCCAAAAGAAAAAGAACATCTGAAATTGAAAAGTGGATTAAACAAGGTCGAGGCTCAGGTATTAGTATAGATTATAAACAGTGGCTGAAACAAAACATTTACCCGAAATTATTATTGCAGATCGAGGAGAGTTTGAGGGGTATTCTGTCGAAAATTTGATCAATAACTTAAATATAAAAATAGAAAATACGACTGCTTACCGAGGAGATTTAAAAGGATTTGTAGATTATCGTTTAGATGCTACGTTAAATCTCTGCCACTTACAAAAGCAAGAAAACATTAGATAAATGGCTTAAATACGCTAAATTTATATTTCATGGAGGATAAATTGTAATGATAAAAAATAATTTTAAAATAAAAAACATTCCAACAATTTTGTGGGGTGACAAATCAGATAAGTTATTTGTGGTGGTACATGGTAACATGTCAAATAAGGCAGATGACTCGATTATTGTATTTGCAGAAGAAGCAACAGTAGTAGGTTATCAAGTGCTTAGTTTTGATTTACCTCAACATGGTGACCGTAAGGATGATACTTATCTTTGCAAAGTTCAAAACTGTATTCAAGACCTTAATACAATTATGACCTATGCAAAATCGTTATCAAATAATATAAGCATTTTTGCTTGTAGCATGGGAGCATATTTTAGCCTATTAGAATATAGCCATGAGCAGTTGAAGCAGTGTTTGTTTCTCTCTCCTGTGGTAAATATGGAACGTATCATAAATAATATGATGACATGGTTTAATGTAAGTGAGAGTAGACTAAAAATAGAGAAAGAAATTTCTACACCTATTGGACAAACTCTCTATTGGGATTACTACTGTTATGTGAAAGAACATCCTATTGTTGCTTGGAATAATCCAACTTCAATTCTCTATGGTTCAGAAGATAACTTATGTGAGTTTGACGTTGTATCTGAATTTAATAAACGTTTTAACTGTAATTTGCATGTAATGGAGAATGGAGAACACTATTTCCATACTGAGGAACAGTTGCAGTATTTCAGACAATGGCTGAAAAAACATATATACGTTAAATGATAATAAAAAATGATTGATGTATAAGAGGCTCAAAGACTTATTATTTTGAATCTATAATTCCTTAGTCATACCATGCTTTAATAACTTTTGTTGGCTATATATTTTTTCAAAAAGAATCCCTGTTAAATAGTAAAACACGAGGCCAAAGCAAATATGAATAAGTGTAAATTTAGGACCAAATGAAGTGAATTCATACACTAGAACTGGCAATTTCACTGTTGACCAAGCCCCTAAGAAAAATACTATATAGCGGACACTGGCTCCTTTTTTCAATAAAAGTACTGCAATTGGAAAGGCTATATAAAGAGGTCCAGCAGCTACTGTTGCTAATAATAAGGTGAAGAGGACACCAAATATACCTGATTTTTCCCCCATATATCGAATGAGTGACTCTTTCTTTACCCATTGGTCCAATAATCCCACTAATATAAATATTGGAGGAAGTAGAATTAACATATCCAAAATACTTTTACCAGTTAACTGAACTGTTTTTATAGCAATAGCTTGATTCATAAATGCAATAAGTAGAAGCCCTAATAATAAAATGAGAAAGAACCGATATCTTTTTAGCTTTTTCATGTCATCACCACCCAAATAATAAATGCAAATAGAAGAGACATTATTATGGCAGAAATATTTCGAGCATAAGCAAAACTATGTCCAAAAGTTTTTTGTTCCATAGATAAACTTGCCACTCCTACAGCCATTAATGTTGACATTAATACAGCAACTTGTGGAAGAGCAGCACCATTTTGAACTAATGTATGTCCAAGAGGAAAGACTATAAAGCTAGGCACTATAGCAATTGATCCAATGATTGTTGAATAAATGATGCCAAGTAAGCCAGAATCTTCTCCAATAATTGAAGAAATAAGGGATGGTGTCAATAAAGATAATGCTAATCCAACAAAAAGCATGATAGCTAATAAATCCGGTAAAACATTGCGAAACATTTTCCATGAACTTAATAAGGCTGCCTTTGTTTTATGTTTATTTTTTATGAAAGAAATACCCAAATAAATAATGGCTATAGTATATAGAATAATTCCATTAATCATTATTTTGAGCCGTCCATTCTTTATATTTTTCTAGGAAAAACGATAAATTTTGAATTTTTTCTTCAATATCTATTTGAAAATCTTCTAATTTTCTTTTTCCAACTGTAGTGATTTTGTACATCCTTATCGGTTTATCTTGATCAGATGTATCTAGATAAGACTCAACAGCGCCTTCTGCCTCTAATTTTTTTAGTGTGCGATATAATATAGCACTATCAATTGGATTGATAGGAAGCTCTTCCTTACATTTTTGCAGAAGGTTCCCTCCATAGTTATCTCCCTCTGTTAAAAATAGCAATAGAAATGCACCTGTATGTCTCCCTGTATGTTTCATAAAACATATAACCTCCTAATTTTAATGTTTAAAAATTATTGGCAATACACCGAACTGTTAGTGACAGTATACTGTTAAAAACAGTTTGGTGTCAATTTTTTTTGTGTGATAACTAAAAATTAGAATAGGAAGGATTATACTTAAACTAATGAGTGGTTTAGTAAGGCAACTAAGTTTCAATTTTTGTAGTTTTTTTGTATTTTTTAATATTCCGCAAACGGGCGCAATTGTCGAAGATTACAGCTAGAAAATGAAACAGAGGATTTAATTGAATAAGAATCAGATCAAACTTTTTTATAATAACCAAACTAAAATCTAATGAAAAAGAAGCCATTTTGATCAAACATTTTTCAAAAATGGCTTCTTTTGATTTATTGTAAAATGCTGATTTGTGAGGTATTTTTGATCAAACATTATTCCAAAGCTACACCGATGCTATTTTTTATTATTAAGAATCTTGCCCTTTACCTCACCAATTTTAATTTCTCCGTTTCCTGACTGTGTAATAGACGCATCTTTCGCCACGTGGTTGATATCCAGACTACCATCACCCACTTGTATCTCTACTGAACCACCTACCTGATCAACCGCAATATGTCCATTGATATTGTTAATGACTACATCCGAATCGATATCATGAGCGGTGATGTCACCATCTCGATTATCAATTTCAAGTGAGCCGGTTAGGTTCGATACTTGAATATCGCCATTGATGTTGTCAATCTTGGCGCTAGACGATAGCTCTGATACTTGGATATTGCCGTCACGGTGTGACTTAATATCCAGCTTAAGTTGCTTTGGAACTTTGATTTCCAGATCGACTGCCCCCGATCCCATAGCAAGGAATTGCCCTCTAAACCGTGCATCTAAATAAGCAGTATCTTTCTGTGCTTTCAGATTTAGCTCCAATTTATCCATGCTGACCCCTTTGCCTTTGGCCAAAGCAACAACTTCGATTTTATCCGAATCAGAACTCCCAGAAATCTGAATTTCCCCATTCCGATGGTCAATGACAAGCTTTTTCAGACCGACCGACGGTAATTCCAGGTCCTTCGCCGTTGATTCTTCTTTCGCTCCGCAGGCAGCAATCAACATCAATGACACTACAATCATAGCGCCCTTTATTCTCTTCATTATGTTCATATTTATCCTCCTTTTTTTGCAGAGATTGTTCTAAAATTCCGATTTTTTTGCTCAATCTCGAAGACGCCACTCAGACCACATCGCGCTTTACAAATATAGGGTAGGATATCAAATACATGACCGCTAGATGAATCCCGATAAATATGAGGGAAAAGCTCAATGTTACCCCATCAACAGAAGGATTTCCGTATATGTACGGAGTAAGGTCAGTGTGGGAGAAAACGAAGTATTTCGTCCAGCTCCAACCGTCCATAGCAATCGCAATAATAAACCCAGTCAACGAGACGAGCAGGGAAATAACGATGGAGAAGGTTGTACTTCTAAAGGCGGCAGAGATCATAAATGCCAATGTAATCGTGATGAGCAAGAATGGAATATTAAGCACATATCCCGCAAGTAAAGCTTGCAGCATTGGAATTTCTTCTACAGATTGGTTCTTTACATAGAAATAGCTGTCTGCTAATCCATTGAAACCAAATATGAAGCCACCAAGTAAAATCGATGTTAGTATACCAGCTACTGATAACATAAGGCCGAACAAGATGGCGGCGGCATACTTGGAGATGTAGATTTTGCTGCGACTAGCCGAACGGGTCAATAGAAGCTTAATCGTACCGGATACGAATTCAGCGGCAACAATCTCGCCTGCGATAATAATGGAGATGAGGGAAACCGCAAAAATGATATTCCGCACTTGGCTCACCGCAAAGCTCCATCCATTGGTGCTAGGCGGGATGCCTTTGTCTAAATAGTACTCATTCAACACTATGTGTTTCTCGGCCTGCTTGATTTCAATGTTCAACGCGTCCGTCTTGGTGGCTTCCTTGCCGAATTGCACATTCTCTTGTTCTAACTGTGCTCTCCAATTGTCGTTGGTAGCGCCACTTCCAGCCGTTTTCAAATTCACGATTTGAAGTACTACGTACAACAAGACGATTGCAATCATAACCCAGGTACGCTTTCGTTTATAAATCTTCATGTTTTCATTGCGAATGAATGAAATCAATGGTCTTCCCCTCCTGTTATCTCCATAAACTTGTCTTCCAACGTTTTTTGGACCGCGTGGACACCAAATACGTTAATTCCTGCTTCCATTAGCTTCCGGCTAATCTCCGGAATATGCGCCTTGGTGATACTGACTTGAATATGTCGTTGATCTGTCGTGATTTCATCACCAGACATTAGCGTTTGAAGGATTTGTACGGCTAGATCTGGTCGATCGACTTCGAATTGAACTTGTGTTCGTTCATCTGCTGCCATATCCGATATCTTGTAAATATTAATCAGTTTTCCTTTTTGCATAATTGCGACCCGATCACACATTATCTCCATTTCGGACATGAGGTGGCTGGAGATCAGAATACCTACACCTTCTTTTTGAGCCAGATGTGTCAAGTGACCTCTCAGTTCACGGATACCAGCTGGATCAAGTCCGTTGGTAGGTTCATCCAGTATGAGCAGGGAAGGCTTATGGACAAGAGCGATGGCAAGGCCTAGGCGCTGACGCATGCCCAGGGAGTAGGTCCCAACTTTATCACCGATACTATGCTCCAGACCAACTAGTGCAATGACTTCCTGAATTCTTACTTCTGTCACGCCTGGCGTCATGCGAGAAAAGTGAATTAAATTGTCAAAACCGGACAAATATTTGTAAAAATCCGGATTCTCCACGATTACGCCTACATGCTTCATAGTTTGTTCAAAGTTGGCATGAGCATCTGTTCCGTTAATCAGTACTTGGCCTCCTGATTTGGACATTAAGCTGACGATCATCCGAATCGTCGATGTTTTTCCTGCTCCGTTCGGACCGAGGAGTCCCAGGATTTCTCCCTTATCCATATTTAACGTTACCTGATCAACAATGACCTTGTTTCCTATTTTTTTCGTGAGATCACGAATTTGTAGCAGCGACAATGTCTACCACTCCTTTTATTAGTAATTGGAATGAGATATACTTTTCTGTATTCTAGGGATTCATCTCATCCAACTTCAAACTAGCAGAAGGATTGTCATAAAGCCGAGTGACAAGAAGTCATAACCTTGATATGACAAAGGAAATTGGGCGTGTTCATGCCGTTTTTTTCTCATGCCAAAAAGATTAAAGGAGTTGTACATATGCGTTTTCTAATTAAAAATAAAAATCGGTGGTCATGGCAAGACTGGACTATGCTTGCTATTCGTTGCCTATGGGTCGTCGCTGTTATCATTTTTATGTATCAGGATCAGCCAACATTTTCTTTTTGGCTGGTGTTTGTTCCACTTTTACTGTGTAATCTTGTCCCCTTTTTGTTTGTGAAGGGTCACTATTATCGATACCTGATATCAGAGTGCTTGTTTGCTGGTGGAGTATCATTATTTCTTGCTTATGATTTTGGGCTGATACGCTTGTTTCCATCTGCTCTCTTTACGATTGCGTTCTATAGTCGAGGCCTATCCCATTGGTTCTCGCTTCCTATCGCCGTCACACTGTTTGTTCTAAGTGCAGGGGATTCTATCAGTTCATCGTTGTCACATCCTGTCATATGGCAAAGCATAATCGATGCACTTATCTTCTACGGGGTAAGTTATGCACTACAAAAAGGAGCCTTGGCGATTAATGCCATCAAGCAGAAGCTTTCGTTGATAAAGAAGCAATACACGATTTTGGAGCAGTATTCATCACAGATTGAAAGAATGACGCTGTTGGAGGAACGTTACCGAATGGCACGTGAGCTACACGATACGATCGGTCATACCTTTACTTCCATGATTCTAGGAATGGAAACGCTTAAGTCCCATATTTATTCGAAAGAGGGAGAAGCCAAACTACAGGGAATGCTCAAGTTGGTTAGAACGGGACTGGATGACATTCGCCGTCAGGTGCATCAGATGGATCCAATCGAGGAGGCGCTGCCGTTGGATGGAGCGCTGCTTCAGATTATGGATGAATTCAAGACGAATACCGGGATTCGGATTGTATTTCGTACAATGGGTGAGCCTTACCCTGTGATGAAGCAGGTCAGACTTACCTTGTATCGCTGTCTGCAGGAGGCTCTAACTAACGCTAGTCGTCATGGGCAAGCCAGTACAATTCAAGTTCTTTTGCAATATGATCACACACAGATGATGCTACAGGTACAGGATAATGGCAGGGGTGAAGATAATCTCCAATATGGATTCGGTTTGACAGGTATGAAGGAGCGTTTAGCTCCATTACAAGGCAAACTCTTTATCCATTCGCAGTCGGATGCCGGCACAATGGTAACCTGCACGATTCCCAATCCATCTCATGAAGGTGGCCAGAAAATCAAAATCTTGTTGGCGGATGATCAACCATTGGTAAGTGAGAGTCTTAGATTGCTGTTAGGAGAAGAACAGGATTTCGAAGTTTGGGTTGTAGGAGATGGCAAACAAGCCATCGAAGAATGTAAGAAGGATCGTCCCGACATTGTATTAATGGACATCAACATGCCTGAGATGGACGGTATCGAAGCTACAAAGTTTATTAAAGAGACGTGGCCAAACATACGTATCATTATGATTACGACAATAGAGGATGTTTCCTTGGCGGCTGAAGCTCTTCGTATCGGAGCAGAAGGATACATGTTGAAATCGATACACCCTAAGGAATTGGCCGCAACCATTCGACTCATATATAGCGGGGGGACGATGATCTCGCAGGATATAGCTCATCAATTGTTTCAACACAAGATTGGGGATAAGGTGCAGAATCGGTATGAGCTGACCGAACGGGAAATCGAAGTTCTCTGGTGCTTGACAGAAGGACTTCGCAATAAGGAAATTGCACAGAAGCTACATCTGTCGGAAGGTACGATACGGAATTATATCTCCTCTATTTACCTTAAATTGCAAGTGCATAGCCGTGAAGAAGCAGTGGAGAAGGCAAGAATTGAATGTCTAACCTGACGAAATAAGAGGGAATCCAAGTCAATTTTCTGGACATAAAAAAATTAAGTCAAGCTATTGCATGGCGAATATTTACATCTTCTTTGTACTATGATATCACTACGTTTTCATAGAGGAAATTACCACCCGTATAAAAAAGAATTATTTTATTAGATTTATTATGATAGACAATAACATTTTTGCGTAAAAAGTTAAATGCTTCATCACCATAAAGCACAACTGGTTCATGTTCAAATTCCAACTCTTTAATAATTTTATTTTTATGAAAATCCAATAAGTCGAATGGACTTATAACTCTCGTCCCTAGAGTCGCAAGGCTTTTTAAAACATAAAAAAGGAGTACCTCCCCGAATATCGAATTTATTAAGTACAACCAAAACATTTCGATTGCGGAGGTGACTCCTATGTCTATTATAAAACAAGAAAGCCTTTTCGGCATCCAGGAATTATTTGATTTAGAACCTACCCAACGGTTCCATACTGTTTTTTCAACTATTGACATAGACAGTGCTGTTTCAGCTGTTTCCAAAAAGTCTTGGCTAGATTTCACGTATAACACCAGGTATATTACAATATTCTTTCTGCTTTTAATGTTGTCTATGACATATTGCTGATTACAGCCATAAGAATGTACCACCTCTGTCATGTTTTTTACCAGCGATTGCCACAAGATGTACCACTTGTTGACGCCCCATTTACCAATGGGATAACATCAAGGAAGTAGGGATTTACAAATTTATGGATTTTGAAAGATAAAAAAGCCTAATTCCTCCGTTACCTTTAGTGAGAAATTAGGCTTTTGATGTTCAACAATCGCGCCCGATTGCGGAATAAGGAAAATTATACATTTTAAAACAGGATTCCTGATCAAACTTTATTATAAACAATTAGACATTTTTATTAATGATCGAGCTTTATTTCGAAGCCACAAAATAATGAATTTATAAGCTGCTAAAGGAGAATGATAAATATGTGCTTTGGCGAAAGGAGGCACTAAATATGAATTTGATTAGGAGGATTACAATGGGAATTTTAAGTGGAAATCCAACAGACGAACCTATGCATTATGGGGAAGTATTTAGCACATGGTCATTTCTTTTAACGGCTAAAGGGACAATTGCAGGTTATCAAACTCACCTAAACCATGCAGGTGATGAAGATTTACAGAAATTGCTTGAGGAAGCCATTCAAGGAGGACAACAAGAAATCAAACAGATTGAAACTTTATTAAATTCGAATGGAGTTGGATTACCTCCAACACCTCCAGAAAGACCTAATGCTTGTTTAGAGGATATTCCAGTTGGAGCACGTTTTGCAGATCCTGAAATAGCAGCTGCTCTTTCAATGAGCATTGCTGCAGGATTAGTATCGTGCAGTACAATAATGGGGCAATCAATTCGAGAAGATATTGGAATGATGTTTGGACAGTTTCATATTCAAAAGGCAGCACTTGGAGCTAAAGTTCTTCGTCTAAATAAAGAAAAAGGATGGCTAGTTCCACCTCCTTTACATCATTATAAAGCAGAAGATTGTTAGTTAATTTATAACTGGTATAAGGGGAAAGAAATTTTATTCTTCTCCCTTTTCATTTTTAAAGTAACTCGTACTTTTCATTAAATATTAATTGATTGAATCAATTTCATAATTGCTCTTTGTAAAAAAGCAAAGACTTCCCTAAACGGCAAATCTTCGATTTTTTAAGGTTAAGCAGCAGTCTGTTTCCTTGTACCTATTAGTTGCGATTCCTCTCTTGAAAGGAATGAACAGTTTGCCCCTGTCTATTCAGTATGGAACCTAAGGCTGCAGATTGACGGGGAAACTGAAAACCTGGACAGGGAAAAAGGGGAGGCTTTTATAGATACAGCAGGATTTGAAAAGATGATAAAAACAGATACTGAGAATCCAAGAAACTTATTTTTAGTTGCTGCAGTCCAGGATCGGCTTGTCGGATTTTCAAGGTGTGAAGGAATTTATTTAAACAGATTCTCTCATAAAGTAGAATTCGGGGTTTGCGTTTCAAAAGATTTTTGGGGATATGGAATCGGGAAGAATCTTTTAAATGAGTCTGTTTCCTGGGCCGACTCCAACGGTATTAAAAAAATCACTTTGAATGTTTTAGAAACAAACGATAAAGCCATTCAACTTTATAAAAAGCACGGTTTTGAAATAGAAGGCATATTAAAAAAAGACAAAGTCCTTTCTGACGGTAAATATTATAATACCGTTATTATGGGAAGGTTTAATGAATGATCAGCACTACAAGGATATAAAGCCCCATGGTTCCAATAGTGAACGGAATCATGGGGCTTTTTCGATTACATTATTTTTGAAATAAGCGGCCAAAGCATGATGACCAGAATTGCTACTGGGCTGAGATAGCATACGCTAAAGCGCCAGAGGGGGACCATCTTTTTCATGAATGGGCTTGTTTCCAGCTCGTGTGCTACCAAAGCGCGGTCGAGGCGGAATCCGGCAAAGATACTCATCAGTAAGGCACCAATTGGCATGAGGATATTGGAAACCGTGTAATCGGCCCAATCAAAGAATGTTTTGTCGAGCCACTTTACATCGCCGAGCATCCCGAAGGACAGGGCGGATGGAATGCCGAGGAGTGCAACCAGCAATGTGACAATCAGAGCGATTTTTTGTTTTTGCTTTGCTCCGGGATCGGTTTTTGAATCTGTTAAGGCTGAAACGACTACTTCGAGCATTGCGATAGACGACGTGATGGACGCGAACGCGAAGAGCAGGAAGAAGAGCGTGAGGAAGAAAACCCCGAATTGGATTTGATCGAACACAGTAGGCAGAACGATAAACAATAGCGACGGCCCTTCCGCTGGATCAAGCCCTGCCGCAAAGACAGCCGGGAAAATTGCGAACCCTGCCAAAAGGGAAACGAGAATGTTCAGTGAGACGATATATCCTGCCGATCGATTGATTTGGCCGCGTTCCTTCATATAGGAGGCATATGTTAGCATCGCTGATACTCCGAGTGAAAGGGAGAAGAATGCTTGTCCAAGGGCGGCCAGAACTGAAGTTCCGCTTAAAGCGCTGAAGTCCGGCTGCAGAAAGAAGCGAACACCTTCCATCGCTCCATCGAGCGTAAGGGAACGGCCCACAAGAATAATGAAACAGACGAATAGCAGCGGCATCATGATTTTGCTCATTTTTTCAATCCCCGACTGCACACCTCGCATTACGATTGCGAGTGTAAGACCGAGAAATATCAGCTGGCCGAGGATGGCATAGAAAGGTGAACCTGAAATCGTAGCGAACAGCTCACCGAGTCCTTCTGTCTCGAGCCCGCTAACCTTCCCGGTGATAGCGAGCCCCGTGTAAATCAATACCCATCCGCCAATGACACTATAAAATGATAGAAGCAGGAAGCATGCAACCATTCCGAGTAAACCAACGAATGACCACTTTTTATGGCCCAATGCAGAAAATGCACGAAGCGCTGTTTGTCCGCTTGTTCGGCCAATCAGGAATTCCGCGATTAATACAGGCAGGCCAAGTAAAATCGTAAAAATTAAAAATAAGAGCAAAAACGCGCCGCCTCCGTTCGTTCCCGTTGTATACGGAAACTTCCAGATTGCGCCGAGTCCTATAGCAGATCCGGCCGCAGCTAAAATAAAGCCAATCTTTGAAGCCCATGCATTTCCTTTAATGGTACTACACCTCTTTCGTAAAAATTAACTTCTATTGTATAGCAATTAAACTTGCGAGTCACTATTTTCCAAATAGTCCCATAAAAAAGGCTGAGGCATTTACCAGATATCTTCCTGGCTAATGCCTCAGCCTCTTTTTTATTCAGCCACAGTCTGTCCGTTCTTTTCCATTGCCCTGATGGATTCGTCCACTTTCACCATCATGGAGCACTCGACCCGCTTGCGGAAGATGTCGCAGCTGAAGTCATATGTTCCGTTCAGGGAGCCTGTTGCATGCAGTGCGTTGGCAGGGCAGCCGCCGCTGCAGTAAAGTTTCGCCCAGCAGTCATGGCATTCCGGCTTTGAGTAGCAGTTGCTTTCTTTAAACTGGCATTGTGTCTCTGGCTTCGTGATTCCATCCCAAATGTTGCCCATGCTGTATTCCTCGTCCCCGACAAACTGGTGGCAAGGGAAGAGCTCGCCCCATGGAGTGACAGCAAGGTATTCGGTACCTGAGCCGCAGCCGGAAATTCTCTTTTGGATGCAAGGACCTTCAGAGAGGTCAAGCATGTAATGATAGAAGGTAAAAGGATTCCCTTGCTCTTCGCGCTTGATCATTTCCTTGGCGAGAATTTCGTACTGATTGTAAATCTCCGGGAGATCCTTCTCGGTGAGTGCATACGGTTCACGCGGGTCACAGATGACCGGTTCCATCGAGAGCTTGTCAAAGCCAAGGTCAGCGATATGGAGAATGTCATTGGTGAAGTCGACATTGTTATGCGTATAAGTTCCGCGTACATAGTATTCTTTATCGCCACGTTTTTCGACGAACTCCTGGAACCTCGGAAGAATATGGTCGTAGCTTCCTTTCCCAGTGACTGTTTTCCGGAGAAGGTCGTGGACTTCTTTTCTGCCATCAAGGCTCAATACAACATTGTACATTTCCTTGTTCAGGAAATCGGTGACTTCATCATTCAGCAGCATGCCATTCGTAGTGAAAGTGAAGCGGAAATTCTTCTTATACTCTTTTTCCTTGCTTCTCGCGTAAGCGACAATCTGTTTGACAACCTTCCAGGCCATGAGCGGTTCCCCGCCAAAAAAGTCGACGTCAAGGTTACGATGATGGCCTGAGTTTTCCAGCAGATAGTCAATGGCTCTTTGTCCAACCTCATAACTCATGATGGCTCTGTCTCCGCTATATTTTCCCTGGCTGGCGAAGCAGTATTCGCATGACAGGTTGCACGTATGTGCGACGTTGAGGCAAAGGGCTTTCACGTATGTCTTGCGGTTTCTTAAATCAATGGAAAGGTCCTTATATTCATCCTCAGTAAAGAGCTGGCCGTCATTTTTAAGTTCCTCCACATCCGCAATGGTTTCCCGGATGTCTTTCTCGGAGATGGAGGGATCCTGTGCGTGCTTTTCCAGCATCATTGCTACGATTTCTTCTGCAGGAGTATTCTCATAAAGAGCGATGATTTCATAGGCAAGGTCGTCGACAACATGAACAGACCCGCTGTATGTGTCGAGCACGATATTGTATCCGTTAAGTTTATATTGATGTATCATACTTGATCTTCAAGCTCCTTTTGTCCATAAAAATTACCGCCCATCTTGAAAACTGCTGGGCGGTACATTTCCTGTTTCCTATCTGTTCAATGTGTTTTCACATTTCTGGTTGGCAACTCCGCAAGAAGTTTTGCATGCAGACTGGCAAGATGTCTGGCATGCGCCGCATCCGCCGTGCTTTGCGGTATCCATCAGTTTACGAGTGCTCAGTGTTACGATTCTTTTCATAACATACAACCTCTTTTAACAAAAATTTTTGACAGAATTGTGAAGGTTAGTGAATATTTTCACAATCATTCCCTTCCATCATTTTATCAACACAGGAAGATTGCGTCAATCATTCATGAAATGAAGGTACTGGAGAAGAGTTCATGGGATGCCGCTTCAACAGTAGCTATTTTGAAAAATCGTCACATTCTTGAGAAGAACATCTGACAATCAGACAGGAAAATGGGAATAGGAATATTAGTATGACAAAATATACATAAGAGACTTATAAGCACTGGCAGAATTAATCGAATGAGGAGACTTATGATGGAATTTTATCAAAAAGGTAAAGATGACGTCCTAGATGCGATTGATTCCAGGAAAAGTGGCTTATCAAGTGAAGAAGTACAGTTTCGCTTGGAGCGGGATGGCTACAATGAAATCGCAGATAAAGAAAAAGTGCCTACCTGGAAGCTGTTCCTGGAAACCTTTAAAGATGCTATGGTGATTGTTCTCCTCGCCGCAGCTGGAGTGCAAATATTGCTTGGCGAGTTGGTAGAGTCATTGATTATTTTCCTTGTCCTGCTCATTAATTCGGTGATTAGCGTTGTACAGACAAGGAAAGCGGAAAGCTCCCTGGAGGCATTGCGGAATATGTCTGCGCCAGAGGCAAAGGTTATCCGTAATGGAGCAAAACAAACGATTGCGGCCAAAGAGCTCGTGCAGGGAGATGTTGTTTTCCTTGAGGCTGGCGATTATGTCCCTGCCGATGGACGTGTGCTTGAAAGTGGTTCATTGAAAGTAAATGAAGGAATGTTAACAGGTGAATCCGAGGCTGTCGAAAAATGGACAGACGCGATTCAGAATGAAGTGCCGCTAGGAGATCGCCGCAATATGGTCTTTAGCAGCTCGCTGGTTGTATATGGACGCGGTACTTTCGTTGTTACCGGAACTGCCGAAGAAACAGAGGTCGGTAAAATTGCCCATATGATTTCGACAGCTGAGCAAAAGGAAACGCCGCTGCAGCGAAAATTGAATGATTTCAGTAAAAAGCTCGGCATCGGAATACTCTTGCTGTGCATCGCCATTTTTGCAGTACAGGCGGCACGGATATGGCTAGGGGGCGATGATGGGGATACGACAACAGCATTACTGGAAGCGCTGATGTTCTCCGTCGCCATAGCGGTGGCTGCGATTCCGGAAGCATTACAGTCGATTGTTACGATTGTTCTGTCTGTTGGCACGAATAAAATGGCGAAGCAGCATGCGATTATCCGAAAGCTTCCCGCTGTGGAAACATTGGGGTCAACAAGTATTGTTTGCACCGACAAGACGGGTACCTTGACCCAAAACAAGATGACTGTGACGGACCATTACTTACCTTTCGATAGCAATGAGCGCTTGCCGGAAAATCCGGCTGACTGGAGTGAAGCCGAGCGTTTGCTTGTCAGGATAGCGGTACTCTGCAATGATTCCTATATTAATGAAGATGGCCAGGAAATAGGAGATCCGACAGAGGTTGCTCTGATCAACTTCGCAAATAAGCATGCCCGGGGATATGAGCAATTGCGCAAAACGTATCAACGAAAAGCGGAACTGCCTTTCGATTCTGACCGCAAGCTGATGTCTACAGTGCACGACATTGAAGGAAACAGTCTTATGCTGACGAAGGGCGGTCCTGATGTCATGTTCAGTCGTGCCAGCGCTGTGTTAGCAGACGGTGTAGAACAGCCGATGACAGATGACTTGCTGGAACGCTTCAAGGGGGCAAATGAAGATTTCTCCAATCAGGCATTGCGGGTTTTGGCGTATGGCTACAAACGTCTTCCCCAGGGAAAAGCGGAGGTTGGCCACGAGGATGAAAAAAATCTCGTCCTGGTTGGCCTGACAGCCATGATGGATCCTCCGAGGGAAGCGGTTTATGGTTCGATTGAGGAATCGAAAAAAGCGGGCATCCGTACAATCATGATTACCGGTGACCATAAAACAACGGCCCAGGCCATTGGCCGCGACATTGGATTGATGGAGGAAAATGATATCGCTGTGACCGGGCAGGAGCTCGATCAATTGTCCGAGGAAGAACTAGACCAGAAATTGGACAGGATTTCCGTATATGCCCGCGTCTCGCCTGAGAACAAAATCCGCATTGTCCGCGCCTGGCAGAAAAAAGGCGCCATTACCGCGATGACAGGGGATGGCGTCAATGATGCTCCGGCGCTGAAACAGGCGGATATCGGCATTGCCATGGGAAGCGGAACGGATGTGGCCAAGGATTCCGCAGCCATGATTTTAACAGATGACAATTTTGTATCCATCATTAATGCTGTCCAGGTTGGAAGAACGGTGTTTGACAACATCAAAAAGGCGATTGCTTATTTGTTTGCTGGAAATCTGGGCGCTATTGTGGCCATCCTGTATGCTGTCATGCTGGATTTGCCCAACCCGTTCACAGCGCTGCAGCTGCTATTTATCAACCTTGTGAATGATTCGCTGCCTGCGATTGCGCTGGGTATGGAGAAGCCCGAACCGAATGTCATGAAACGAAAACCACGTTTAATTAATGAAGGTATATTTGCCGGCGGAACGATGAAAGCGGTGGTGACACGTGGTTTTCTCATTGGGGCAGCTGTCATTGCATCGTTTTATATCGGTTTATCGCACTCCGATGAGATGGGAGTAGCTATGGCGTTCACGACATTGATTCTATCCCGGACGCTGCAAACCTTTGCCGCCCGCTCCAATACACAAACAGCTATACATTCTGGCTTTTTTAGCAATAAATATGTCATTGGTGCTGTCGTGCTTGGATTCCTGTTGTACGGCATCACGGTATTACCTTTCGCGCGTGGTGTCTTTAGCATCCCGGCACAATTCGGCTGGTCAGAATGGCTGATTGCGACAGGCTTGTCCGCTGCAGCAGTCATCATGATGGAAGTCGCGAAAGTGCTCTTGCACCGGGAAGAATAGCATGCAAAAAGCAGCTCCCCACATGCCGGATGGCGTGCAGGGGCTGCTTTTATCATTATTTCAACGATTCCTTAAGAAGCTGGTTGCGGAGCGTGGACATTTTCGTGTCCAGCATGTATGCGGCTTCCGAAAGCTCCACCAGCTGGTCCTTCGCCTCCTGCGGAACTTCCTGGCCATGATATTTGTAGTTCAGTTTATGTTCCGTCGAAGCCCAGAAGTCCATTGCAGAAGTCCTGATCTGGATTTCTGCAGGGACCCAGAGCACTTCGGAACAAAGGATGATTTGCGTCTCCACGATGAGGTGGAGGCTTTTATAGCCGCTCTTTTTCTGATTGGCAATGTAATCCTTGACCTCAAGGATACGCAGGTCCTCCCTTTCTTCCAGATGTTTTTTTAGCATGTAGATGTCGTCAAGGAAGCTTGCGACAATCCGCACGCCGGCAATGTCTTTTATATGCTGCTGAATCGATTCGTATGTCAGCGGAATATTCTTGCTCTCGATTTTTTGCACAAGGGACGGTAGTGTCTTCAACCGTGTCTTCAAATGTTCGATGGGCGAATACCCGTGGTTCGTTTTCCATTCGAGATCAATGATCCTGAAATCGCTCTCCAGTTCATTCAGCGCCATTTCGTACTGAATGAAAAAGCTTCTCCAGTTCTTGATTCGTTTGAGGATTAAATCGTATGACTGCTTTTCTTGAGTCAAGATAACCACCCCGGACTATTTGTATTATAGTAATAGTACTTTCTTCCGAATCATATCACAGCTTGTATTGGTTAGAAAGTACAAAAATAAACCACTTGCTTGGATTTTGATAGAACGAAAAAAGCAGCCTTGGGGGGCTATTATTGGGAATTGTTTTGTCTATCGTACCATTCGGTGTTTTTGAAGCAGTGGGTGAGAGAAACAAAATAAATAGACGAAAAATGGCTGCTTCAGAAACGAAGTAGCCATTTTTTCGTCTATTATGCTGAGTACAATCTTGTTGTCCTATGATCATAAAAGGCCAATATGATCAGTAGCATTAAGAGGAAATTCCCCAAGCACGTTCTACTATATAAAATGAATCATTCTGCTGTCTTCCATTACCTTTTGTCTTTTGTTATCGATCTAGCTTATCAAGCTTGTCAGATATGCTTTTCAGGATTATATTCTTTTCCTGCTGGATTTTCAGAAATTTAACCAGGAACCAAATGATAAATATAATTGGAGCGACATAAAAAAGAAGAGTTAATAGAGGAAAAACCGCCATAATGGTATTGCCGTACATAAAGCAAGCTCCCTTTGTTGTGGTTGATTATACCATAATATGCAATTGGATTATAAATGGAATTGTTCAAGGAGCAAATTACACTTCAGCAAATATAGGATGTGATCCCATGTTTTTAAGGAATATAAAATTACTGAGGGAGGAGATTGGCGATTTCCATAGCTATCCTTTCTCCATTTCCCCGATAAAAAAACTTGATGAACTTAGGTTGAATAATAACGTTACTTTTTTTGTTGGTGAAAATGGGTCGGGGAAGTCGACTTTGTTAGAAGCCCTAGCTTTTAAATGCGGCTTTAATACAGCTGGCGGCGGAAAAAATAACTATTATGATGCCCCATCATCGGAGTCTGCGCTTGGCGATTATATAAAGCTCTCATGGTTACCAAAAGCAACAAATGGCTTTTTTCTTAGAGCTGAGTCTTTCTATCATTTCGCTACACATATCGATGAGACAGGGGATTATCGGCCATACGGCGGCCGATCACTGCATAGCCAGTCACATGGCGAGTCGTTTCTGTCTTTGTTTGCAAATCGTTTCCAAGATAGCGCCTTATATTTATTGGATGAGCCAGAGGCCGCACTTTCACCCCAGAGACAGCTAACTTTCCTGAAAATCATGCATGATTTAGCAAATGAGGGCAGCCAATTTATCATCGCCACACATTCTCCCATTATATTAAGCTACCCGGGAGCAGCAATTTTGAGCTTTGACGGGGAAGAGATTCAGGAAGTGGATTACGAAGCCACTGACCATTATCAAATTACAAAATACTTTCTCAACAACAGGGAAAGCTTTCTGAACAAGCTACTGGATGATTGAACTGCAGCAATGCGGCTCTATTAATTGGGGCATTTTTCACTGAATACTGATTACACATTCTTAGGAAGATGCCAAATAACGTAGTGGCGTGTGAATTGTTCACTTTTAATCGTGATGACTTTGGTTTCCGTATGAAAAATGTATCCAGAGCCTACCTGTTTTTTTGAATTTCCATTCCTTGTTTTCCATAAATGTAATGATTGAATTCGTGTGTTTTGCTGAAGAAATGTATATCTGCTCTTGTTGATGACCTTCAAATTTCTTCAATTCTTGGTGAGTCAACAATAAACTGGCTGCAGCCATTGTCTTCCTAACCAACGCAATCTACAGAGGAGGAGTTCGATATGAATCGCTGCGTGCTCCAAAAGATTCAAGAATCGGATTATAAAAAAGTCATGGAGTTGTATATAGATCCGAATGTAAGGAAATATCTTGGAGGCCCACGTAAAGAAGAGACTATTCGGGAAGCATTTGATTCGCTACTGAACCAGGATGAAAGCGGTTGGTACTGGGCAGTGAGGGAACAGGGGAGCGGAGAATTCATAGGTATGGTATCTCTTGACGCCCACCATGATGGAGAAGGGCATGAGGTGTCTTTTCAGTTTTTCCCTCAATGGTGGGGTGCTGGCTACGCAACGGAATCAGTGAAGGAAATCCTGCATTATGGTTTTCACGAATTGAAATTACCGCGGATCATGGCTGAAACTCAAATGGCTAATAAGCCTTCCCGCAAATTATTAGAGAGACTGGGTATGAAGCTAATCAAGACCTGTGATCGGTTTGGGGCCAAACAAGGCATTTATTTCATCGATCAAGGGGAATGGAAAGCAAATGATGTTACCTAATGGAGGTTTTTAACATTTGAAATCCTTGTAGGATACTTCCTTCCGTGCAAAATTGTTGTATATGAAGATAACGGCAAAACAAAAATCGGGATGCCGAAGCCAACAGTATTGATGGCAATGCTGGATATTGAAAAAAGGCTTATCGGCTGTATTGATACTGTTCACTAAAGATAGGGTTTCTTACACGAATAGAGATAGAGCTGCTGTTGGAAATTCGTTAGATCTATTCAGGTGAAAATAAAGGGAGAATCGGGAGGCAACCTAGTGGTTCGCTTCCCGTTTTTTTTATGTGCGATTCATTATGATGCATCACTTTTATCATATTGTCTACAGGACAGGGCCAATTGAGCTATAAAGTAGACTGATTATTCATTCTTTTTTAATAAATAGAAGGGATATTCGATCTCTTGGAGAAATCTGTTAGAAGATGAAAACTAACATAGGAATAGGTGATAGTGTGTTAAATACATTACGAACAGTCCGTGAAGAATTATTGAATGAGGTAGCTTCACTATCTGATAATCAATTAAACATGAAACCAAGTGAAGAGAAGTGGAGCGTATCTCAAGTTATACAGCACTTAAGTGCTATAGATGAATCACTCCTTCCTGCACTTAAAAATGCAGTGAAAGATGAGAGTGAACGGGTAGAGGAGAAAGACGTGAAATTTGTTTTGGACCGTACGAAAAAGAGAGAATCGCCCCTTCCAGAACCTTCAGCTGAATTTATAAGTAAGGAAGGCATATTGAAAATGTTAAATCAGGCGAGAATCCCACTGATTGAATTCACAAATGAAAATATTGATGGGACGATTCTCGAGGATAAATCCATGGTGCATCCGTTCCTGGGGCAAATGAGTATCAAGCAAATGATTGAAGTCATTGCACTCCATGAAAAGCGTCATATTGATCAAGTCAAAGAGATTAAGGAAAGTATTGTTTCTCAAAAAATGATCTAAGTCATGAAAAGTTTTTTTAAGGCTTTATTCGTGCATTCTTTACTGATAATGAAATCGGGAACCTTGTATGCAAGCTTTTGGAACTCATATAGTAAGTCGGTTTTTTTTGTATCTATTGTGGCAAGAGCAGCAGTTGTTCTTTAAATTTTATCAGGAATAATATTTTTCAAATTAAATACAAAAGAAGATACTAGAGGGCTAGCCTTTTTATTTTTTTGCTTGGCGGAAGTTCCTGCTGCTTGGGTTGGCTGTGTTTTTGTGATATCGACCAACTCGGGGCCGATATCAACCATCTCCTGAGCGATATCAATCAACTCGGGGCGGATATCGACCA
>NZ_QWVT01000033.1 GCF_003570705.1 Mesobacillus zeae
AACCAGTAAAAACTGGTTAACCTTATAATACGAACGCACCCGTTGGACAAGACTTATTGTAGTGTTGACTTATTATGTGAAGTGAATAAAAAAGACGTCTAGTAGTATAGAACGTCTCTCTTTCAAAAATTATTTGGTAAGGGACTTAAATGCTCGTGAATTAAAAGCCAGACATCGGATTCTTTGACGAATACATTTGTGGCCCTTCCATGGCCGCTTGCATATTTATCATTGACAAAGCCTTCATAGAAATAGGTATAAGTACAAGTTGCCGAGTTACTTCCTGTGAATAGCCAGTGCACTTCTTGTGCTTCGTAGTTTTCATTTTTAACAATTGACCATGCGTTTTCAAAATATGTCTGTATTTCTTCGTGAGTTGTACAATTTCGATCTGAGAAGAAATAAACAGCATTAGGATGAAGAAATTTTTTAACTTCATCAAATTTATGAGTGTTTGTTGCCTGGATGTAATTGTGTAATACCTTCAATTTTATACCCTCCTATCGTCTCTTATAAAGAAACACAAAATTTATTAGGAGATTGGGAGTTGTTAATTCACAGTTCGACCATACTACGCTTCTTCAACTGCCCCTCCTTAAGAAAAAGAGCTGTCGAAGCAACTCTCTTATTGAAGTAAAGCACCCGTTCGTACAATATTTCACAAACTTCACTTACTGCGTTAAGTATTAGTTTTGGAACTCTTCAATTCTATCCAACCATTCATTTAATAGAGTGCTAAAAAGTTGTGGTTGTTCAATTTGTAAATTGTGACCTGCTATATCCAATACAGCAAATGTTCCTCGCGGATACTTGTTTACTATGTCAAGAGCATCTTTATATCCAACCGAAGAGTCTTGTCTTCCTAACAGGAATACACTGGGTTTAATAAAATCAGACTGGTCAATCTTAAAAGAAAACCCATATTTATTCTTAACTTTATTTAGAAACTTTTCATCTCCAATTTTACAACCACTTAGAATTTCTTTGTTGTACCTTAACCATGTGTACTCATCAAGTACAATGTTGTTATTTCTAAAATCTTCTAATTCATCCTTTGATAAATTTTCAATAAACTTTTCATCCGTTCTCAATATTTTATGTTTCTCAACTGTTCTATTTTCTGGAAGAGGAATAATAACAGGACATATAAATGCTGCACCGAGTATTTGTTCTTGATGCTTTTCAATAATGCCCCTAGCTATATAGCCACCGTAAGATTCCCCAGCAATTACGTACTCTTGGTTAGGAATTACAGCTTGAATAAAATCTAAAACAGCATTCAACATTTCATCAGAACTGCTTATTTCGTTATATTCTTTTGTTAATCCCATTCCAGGTAGGTCAATATAAATACGTCGCCAACCCTCCCTCTTAGTAAATATAGGTTCCATACAACCACTCATTAATCGATGGTCCGGAGAATAACCGTGTATCATTAAAATTGGTTTACCTTCCCCTAAATCTTTATAATGTATTTCAGCTTGGCGAACTTTGCAATATGCCATATTAATCCTTCTTTCTATAAAAATCATTTTAACTAACAGTACCTATTCTCTTTTTGTTTCTTCAATTCCTTGTTCAACTAACCCCTTTAGTTCAACAAGGAAAATTAAAGTTATTTCTATTTCCCATAGGGTGGTAGGTTATTGCAGAACTGCTGTAGAAAGTTAATATAATATAATATTCCATTCCCTAGATTAGGAGGGTTACAAATTGGAAAAACAATTATTAACTATGGCCCAGATCGCAAAACAATAAAATCTTGCTGAATCTACAGCAAGATTTTATAGAGATCGTTTCGAAGATTACATACCATCTGTTGGTGAAGGAAGAAAAAAAAGATATAGACCCGAGACAGTCGAGGTATTGCGGTTTATTGCGGAAGGATTTAAACGCAACCTAACCGCAACGGATATCGAGGATGGTTTAACCCGCATGGTTGCAAGAAATATTGAAGTTGAAAAAGAAACCGCAATAACAACAGCAGCAACGCAGCAACAACCAGAAAACGAACTAAAACAATATGCTTTACAACTTCAAATTGCACTCGAACAAATGAGTGCAACTATGCAAATTATTGCTGATCAAAAAGAAGAGATTGCGGAATTGCAGAAATGATATGGAGAAGGTAAAGTTATCAACAATGGAATCTAGTGAATGTAGGCCAGCTTTTAGGAATATGATTTAATTACCATAACACAGATTAGTTTAAATGAATGATGAGATGAATTCCACTCTCCTCAAGGTGGAAAAAAATCTTTAACGAACCCTCAAAAAAAGCCACCGGAGCTATTGCCCCGGCGGCTTACACTAACTGAATTCGATCTAACTCAACCCAGCTCATCCCGCACCTGCTACGCCAGGTTCACCAGCGCATGCAGGTCGGCTGTGGACATTTCGGTGATCCAGCTTTCGCTCTGGAGAATCTGGTCGTTTAGCGTTTGCTTTTTCTCGAGCATCATATCAATTTTTTCTTCAAGCGTGCCTGTGCTGATCAGCTTGTGCACGTGCACGAACCTGCTTTGACCGATGCGGTAAGCGCGGTCGGTCGCCTGATTCTCAACGGCCGGGTTCCACCAGCGGTCATAGTGGATCACATGGTTGGCTGCGGTCAGGTTAAGGCCAGTGCCGCCCGCTTTAAGCGACAGCAGGAAGATCGGGAATTTCCGCTCCTGGAACTGCTGGATCAAATCATCGCGCTTCGTTTTTGGCATGCTGCCGTGCAGGAACGGCACCTCGACATTATAGGAATCCTTCAATGCGGTGCGGATCATTTCGCCCATTCCGATGTACTGGGTGAAAATAATGCAGCTTTCTTCCTGATCGAGCACACTGCCTGTCAGGTCAATCAACTTCTCCATTTTTGCTGAGCGGGTGATAAGCTCGGCTGGGTGCTCTTCTTTCAGATAAAGCGCCGGATGGTTGCAGAGCTGCTTCAGTCGGCCAAGCATCTGCAAGATCAAGCCTTTCCGCTCAAACGCCGACAGCTCCTCGATTTTTGCAAATGTATCCTTGACGAGCTGCTCGTACAGGGAAGCCTGCTCGGCGGAAAGCGGGCAGTATTCCTTCTGTTCGACTTTGTCCGGCAGGTTCAGGGCAACTTCCTCATCCTTCTTCGTCCTGCGGAGGAGGAACGGGCGGATCAACCCTTGCAGCCTGGCAATTTGTTCTTTTTCACCGTCCTTCTCGATCGGGACGATGAATTGTTTCTGGAACTGTCCCGCGGTGCCGAGATAGCCGCGGTTCGTGAAGTCGAAAATCGACCATAGCTCAGAGAGCCTGTTCTCCATCGGTGTCCCTGTGAGGGCGATATGGTGGCGGCCATTGAGCTTCCGAACCGCTCGAGACTGCTTCGTATCGGCATTTTTGATGTTCTGCGCCTCGTCGATTACCACCGTGCTCCACTCGACTGGTTCAAGCTCCTCGAAATCGAGATGCGTCAATCCGTACGAGGTGAGGACAATATCCGCATCCTGGAGCGTATCGGTGAGTTTTTCGCCTTTTATCCGGCCTGCACCGTAATGCAGATGGACATTCAGCTCTGGCGCAAACCGTTCGATTTCTTTTTGCCAGTTGCCAAGCACCGATGTCGGGCAAATGATCAGGGCAGGGGATAGCTCTTTTTCCTGCTCTTTTACACCGAGCAGGTACGAAATCAGCTGGATGGTCTTCCCGAGGCCCATATCGTCGGCGAGAACCGCGCCAAATCCGTACTGGCGCAGGAACAAAAGCCAGTTCATGCCAAGCTTCTGATAAGGCCTTAGCTCGCCGTTCAGCCCGGCAGGCAGCGGTACATCGGGAATTTCTTTTGTTTCCTTAAGCTGTGTGATCATTTGCTTCCAGTGCCGGTTCAGCTCAATCTGGATTTTGGCAAAAGCACGCGGATCGTCAAGCTCCTCCGAAGGCTCCACATCCGGATCGGCGAGCTCCTGCTGCAGAAGGTCGCGAATATGCAAGCCTTCCTTGTCGGCTTTTTTCATAAGCGTCTGGATTTGGCGGATAAAGCCGTGGTCAAGCTTGATCCAGCGTCCGCGCATGAACACGAGCCGCCTTTTTTCATTGACAAGCCGCTGGAACTCTTCTTCGGACAGGTCAACACCATTCATGGAGAAGCGCCAATCGTAATCGACCAATGCGTTCAGGCCGACGAACGACCTGCGGTAGCCGCCTTTGCTCTTAAGCTTTGCTTTGACTCTCAGGTTGGCATTTCTCACGGCTTCCCACCATGATGGCAAAAGAATTTCGATGCCAAGGGCCATCATCGTTTCGCTCGCTTCTGTTAAAAACAGCCACGCTTCCTCTTCGTTAAGGTGGGCACGTATGCGGCCGTCTTCTTCAAGCCAGGGAAAAGTATTGGCAAGCCGCGCTTCTTCGGCTTCAATTTTTTCAAGGAACCCTTCCCAGTCAGCAGGGTAGGATGCATAATCCCTCGCATCAATAAGCATATTCGGCTGCTGCTTCCCGCGCAAAAACAAATTCAGCTCCCAGCTGCCATCATCCTCAAGCGGTTCTTCCAGCCGTATACCAAGGGTGAACGGTGAGGGATCCTCCTTAAGGCCAATCCATTCAAGCCAGCGCGCCTCATCAAAGTAAGCAGCCAGCTGCTCGGCGGAAAGCTCTTTATTGTGAAGAAGGTCCAGTTTTTCGCCAAGCAGGTACTTCAGGCTCTCATTTTCATTAAAATAAGCCTCGAGCGCGTCATGGAATAAATTGGAGATGAACTCCTTGACGGGCCAATCCTCCCCTTGCTCGCGAATCGTCCTTTCCCAGAAATCAGCGTGGAATTCCTCAATCACTTGTTCTGGCAGCGACCAGCGGAATTCTCCATCCCCAAGGGCGGCAAAGTCAGGATGCCAATCCTTCTCGACGATCGCTTCATGAATTTTGTGCGCGGATGCGAGACAGAGCTCTGATAGCTCATCCCATTCCCATTCCACCATCATGTTGAAGCTTTCCTCGGCAAACAGCGTAACCAGCTGCCAGCCGCTCACGACGAGGCCTACTTTCCCCATATGGACGCCGTCATTAAGCATCGTTCCGTAAAAACTTTCTTTATGCCTGTTAAAAAGGAGATGCTTCCATTGCAGGATCCCAAGCATTTCTTCTTTTTCATCCAGTGCGTAAAGGAAATAGCTCCCGCTGCCCAATGGGACAGTGTGTATTTCTATTTGTCTAGATTTAAGCATGGAAGCATGCTCCTTCCTGATGGTTAATCTCAGCAGTTTCTGTTGTGCGGTGCAGGGAGCTCTGACGCACTTGTGTGGTAAGTCCCGAGCACAGGCAGCTTAAATCCCGCTGCTCTGGCTGCGATGCATCATGAAAATCCGCCGCACGCTTTTTACAGTTACTTTTTTTATTAAAACCCATTCATTTTCAGCAAATATAATGAAAAAGCACATCATCCGCTCGTTTTTAGCTTGAAAATTGGGTGTTAAGCCTGTCGATAGGTGGCGGGAAAAGTTTTATTCCCGGTTAGCTGGTGTTTATTCCCGATTACGGCCGAGTTATTCCCGATTAGGTATGATATATTCCCGATTAACGTGAATATATTCCAAGTAGATGTAATAAAATTACAATCTATGTTTTTCATCCGCATTCTCTGCCGGAACACCATACGAACAATGTTCCTCGGCACCATTAACACCTGCACCAAGACCACCCAAGCCCAATCCGTTAGTCCTCCTGCACCTCAATCAGCTTGCTACGCGCGCATTCTTCGTGAAAGGCGCGGAGGCGCTTTGTACGCGTAAGAAGCTTTTCGAAGAACATTTCCCATTCACCAACGCGCTTTAATTTCTTATAGATGGTGCGCAGCTTTTTTAAAAGGCGCACGGCCTGGCGGTAGCTGGCACGATTCTTTTGTGAAATGAACATGTCCGTCGCGTGATGCAGGATGGGCAGCAGTACTGCTGGATTCTCTTTTTGCACAATCTTGATTTTGTCATTGGGCAGTTCAAGCGCATCGAAGTTGGCGTAGGTGTACAGCTCGCTCCACTTTTCGTAATCGCCTTTTTCGAATAAAAAACTTTCATATTCAACAAAGCTGTAGGGCAGGGACTGGTTCATCAGGCGCTCAAGCAAATCCAGCTTCCCGGTTTCCCGGCAGTACAGGGAGACCGCTTTGACCGAGTGCTTGACGAACACCCGACCTGCATAATAGTCGTCAGTATCAGCGAGGTAAACCCGAATCTGCTGCACAAGCAAATCGGCGTAAGAACCCATCCGGCTCCATTCGCGCGCGCGCGGCAGCTCATCAAGCCAGTAAAAAAGGCAGGGGAGTGCCGGGCGACCGTTCCGCTTCACGATTTCAAGCGTTTCTTTATCACGTTTCGTTAAAAAGTAATGGTGGGCAAGCGCAATCTCCTCGGCAAACAATCTTTTGCCTTCACCGAACTTTTCAAGCCTTTCCCGTTCCGCATCACGCCATACCGTTTTCTTCAGCATACTTGTCCAGAGGATACGGTACAGGTGAATACGTTCAAAATCAAACATGCCTGAATGCTCGACAAGCCGTGAAGTGTTTGCGGCAATTTTTTCGATAAAAGGGTCGAAGTCAAACGGCAGTGATAACAATGACATCTCTTCCGCAGTCAATTCGATCTTGTCGGTGAGCGAGTCGAACACATAGCCATAATACCGTTCAATCGTCTCGCCCGAATAGCCGAGCTCCTCGCTCAGCTCCGAAAGAAGGTGGAAAGCCTCGATGGAGCCTATTAGGTCGTAAAGCTCCTTCCACTCCTTCTTGAACGGCGCGGATGCCTCCACTTTCCGAAGGTAGGCCTGCACGAGGTTGGAAATCACATAGGGAGTCGGCTTCCCATATGAGTTCATGATCTCACGGAAGGTATTTTTAAAAGAATCAATCCAGCAGTCATAGTCGTATGCGAGCGTCCCGCCTGTTTTGATCAGGTCCTTTGCCCGCTGAAGGCCGAGCTGGCTCGCAATATTCATTTCCTTCGCCGGTTTCCGCCACTCTTCCACCCAATCCGACACGCTGTCTGCCTGGGAGTAAGAATGCATGAATGCGGCCATCCTGTGCCGGCAGAAGCCCTGCGCCGGGCATGTGCAGCTGCTGTCCTCAGGGTCCTCAAGTGAGATATAGATCCGGGCAGGGGTTACATCCTGGACCGTCGCCCAGATGGAGTTGGCCATTAACTTTTGATGATGGACAAGGCCCTGACGATACAGCATCAATCCTTTCTGGAAAATGCGCGCATCCTCTTCCACCTCAGGCCTCAGAAGCCCCGCCACTTTAACAGCAGCGCTTTTAAGCTGTTGTACGATTGCTTCCGATATCAGTGCCACCTGCCATTCCTCCCCTTCACAAGCCGTTTTGGCTGTCCGCCAATCGGGCTTAATTTCTCAAAGCTTCCTATATAAAAGAAATAAAATTCATAAGCAAATCCATTCAGACTGGAAAACCAATCCCATTGAAAAAACCATATTCTTTTATTATAACTAAAAATTGTGCGAGATAGGAGTGGGAAGGTGATTTTAGGGAAGGTTTCCCTTACATTCATGAAGACAATGGCGCATTGGCTCCATAAACCATCATGACATTCGGACAAATCTTTTTCATTTTAGAAAAAAAGGAGGATTTCCCATATCGCAGGCTGAATTATTCTTATAAAAGGAGTCTTCTTAAAGAAGGGGTGATGTTAAACTATCATTGATACAGGCGAAATGTGTCAAACCCAATAATTCAATTACGACAAAACGATGAATATATGAAGAAATAAAACAACAAATTTTTCCTATAAGCTACAATAGAAACATCAATTCATTTGGAGACAACGTGGGGGAAAATAATCATGATGCTTTATAACGGCCTCAAGAATCCGAATTACCAATCACACCAAATCCGCGATAGTGAAAGTATGAAGGGGCTGTGGCGGAGCGCCATCCTGATGGTTTTGGCAAGCTGTCTCGTCTTTGGCATGAGCGCCTATTTCGGCGTGGGATCTGAATATCTTTCGAAAAAGCTGACAAGCATTTCGGGAGCGGAATATGAGATGCATAAATCTCTGTTTGTGGCTGGCCAGGTTCTCTGGGGCATGTTTTATGGAGCGGGTATTCTGTTTGTCCCGGCTTTGTTTTTCTGGTCGCTGACCGATACAGGTCTCGATAAGTTTCTTTACATACAGTTTCTCGTGCTCGCCATCCTGCTTCTTGAAAAAACGGCAGAAATGATCCTTGCAGTGACGCTTGGACTGCCGGAAATCTCGTCACCTTTTTCTCTCGGCGTGCTGGGGCAGTACATAACGGGCAATAGCTTTATTGTTTATTTTCTCGCATCGATTACGATTTTCAAGATTTGGGCGATGTTCGTCCAATACACATATATTAAAGTGCTCACCGATAAAAGCAGAGGGGCAGTTCTCGGCATGGTCATCGGATTGAACGTCGCCCTTTGGCTATTGTCATCGCTATTCTCCATCATCCAGTTTGAGAAGCTTGTGTAACGGGGAGGCAAAGGAAAATGAAGAAGAAGGCAACAATCCTGCTTGCGGCAGGAGCGGTATTTGTATCAGGCAATCTTTATCTGTCCATGAAAGACGATGCCAAAGCCAAGCGCTCTACCTATCTCAATTCCTGGGAGCAGACAAAGTCGGAGGACCTGAAATTAACCCTCGGCACGGCTGGAGTAGTCACACCGTTGGAAGAGCATCATGTGTATTACAATGAAAAACCAGGCGGATTCAAGGAATTCCTTGTGAAAAAAGGCGACAAGGTCGACGAGGGAACGCCGCTGTACCATTATGCGTCCGATGAAGGAGACTCCGGCCGCAAGGAGCTGGAAAGTGAAAAAAGCCAGCTTGCCCGGGAAGCCGCTTTGATTGATGAGCAGATCCAGCAGCTCACCTATTTGAAATCCGTATCCTCTTCTTCTGGAAGCAGCACTGCTGTAACGGGAGACGGCACATATGGAACGCCTCCTCCTGCAGGCAACGGGGAGCTCTTGAGCGCCTCGATTGAAAAAGAAATTTTCGACAAGCAGACGGAAAAAAACCGGATCTTGGCAGAAATCGGCAAGTACGATGAATTGCTCCAGTCAGAAAATGAAGAGGATGGGCTCGGCATCAACAGCGATGTGACAGGCGTCGTCAAGGATGTGAACTACAAGCTTGAAAACCCAATCATGACAATCATTTCTGACAAGCCGAAAGTGGAAGGGACCTTTGCGGAGTCCGACCTGAAAAAGGTGGAGGAAGGCATGGAGGTGTATGTCACTTCAAGCCTGTTTAAAGGGAAAGTTCCCGGAATGCTGACGAAAATCTCCACGTACCCGGAAGAAAAGCCTTCCGTGAAGAAAAAAAGCCAGTTTCCGTACGAAATTGAGCTTGATGAAGACAGCAAAAAGATTGTCCAAGGCTCGCATGTAGACGTGCAGGTTGTAACGGACAAGGTGCTCGATGCGGCTACAGTGTCGGAGAAAGCTGTTGAGAAGGAAGGCAAGAAGAGCTACGTCTATATCTTGAACGAGTCTGGGAAAGTGGAAAAGCGCAAGTTCAAGAAAGGCATTCAGCGTCACGGAAGAGTGGAAGCGGAGGGTGGCGTCAAGAAGAAAGAGCTCGTCGCCAAGAGACCTGAAGACATCAAGAAGGCAGGCGATCCATTCTTTACCCCGCTCAACATAGACCATTTGGCAAAGCAGCCATTCAAAGAGGCAAGCGCCCGTTCCATTACCAAATACATCATGATCGGTTTTTCTAAAAGATAAAGAGTAAAACGCCTGGGAAGTGTCCAGGCGTTTTTTTTGAGTATTTCCAGACTATGACAAAAGCCTGCCTCCATGTAGGGGCAGGCTATAGGTTTAGCTTCCGGTATGGGAGGCTATATAGTAGAGATTAATAGAATCTCTTAAATCCTTCAAAATGTTTTTTGTAGTAGCTTGAATTCAGGCTGGAGACCGCTACGCCAACACCTGTATTGGCATGGATGAATTCGTTGTTGCCGAGATAGATGCCGATATGTGAGATTCCTTTTTTATACGTATTCTCAAAGAAAACCAGGTCTCCCGGCTGCGGCTTGCTGACATAGGAGCTGCGGTTATAGTAGCCCTCCGCGGATAATCGGCCGATACTTTTTCCGGCCTTGGTGAATGAATAGTAAATTAGCCCGCTGCAGTCAAAGCCGCCTGGCTGGCTCCCTCCCCATACATATGGTGTGCCCATGACTGCTTTTGCCTGTGCAATGGCAGCAGTACCGATATTTCCATCAGCGGGTACGGAAGGCTTGTTCGATGGTGGTATGACAGCGCCGGCCGCGCTTACCTTTAGCGTCTGTCCCACATAGATGACATCGCTTTTCAATCCGTTCCATGCTTTCAAGTCTCTGACGGTGACGTTGAATTGAATTGCGATTCTGCTCAGACTGTCTCCGCCTTGTACCTTATATGTCGCTGTACCTGCTGGCGGCGCTACCGGTTTGACCGGCGGCTTAGGCGCTGGATTCGATGATCCGGAGCTCTTGCCGGAGACGGACAGCTTCTGGCCTGGATAGATGATCGTGTTTTTCAGTCTGTTCCATTCCATCAGCTTTGCCACCGTCACACGGTACTTGCTGGCGATTTTGCTCAGGCTGTCGCCTTTTTGGACCGTATGGATTTTTACGTTTGCTGGCGGAGCAGGAGCTGGCGGCTTTGGTGAAGGGACTCGGTTGGACGACCCAGAATTCTTTCCGGACACCGACAGTCTTTGGCCAGGATAGATTAATGTGTTTTTTAATTTGTTCCATTCCATCAAATTAGCAACCGACACACGATATCGGCTAGCAATCTTGCCCAGCGTATCACCTTTTACAACGGTGTGCTGCTTTGCTGAACTGCCCTTGGATGAAGGCTGATTTGGCTTGTGTGAGGATGCTGATCCCTTTGAAGCCGTGACCTTTAACGTCTGCTGAACATAAATTAAATCAGAGGAGAGGCCGTTCAGACGCTTTAATTCTGAAATGCTCGTGGAGTACTTTTTGGCAATGTGACTGAGAGTGTCGCCTTTTTGTACATGATATGTATTTGTTGAGGCGGATGCAGGGCTGGCGGCGAATGCAGCGGATGAAAGAACGGCGAATGCGGCCAGTGATGCGACTTTCTTCATCATTTTCTTTAATCACGCTCCTTTATCAATAGATTTATGAGTCTATTCTACCATATAATAATAGGTATATAGAATCATATGAGATTCGTTCGCGCGAAATTATGAAAAACTATCTGCTTTTTATATATCGACACATGTTGTCCAAATGTTTAGTTGGTAATGTATATACAATTCATTTTCGGTGTTTTAAAATGTAAATATTGGAGAATTAGGGAGGTTCTTGTCGGTGGAACACTTTCAGGGGAAGATGGGATTTGACCAGGAACTATTTTTCGACGTCATGAAAAAGGTTTATGAAAAAGGACTGACAGACAACGAGATCACAATTGAACGAATCATGGAAGACCTCAAGGCTGACTTGCGTAGCTCCATGGGGGAATCAGACTGATACAAAATGAGGGTTCGACACAAAATCTACAAATACGAGTATAGAAAAATATAAATTTTTTTAAAAAATTTTCGATAAAATGAAAGTAAAAGAGAAACATCTTTTTAGAGAATGTTCTAGAATTAAAGCCATGGGAAGAAAGGGAAATTGTAATGTCAAACTATCACTCATTGACACCGGAGGAAAAATCAAGAAAGAAAAAGCGGAATACGATTATTATGTATGCTTTATTTATTGTACTAACCATATTTATTACTTCAGTAATGACATTATTGGTAGGGCAAATTTAGTAATTCTTTATTTGAAAAGGAGTCTGGCGAAACGCCGGACTCCTTTAAAATTAGTTCTCGGAAATGAGGTAGTCTGTTATATATTCAGCCCATAATGCATGCCCCTTGCTGCTCGGGGTATCCTGTCCTTCTTCAATGTATGATTTGAGTTCTTCACTGTTAGAGTCAGGCCAGGCGGTCCAATGGTCCAGGTAGGTTAGATTATTATCTTCTGCATACTGTTTCAATGATTGTACCTGGACAGGATAATAATTTGCCTGGTAAAGCGGATGAGGAGGCTGAAGTATTAAGGTGCTGTCAGAGTTGCTTTTCTCCAGACTGCTCTTAATAATGGATATATTAGAAAGAGTATCCTCAATGCGGACGTTCCCGTTATCCTTCAATGTAAAAGGTTCAAGAACTGTGAGATCCGGCTTCAGTTCTGCCAATTCATCTTCCTTATCCTGGTTAAGGAATTCAAGGGAGGTCATGTCATAGGCTCTAATCTCAACCTTGACCTCAGAACCGTAAGTTTGGTTTAAGTTTTTTGCAACAATTGAACTCCATCCACTTTCACCATTCCCTAGCGCAGTCGATCCGGCAAGCAAAATGACATATGGGCGTTTTTTCTTTAGTGATTTAGCAAAGTTCTCCTTGGCCTGTTCTGGCCAATTTGATGATTTTTTGATTAACGTTTCCCTGCTGGAGGCTGGGAATTGGGATGTCTGTTTAAAATTACCCGAATTTTCGTCAGCTTGAATGGACGGAGTAGTTGTAACGGTCGTTTTCTCTTTCCAGTGCAGACTCCCCAATATTGTTATTGAAACGCATCCAATTGCTAATAGAGCCACAATTAGTCTTTTCATTGTTGTCTCCTTTTCTTTTAATAGGAATAAAATATTTTTCAATTGCAATATACCTGTTCCTTTCGAGGTAGATTAAGGGTTATTATGTTTATTAAGGAAAGGTGACATTATTATTAAAATTATGACAAGGTATACCAAGTTTTACAAGGCTACATGATATAATACTTGAAGATTTGCAAAAAAAATTGTGGAGGAACATATGGAAGAAACAATTAGCTTAAAGGACCTGTTGGGAACCGTTAAAAAGCGGATGTCTCTTATATTAGCAATCACATTAACGGCCGTCATGGTAAGTAGCATTGTCAGTTTCTTTGTGCTGACACCAGTTTATCAGGCTTCAACGCAAATACTTGTAAGTCAAAAGAAGAACGATCAGGCTTCTGTCTATAATCCAAGCGAGGTTCAAACAAACCTGCAGCTAATCAATACATATAATGTCATCATTAAGAGCCCAGTCGTCTTGGAGCAGGTTATCAAAAACATGAAATTAAAACTGACGGTAGAAGAATTAAATGAAAAGATTATCGTCGGAAGCGAAAAAGACTCGCAAGTGGTGAATATATCTGTTAAGGATGAAGATGCCAAGCAAGCGGCAGCAATAGCCAATACTATTGCGGAAGTATTCAAAGAAAAGATTGTCGAAATAATGAGCATTGATAATGTCAGTATTTTGGCAAAGGCCTCAGTTGTGGATGGCCAATCACCTGTAGCACCACGGCCATTTATGAATATCGCCATTGCTCTCATTGTTGGATTGATGGGCGGCGTTGGTCTAGCCTTTCTTCTAGATTATATGGACAATACGGTCAAAAATGAACAAGATGTCGAGAAAGTGCTTGGGTTACCGGTTCTTGGCGCGATTTCTATAATTGAGGATTCGAAAATGGAAGAAATGAAAACAAGAAGAACGGCCCAGAAAACAAGAAGAGGTGAATCCATTGGCTCTTAAGCGAAAACCCGCAAAGACTTTAGGAGGCCAGCGAAGAAAGCTAGTAACCTCCTATGATCCAAAGTCACCAGTATCGGAACAATACCGGACAATCAGAACAAATATTCAATTTTCTGCAGTTGATCAAAATGTACAAGTAATCATGGTTACATCCTCAGGACCAGCCGAGGGAAAATCGACCACTGCAGCAAATCTCGCTGTTACGTTTGCGCAGCAGGAGAAAAAAGTCTTGATTGTGGATGCTGATCTGAGAAAACCAACAGCGCATTATACTTTCAATGTGACGAATACATTTGGTTTAACGACAGTACTGTCAAAGCAGCTGTTTTTGGCAGATGCTTATGAGGAAACGAATGTTCCCAACTTGTTCATCCTGTCGAGCGGGCCTATCCCGCCAAATCCTGCAGAGTTGCTCGGATCCGCAAGCATGGATACATTTTTGGAGGAAGCCAAGCAGCAGTTTGATATTATTATATTCGATACGCCACCAGTCCTCGCAGTCACTGATGCTCAAATCCTTGCCAATAAATGCGATGGCACAATCCTTGTCGTATACAGTGGAAAAACAGAAATAAATGGTGCAGCCAAGGCTAAAGAATTGCTGATTTCAGCAAAAGCAAAACTGCTTGGTGTAGTCTTGAACCATAAGGATCTTAAAAGCACTGATTACTATTATTATTACGGAAATTAGCCTTTCGATAGGAATTCGACAAAAAAGTATATATTAAGTCCGAAAAATGACAAAAATTGAAATAAGGAGGGGTTTATCGTGATAGACATACATACTCATATTTTAAGTGGAGTGGATGATGGTGCCCGTTTAATGGAAGACAGCCTAAATTTGGCTCAAACAGCTGTTAAGGACGGTATCCACACTGTTATTGCGACCCCTCACCATCGAAACAACCGATATGAAAACCCGAAGCAGGCAATTATCGAAAAGGTAGCCAGCTTGAACAGGGTTCTGCAGGAAAAAGGAATTCCGCTTACCGTACTGCCTGGACAGGAAACGGCAATATATGGAGAAATCGTTGATGACTACGAAAAAGGGGAAATCCAGACTTTGAATGGCACTTCCTATATGTTTGTTGAACTACCATCAGGACATGTTCCGCGATATACGGAACAGGTATTGTTCGATCTGCAGATGAAAGGGCTTGTTCCAATCATTGTCCATCCGGAGCGCAACCAGGAAATTCAGGAGCAGCCCGAACTTTTATATCAATTAATAAAAAAAGGAGCTTTGGCTCAACTGACCGCCTCTGCCCTTACAGGGAAATTCGGTAAAAGAGTAAAAACTTTTTCGCATGAGCTCATCCAGGCGAATCTTGTCCATTTCATTGCTTCTGATGCACATGATATAAAAAAGCGTGGTTTTAAGATGAGCGAAGCCTATGACACGATCCACTCGCAATATGGGGCTGATATGACCTATTTATTTCAGGAAAATGCTGAACTCCTTATAGAGGGGAACAATGTCTTCAGGGAGGCTCCAGAGAGAGTGAAGAAAAAGAAGTTCCTTGGGATTTTTTAAAGATTCCGAGGAATTAGTATTGACCTCAGCCATCATAATTGGTGCCAGAATCCTTACCTGGCCGGCGATGCCTCCTTGTCCGATACCCATGGAGGCACTCGATCATGCTGTGGGATGCAGGTTTGCAGGCCTTAGACACGCTGTTGTCGATAGTATGATGTGAGGATGGGTTAGATGCCCATTTTATTTAATAGTCTCTTCGATTTGTAGATATCTAACGAAAGCGAATGTACTTAAACGTATGTTTTCGTTAGATATTTATTTTGAATAGAAATTCTAACTTGGTGATATTACAAGATAATAAAGGTTGTTACAGGAGGATCGGAATGAGATATCGATACCGGCTGCTATTCCTGGCCGTACTGGATTCATTGTTTGTACTATCTGCAATGTATTTAAGCTATATCCTGCTTCATCCATCAATTGAGACTTTTGGTGGGAGGCAACTGATTTGGAGTGGGGGAGTCATGCTGCTCTGTTATCAAGGATTTGCTTCATTTTTCCTGCTTTACAATAAAGCATGGGAGTATGCAAGCATTGGCGAACTTCTTGGAATCGTGAAAGCGGTGACGTTTTCTGTTCTTGGAATGGTTGCCTTTCAATATGCCGTTGGATATGAAGTATACATAAGAGCCCTGATTACTGCCTGGATGCTTCAGTTCCTAATGATAGGTGGATCACGATTTTCATGGCGTGTATACCGTGACTCGTTTATGAAGCCGAGGAAAGAAATGAAAAAGGTGCTGATCATTGGGGCCGGGCAAGGAGGCTCGCTTGTTGCGAGGCAGTTATTGAATAATCCGGAACTAGGGCTTTCCCCGGCGGCGTTTATTGATGATGACAGAAACAAGCTTCGGCTGCAGATTCATGGGATTCCTGTTGCGGGTTCAACGAAGAGCATTAAAGAAGCTATTGTAAAGTTTCAAATTGACTTGATTGTTATAGCAATTCCTTCACTGGATAAAAAAGAATTAAATCGAATCTTTAAGGAATGCTCAAAGACAAATGTGAAAACTCAAACGATGCCCAAGATTGAAGATGTCATGCTAGGGCGTGTCTCGGTGAGTTCGTTCCGCGATGTCCAGGTTGAGGATTTGCTTGGGCGGGAACCGGTTGAGCTTGATATTGACGGTATCTCGGAATATGTATCGGGTAAAACAGTACTTGTCACAGGGGCAGGAGGCTCAATCGGCTCGGAAATATGCCGGCAGATTTGCAAGTTCAATCCGGCGAAAATCGTGCTGCTTGGCCACGGGGAAAATTCGATTTATTTAATTGATATGGAGCTTCGAAATTTATATGGAAATGTAATCGATATCGTACCGGTTATTGGAGATGTTCAAGACCGTAACCGTATGTTTGAAGTGATGGAACAGCATCAGCCTGATGTCGTTTACCATGCGGCAGCGCATAAGCATGTACCATTGATGGAATATAACCCAAGGGAAGCTGTGAAGAACAATGTATTCGGGACGAAGAATGTGGCAGAAGCGGCTGATATGTTTGGTGTGAAGACGTTCGTGATGATTTCTTCCGATAAAGCGGTTAACCCGACGAATGTAATGGGATCGACAAAACGGGTTGCGGAAATGGTGATCCAGAAGCTGGACCAGGAAAGCAACACGAAGTTTGTCGCCGTCCGTTTTGGAAATGTACTCGGAAGCCGTGGCAGCGTCATCCCGTTGTTCAAGAAACAGATAAAGGCAGGCGGACCCATTACCGTTACGCATCCTGACATGACCCGCTATTTCATGACCATTCCGGAAGCATCGCGCCTCGTCATTCAGGCAGGATCGCTGGCGCGTGGAGGAGAGGTGTTTGTCCTCGATATGGGCGAACCAGTCAAGATTGTCGACCTAGCTAAAAACCTGATCATAATGTCAGGCTATACTATAGAAGAAATTGGATTACATTATAGTGGAATCCGTCCAGGAGAGAAGTTGTTCGAGGAACTGCTCAACGAAAAAGAAGTCCATCCAGAGCCTATCTATCCGAGTATCTTCATCGGAAAAGCCATGCATGACCAGGAGAAGGAAATGGAATATCTTTTGGAGCGATTTGAGAACTTTACTGCCGATGAACTGAAAACATATGTGATTAATTTGGCAAATAGAAGAGAAAATGTAACGCTATCAATGGCGAAGTAAACATGGGGGTTACCAATGAAGAAAATTCGTAAAGCCATTATACCTGCAGCGGGCCTTGGAACAAGATTTCTGCCGGCCACAAAAGCAATGCCGAAAGAAATGCTGCCAATCGTGGATAAGCCTACGATTCAATATATTGTCGAAGAAGCCGTCCAATCGGGGATTGAAGATATCATCATCGTAACAGGTAAAGGCAAGCGGGCTATCGAAGATCACTTTGATTTTGCGTCGGAGCTTGAGCAAAATTTAGAGGAGAAAGGCAAACTCGATTTGCTGGAAAAAGTCCGTTACTCATCAAATCTTGCTGATATCCACTATATCCGCCAGAAAGAACCAAAAGGGCTTGGCCATGCCGTCTGGTGTGCGAGAAACTTCATCGGTGATGAACCATTTGCCGTTCTCCTTGGTGATGACATTGTCCAAAGTGAAACACCTTGTCTAAAACAGCTTATGAATGTATATGAAGAAACTCTATCATCGGTCATTGGGGTGCAAACAGTGCCTGACGAAGAAACGCATCGGTATGGAATTGTTGAACCCTCGGTGCAAATAGGCCGAAAATATCAAGTACAGAACTTCGTTGAGAAACCAAAGCAAGGTACAGCGCCATCCAATCTTGCAATAATGGGCCGTTATATTCTTACTCCTGAAATTTTCATGTTCTTAGACCAGCAGGAAAAAGGAGCGGGAGGAGAAATTCAGCTTACCGACGCCATCCAAAAACTAAACCAAATCCAACGCGTCTTTGCTTATGACTTTGAAGGTAAAAGGCATGATGTGGGTGAGAAATTTGGGTTTGTGAAGACTACGGTTGAGTTTGCATTGCAGGATGGAGAATTGAGAACGGAGTTGCTGAACTATTTAGAAGAAGTAATGGAGATACACAAAGTAAGGAAATGATAGTCTAGCCCCTGACGTCAATATAAATAGGGGCTTTTTATCTTTAGAAAGTTGAGCTACCCATAGTCTTAACGAAACAATATAGCTTAGTTAATTGTTGGTTAATTGGTTAGTCATTAGTTTTGTAAAAACCCGGTAACTAGGGAGTAACCAAGTAACTAACATGAAGGAGTGCAAAAGGATGTACTTAAAAATAAAAAGGTTAATAGATATTATACTTTCCTCTTTTGGACTAATTATACTTTCACCTGTTTTTCTAATTCTTATCATTGCAATAAAACTGGATTCAAAAGGCCCAGTGCTATTTAAACAAAAACGAGTAGGAATTCATAAAACATATTTTAATATTTTGAAATTCAGGACAATGAAAATTGATACTCCCAAGGACACACCAACACACCTTTTGGAAAATCCGGAGCAATATATTACCAGGGTGGGTAAGTTTTTAAGAAAAACATCTTTAGACGAGCTCCCACAAATTTGGAACATCTTTGTAGGACAAATGAGTATTATTGGTCCTAGACCTGCTTTATGGAATCAATATGACTTGATAGAAGAGAGAGATAACTATAAAGCCAATGATATACCTCCTGGACTTACTGGGTGGGCGCAGATTAATGGAAGAGATGAACTTCCCATCGAAATAAAGGCGATGTTGGATGGGGAGTATGTTAAAAAAATCAGTTTATGGATGGATGTAAGGTGCTTTTTCGGAACCATTCTAAGTGTAGCCAAGAGTGATGGGGTAGTTGAAGGTGGCACAGGCCCCCAAAGAGGAAAGTTGGAAGTAGTAAGGAGAACTTTACAAAATGAAAAAGATACTAATAACTGGAACAAATAGTTACGTTGGTTTAAGTTTGCAAATTTGGCTTTCCCAGTGGTCAAAAAATTATTCAGCAGATTTTATTTCTGTAAGAGATGGAAATTGGTCTAAAGAAGACTTTTCTAATTATGATATCCTCTTTCATACGGCTGCTTTAGTTCATAAAAAGGAACAACGAGAAATGGAAAGTGATTATTATAAGGTTAATACAGAATTGACTGCAGATTTAGCTGAAAAGGCAAAGTCTGAAGGTGTTAAGCAGTTTATTTTTATGAGTTCTATTTCAGTCTATGGTTTGATTGGCCAAATTGAAAAGCCTGTCATAATTACAAAAGATACTCCTTGCGAACCAACCACTTATTATGGGAAAAGTAAACTAGCTGCAGAAATAGCTTTAACACTACTAAGTGATGAGTCCTTCAAGGTAGCTATTATAAGAGCACCCATGATATATGGTCCCGACTCTCCAGGAAACTTCAAACGTCTAGAAGGTTTAATTTCGAAAGTGCCAGTTTTTCCGTCAGTTAACAATAACAGAAGCATGATTTATATAGACCATTTATCTGAATTTATAAGACTCCTAATTGAAAACCAAGGCCAAGGAACCTTTTATCCACAAAATAAGGAATTTGTTAGTACAAACGATTTGATTAAGGTAATTGCAAAAGAAAAAAAGCGAAAAATATACTTATCAAATTTTCTTGGACTAACATTAAGACTTATGAGTAAAAAAGCAAATATAGTAAATAAAGTATTTGGGAATTTAGTGATTGATTTAAGTCTATCTAACTATGCTGGATTTAGTTACTGTGTAAGCAGTTTTCATGAGTCAATCATATCTAGTGTGAATTTCACGAAGGAATAGGTGCTTTATTTTGAAAAAAGATGTACTCATAATGTGTCAGTATTTTTATCCGGAATACGTTTCTTCAGCTACTCTTCCTACTGAATTAGCTGAGGATTTAGTGAAAAAAGGGGTATCTGTTGATGTTGTTTGTGGATATCCACAAGTTTATTTTAAAGGTACTCCTGTAACTGAAAAGGAAGACTATAAGGGGATTGGAATTAATCGAGTTAAATACACCCAATTAAATAACAAATCAAAAATTGGCAGGATTATTAACTTTTTTTCTTTCTTTGTATCAGTACTATTTAAAATGCCTTTCCTATTTAAATATAAAACTATACTTGTATACTCTAACCCACCAATATTACCCTTAATCCCTTATTTAGTTTCTCGTTTTAGTAAGACTAAGTTTATTTTTGTAGCTTTTGATGTATATCCTGACAATGCTCTGATACTAGGTGCTATTAAAAATGGTAGTTTTATTGGAAAGCTAATGAAATATATCAACAGCAAAGTGTATCGATATTCTTCTGCAGTAGTAGCATTAAGTAATGACATGAAGGATTACTTGATTGAACACAAAATTGCAATAAAGCCAGAAATTATTAAGGTTATACCCAATTGGTATAGTCATGATAAGTTAGACACTAATGGAAAAGTATACAATGAAGAATTTAAGGAATTGAGAAAAAAATGGAAATTCATTGTCTTATATAGCGGAAATATGGGCTCCGCACAAGATATTGAGACAATCTTAGAGTCAATGAAGAAGTTTAAAAATAGCAAGGATATTTTATTCTTATTCTCTGGTCACGGGAATAAAGAAGAGCATGTAAAAGAATATATAGAAACAAATAGAATAAAAAATACTAGGGTCTATGGATTTCTCTTAGGAAATGATTACTCTGATATCCTTCAGATTGCAGACGTTTGTTTGGTAAGTTTGGCAAAAGGAATTGAAGGAATCGGGGTTCCGAGTAAGACATATGGATACTTAGCGGCAGGTAAACCAGTATTAGCCATAATGTCTAAGGAAACAGATATTGCAAAAGACTTAACTAAATATCAAGCGGGCGGATGTGTTGAGCAAGGAGATTCTATTGGACTCCAAAACCTTCTATTAAGTTATAGCGATAATAAAGAAATATTAATAACTTCTGCAGCCCAAGCCAAAAAACTCTATGAAAAATATTACACTCGAGAAATTTGCACAGAAAAATATTACAAGTTAATTAAGGAAATTAAATGAATCACTAGGATGGTGAAATACCTTGTTTACAGATAAAACTCTATTAATAACTGGCGGTACTGGGTCATTTGGAAATGCGGTAATGAATAGATTTTTGGATACGGACTTAAAAGAAATTCGTATTTTTTCACGTGATGAGAAAAAACAAGATGATATGAGAAAACAGTATAAAAGTGACAAACTTAAGTTTTATATTGGTGACGTAAGAGATTTGGCCAGTGTGAAAAACGCTATGCATGATGTAGATTATATTTTTCATGCTGCAGCACTTAAACAGGTGCCTTCATGTGAATTTTTTCCCTTGGAAGCTGTTAAAACTAACATTATCGGGACAGATAATGTCTTGACTGCTGCAATTGAATATAATGTGAAAAAAGTTATCTGCCTTTCTACAGATAAAGCAGCTTATCCTATCAATGCAATGGGAATTTCTAAAGCAATGATGGAGAAAGTGTTTGTTGCCAAGTCTAAAACGGTATCTCCAGATAGAACTCTTATCTGTGGAACAAGATATGGTAATGTAATGGCTTCTCGTGGATCGGTTATCCCCTTATTTATTGAACAAATTAAAGATGGACAGCCATTAACTGTTACTGATCCCTATATGACTAGGTTCCTCATGAGTTTGGAAGAAGCAGTTGAATTAGTAGTGTTTGCGTTCCATAACGCAATGGCAGGGGATATTATGGTTCAAAAATCTCCAGCGTCAACCGTAGGGGGATTGGCACAGGCGCTAAAAGAGTTATTTAATGTGGAAAATGAGATTAAAGTTATTGGCACCCGACATGGTGAAAAACTATACGAAACCTTGCTAACAAGAGAAGAAAATGTTGTTGCTGAAGACTTGGGTGGTTTCTATAGAGTACCAGCTGATAACAGAGATTTAAACTATGAAAAGTATTTTGCTGATGGAGATCATGATTTGTCTATGGGGGAAGAGTATAATTCACATAACACGAGAAGACTAAACATAGAACAAATTAAAGAAAAGCTGCTTGAACTAGAATATGTTAGAAATGAAATTCAATTATGGAATAAAAACGTTCCAATGTTAAATTAAGGGGAAAATAGATGAAGATACTTATTACTGGAACGAATGGGTTTATTGGTAAGAACCTAGTAGCGGAGCTTGGAAACCAAAAATATAATAACATTTTTGAGTATGCAAAAGAAACAGATGCTTCACTGCTTGATGAATATTGTAAGGAAGCAGATTTTGTGTTTCATCTAGCAGGAGTAAATCGTCCGAAGGACGAATCGGAATTTATGGATGGTAATTATGGTTTCACATCCACTCTATTAGAAACATTGGAAAAACATCAAAATAATTGTCCTGTATTAATTACATCTTCAATTCAAGCAGAACTGAACAACCCATATGGTGCTAGTAAAAAGGCATCTGAAGATTTACTGTTTGATTATGGCAACAGGACAAAAGCAAAGATACTTATCTATCGACTCCCAAACGTATTTGGAAAGTGGTGTAAACCGAATTATAATAGTGCAGTTGCTACGTTCTGTCATAATGTTTCTCACGATTTAGCTATAAATGTTAACGATCCTAATGTCGTAATGAACTTAGTTTATATTGATGATGTTGTAGAAGAACTAATCCGGGCATTGAATGGGAATCCAAATTTAGCAGGGGAATTCTGTGAAATACCAGTTGTCCATACTGTTAAACTTGGAGAAATAGTAGATTTGATTTATTCATTCAAGAAAAGCAGGGAAGACCGCTCTATTCCTAACATGTCTGATCCATTTACGAAGAAATTATACAGCACTTATCTAAGCTATTTGCCTGAAGATCAATTCAGTTACGAACTAAAGATGAATATTGATCAAAGAGGTTCATTTACGGAGTTTATTAAAAACCCTGATAGAGGGCAGGTTTCTGTAAATATATCGAAACCAGGGATAACGAAAGGGAATCACTGGCATCACACAAAGAATGAAAAATTTTTGGTCGCAAGCGGGATAGGAGTCATCCGTTTTAGAAAGATTGACTCAGATGAAGTCATTGAATATTTTGTTAGCGGAGAAAAGCTTGAAGTAGTTGATATACCAACTGGCTACACACATAATATAGAAAATCTTGGTGATACCGATATGGTTACGATTATGTGGGCAAATGAATTTTTTGATCCTGAGAAACCAGATACATTCTATTTGGAGGTTTAAGTTAATGAAGAAGTTAAAGGTCATGACAGTCGTTGGTACCCGGCCAGAAATCATAAGATTGTCTGCTGTAATTAATAAATTGGAAGAATCAGAAGCAATAGAACATATACTTGTTCACACAGGACAAAACTATGATTATGAATTGAATGAAGTATTTTTTAAAGATTTTAATCTAAAAAAACCGGATTACTTCCTTAACGCAGCTACTGGAACAGCAGTAGAAACAATCGGAAATATTCTCATCAAAGTTGACCCTATAATGGAAGAGGTTAAACCAGATGCATTTCTAGTCCTTGGTGATACAAATAGTTGTTTATGTGCTATTGCGGCAAAGAGAAGACAAATTCCGATTTTCCATATGGAAGCTGGTAATAGATGCTTTGACCAAAGGGTTCCGGAAGAAACAAACCGAAAAATCGTGGATCATACCTCGGATATCAACCTAACATATAGCGATATCGCAAGAGAATATCTATTAAGAGAAGGCCTTCCCGCAGACAGAGTAATCAAGACGGGAAGTCCAATGTTTGAAGTGCTCAATTCTAGAAAAGATGATATAGAGGCTTCAGATGTTCTAGAAAGATTAGATTTAACAGAAGGCGATTATTTTGTAGTATCAGCTCACAGAGATGAAAATATCAATTCTGAGATTAATTTTTTAGATTTAGTTGAGAGCTTGAATACGGTTGCGGAGAAGTATAATTTACCTGTAATCGTGAGTACACATCCTAGAACAAGAAAAATGATAGAAGCCAAAGGGATTGAGTTTAATCCATTGGTTAAGACCTTGAAACCTCTAGGATTTAATGATTATGTAAAACTTCAACTGAAAGCCAAAGCGGTTCTTAGTGACAGTGGTACAATTAGTGAAGAATCCTCAATTCTTGGGTTTAGGGCATTGAATATTAGACAAGCGCATGAAAGACCAGAAGCAATGGAAGAAGCTTCAGTTATGATGGTGGGACTGAGGAAAGAGAGAATCCTACAGGGGTTAGAAATACTAGAAACACAAGAAAAAAATACATTAAGACTCGTTTCTGATTATAACATGCCTAATGTATCGGACAAAGTATTAAGGATTATATTATCTTACACTGACTATGTGAATAGAGTTGTTTGGAGGTGTACTGATAAATGAACTTATTAGTTGCTGCTGATTCATTACTTTTTAGAACACCTGATGGGAAGTACTGGTGTAAAACTATTTATGGATATAATTTTTGGTTGCGTTATTTGACTGAATTTGAAAATGTTGCAGTTGTTTCTAGAACTAAAACTGCAAGTTTAATTGAAGTACAGGGATATCTTCGGGTAGATGGACCAAATGTCAGTGTATTAGAATTGCCATATATGAGAGGTGTGAAACAATATATTGCAAATTATTTTTCTTTCCGTAAAGCAGCTCAAAGGGCTGTGGCTAATGCGGAATGTGCATTAATAAGATTGCCTTCAGTTTCTGCAGACATGGTTTTAAGTTTTTATAAGAAGACTGGTAAACCATATGCATTAGAGGTGGTTGCTGATCCTTATGATGCATATTCTTCAAATAAAATAGCCCAAGCAATGTATACTCGTAAGCTAAAAGATGCAGCATTGCAGGCAAACGGTGTATCTTATGTAACTAAATATTATTTACAGAATAATTATCCGTCATATTCCAGAATTAATGGAGAAACTAATGAATACTTCGAAAGTTACTTTTCGACGATTGATTTACCAGATTCCTATTTCTCAACACCAAGGATTTTTGAAAAAGATAAGAAAAAGTATACTATTATTCATACAGCTAATAGTATAAACAATGATATAAAAGGGCATGAAACCGTAATTAAGGTTTTAAAAGAGATTAGAGAAAAACAATATGATGTAAATGTTATATTTATTGGTGATGGCAGTAAAAGAAGTTATTATGAGCAGATGGCAAGAGAGATGAATATTAGTGAGTTTGTAACGTTTACTGGTTTGCTTTCCTCTTCAAACGAAGTAAGAGAGCTTCTTATGGAGGGGGATATTTTTCTTTTTCCATCAAAGGCGGAGGGATTACCAAGAGCCGTGATTGAAGCGATGGCTGTTGGATTGCCATGCATATCAACACCAGTTAATGGTATTCCAGAATTATTGAATCAAGAGTTTTTATATGATCCACTTGATGTTGATGGATTTGTAAATAAGCTAATTACCCTTTTTAATAGCACTAGTAAATTGGAAGAAATGAGCAGAGAAAATATAGAAAAGGCTAAAGAATATTCCTATGATAAGCTTTTGGAAAAACGGAAGCAATATTATCGTAAATTACGAAAACTAACAGAAAACTATAATAGCAAAAAATAAAATTAGTTGTTTGGAATACTACTTGTCTGGGGGATTTCACAGTTGATTAGGCAGACAAACTCAAATGAAAATAAATTAAAAATGTCTGATGTGATATCACTAATGTTAGATACATTAATTTTAGGGATTAGCTTAATAGTTGTTTTTTCTACAAAAGATCGAATTGAAACTCTACCTATTATCGGGTATTTAATAATCGGAATATCCATCTATCTTTGTTTTAAAGTTAGAAAAAATGAAAAGCTATTGTTTTTATTTGCAATAGTTAGTTTTATAAATATTTCAATTGGATTTACTGACTGCATAAATAAAGGACTTTATGTTTCCCCTTGGCAGATACCTCTTAGAGAATCAGAATACAACTCTTATACAGCAAAGAGTATCCTTTTGTTTCTTTGTATAATTAATATGTTTCTAAGTACAAAATGGCTGCATTCTAAAGCAGTAAATATTCGTTATACAGAATTAATCAGAAGAGAAAATTTAATAATTGGCTATATAGGTACAATACTTATGTTCGCTATTCTCTTAATGGGCTATGACACCAGTGTAAAAGTTAATAATACATATGTTAGTAATAGCAATCCACTAATTGAGTATTCTGTTATTATTTTTGCAGTAGTTTGGCTTTATATAGGGAAGAATAAAAAACTCCATTTTCTTTTAAGTTTATATGCTTTTCTATATATACTGTACTCCTTATCATTTGGTGATAGATCTGCCGCATTTTTAATGATACTTTTATACTACCTTTTGTATGTTGGAAATAAAATTCGCTTATCACTTACTAGAGTTTTTATACTTGCTATATTAGCGATAACTTTATCTAACTTTATTGCAGAGTACAGATCTGGTAAGTCCTTGGAGATTATGTCTATGTTACAAAGTGCTATTCAAAGGGGGGTTTATTCCGATACTGTTTCTTATAGTTATTATGCATCAATTACTATCTCAGCAGTAAAGCATATAGATAATTCAGTTGTCTATTTCCTTCAGTATTTAAAGACAATTTTATTGGGTGGGGGCAGTAGTGAATTTGGTAATTTAGCCAACTTTGTAAAAGAAAATTATTTATATAATGTAGGAGGGGGATTATATACATCTTATTTTTACTTTGGGTTAGGCTATCCAGGCGTTATTATGGCAAGTGCTATATTAGGTTTTATTATCCGAGGTGTTTACTCTAAAAAGGGGAATTTTGCAGTTTTATATCAAATTTTAATTCCGGTACTTTCTATAAGATGGTATTTATATGGGCCTACATCGCTTTATCGTAGTGTTTTTATCATCGCTACTTTTGTGTTGTTATCTTGTATCATATTTGATCAACTTGTAAGTAAAAAAAGACAATTGAATTAAGTTTATTTAGTATTACATTAACACAGAACATTTTTGTTAAGATGGAGTTTGAGATGCGGATAGAAAAATACTTTAAAAATAGTCAGTGGGCGGGTGTAATTACTTTAGGGTTAGGAACTGTAATTGCACAGTCAATTAATATAATTATTCAACCTTTTTTAACAAGACTGATATCACCAGAGGAATTAGGTATTTATAATTTCATCATATCAATGGCAAATTTAATAATTCCTGTTGCTTCACTTAAGTTGTCTATGCTTATTGTAATTGAAAGTGAAGAAGATAATGTAGACTTATTGACTGATGTTAGCATATTTACGGTTTTTTTAATATCCTCTATGTATACTTTGTTTATAATAATAATGTTACAAATAGGGAATAACTCCTTTTACAATATAGGCGGGTTATCCTTAATAATTCCGTTAATTGTTTTTACAAATGGAATTAGATTTATATTTGCAAGCCATAATAACAGGTACAAAAAGTATTCATTGATGTCAAAAGTAGATATTATAAGGGAATTAATAAAAGGGATAATGCAAATTTTTTCTGGGATATTTGGTGGGGGGGCTTTCGGTCAATCCCTTGGATATGCATTATCTCCTGTCGCGGGTGTTAGTATTCAAGCTAAAGATTATTTACAACGATTTAAGTATAGGAAAAAGATTAAATTTAAAATAATTTTATCTATTTATAAGAAATACAAGAAACATATATTATATTTGGTTCCTGCACAATTTATAAACTCTTTTTCTTATACTTTGATAACTACTTCAGTAATTTCCTTGTTTTCAGCAACTGAGACAGGATACTATTCCATATCTGTTATGGTGCTTGGGTTACCTCTAGTACTTATTTCTAACAATGTTAGCCGTGTTTATTTACAAAAAATAGGCAAGGATTATAAGGAGGGTAAATCAGTCTGGCCTATTTATCTCTCTTTTATTAAAGTTTTGGGAATAATGTCAGCAATAGGGTTTTCCTTTTTAGCTATTATAGCGCCCAATGTTTCAGAATTCGTATTTGGTAATGGATATGGAGAAGCAGGCAGATATATCACAATTCTGTGTTTCATGTATGCCTTAAGGTTTATTGCTTCCTCTTTAATGGGGGGGTACATAGTATTTAATAGGCAAAGAAATGACACTATTTTCCAGTCTTTGTTAGTATTATCTGGTGCATGTGTTTATATTGTTACAAAAAAATATAACTTGAATATTTATGAATTCCTAGAGTTGATAAGTTTTAGTTATGGTCTAATTTATATGCTGATCATAATTAATTTAGGGTATATTTGTAGAAAGTCTGTTTTTGTTTAACTATTTAACATAGAAGTTCTATATAGAATTCAGTTAATAAAAAGGAATATAACTTTAATTTATGTTGGAATTGTATTGTGTAAATTTGTTAGAGGGGAAGGCATTTGTATGTACAAAATCGCTGTTGCCGGCACAGGCTACGTAGGCCTAGTCGCTGGCGTTTGTTTTGCCGAGGTTGGTCACCAGGTGACTTGCGTAGATATTGATGAGAAGAAAGTGGACCTTATGAAATCGGGTGTTTCGCCGATTTATGAGGCTGGTTTGGAAGAATTGATGCAGATGAATTATGCTGCTGGCCGGATTGAGTATACAACGGATTATAAGCAGGCATACCGCGATGCGGATGCTATTTTTATTGGTGTTGGTACCCCGGAGCAGCCGGATGGTTCGGCTAATCTTTCTTATATTGCGACGGTTGCTAGGCAGATTGCCGAGAACATTGAAAAGGACTGCCTTGTTGTTGTTAAATCGACCGTTCCGGTGGGGACAAATGATAAGGTTGAGCAGTTCATTCAAGACTTTTTGGTGAATGATGTAAAAGTTGAAGTTGCTTCTAACCCAGAATTCCTGGCCCAAGGTTCTGCTGTCCATGATACTCTGTATGCCGAGAGGATAATTATCGGGACAGAGAGTAAATGGGCAGAAGGGCTTCTGAAGAAGATTTATGAACCATTTCATTTACCTATCGTAGCGGTAAACAGAAGATCAGCTGAAATGATTAAATATGCTTCCAACGACTTCCTGGCTCTTAAGATTTCTTATATGAACGATATTGCTAACCTATGTGAGCTGGTTGGTGCGGATATTCAGGATGTTGCCAGAGGGATGAGCTTTGACGAGAGGATTGGCAGCAAGTTTTTAAATGCGGGGATTGGCTATGGTGGTTCATGCTTCCCGAAAGACACCAAGGCTCTGGAATATATCGCTAAGCAGAATGGTTATGAGCTGAAAACTGTAAAGGCTGCGATTGATGTCAATAAAGACCAGAAGACTTTGCTATACAAAAAAGCAAGCAAACGGCTAATTACATTTAATGGCCTTAAAGTAGCTGTACTTGGTCTGACATTTAAGCCTGGAACGGATGATTTAAGAGAAGCGCCATCTCTTGATAATGTTCCGTTATTATTAGAACAGGGTGCCGATATCTATGCTTACGACCCGGTCGGTGCTGAAAACTTTGCCAAGCTGTATCCACAAGGAAAGAACGGTAAAGGCAGCATTACTTATGTTGGAAATGTTGAAGAAGCTCTGGAAGAAGCTAATGTCTGCTTTGTTTTCACTGAATGGGGTGAGATTAAAGCAGTGACTCCTGCAGATTACAAGAAGTTAATGAGGACACCTCTAGTGTTCGACGGAAGAAATCTGTATGGTGTATATGTGATGGGAGAAGCAGGAGTGGAGTATCACTCAGTTGGAAGACAAACTTCAGCTGCCGGACGCTCTAGAAATCAATCAGAGGAGCCAGTTAAAGATGAAACAAAACTTCAATCAATTGGATCCTAATAAGACATACCTCATTACAGGAGCAGCCGGTTTTATTGGCTACTTTCTTTCAAAGAAGCTGCTGGATCAGGGCTGCCGGGTAATTGGGATTGATAATATGAATGATTACTATGATGTAAATCTTAAGCATGCTCGCCTGGAGAAGCTGAAGCCATTTGGGAGATTTACCTTTATTAAAGGGGATATTGCAGACAAGGAAATGCTTACGAAAATCTTTGAAGAGTACAAGCCAAATATCGTTGTAAATTTGGCTGCCCAGGCGGGGGTAAGGTATTCTATCGAGAATCCGGATGTCTATATCCAAAGCAACCTTATTGGCTTTTTTAACATTCTAGAAGCTTGCAGGCACAACCCTGTAGATCATTTAGTCTATGCCTCATCAAGCTCGGTTTATGGAGCTAACAAGAAGGTACCTTTTGAGGAGACAGATAATGTAGATACCCCCGTTTCATTATATGCAGCGACTAAGAAGTCAAACGAATTGATGGCTCATACATATAGCCATTTATACAAAATCCCGGCTACGGGCTTGCGCTTCTTTACTGTATATGGACCAATGGGCAGGCCTGATATGGCTTATTTCGGTTTTACTGACAAGTATTTCGCTGGTGAGCCTATCAAAATTTTTAATAATGGAGATTTTGAAAACGACCTTTATCGCGATTTTACTTTTATCGATGACATTGTGGAAGGGATTGAGCGGCTGTTAAGCAACCCTCCTGAGGGAGGGGGAGAAGTCCCTCATAAAGTCTTTAACATCGGTAACAACAGTCCGGAAAAGCTAATGACGTTTATCAATACTCTTGAGAAATGCCTAAGTAATTCTTTGGGCAGGGAAGTGGTATTTGAGAAAGTGTTCGAGCCAATCAAGCCAGGAGATGTGCCAGCAACATTTGCCTCAACAGAAAAGTTGGAAGAGGCGGTTGGGTTTAAGCCGAAAACCTCTATTGAGGTTGGGCTGCAGAGATTTGCGGACTGGTATTGTGAGTATTATAAAATCCAGTAAAGAATCCGGAGCCGGCAATCAAAAAGAGCGAACCAGAGTAATAGGCGCTGGTTCGCTCTTTTTGCCATGCTTAAGAAAGCAAGGCCTCAATATCAATGCACTCCGCCCCAATAAGTTTGCAGCACCAGGTCCCTGACGGCCTTGAAAAGGGCTGCTTCTTTGCTGTCAGGATCGCTGCCGAAAGCGATGATGTCTTTATAGGGTGGATGGTCCTGGCAGATGGTGGCGATCACCTCATAGTGCATGGGATATTGCAGAATTTCGGCTTCTATTTCGTCACCGTGCTCGTTGATCCATTGCATAACCTCTCTTGAGATATAGCCTCTGTTGTCCATGGTTGACCCACCAATCCAAGTAGTTTTATACATATTTATGATACGGTTTCTTCAAACTCCATGATTTCACAGACGCTGTCGATATTGAGGGCGTTTGCTATTTTCTCTATATGACTGAAATGCATGCTGCTCCTTTTGCCGTTTTTCAGCTCGCTCAGGACTGCATGGCGTATATTGGTGAGACGAGACAGCTCTCTTAGGCTGAGATTATACTCTTGTAATAATTTATCAATGTTCACCTTTACTTTTCTTTCCATTGGTTCCTCCTCATAATTGTCCCTTATAGTGAAAATCTATCATTTTAGGAAAATGCAGGTGGTACGCAATTGCGTACCAATTGGACATATCTTCTGACAATCTCATGAAATTTTCTAAAGTAGATATGTTCGTCCTATAAATGAATTTACTTGATGAGGAAAAATTCGTCGGAAAGAAAGATGTTTTAATTTGTAACTAAAAAGGGATAGACGGTAGTGGAGCAACTAATATTTTAAAGTTGGGCAGATTATAGATATACATTAATGGTTTCAGTGTGGAGGTAACCTAGTCAATGGCAAATACTAAAATAAGCGTAAGCCTAATCAGGCTATTCAGTTTCGCATTTTTTACTCTCTTAGTTTTTAATGTTTTCGGTAAAACCATCCTGCAGCCCTATAAGGATCTTGCATTGGTGACAATAGATGTCACCCTCTATCTGTCATTTTTTCTGCTTATTTATGCAGTTATTAAGGACAAGGGCTATGTGATTGGTTATTTTAATATCTATATAGGGTTTATATTGTTAAGTGGCATTTATTTAGCCAGTCACATCTATCATGGTAATTTCGAGCAAAATGAACAGCTTCTTTTTTTGTTCCTTATTTTTGTATTCATCCTGGCAGTTATGAAAATCAAATGGACACCAAGCCATTTGATTATTTTTGGGCATTTGGCGAATATCATAATCCTTTATTTCTTTTTCCAGTGGATTGGCAATGGATATATTGCCTATATGTATAAAGGGGTATTCGGCAACCCTAATGTTTTTGCTAACTTCCTTTTTGCTATCCTTTATTTTCAAGTAATAAATATACAGAAAAAAACGCTCGGTCTTAAGCTGTATTTTATGGTGGGAATCATTATTAACTTATTGCTGATTTTTATGTCCACTTCAAGAACAGTATGGCTCTCTCTTGCCGTTATAGTCGGGTCCTTTCTGGTCATGAAATTCTCCAGAAAGCTCTTTTCAAAACTATTCTATTTCGTGCTGGGGGGGAACTTCCTATTTCTTATAACATATGTCTATTTGGCTAGGACACAATATGCAGATACAATCAATGATCTGACTATGAAACTTACCAGCAAGCCATTCTTTTCAGGGAGAGAAGAATTTTGGGGTGACGTAATCGATTTCGGCCTGACATCACCTTTAATTGGCCATAAAGTAGGTATTCAGTTGAATGAATATATGCCAGGGATTAAAAACGTTCATGTTCACAACCAATATTTGCAGGTTTTTGTTGAAAGCGGCTTTTTAGGTCTTTTTGCTTTCCTGCTATTGTTATATTTTATTTGGAAGGCGTACCAAGTGAACCTTGACTCACATTATGTACAATGGTCGGCTTGTTTCTTATTAGGCCTGCTAATCTACCAGAACTTCGAAATATCCATGTTTTCTAATATGCTCTCAATCGGTTTAATCCAATGGCTTGGCATTTCCATAGGTGTAAGCATGGCGATTCATAAGGATGATGGAATAGGTTCCTATATGAGAGATTAAGCTGAAACTTGCTCTGTATTAAACTCAGCCATAATAAAAGTAAGTTTAGTAATATTGGAGAGTAAGCAGGTGGCTACTCTCCAGTTTTTATTAGACAGACCCACAGAATGAATTGGATTTCTAAACATAACTGTGTGATCTCATCTTGATTTTTGGAATTCCCCTCAGCAAAACTCCATTTCATAAAGCTCCTCAAAGTACATTTCCTGGAACTTCTTGTTGAGGATTCCGGTATAATACGCGATCGGGTTTTTGGCTTTTGCTTTTGATTTTAGCTTACGGACGAGCTGCTTGAAGGAGTCGAGCGATACGGACAGTAAGGTTTCTGTTTCTTTCTCACGGTTATTGCGGTAGGCGGCGATTGTGCTCATTCTCCAGAATTCTTCGATCGACTTTGCATGTGGATAGAAATACTTCACCAATTCTACAAATGCTGTTGGCACACGGTCACTGACAAACAGATGGTCTTCAGGTGCATTTTCAGTATGAGTTGCTGAATCAGTATTAATTGTTACGGCAGGGGGCATTTCTTCACGTTTATTATTCTTTTTAATATTAGTTTTAGAAGGAATGATAGTTTTATTATGGTGGTTCAACTTTTCTTCTTTGGGTGGTTCATGATGGGGAAAACGATTGAACACATAAAGGTTGCTCGATTGTGAGCCGTTCTTCCGCTCGGTTTCATGCACAGTGAAAATGCCAAGGTTATTCGCTTTGATGATCATCCGTTTGAAAGTGGAGCGGGAAATGCCCATGTCCTGATATTCCTCATGGATTGCCTTCAGCACCGTACCGATTTTTGCATTGCAAACGCCAGGGATTTTCGCTGCAAAGCGGACGAGGCGCTTGAGGCCTACCAATTCCCCTTTAGTGAACTCATTCTTGTACTCTGACATCCACATCTCCATATGATTATTAAATTCCCCCAGCGTCGCAAACTGTGAATACTCTTCAAACCTCTTAATAGTACCTGATTTAATCGTCATCATTTTGCACCACCCTTTCACCGTCTATATAGGGAAGGGGAGGCAAAAAGGACAGGGTGGGCAGGGGATTATTGTGGCAAAGTTGTGACGGATAAAAAAATAAAAACCATCCCGCTTGTTTTTAACGCGATGGTTTTTTGAGTGTTAATCAGTTATTTGGCTACGCTTTTCCATGCAGCTTGTCGGGCAAACCCTGGATTGATTGGACGACTGTATCCAGCTTCGCTTCGATTCGGTGGAGCAGGTACAGGGTCACAACGATCGGGAATCCAACGTCGCTGATGAATGGAATCAGCTGTTCCATTTCCGCTTCCTCCTCTCGTGCTTTTACGTAAAAAGCCGGTCGCCAACAGGCAACCGGCTCACGTTTCTTACACTAGTTTGTATTCGGTTACGTTCCGTTCGACGACACGTGCTTCGCCGATGGCAACAAGGGTGCCGCTCTTCATCAGGAACGCATTGGATGCAATGATTTGCTCCATCGCAAGCTTGACTGCTGCTGGATCAATCGGCTCCTTCGGGTTATCAACTGTCAGCTTGGCGCTTTTGCCAAGGTCGGTGCCAAATTGCAATTCAAGTACTTTAGTCATGTTTTTCACCTCCTATTAAGTTGGTCTCATTTTCGATTAGATGATTTCCGAGCTGTCATTACGTTCGACGGAACTTAGCGAATAAGCGCTAAGGCCTCCAAGCGCAAGAGCTGCCTGCTGAACCTGGTTAGCGGTAGCATCCTTGCTCACATTGCTGTAAGTCTTGCCTTTGTAGATCGTCTTTCCTTCTCCGTCCATCCCGGCATCAAACGTCAGCCTGATATTCGAATCCTTTAGAATTGCCATTGCCATGTCTCTCACCTCCTTCACCCCTTATATACAAGCGGGGAGGCGAAAAGGATAGGGCGGGGGAAAAATAAATTTAAAAAAGAGAGCGGGATTCCGCTCTCCTTACAATATAGTTACTCCCCTGGCTCGTAGGCCGTCCAAGTTTTAATACGGTTTTTTGATCAAATTGACCTTCATTTAATATATATTTGATTTTTGCTTAATGCGCAAGACCATTGGAAAAGTTAAAACGATATAGCGTATCGTTGGTTTTTAGGTCTTGGCTTTTATGTTAGAGTACCTCGCTTTTCAACATTTGGAAAAACTACGAGCTCCGCTTTAATGATACATACCTCTTTGAAAAGATTTTCATCGTATATGAGAGATAGCTCTGAGAAAAAATTAATTAGTTCAAATCACATTTTCATTGGTTCAACACATGTAAAAGCGGTGAAAACTGTCTCTTTTTTATGTTATTTGAGTACAAATATCTGCCGCCATCTAATCAAGCTCCAAAGGCAAAAAAGCATATTCTCCGTCCTTAATAATCTCACATTTACGAACTGGAATAGGATGTTTAAAAATGGGCCCATCTATTACTGTGGTATGGAACTCTCCACCTTCTCCGCAGGGGTCAATAGCACGAGCTTCAAGCTCCTTCACGTATTCATGTGTTAACGTTCGCCCTAAATCGTCTTCTCGCATTCCTAAAGATAAATTAATTGTTACAATGATCGTTACAAATCCTAGATTTATGAACTCTTCGACAGCTTCACGATGATTCATTTTCCATAATGGCATCCCAAGCTTTAATCCAGCATTCTTCGTAACCTTTTCATGCCAACAGCCATGAGCAGGCATATCCAAGTCTCCAGTTACTAATACTTCTGCTCCTTGATTTTTAGCATTTTCTAAAAGGTGCGTAAATACTTTTTCATAATTTGTCCAACTTGCAACCCCAGTATATACGGGCAAACCTATTGATTTAGCTTGGGCAAGTATGAGCTCCGGTGGCATTCCATGGGATCTGGAACGTTTTCCTTCTTCCTCCATCATGACGATCAGTCCAACCGCTTCTCCAACCTGCATTGCTTTATATAAAGCTAGGACACTATCCTTTCCTCCGCTAAAAGAAGTAATAAATTTATGCCCGCTAGCACCATTTTTCCAATCCAATAATTCTGCCATTCATATCTTTCCCCTTTATTCTAATGACTCTTTTCACGATGCATATTATGAGCCAATTAGATATTTTATATATGAAAATTCATAGCTCTATTTGTTTGATTTTATCACGCTTGGACCTTACAGATAAGATATTATGGCACAAAAAAACTTGAAGTTCTAATGATGAATATAAGAGAAGTTCATCTCAAAGACACTACTTCACTGTCAACGTAATACGTCCTGGTCAAAGTAGAACAAAACCAGCTGGAATAGTGTTTCCTAGGTGTCCTCATTGCGCTGCCGGTTCCTTTACAGACGTCCTTTTTAGTTGGCAATACTTTTATCTCCAAGAGTAAGTGTACAAGGAAGCAATATTAAAGGGGTAGGTGTTAATGATGGCAGGGATGTATTATAAATTAGAGGGTATCCCGAATGAATGGCTAGACAAGGTTGTTCGAAAGCAGGATATTGATCAGCTAATTGAAAGGTTTTACCGGTATTGTGCTAATAAAGCCGTTATCGAGGAGTACAGAAGTTTATAAGTGAAAGATTGGTCATTGAGGCTGTCGGTTAGAAAAACCGGCAGCTTTGTTACTCAGATGGATTTTCTGAACGTCTGGTTAATAGTATTATGGCCAATGACTTTTAATTAGAATCAATTGTGGGCAGTGGTAGGAGCCCATCGCACAATTTAAATACTGAGTCGTTTCGCACGAATAAAATAGACTATAAAAAAATAAGAAAAGGATCATAGGTGGGTCTTTTTTCTTATTTTTCCTGTTATTTCCCTGTAAGACTTGAATACTAGTACCTTGGTTCGTAAAATAAACTGGAATGAACTAACATTTTATCCAACAGACAGATATTTTTATAGGAAGAGAGTGGGGATGACGATGAGCGAATCGCATCAAAAGCAAATGAAAGCATTGGCGATGGAAAGGGTCCATAGCCTTTTGTACGAATCAGACAGGGAAGTCCCGCTGGAGTACTGGCCCGTGATCAAGGAATTCACCAATCTGTTCCTCGATGATCTCAATGTATATGAAAACCTGCTTGAAGCTTTCCGTCATGACATGGAAAGCATGGAGCTATACAGCCTGGATGTGGACATTTTTTACCGGAAAGGGGCTGGCCTGCATTCGATTTCGTTCCTAGGCAAGGAGTTCGCGCTGGATCGCGCGCTTTTCGCTGATTATTTGGCAAGCTGTGTGGAGATGATGCGGCCGCTTTTGCCGCTTGGGTCTGTCGTGGAGTTGGACCCGCGGTATTTCCAACCGGACCCGTCGATTGATTCTGCAGTGAAAGTCGTCATTACCGCTCGCTACGTCGCTCCAAAAGGGTACCGGTCCTATTTTCCTTATGCCGGGGTCATTTATCCGCTCGGTGAAATCAAGAAGGAAAGCATCATCCATTTCACCAGGCCGCTCACCCAGAGTGTCATCCATGAGGGCTACCGCGACGAAATGGAGACGTCTTTCGAACTGCTGATGAAAAAAGAAATGATCATCGACAAGGGGCTGAAGTCGATTGAGTTTTCGCCGGAGGACATGGCGCAGCTTGAGCAGAAGGTAAAAACAAAAGTGGAAGCGGGTGAACATTGATGCGGCTGTACGATTATGATTTTTGCCACGGCATTGTCCATGGGGGATGGGGCGGCGGCATCATAGGAAGCCTGAATGACATGCGCGAATCCCTTTGGGAGAACTTCAGGGAGATGGATTTCGAGAACGCGGATGCAAAGGAAGAGATGCGGGATGTCATAGAGGAAATGACCGCTGAGATCAATGACCTGATCTCCGATATCCAGTCCGTTCATTTTAGGTAGTGCTAAATTGATGACTTGATCTCCGATATCGAGACGTTCCATTCCAGGTAAAAAGAAGTGAGGCAAAGGGGTGTAAACAGTTGGCAAGCCAAAATATCAAATTGAACCTCGATGAGCTGGAGTCAGCGCTGAGTGCGCTGAAAGCTAGCATTTCCGATTTCAAGAGCTATACGACAAACTTCCGCTCCGGGACCCGGAGTCAGCTGAAAAGTTTCAATTCCGACTTCGTCGACGCGGTCGACGACCTGCTCGACAATATGAACGACGATAGTAACACGAAGCTGCTCAAGCACCTGGATGCTATACATGATGCCGGCGCCATGCTGGTCAAGCAGATGAAGGAGACAGACGAGAAAATCGGCACCAAAATCAGGGGGGGATCGAAATGAAGCGCGATCTGCAAATCAATTATGGCATTCTCGACAACATCATCGAGCAGCTCCATACCTATAAGAATGCGCTGAACAAGATGGAATCCTCCCTGGAAAAGATCAATTCCTTCATCGCCCATAACCAGGGCGAAAGCATCGAAGCCTGGGAAGACCAGGTGCGGGGAATCAAGCGTGATATTAAGAACTACCGCACGCAGGTGAAGGACCTCACCAACCTGTTCGAAAACTATGTGGAGAGGACCACCACCCACATCGCCCCACTTTCCAGGAATGCGATGATGCGGGTGGATAGGAATGATATCTCCTGGAATCTTGATTCCATCGATAATGCAGTTACAGGTACGATGTACGGATTGATAGGCCATGCGGATAGGGCTCCTTTCCCCCGTTTTTTTGAGGATATATCCGATAGTGAAAAAGAGAAGAGCCAGGCCAATAAGGCGAAGCTTGAAGGCATCAAGTCTAAACTCAAGCATTCTGAAACCCGCCTGAAGAATAAGGTGGAAAAGCTTTGGAGGATCCATGAGACGAAGGTCATCAAATTTGAGAATACAGACGATGATTTTCACAATAAAGCACTTAATGTGAATATGAAATATACAAGCTTCTTGGATGGTATATCCGACACATTTGAAAAAGGCTGGGAAGTTCTATCCGGATTGGTGAAGGGCCTGGCGGTGGCAGTTGCAGGCCTCGTAACTGGCGTTCTGGTCCTGGCAAAAGACGGCATCGTTGTCAGCCTTTCTTCCCAAATACCTGATGCAGTGGAGCCCGATTTCCTGAAAGAAGAAGCGAATGCCACCATCGACAAATATAAAAAGGCCGCCATGCAGGCAATCAAGGATCCAGGCGGTATTTTAGAAGCGATTGGCCAATCATTTTCTGATACCTATGAAAAGGAGGGTATCGCCTACCTGACGGGTGCGGCATTGCCATCGCTTGTGCCAGTTGCTGGGGTGGCAGGCAAAATCTCCAAGGTCGGAAAGCTTGCCGGCAAGGCTCCCGCTTCAAAAACGAAGGGCTTTTCTGGTAATATAAAAGCAAAAGTAGATGATCTCGTCGGAAAAGGCAATACCTTTGAAGGCTTCAAGACCCGTGTCTCAGGTGCAGTCAGCAGCACCACAAGCCAGTTCACCAAAGCCATCAAGGCCCCATTCAGCAACAAATTCGTCCAGCGGGCCCTGAACAAGGCCAGAAGCGATTTGGCGGAAATCGGACGTGCCCTCGGAGGATTGAAAGTCCCTGTCGCTATCGAGAAACGGGCCCTCGCCACTGATTTTGGCCAAATCAACACCTACGGCCTAAAAACCAAAAACCTCAACGACCAGTTCCCGCAGTTTGCGAAGGTTGTCGATCGGGTTGAGGGGAGTGGGGGTAAAGGTGAGGTTGCTAAGGGTGCGGGTAAGTCTAATTTAACAAATGATATTTATAAAGTAACGTCTAAAGATGTTCAACAAGCAATTAAAGGTTATGAACAAACGGGAAAATTCACAGCACACTTTAAAGGTTTTGAAGTAAAAGCACAACGTTCATTATCACATTTATCAGATAAACAATTGAAGTTTTTATTTAAAAAAGGGTATTCTCCAAAAGATGGAGCGAATGATACAGTTATACTTCACCATCACGTACAAAAAGTTGAAGGGCCAATAATTGAGATGCCTAGTAGATACCATGATTTAGGAAACAAAAGACAGCATCCATTTGGAAATAAAGGTGGAGTTGGTAAAGGGGAAGAGAGGCAGCAATTCGATAAATGGCGTAAAGAATATTGGAAAGCAAGGTATGCAAATGAACTGATTAAAAGGGGAATAATAGAATGAAAATAGAACTATTACAAGCAATTGATGAAGAATTCGAAATGTGTGCTGAAGCATTTGGAGGACCTGTTGAAGAAGAGGAAGTTAGAGAAGCTGAAGATGATTTACAGATAAAGCTACCTCATGATTATAAGATGTTTCTTTTGAAATATGGGTCTGGTGCAGTGGGAGAAGTGATTGTTTTAGGATTGAAAGAGGCTGAGTTTGTCGCGACACCGTCTTTTGTAGAACAATCACTTAAGTTTAGAAAAAATCTTCCAGAAAGCTATGAGAAATTTACTGTAATTGGAATAGATGGTGCAGGTAATCCGATAGGCTTTAATTTACCCAATACAGAAATTATAAGATTTCATATTGATTTAGGTGAACAAGAGGTAATTGTAAATAGTTTTGAAGAATACTTAGAAAAGGCTCTTAAAGAAGAGATAAATATACATTTTTAATGAATTAGATTACTACTTAAAAACATGTAAGTATAATAGATGAGTGAACTGTGCCTATTTAACGGACAGGTTAAGAAAAAGTGCATATTGCGGCAACAAATGATCTCGCTATTGTGAAGTGACCCTTGTCAAACATACTGTTATTACAATGGGATAAAACTTAAGATAATATAGAAACTACATGTTAACTTAAAGCACTTGATTGTCTACTAAAGGCAACAAGTGCTTTTTTGCGTTTTGGCGCAAGAAACGAACAGGTACACAATAATTTTATAAGTGCATTAAGTGTTAAATTTTTATAGATTGTAATGGCTGTTTACAGTGTATGGCGATAGTAGAGGGGAAAATAAAGGGTTGTGTTATGTTTTGAAGTCATCGTACAGTGTGTTGTAACGGATGCACGTTACGAACATGTTATCCGCAAAAAACGGGTAAACGTTACAGGGATTGTAATTGCTGTAACGGGAAGGAGTTTGATATGGAAGGGAAAGTGAATTTGCCAGTTCATATGAAGCAAGAATTAATCAAATACCTGCGGAAATAAATCCAAAGGTCCGTTTTGAAGGAAAAACGGGTGAATCACTAGTTTCCCTTAAGCCACCGCCTGACACAAAATTAAAACAAATGTTAGATCAAGCTGGTATAGCTGGTATACAGTATAAAAATGGAGTTCCTGATTTTTCACCAGTAGCAAAAGCACAAGTAGAAATTACCTATATGCTAGGTGGAAAAGGCAATTATGGTGGAAAAGCTAGACGAGCTAATTTTATTCAATCAGACCAAAAGTTAGCTAACCAACTTAATAATTCACCTGAATTAGCAAGGCAATTTGGAATGGAGTCTGGTAAAGTCAGTGCAAAAGATATTAAGATATACCGAGAAAAAACAATTTAACTTGGCATGAATTAAATGATATACCTCCCCCTGAACCTGGTGATTAAGTATCTCTTCAATCATTTTCCTTCTTTTCTCTTGCTCAATAGACATTCGTCTCTCTTCCCCCTTTTACAAAAAAAAGACCGCAAAGGAGCCATGTTAATATAAACAGAGCTACTTTGGGTCTTTCCCATTAAAGAACAAGTAAGTTTCCAGCCGTTAGCAAAATGTTAGCAAATCCCTTTTTCTGGTCCAACCGCTTAGAAGCAGAAAATACAAAAAAGCCTTGAATCTCTTATTATTACAAGGTTTCAAGGCTTTTTTCATGTATGATTCCTACTGGGTTCGAACCATCGACCTCCACCCTGTCAAGGTAGAAGGGTATTTTTTTTATAACAGCTAAAGAACGCGATTATTTATTTATTAGGTCCAATTTTTTGTTTAATGTTGTTTGGTTAGATGTTTTTGGTGGCATTAGGCTCAATTTTGCCACCATTTCACCACCAACTTCTCCCACGTTTTCCAGGATACGATTATTTTTGTAAACCTCTTTTAAATTCTCAACAGGAAACCGCACCATAAAACTAAAAGGAAAACCCGCTGCAACGGTTTTTCTCTTCATTTAATAAGGCATAGCACTGACAATGGTTGTCCAGCCGCTGTATACCTTTGTTTTCCCAACTGTACGATAGGCCCGGATTTTATAATAGTACGTCTTCTTCTTGGTCAAACCGGTATTAATATAAGAAGAAGAAGTCGTCCCTTTCACATAGCTGTAAGTGCCTGTTTTTGAGGTTGCCCTATACACTTGATAGCCTGTTGCTCCCGATACCTTGCTCCAGGTCAGCTTGATACTGGAGGATGAATATCGTGCTGCCTTCAGATTGGCTGGGATAGAAGGAACCGGCTTTGCGGAGACAACTCCTGAATAATTCCCATAAACCTTAGACGACCCAACCAGCCGGTAGGTCCTAACTTTATAGTAATACGTTTTATTCGTTGTAAGCCCAGTGTTCGTATAGCTTGTTGAAGAAGTTGTCCCAACGTAGGAATACGTCCCCGTGCTGGAGGTTGCCCGGTATACCGCGTATCCATTTGCCCCGCTTACTGCTGCCCAGCTTGTTTTAATGCTGTTATAGGATGCAGACGCCGCTTTGACTGAACCCGGCACGGAAGGAACCGGCTTTGCAGAAACAACCGGGGAAAAATCCCCATAAACCTTAATTGAACTTACCAGCCTGTAGGCCCTGACTTTATAGTAATACGAAGTATTCGTCGTAAGACCAGTATGGGTAAAGTTCGTCGATGAGGTCGTCACGACAGGGGAATATTTTCCCGTGCTGGAGGTTGCCCGATCAACTTCATATCCGTTTGCCCCGCTTACGCCAATCCAGCTGATTTTAATGCTGTTATAGGATACTGAGGTTGCTTTTGGACTGCTTGGCTTGGCAGGGTTCGGAATCCATTTTGCATAAAGAGTGGTATTTTCTTTAACGGTTTCTTTACTGAAATCCCACTGGTGGATGCAGCTTGCTTCTTTATACCAGCCGCCAAATGTGTATCCTGTCTTTTTGGGAGCAGCAGGGGTAGAAACAGTTGAATTAAAGTTTATTGTTTGTCCCGCAACTTGAGTCCCGCCCTGGCTATTAAACGTTACTGAATATCTATTAATTTTCCAATCGGCATACAGAGTTTGGTCGGAGGCCACCGTATCAAAAGCAAAATCCCATAGGGAGGTTAATAAAAGATCTTTATTCCAACCTATAAACGTGTACCCTGCTTTTATAGGGTTTTCCGGTTTAGCAATAGGCATACCGTATTTACCAAAATAGTCTGCTATATTGCTTCCGCCTTGCGAGTCAAAATGGATTGTATACTCATTTGGTTCCCATTTTGCATATAAGGTAATATTGTCAGTGAGTTTATCAGTATTGAAATCCCATGCTGTGTCATACAGGGAGTCTTTATACCAACCGCTAAACGCATAACCTGTTTTCATTGGCTTTTCTGGTTCCTGGATTGCCGTACCATAAGTACCGGTAATATCTGCAATGTAACTTCCGCCCTGAGCATCAAAGCTGACTGTATAGTTCTTTGGTTCCCATTTTGCATACAAAGTAATATCTTCGGTTAACTTCTTAGCAAAATCATATTCAGAGGACAAATTCTCATCCTTATACCAGCCCTTGAACTCGTAGCCTTGTTTTTCGGGGTCTTCTGGCCTGTCGATAAGGGAATAAAAGTTCTTTACCTGATTTTTAAGAAGAGTCCCTCCGAATGTTTCAAATTGGACATTTATATTGATTTCAGTATTTTTTAGGACAGTTACTTTCCACTTTTCTACAGTTCCATCCTCTGCGGTCACATTATAGTCGGCCGGTGAGGTAAAATCTTGATACTCTTCATTGCTAGGCTCAATTGTTGATCCAACAGATATCCCTATGTTTGGTCTAACATTGGTTAAGTCGGTATCACTGGGAACAATCAACTTTACCTCATGGTTCACCAGATCAATTTGAGCCGGAACAAATTCATTTCCAATCGAGAAAGTAACAATATTGGCCAGGCTTGATCTAAGGTCAAACACTACTTTTGTCGGCTCATATGCATAATTATAAGAACCGGTACCCAGTTCACCTTCATAATTGATCCCTTTTGCATAAATTGAACCATCCGACTTGACCATCAATTGAAATTGCGAAGAAGGAGCTATTTCCTGCACACCCTCGACGTCATCCATTTTTACGGGAGAACTAAGGAATTGGTCGGTTGGGTTGTTTATTATGCCGAAGGCCTCTCCCCACCCATAGAAAACATGATCTGCATCCTTAGCAAATGCTCTATTTTCTGTAATATAAAGTTCCTTTATATTTGAAAGTCCCTGTATTTGGGTAGGAAGAATTCTTTTAGCCTGAGAATTCGGGCCTAAAAGATAGGAATGGCTGCTGCCCCACCCCCACACAGTTCCATCGTCACGTAAGGCAATTGTAATTCCTGGTTGAGCATGAATAGATGTAACATGATCAATATTTAGCGTCTTAACCGGAGTAGTCTTTGATGTTAAAGTACCATCTCCTAATTGGCCATTATCATTATTACCCCAGTTCCAGACAGTGCCATCTTCTTTAAGCGCAACATAGTGATCATTACTGCAAGCTATATCAATAAAATCTCCCTGGCTTATCTCCTTGGTCAAAAAACTGATTGGGTCACCTCCGGAAGATCTGGTATACTTCCAGATTGAACCATCCACCGTAAGAGCAAGTACGTCATATCCAGAAGTAGCTATTTTCTTCACATGGTTAAGTCCATCAATTTTATAGACGTTTGGAACTCCTGGCAGGGCGGTGCTGTTGTTCGTCTTTCCCCTTGAGCCCACAATAAAGACTTCTCCTGCACTATTGAGTAATATGAAACTACTAATTGAAGGCTTTACATCTACAATATTCGTAATACCTGGTAGCATGAGCGGAACATTACTATTAATCAAATTGCCATTGCCCAACTGTCCGACATCATTTTTCCCCCACGCCTTGACAATGCCTTCTTCATTTAAAACAAGGACATGGTCTTCACTGATCGAAACATTTGATATGTAGTCAAGATTCTCGACTTTATACTCAGAATCTACCTTTTCAAACAATTTCCCCTTTATCTTGACCTTCCCTGATGCGGTAACCGCAACAATAGCTTCTGGTGCAGTCTTGAATATTGCTATCCCTTCCAAGTCGTTCAAAAGAGTAGGGCCAACAGTTCCACCCCCATCCGCTTCATTTAAAAGCCCATTACTATTTTTTCCCCATCCCCAAATAGTTCCATCACTTTTCTTTATTAGTGCAAAATTCGAATTGGCCTCAATGCTTGTCACATTTGTCAAATTATAAACAAGGGTGGGTGTTGAGGTTGAACCAGAACCGCTCCCGATCAAATAATTACTATTTCGGCCCCATCCCCACAGAAAACCATTTTCGTCGATTGCAAACGAAGTATTTTCGCCTGCCACTATTTTATTTATATTATTTGCGACCAAAACCTGGACCGGGGTGCTGCTTGAAGTCAGCGTTCCATTCCCCAATTGACCATAATTATTGCGGCCCCAGGCCCAGACTGTACCGTCCTCTTTTAGAGCCAGTGCGTATTCTTTACTGACTGATACTGCGACAACATCTTTAAGTGTTTCAATTTGGGATATACCTTGGCTATATCCTCCCCTATTTGGGTCGTCTATGCTCCCTCCCGTCCCCAGTCTGCCATAGTAACTTGATCCGACCGAGTAAACAGTTCCATCCTTTTTCAGGATAATTGCATAATCGTCTCCTAACGATACTTCTTTTACGTTATCAATACCCTCTAGCTGAACAGGGATATTCGATTTACTGTAACCGGTATTGTAGGAATCCTGCAGTGGGAAAAACGTATTTCCCCACCACCAAAGTGTGCCGTCTTCCATGACTGCCATGGAAAATCTGTTTGACGTACTTATCGATTTAATATTCTTTAAACCGATTGCCGAAACAGGAGTACTGCTGAATATAACGTTTTCCCTGCCCAGCTGATTATCAGAATTGTCACCCCAGAGCCAGACGGTCCCATCCATTTTTTTTATGGCTGAATTTCTGCCTCCCGCAACGGCTTTTTGCACGGGACTATTATTCTCAATAGTAATATTCTCAGCATTCACTTTGTCGAGCGAAAAAAAAACTGCTGAGAACATATTTAAAAGCAGAATGAAAATTGTAAATCTAATTATGTTTTTCATTATTGAACCCCTATCATATTATTCTCTATCTTTGTATTATATCCTGGCTGTTCCTTTGCTGAGAATACTCTATCAACCGTTTCCGAATAGAAATAAATAGATTAAGAGTAAAAGAAAGGAATTGAAAGGCGTGTTACCATACTTCTACTTATTTTTTATAGTTATATTCAAAATTTTGTATAGTGAATAATGAAATTCTCTTAATAGTTAAAAAGTCCCCTTCTAGCTCTCTGGAAGGGGACTTTTTAATTGCTTAACTGTTACTTTCACAGACTTGCTGACATTTCCAGCCTTGTTTTTTGCCGATACATACAGCGACGTGTTTCTCTTCTGAGCTTTTATTTTTACTTTAAATTTCCCGTATTTGTCAGTGGCTGCCGTTCCGATTATCTTTGTTCCCACCTTAATGGTGATGACTGAATAACGTTCGGCTGCTGTAACGTAAGTTGAAGTGCTTTTAACCGTATTAACCTTCGGTGCTGCAGGAGGCGTCTCATCGATCGTGAACTTGACAGTTGTTTTATTACCCGCTGAATAGGGTGTCAAGCTGTCGGAAGTGTTTCCGGAATGCCGTGAGCTGGAATATGTCTATGACTATGGCGACAACTGGCAACATCGCATAGTGTTGGAGAAAGTGATCAACGACTATGGAAGAAATCGCGTTGTTTGCCTGGGGGAACGGAAAGACGCCTCTAGAAGATGTGGGCGGGGAAGGGGGATATGCGGCATTTCTTGAAACGATTGCCGACCCGGACAATCCCGATCGTGAGCATATGCTCGAATGGGCAAGGTGGCAGGGGTATAAAGAGTTTGATATTAGAACAGGCTGCTAGAATGTCTTTAGCTAAAAAACCCTCGGGCAACCGAGGGTTTTTCTCTTTATGCGCCTTGCATAGGCGTAGTCTATAGGGGCAATCCTGAACCGCTAAGGCAGCTATAATGAAGCATACTAGGTAGAGAGAATGATTGATGATTATTGTGCCAATAATCCTGTTTGTCCTGGAGATGTCTCAAGACACTCCGCCCCAAGACGTCGACGGGGAAGGGGGATATGCATCAACCTTTGAAGTCCTTGCCGATCCGGTACATCCTGATCATGAACCTATGCTTCATTCGGGCAGTTTGCGGGGATATGGGGAGTTCGACATTTAGAAGATAAATGGTCAGCTGAAACGGCTGTAGTGTTCGGTGTTCTCCTAGCAATGAATACAGAAGTGAAAAATCCCCCGAATATCGGGGGATTTTGATTAAGCATATTTGATGCCGGCAGGCTTTACGTTATTTATATCTTCAGAACCACAAGGTGTTACAGCATATGTCATTTCACATTTTGGACAGTTCATAACGACTGTTTCCAATGTGAATACCTCTCCACACTCACAAACGATATCATGCGCAACGCTGGGAGGATTGTTTTCTTTTCCTTTGCTCTTTACATGATCCACGATAGACTTGCCATCCTTCAAACTAGAACATCCACAGCTCATGAGGCAACTCTCCTTTGCTATCTGTGATTTTTTCTGACAATATCATAAAAGTAACATAAAATGGTGGAAAATAATGTAGCAAAAGTCACAGGCGAGATAAGGTAGAGGTTCCTAGATAAAATTTTCGATCCCCAACAGAATTCCTGTTGGGGACCGCTGGCCATTACTGCTCTTCTTTCTCTTCAAGGATATCCGCAAAGTTTGTGATTACTCCGTTTGCCCCCATTTTTTGCAGCGATTGTGCTGGTTCTTTTTCGTTGACGGTGTAGGGGTGGAGGAAGAGTCCCGCCTCTTTCACTTTTTTGACATAACTCTTCGTCATTCTTGAAAATTTGGGGCCGACGCCGACTGCGTATGTCTTGATTTCGGCGAGGTCTTCTTTCGTTACTTTTTTTGATTTTTTCAAGTGCTGGAGTTGGATGAGCGGGATATCTTTGTTGAGCTTGTGGATGTTGGTCAGACTGTCGCTGCTGAAGGATTGGATGACGACTTCGCCTTTCGATAAATCCCCGTTAAGCAGTCCATATTCGCCCAGCAACTTGATCAGTTCTTTTTCCATGCCGGGATGGTCTTTTGGGTGCTTCGTTTCGATATAGTAGTTTGCCTTGCTCCCGAATGTTTCCAATATTTCCTTCAGGGTCGGTATGGTCAGGTCGGCATACTTTGGATTGCTGTGCTCGGGGTATTTCTTGTTGAACCATGACCCGGCGTCGAGCTTCTTCAGTTCTTTCAGCGTGTAATCTTTGACATAGCCTTTCCCGTTTGTCGTCCTGTTCACTTTTTCATCATGCATGGCGACAAGCTGGCCGTCCTTGGTCATCTGGAGGTCGATTTCAATATAGTCGGCGCCCATTTCATGTGCCAGCTTATACGATTCTATCGTGTGCTCGGGCGCATAGCCGCTGGCCCCGCGGTGGGCAATGATTAAGAATTTATCTTCTTTCAGCATATCCTCCTGACTTTCTGCCTCAATGAACTGTATCGTAAAGAAGGCTGAAGATCCCACAACAGCCAAAGCGAGGATTGCTGCTAACACTTTTTTCAACAGAATCACCCTTCTTATGTGATGGCCGAAATATGAATTGGTTTTTTTAATGTTTGTAAAAACAAAATAAAAATACCTGGTGTTTGCCGGAAGTTTAGCGGTGTGCCTGCCTTTCGTGCAGAAAAGTTCCATATTGAAAATGGAGGGGCAAGGGTGTGCTGGCCTGTCAATTTTTTATGAGGAAGGTGAGTGTATGGAAAATTGTGAAGGAGCTGTGCTTGAAGCGGAGGAAAACTTTGTGGGTATGCTTCTGCTGTTTCCTGAAAGAGTGAGGGAGTGCATTATTGCTGCTGATCAGCTTGTCTGCGGAAAGTTGCGGCGGCTGTTTGAAGTGATTCTTTCCCTCGATGAGCAAGGAATCCCTGTTGATGTATTTTCAATTGTGAGTGAGGTAGGAACGGAAAAGCTCGAGAGCATTGGCGGAATTCGCTATATGGTCGACATCGCTGTCAAAGTACCGTTCGATGCTAACTTTTACGACTGCCAATACATCGTCAGCGATTTTGATTGGCAGAGGAGGCGGGAGTAAGTGAAGGACAGGGGGAGCCAAAGGGATCATTTCCCTAAAGGCTACCCTTTTTTATTTTGGCCGTGAAAAAGAGCCGTTAGGACGAGATTATATGTGATAACGCAAAAGATGGAGGGGGGATTTTTATAAAAACCTGAGTGCTAGAAGATTCGGACTGAAGGGCGAATTGATGAATTGTGCTGACTAGAGGTTTGGACCTAATGCCCCACAATAAGCAACTTGACTAACGGTTTAGGAAAAGCTCGGCTTTCTCTTCCCCAAAAGCTTGCTCATGTTTTCTAATGACTTGTTCGAGCCTTTCGCTAAACCGTTGCGCCTTTTCACTGTTAATCCCGTGCTCCAGCACAATCTCTATAAAAGTTTCTTTAAATAAAGAAAGTTGTAATTCTAGATATTCTTCTTCAAGTGGATGCATGACTTAAGACTCCCTTATTTACATATTTACACAACGACAAAGACTATTTTATCGAATTTTCACAAATTAAGTATGGGTAATTGATACTGATTTATTCCGCTCCTGATGTTGTTTTCTTATTTATGAGTCGTTTAAGTAGGTAAAAGTTCCTATTATCTTGTTTTTTTGTATAGTGAAGTGGGGATTGGAGGACCTTGGGAGCATCGGCGGAATCCGCTATATGGTCGACATCGCTGTCAAAGTACCGTTCGATGCTGACTTTTACGACTGCCAATATAACGTCAGCGATTTTGATTGGCAGAGGAGGCGGGTGGGGCGGGAGTAAAGGGCATAAGTATTTTGGAGAAATGTTAGTTAGAGTGTTAGACATAATTAAAGGAAAGCCAATGAGGTGGGGTGGCCTCATCCACTTTCCTTCTGTTTTGCTGCTTTTATGCGAAGGTCTGCGAAAAGCCCATTAAAAAATTACGATATTCCGCCAAAACAAAAACCCACCCGCAAGCAGCTTTCGTGCATTTGCGGGTGGGTTTCTTCTATTAATGTATGATTGCGGTTAGCTTAGAATAATTTCAATAGGTTGCCGAGCAGGATGCCGACGATTCCGAAGTCGGCGTCGCCGAATGTTGTTCCGTTGAAGCCTAATGAGCCGAGTACTGGCAGCAACAGTGCCGGCAGGAAGCTGATGATGAGTCCGTTGGCGAGTGAGCCAAGGATGGCTCCGCGTCTTCCACCTGTTGCGTTCCCGAAAACACCGGCTGCTGCGCCTGTGAAAAAGTGGGGAACGAGGCCTGGCACAATGATGGCAAGTCCGAAGATTGGCAGGATGAACATACTGACGACACCTGCGACAAAACTGGACAGGAAGCCGATGATCACAGCGTTTGGCGCAAATGGGAAGACGACAGGGCAGTCAAGTGCCGGTTTTGCATTAGGAACGACTTTGTCAGCGATTCCTTTGAACGCCGGTACGATTTCAGCAATGACCATCCGCACACCAGCGAGTACGATGTAGACGCCGCCGGCGAATGTGATTGCTTGTGTAAGCGAGAACACGATGAAGTTTGTTCCGCCGCTCAATTCTTTTTCAATGAAGGTCGGGCCTGTGAACGCGGCAACGATGATGAACATCAAAGCCATTGTCAACGCGAGTGCGACAGAAGAGTCACGCAAAAATCCAAGCGATTTTGGTACTTTGATTTCTTCGGTTGTTTTTTCTTTATCGCCAAAGTACTTTCCGATTGTACCGGAAACGAAGTAGCCGATCGAACCGAAGTGGCCGACAGCCATGTCATCTGATCCGGTGATTTGTCGTGTGTATGGCTGGAGAAGTGCTGGCATTAAAACCATGAGCGCGCCAAGGATGACGGAGCCGATGGCAACAAGCAGTGGTCCTTTGATTCCGCTTGCAGCAAGTACAGCAGCAAGCATACAAGCCATGAACATCGTATGGTGGCCTGTCAGGAAAATGTACTTGAATTTCGTGTAGCGGGCAAGCAGGATGTTCACAATCATACCAAAGACCATAATCATCGCGGTTTCAGTCCCGAATGTTTCCTGGGCGAGCGCAACGATTGCTTCATTGTTCGGGATGATTCCTTTAATGTGGAACGCTTCCTCGAACATTTGACCAAACAGATTCAGCGCACCGACAAGAACTGTCGCACCAGCGCCGAGAATGATAAAGCCCATGATTGTCTTCAACGTGCCGGATACAACTTCGGCAATCGCTTTTTTCTGCAGCAGCAGGCCGATCAAGGCAAATAGTCCAACCAGGATGGCAGGGGTGCCTAAAATATCATTCATAATTAATCGCAGCATATTTATCTTCCTTCCAATACATGAGTAGTTAACGCTTTTTTGATCTCATCCATGCTGAACATGTTGACTAGGGAAATAATTTTTCTGTTTCCATCATTCAGCTGGTCCATGATTTCCGGTGCCCCGATGTAGTAATCCGCATTTTCGGTTTTTGCGCTTGCAAGGTCGGTATGTGAGCAAGTTCCTTCCATGTTCAGTTCCTTCATCGCTTTTTGCACGTTCATGGACATCATGAAGCTGCTTCCCAATCCGTTTCCGCATACGACTAAAATTTTCATTTTGACTCCTCCTTTAAAATAGTAAAGACTTCACTTTCACTTCTGGCAGCAGCCAGCCTTGCAACATTTTCTTCGTTTGATAAGAGTGATGACAATTCGGATAGAAGCGCCAGGTGCGATTCCGGATCCGTTGCTGCAAGCACAAGGAAGACGCTTGCGGCTTTTTCGTCGTTAAAAAGTGTTTCTTTTCCCAGGATAAGCAGGCTGACTCCCAGCTTGTTCACACCGTTTTCCGGTCGTGCATGGGGCATTGCGAAACCAGGCACCATGACAATATACGGGCCAAACTCTTTAACATTGCTGATCATCGTATCGATGTATTCTTTTTCAATAAATTGCTGTTCTAAGAGCGGCTGTGAGGCAATCTTGATTGCTTCCTCCCAATTCTCCGCGCTTTCTTTAAACGAAATCATCTCTGATGTGAGATATTCGCTGAGCATCGGCAGCACCCCCTTTCAGTCTAGTATCTATATCTTGGTGGTGAATTGATTATGCGGGCATAGCTGCAGCTCCGGCCTTTCAGGTTTTGTATCTATCCTGTTGTGGTGAGGCTGGTATCCTCCGCAGTGTTGAATTGTTTAATCCAGCGGTAAATTCACGCGGATGAAGGTGGCGATTTTCTCCGGCGTTTTGGCCTGAAGCAATGTTTCCACGGAGTTTTCATCCGACAGCAGGCTGTTCAGCTGCGACAATGCTTTCAGATGGGCTTCCCCGTCAATGGCGGCCAGTACGATTAGCAGTCGGACATCGTGGCTGTCCTGGTCTGAAAAAGATACAGCATGCTGAAGCTTTAACAGACTCATGCCAAGGCAGTTGACCCCATCCTCCGGTCCTGCGTGAGGAATGGCTACGTGTGGAGCGATGACGATATACGGCCCAAGCTTCTCAACATTAGCGAGCATTTTTTCAACATAGGCAGATGTGATGCACCCGTTTAGCAGCAATGGCGCAGCGGCCGTTACTATGGCATCCTTCCAATCTGCGGCTTCCTTTTTCACCTGGATATATTCCGGCTGAAGCAGGGAAGATAGCGAAGGTCTGCCATGGTCATGGGTGATCCTAGCTGGTCTGTGTAAAAACTGTTTCAGTTCCTGCTGCAGGCCACTTTGGTCGAAGATACTGGCATGCTTTTCAATGATGTTCATCAATGCTTCCACAGAAGCGCTTTGTCCGGTAACCGGTTCTACCTGTCCAAGGACTTTTTTCAGGAGTGTTTCTTTTTCAGCTTCAGTCAGGATAGGATTGACCACAAAGACTGGCGTGGTACTTTCCTCCATAGGTATGGTGGAGATGATGAAGTCCGCATCATAGTCGTTCTTTTGAAACTCCCTTAATGAAACGCTTCCAATTAAATCCACGGTGGAGAACAGGCCTTCCAGCTGGTGAAGCAGCAAACGTGAGGTTCCGACGCCGTTGTTGCAGACGAGCAGTGCTTTTTTCCTCGCTGCCGGCTTGGCCCCGACCTTCCGCATCCATCCACCAAAGTGCATGCTGATGAGTGCAACTTCATTGTCGTTGATGCTTTTTCCAACTGCAGCTTCGAGATGGGAAATCGATTTTTTTGTTAAAAGAAAGACGTCATGATACTGCTTCTTGATTAGTTCGGTCATTTCTGTTTCAAACTCGAGCCCGTATTTGATCCGGTAATAGGCCGGCTTCACGTGAAGCATGAGGTTATTCTCGATTTCCTCCCGGTTTTGGAAAAAAACGCAGGCGTACTTCTGGAAGTCTGTCACCATCCGTGTGACGATTTGAGCTAGAAGCTGGTCCTCGTGCTGCTGACTGGTCAACACTGGCTCCCCGGAAAATTGAATTCTCGACGCAAGCAGATGCTTCGTGATGTAAAAAATTTCGTCCTCAGGGAATTCGATTTTAAACAATGTCGAAAGCTTGCGGCCGATCGTGACGGCAGCCTGATAATGCTTGGTTGCCTGCAGAACTTCTTTTTCAATCGGATCGATTGAAACTTTCTTCCCTTGGGCAACACGTTTGCAAAAAAGCAGGAGGCGGAAGGCAAGGCTGTACAGAAACTCATCGGTAAACTGAAGGTTCAGCTCGGCTTCACTTTCGCTCACGATATTCTGGACGGTCAGGAGTTTTTCAAAATTAACCGGGCTGAAATCGTCAGCTTCGTGGTTCAGGATAATCGGGATTTTTGCAAGAAACGACTGCCAATTCTGTTCTGGGAGCACATGGTGCAGGTAGTGGACGATGGCTTTCCGCTTGTCGTCTTCCTTTCCAGCGATGCTGTAACCGGTCTTCCGTTCGAAATCGAGCGAAAGCTCAAAGCGCTCCAGCTCGGCTTTCAGCACTTTCAAATCCTCGATCGTCGTGTTGCGGCTGACCCGCGTTTTTTCCATCAGGTCGTCAAGGAACAGTGCTTTTTCCCGTGCCGTCAGATAGATGGCGAGCCAAGCCTTGCGCTCCTTCGCAGAATACTCGTAATGCCACGTTTTTAAATGGCCAAGCTTCTCTGGTGCATGGATGGCGGCTTCTTCCTCCAGGATAAATCCCGCGGACCGCACATGTTTCACGATTGGAAGTTGGTTATCCTCGAGCCAATCATTGATTTTTCCTATATCGTAATACACCGTTCTTCGCGAAATGTGGAATTTCTCGGTGAGTTCGCCGGCAGAAACGAACGTGCCAGCTTTGATTAAGTGGGACAAAATTGCAGTACTGCGCTGATCAAGCGACATGTACCACACCTCCTTTGCACAATAGTTTGTGCAAATAAGTACCTTATTAACTTCGAGCAATTGCTTAGCTTTACTATACGTCTTTGTTTCGCGAATGTGGAGACCAAATGCTGTCAGCGTGTTTGTGCAATGGTTGGACTGTGGGGAGGTGGGTGTGCAAAGTGTGGTGGATGAGCTGGGTGTAGCTTTGAAACAAAGTTTGATCAAATTAATACAAAAAACCTTGATAAATGAACATATAGAAAGGGCATGTTTTGAAAAAAGATTAATCAAAACATGCCCTTAAAATATTTAATTGGATTATTCTTTATAAAAAAGATTGATCATTTTTGTGTTCCTTAATGAACCAACGCTACCCTCTAGCATTCCTGTAGATTGCTAAATATCGGCTTTGAAAAAAAGAGAGCCCCTCAGTAAGATATGAGTATAGACACCACTCTAACTCACAATCTTAGGAGGAACCCTACTATGAAGTTTAAAATGCAGAACCAACAAAATCAACTAATAGAAAGAATTTCCGTTAAACACCTCGTTGTTGGTGTGGACATCGCTCAACAATTTCACGTGGCTAGAGCTGTAAATTTTCGAGGTATTGTTGTCGGTGATCCACTTACCTTCAAAAATAATGAAGAGGGATTTGAAAGTTTACTAATATGGATTAAAAATCTTCAAAGATTAAATAGCCTTGATGCCGTTATAGTTGGTATGGAACCTACCGGACACTACTGGATCAATCTTTCAAAATGGCTTTTTAGACAAAATATTGAGGTAGTAACGGTAAACCCATATTTAGTAAAAAGGAATAAAGAAAACCGTGATAATACTCAATCAAAAAGTGATAAAAAGGATGCCTTAGTTATCGCTGATATGGTGAAGAACGGTTACTACTCCAATGTTAGATATACTTCAGAATCATTTGAAAAACTAAGGGTTCTTATGTCGAATCGTGATGTAGTTGTTAAACGTCTTGTTAGTTCTATTAATCAATTAAATCGTTGGGTAGATATTGTCTTTCCAGAACTCCGACAAGTGTTCAAAAACATTACTGCTAAAGGGGCTATCGCAACCCTTCGTCTATTTCCAACTCCTATAGAATTAGCTTCCAAGCAGCCTCATGAGGTTATTATGGGTTGGAAATCACTGATGAAGAGACAACCTGGATTAAAGAAGGCCCAATTACTTCTTCAGGTAGCCACAAGCTCTATCGGATCAAGACAAGCACTTGATGCGTATAAATTTCATTTGGAACAATTACTTGAGGAATATGATCTAGCAGTAATACAACTCGAAAGAGTTGAAAAGCAAGTGACCGATGTATTAAATAAAATTCCCTTCGCTAAAAAGTTACTTACCATTAAAGGAATTAGTAAGATTTCATTAGCTGGCATATTAGGTGAAGCTGGAGATATTAGTGGATTTTCTCACGGTAATTCTCTGCTTCGACATGCAGGACTACACCTAGCTGAGGCTAGTTCAGGAAAGTGGAAAGGACAAATTGTGTTATCAAAACGTGGAAGGTCGAGGCTGCGGCGATTCCTCTACTTAGCTACAATGAGTCTTGTGATGAACAACCCAGAATTTCAAGCAATTCACTCCCATAATGTTAAGGTTAAAAAAATGAAGAAAATGAAATCAATTATGAAATTAATTGGTAAATTGGCTAGAATTTTTGTGGGAATGGCACGACGAAATGAATCCTATAGTCCTGAAAAACTCCAAACACTTACACCTATGGCAGCTTAATGCGAATAGAATTGTAGAATTTCACTCGTTCTTAATATGGACATCGAAAAAGTAATAGAACACTATACACTATAAAGTCTAATACAAAGCGAATATTGGCTTATTCGTAGGATTTCAAATATATGTACGGAGTACCAGATTACTTAAACATAAGGGCACTGACCCATTCCTTTAGCAAAACTGGCCTCCACCCCTTGGATAGGCATGACGAAGGAATGATAGGGCAAACGACCCGTTGAGACATGGGAGGGAAAGCCTCTAGGGGCGGCGTGGAGCATGTACATTATATGGTAAAATATGGAGTCTTAGTATTCTCCTTTATTTCACTATGCCTCCACTAAGCTATTAATGGCTCTAGGTCCAATTCATTATTCGTTAAAAGATATCAAGGTACATGAAATCCTGCGAATAAGCGAGTATTCGGGAGAAAATCGTATTTAACTGAGGGAGTTTAAGTACATTTCTTCACAAATTTTATAGTGATATTAGCATAAATATCCAATAAAAAATCATCTCACCTCTAAGAAACCTATAGAGGTGAGATGGTTTTAATCAAACTTTATTACAAATTATCAATCTTTATTATAAATAATCAAACTTTTTTACAAAGCTACATTGGGGGGATGTGATGCGTGCAGGGGTCTGGAGGTGGTGGAATGTTGGCGCGGTGTGGTGAGAGAAGCTGTGGAATGTAGTGTGGGGGAAGGTTTGGTTTAGGAGCTGGGGGTGCTTTTTCGGAGGGAGAATAGTTGAGTGAGGGTGGTGGATTTTTACATGTATTGTCTAATTGTCCGAATCAGGATGTTTTTTGTCCTAATCAAGCGAATTGTTGTCCGAATCAAAACGTTTATTGTCCGAATCCATCATTTTCTTGTCCAAATCATGGTATTTCCCGAGAGAATACGTTATTTCCCGGGTTTCGCGACGCTAAATAAAGGAGAGCTGTCTAGTTAGAGTGCAATTTAAAGAAATAATTACCGCGACTTTAAGGTTCGAGCGGAAATTTTATTAAAAGCCGCGGCATGAAGTTTTCAGTAATTGTCAAATGGGGAGAATGGGACCGTTTCGGGCAGAGTCGCCACGTTTTTGGGGAGGGTGAGCCTGTTTTTGGGAAAAATCAAGTTGTTTTCGGGATAAATGAAATCATTTTTATGGAGTGGAACTGCTTTGTGGAAAGGTTTTCCCCCACCTTAAGTACACGAGTACGGATGATACGTAAGAATTTTCCCGTAGCAATTTAAGAAACAGTGCAGAAATCCTCCTACAGATACAATAATGAAATATCAACAAAAAACCTCTTTCATAAATAGGAGAATAGGTTTGAAAAGTTACAGGACAGTTTGTATAAAAAAAACTCCCCTTAGAGAGGAGAGCTTTTTCGGCTATTGTACGGTTATATAGACAGTTTTACTTTTGTTTTTGGCGCGGTCTGTTGTGAATAGTGTTAACTTTGCCCCTTTTGACTGTGCTTTAATCTTCATTTTATATGTTCCATTGGATGAAGTGGCGGCGTAACCGATTTTCGTTTTTCCTTTATACACGTAAACAGTCGACCCAGCTTCAGCTTTGCCTGAAATGATGGTTGAGTGCCTGGTCACCTTGCTTGCAGTTGGGGTGGCAGGCGGAGTCTTATCGGCTACGGTAACTGTTATTTTTTTTGTTCCATACTCGTTTTTCGCCCATAATTCAAGTTTGGCTCCCGCTTTTTGTTTAGGAATCCCAATGCTGAATTCACCTTTGCTGTTTGCCTTTTTCTTATATTCCTTGCCGGAAGCCTTGACGACGACTTCCTGGTTTGGGGCTGTTTTACCTTTTACAATGGCAGAGCGATCATCTGCTGTAATGTTTGAAAGTGGAGCAAGCAAGTGGGAAGCAGATATACCTACCATGTATTTACCAGTATGGTCTTCCTCATTGTTATGGATGCCCAAATAGTATGTTCCCTTAGGCAAGTTCACGGTTTTGCTGAATTTTGCCGGGTTCTTGGAGCTGCTTTTCATAGAGTAATCGAATACTAGTTCAGAATTAGCATCAACCAAATCAATATTCACGAAATTATCAACATAGGAAGAGAGGCTGAATGAAACTGGTCCGGATTTTGGCACTTTGATTTTGTAAACGTCGAGGGAATCATTCCATGAAAGAAACCCTGTCTTTGTCTGGTGATATGGAAGATGTTCGGCTTCAGTGATCCCGTTATTTGGTTCTTTTTCCGTTGTATTCGCATGAATGAAAGTGGCAGTGATGATATATTTACCTATGGAGTCGTCGTTGTGATTGTCAACTGATAAATAATAGGTGCCTGGTTCCAGATCGACCCATTCTTTTACCCATGCAGGGTTTTTGGAATTACCATCGACAGTGCCTTCAAGAATGGTATCATTCTCATCGTCGATTAGAGAGATTGAAGTCCAGGTGTCTACATATGAAGATAGGTCGAGTGTCAGCCGTCCTGCTTTTGGCACTGTTATTTTGTATACATCTTTAGAATCGTTCCAGGACAGGTATCCTGTAATCGGTTTTCCGAAAATCAAGGGCTGAGCCTGGACCGTTCCGTTATTAGGTTCTGTTTCATTGTTGTTTGCAGGTGTAAAGCTGGTTTTTATAGAATATTTTCCATAATGGCCTTCATCGTTATTATGGATCAGCAATTTGTAAGTTCCCGGCTCAAGGTCTGTCCACTTTACGTATCTGGCTGGATTTAGCGAACTGCCGTTTTTACTGTCCCTAAATACCGTTTCATTATTGTGGTCAAGAAGTTCAAAATAAGTCCATGTGTCAACAGATGAAGTAATATCGAATGTGACACGGCCTGATTTAGGAACAGTGACAAGGTAAGTGGTGCTAGTGATTTCTGCGGTCAGCTCTCCATTTACAGTTTGTCCAAATGGCAAGTTAGTTTCTTCGGCAGCAGCTGCAGTTCCCGTTAAGCCAGAGTGGAGCAGGAAAGCAAGGATACAAATTTTGCAAAATTGATATACAGCATTTTTCAATTTCATCATGATTTCCTCCATTTCAATTTTGTCGATCCTGTTTATGATGAAAAATACCCTCCTCCTCCTGGCGCGCTGGGAATCCTGGTGGAAATACTGGGGAAGCCTTGCAGCCAATTGATTCTTATGTATGAGTTGCGGTATGGATAATCCTTCTTTTTGAAGGTTTTCCAATTATTAATTTACTATGAATATAGTACCATTTTAAGGGTTTTTAAGGAAGATACTTATAGATAATTTTTCTTTTATTTCACAAATGATAGGTCTTTTGTATTAATAAGGGACTATTCTTTCTAAGAAGATTTTTATTTAAATCTCTGCCATAATAATTAATAAGCAAAATAGTGGGCGGGAGTGGAAATAATGAAGCTTGAAAACTTTGAAAACTATTTTAACGATGTTATTCTAGCGCGCGGCCGGGAGTATTACTGGCAGGACCGGGTCATGAATATCGTTGAAAGCGAACCGGACCTTTTTATAACGGAAGTTGAGGGATCGGAAGATTATACAGTAAGCGTGAGAATGAATGAAGCAGGAATAATTACTAGATCGCACTGTGACTGTCCCTACGATTTTTCGGAGTTTTGCAAGCATCAGGCAGCCGTTTTCTTTGCCTTGCGTGATTTTATCGATGTGAAGGCGGCAGGAGAAACTACGGAGGATTTGGGATATGTCTTAATTCCAGGCAGTGAGGCGGATGAAGAAGGTGCAGCGGCCGCCTTTCTGAATGCCAGGCGAGAACCGGGAGCAGCTGAAGATGCGGAAGCAGGAAAAAAAGAAGAGGCGGACAGGAGTAAGGATGCGGGGAAAAAGGAAGAGGCAGCCAGGAATAAGAATACCGGAAAAAAGGCGAGAGCAGGTTTAGTGAAGAAAAAGGCCGCCATTAAGCCGGATTTGCCGAGCATTCTTTCCAACCTTGGAAAAGAGGAGCTTATTTCTATCATTCTTGCCTTCTCTAAGGCCCATCCGGATATTGAAAAAAGTCTTCTTTTTAAATATGCGCCTGTAGAAGATGAAGTGGCTGTAAGCAAAAAAATGATCCGTGAATATATTAATAAAGCAAAAAGGCAGGGTTTTATTGATTGGAGAAATGCGGATTACGCAGTGACTGGAGCAGACATCACGCTAGATAAAGCCGAGGACAGAATTGAAGATGGCGAGATTGAAAGTGCAATTAAGCTATGCCTTGTTGTGTTGCCTATTGCGACCACAATGCTTAATTATACCGATGATTCGAACGGGAGTGTCGGCGATGTCATTCGGCGCAGCTTGCATCTAATTGACACGGCAGCTTCGGAGGCTGCAGGAAAATTGGATGCCAAAAAGCAGGCGCGACTTTTTGGCATGATGGTGAAGGAAGCGAAGCATGCCCGATATGACGGCTGGAGCGATAAGAGAATAGATCTTCTGGAAAGCTGCCTTTATTTTGCAGAAGACCCGGCTTTGCGCAGCAAACTCAAGGATCAGCTTGGCAAAATGCTTGAGCAGACTTCTGAAGGCTCGTGGAATGATCGATATAGTATAAGTGAAATTAGACTGCTGCAGCTTAACATGATTGAGCGTTTTGAAGGGGCAGAAGAAGCATGGCGGTTTATTCAAGATAATATCCAGCACAGCAAATTTCGCGAACTTGCTATTAAAAAGCTTCTTGAAAAAGGCAAGCCGGAAGAAGCGGTCGCCTTGTGTATTGAAGGAGAAGCGGTAAACGAGGGATGGCGTGGCCTTGTGTCTCAATGGGAAGATTTCCGCTATCAGGCTTACGAAATGATGGGGGATGCAGCAAGCCAGCGTGAATTAGCGACTAAAAAAGTCTGCGAGGGTGAACTAACTTATTTTTATAAGCTTAAAGAGCTTTATGGTCGTGATGAGTGGAATAGCAAGCTGCATGAAATCCTCGAGGTGCTTGAAAAGCAAAAGTTTATTCAGGATATATATCTAGAGATCCTAATTCATGAGGATTTGAACGAAAAATTGCTGAGTTATGTAAAAATGGAGCCTAGAGTGATAGAGACGGTTTATCCATATCTCATTGATGACTATAGAAACCAAGTGGAGGAGTTGTTCTGCCTCCATATTGAGGGGGAGGCAGAGGCGGCTGGCGGACGGCCTGCCTATAAGAAGGTTTGTCAAATCATCAGGAAGTTTAAAAAGGCTTGCGGAGGCGATGCGGCAGCCGGCTTGGTTTCTGATTTAACAAAAGCGCATGCGAGGCGGCCAGCATTTTTGGACGAGATGGAGAAAATTAAATAAGAGGAATAATTGTGATAGTGCCTGACCTAAAGCGCATGAATGTGCTAGTGGTCAGGCACTTTTTGCACAATTCTGTCATAATGTTATTAACGAACTGTGAACTTTGTCACTTTAACATCATTTTAACAGTGGAATTTGATATATTTACAGTGTAATCAAATACATCATTTATTTTTGAAAGGAAGCGATCAAAATGGTTGCAACATTTTTAAGGGAAAACAAAATAGCTGCTGGCCTTCTCCTCGTTATTCGCTTGTTCCTTGGCTACTCTTGGTTGACTGCAGGATACGGAAAATTGACAGGAGGGTTCGATGCTTCCGGCTACCTAAAAGGTGCGATTGCTAATCCTGTAAAAGGTCCAGATGGAAACGTAATCTATGGCTGGTACGTATCTTTCCTTGAGAACTTCGCTCTCCCAAATATTGACATCTTCAACACAATCGTTCCTATCGGTGAATTCCTTGTAGGCCTTGGCTTGATCCTTGGCTGCCTGACAACAGCTGCCATGTTCTTCGGACTCGTGATGAACTTCGCGTTCTTCCTTGCAGGCACAGTATCCCACAACCCAACAGACCTTTTCCTTGGCGCCATCATCCTGTTCTCTGGCTACAACGCAGGCCGCTTCGGACTAGACTACTGGGTTATCCCATACCTGCGCAAAACTTTCAACAAGAAACGTGACGCGCAACCAAAACTAGTGTAGCGCAGCACAGCAAACCAGCGTGCCTGACCCCCAGCGCGGTGGTGTGATACAGTAATGAAGCATCCCTCCCCCTTGAATATAGTGATCCCGGTCCTTTGGACCGGGACTTTTTTATGGGGCGTAATAAATACAAAAAGATCGCCACGGCCTGACTGGGAAGTCGGGTTGTGGCGATCGATATTTTGCGGGCAGTATAGTTCCTGAGTTAGAAGGAAATGGCGCGCTTTCGCTGGTTATTCCAAATCACGTTAAAAGTGGACCTGCTGAAACGGGCGTTCTTTTGGCCGGTCCATGGGTCATTGTAATAATAATTGCTTCCGTCATAACCTGTAAGCACAAGGGCGTGGACGGAAAAGCCATGCATCGGGGAGACCCAGACAACAACCGGCCTGCCTTTGAGCAGCTGTGACGCGATTGTTGCATTGCTAGCTCCAGTCAGATTCCAAGCATTACCGGCGTATTTTTTTACAAGCCCCATCAAGGCTGGCGGATAAATTGTCCAGCCCCTTTTTGTAAACGGATTTCCGACGTATCCGTAATTCGGATCCCATGTATGCTTAGGCATTTCGGTGTCCAGCGCAATTTTATTGACCGGCGCCCCTTTATAGCGCAGCATCAAAGTTACAGCAGTAATTTCACAGCCTGTCGGAAGCTCGGGCAGCTGCGCAATCAACGGCACGTTGAGCTGGGTGCTGTTGACCCTTGACCAGTGGCTGCCATAACCTGTGCGAGGTTTGAAAGAGTATCTGGCCTTTGTGGCCTGGCTGTTTTTTTAAGAAGAGGGATGGCGCTGTGGAAATACACTGAGCTAAAATGGGAAAAAGCCGGAACAAGTGTACCGGCTTTGGATTAAAGGGCAATGTAGTTACCCGAAACTATTGATCCTTTTTCTTTTTCCGTTTCTTGTCCTTGCTCTTACCATTCTCGCTGTTAGAATTCCTGTCTTCCTCAGCATCTTTATCCCTGTCTTCGCGCGTAATAGTTAGGAAGCCGGTTTCCCGGCAGTAAAAGTATTCTCTTTTATGATAAGAGGTTTCGAACTTTCCTTCGTTGCGGGCGGCTATAATTCTTTGAAGCTGTTCGGCCTTGTCTTTCTTTTGGATAAATTGGCCGTACCTGGAGGGGATGATTAATGAGCGGCCGGTGATGAACTGGATTTTCGTGCTGCGGTCCCGGGGCAAGGTGTTTAAAATATGCTGTACGTTGATAAAGATGCAATCATGTCTCGATGGAGATTTGGTTGGAAACAGGCAGACGGCATGAGGAGGAATGACGATGAAGGGGCTCATCTTTACATTCCCGTGCACTTTTTTTGCCCCGTTCAGGGCTCCTCGCAAATCAAAGCCGTAAAAGTTCAAGGTTTCATCCAGTATCTCCACTGGGGTCATGTTTACAAGAAAGTCTTCGTCATTGTCCAGAACCCGTGTAAGCAGCCTCGCGTTTTTGTCGTAAACACCCGCCATCCAACTCATATCCTTGGTGACTATATAATGATCGCGCATTACTGAACCCCTCTCATCGACTGTTTGACAAGATTCCCCCGCGCATATTAACTGGATCAATCTTGTAAATTTAAAGTAACATTTTCCCATAAATAATACATGGTTTCCTGGTAAAATTCGCAAAATCGACAAGAATTTATGTCTTTTTCCACTAGATATAAAATGTAAAGAGTGCGTTAAAATCATGGTTATGTTAAAAAAGAGGCGGGGAGGAGGTAAACTATACCCTTTATAAAGGGAGCTAGGCTACTTAAAGAATAGGGACCTCCTTTTCGGCTCATCTAAGAACAATATCATGTTCTTTCAGTGTATTTACGTATCAATTTGAAGAGTATGGGCCCCTAATCAGAATGATGGATGAGTGGACCAGAAGGCTGCCTTAGAATAAGCACCTCGCGAAGAACTTTTAATGGAAACTCCTTTGTCATCGTTTTATCGAGATTCCATCCTACTATTTTTCGTGTCCACTTTTTTGACAAACTCACCCCTTACTCCGTTTTCATTTATTTGTACACAAAAATACCCAGTAGAGTAGTCTTTTTAAGTGTCTACTCTACAGGGTACAGTTTAAGGCTTGGGTTCCTTTTATTTTATTCGCAGTTTTGTTCAGCCGGGATTGCTTTTCTCAGCTTGTCCCTGGCTCCTGCCCTCCATTGTTTTACAGCGGAAGGGGACACGCTTTCCGTCTGTGCAATTTCTTTGATGCTCATGCCGTGCAGACAATGGCAGAGAACCCATTTTGTCTGCATTTCGGTGAGGCGGCTGCCCGTGCAATAACCTAGCAAAAGTTCTGTTTCAAGAGGAGAGGAGGGTGATTCATCCTTGATGGTATCCCAGAACTCATCCTTTACGCTGATCATGGACTGCTCAATCCGGCTGGATTTTGACAGCTCGGTGAGAAAGAGGCCCCTGATGGTGTTATAGGCGTAGTTGGTGAAGCTCCCCTTATCTTCGTCGAACCGTTTGCTTGCTTCCCATAGGCCGATCATGCCGAGCTGGAAGAACTCATCTTTGTTTTTATAGATATGGAGAGAATGCATAATGCTGTGAATCATCGGTGTGTATTGGTGGTGGAGCTGTTCGAAGCTTTCCATTGCGAACCCTTTCGGAAAGCGCGCTTTGCCAATGTATTCCCGGGTACCTCTACCATAACGGGAAGGAAGTTTTCAGTCGAACAGCGATAATTTAGATTTAGGTGGGGAATGTGGGGCAAAATTAAATTTTCACACTTTAAAACACAATTTCAAAAGCGAAATTTGAGCCTGAAAGGGAAATTAGCAGAAAATGAAAAGAGGGGGAGGGAGGCTGGCTGGATTTTAATGCTCTACCGCAGTGGGGGCCTGACCCCCAGCGCGGTAGGGTGGTGAAGCAACATACACCTGCCAATCACAGTCGTGATTGATTTCTCTGATTAACGCACCACCGCGCCGGGGGTCAGGCACGCTGTGGTACTTTTGTGCTTTACTGCACCCACTCAATCCTGAACCTTTTGCCACCTTTGATAAACGGAAGGAGGAGCCGGTCTTCTTCGATGATGCGTCCAATCACATTGACCTTAGCGTCCACCGGCAAATCCCGCTTCGTAATCTGGATTTCTCCCTGGTAACGGTCGTATCGTTCGTTGTCGACTGTAATCGAGCCAGCCGGGCGCTCGACCGTATTTTCTGGAGAGATGCCCCCAGTACCAATCGTGGCGTATAGCCGCGACTCCATCGACCGGATGACGTCCCGGGCTACGTCGGTCCTGTTTGTCTGGATCGATGCCACAGACCGCAATAATCCCTCATCCCCGCAATGAGCCTTCGCGCGCAGCAGTATGACTCCATCACTGTATGCCGTAAACTGCCGCAGCGAATCCTCACCCAGCTCAACATCTCCAACAAGGATTTTGCCCACGCCTTCCTGTTCCTTCAAGTCCACATAGGCCGCGAAGGGAGAAGCGAAGCGATGGTCCTCAAGCGTCGGCAGCCCCTGATAGAGCGGTCCGCGCCGTTTTTCATCCCCCGGGACAAAAGCCATGACCGTCAGCCCAGCCTCAGTGATCAGCTTGTTCTGCTCATGAAAGAAATCACGGGCCAGTCCTGTTTCTGGCCTCGGGTAAAAATTATGCCAGGCTTCCGCTGCCGCAACCTTTAAACCGAGCCGCTTCATGTTTTCAAGACTCTGGGCAGTCAACGTACTTGCATTCAGGGCAACTCGCATTTTTTGTGACAGCTCCGCGATTAGCTCGTCCTCCACGCCATAGTCGATCCGAAGGCCGGTAAGCCCCCATGAAAGAAGGCCATCAGCAGTCTCCCACGTAAAGCCCAGATGGTGCAGCGACTTGGGCGAAATATCAGCCATTAGCTCCATGCCAATCTCATTCGCAATTCCCCCAAGCTCAGCCAGCTCATCCTTGTACTTTCCCGGGTCATCCTCAGGAATATGAAGGGAAGTGAAAATGGAAGTGAAACCATGATCCTTCATTTTTCGAATATAGCCTTCCTGGCCTTTGACACTTTCGGATAAATAAACAGAAAAACCAAGCATGCACGAACAACTCCTTTTAAAAAGTAAAAAGAAAAACTTGGCATTCCTATAAGAGTGAAAATGCCAAGCTGCATTGTTTCTATGTTTAACAAACGATTGAAAAGTACTCTCATATAAACACCAGGTGCAGGCTAGACTACTATTTTTTTAAATAAGAAGAGCCAGATACAGGCCGGACCGCTGTTTGTCGAAAAAGGAGCCCGGCGCTTTACCTTAGTCAACCGCTTACATTTTGGCGTGATCTGAATTAAATATTATCGGCCATTTCCTCTTTGAACCCGAACAGGTAGGTGAAGATGAAGCCTGCAATATAAGCGATCAAAATTCCAAGCAGGTACATAACGTATTTGTTATCGACGATGAGCGGCGTGAGCGACAGCCCGGAAACACCGATTCCGCCGGCAGCCGTTTTCATGACAGCCTGGAATGCGCCGCCGACTGCTGCTCCGAGACAGGCGGTGATGAACGGTCTACCAAGCGGGAGTGTTACCCCGTAAAGCAAAGGTTCGCCAATTCCTAGGAAGCCGACAGGGAGTCCGCCCTTGATAATATTGCGGAGCCTTTTGTTTTTTGTTTTTGCAAAAATTGCAATCGCTGCTCCAACTTGGCCAGCACCAGCCATCGCTAGTACAGGGAGAAGCGGTGTGCTGCCAAGTGAGTTGATCAGTTCCATGTGGATCGGAGTCAGGCCGTGATGCAGTCCAACCATGACGAGCGGCAGGAAGAATCCGGCAAGCAGCGCACCTGCAACGATTCCGCCTACATCAAGAATGCTCTTGATGGCGGATGTAATGCCATCGGAAAGGATACCGGCAACCGGCTGGATGACAACAAGCGAGAGCGTCCCAACAATCAGTAAAGTAAATAATGGAGTGAAAATAATATCAATAGAGTTCGGCATACCTTTTCTTATTTGTTTTTCAACAACTGCCATGAGCCATGCGGCAAACATGACGCCGAATAATCCGCCCCGGCCCGGTACGAGCGCTTCGCCAAACAGTTGGATATCTACAAGGGCAGGATTGAATAAAATAATACCCGCAATCGCACCAAGTACTGGTGTTCCGCCAAATTCTTTCGCTGTGTTCCAGCCGACAAGGATAGCGAGCGAGCCGAAAACCGCTCCGCCAATCAACAGCAGGATTTGCATCCACGTGGTCGTCGGGTCAACCCCGGCATTTTTCGCGAAGTTGGCGGCACCGTTGATGATACCTGACGCGACAAGACCTGGAATCAGCGGGATAAAAATGCTGCCGATTTTGCGGAGCAGATTTTTCACAGGAGAGTTGTTTTTCTTCTTAATGCCCGCTTTCGTCTGTTCTGCTTTTTCGGAAAAGCCAGGCTCGCAGTCATCCGCTGCCTCGCCAATTTTGAGTCCTGTAACTTTGCTCATTTCATCTGCTACTTTATTGACTGTTCCCGGACCGACGACGATTTGGAGCGTATCATCCTCGATAACCCCCATCACCCCGTCGATATTTTTCAAAGAAGTGATGTTTGCTTTGGTATTATCCCTCAGGCTGAGACGGACGCGCGTCATGCAGTGGGCAAGGCTTCTGATATTGTCTTTTCCGCCAATTTGCTCAAGAATCTCGTGGGCCAAGCGTTGCTCTTTCTTCATTGTATTTCCCCCCTATAAAGCTTTTCTGATAAACCCGTTGGAGCTTTCAAGCTTGGTTTGTGCTTCTTCATATGTGCACTGCAAGAGGACCATAAGGATGGCAGCTTTTGCATTGCCATGCGCTTTTTCATATGCTTCGGCCGCTGTTTCGTAATCTGTTTCCGCTGCCTGCATGATGATCCTTTTTGCGCGTTCCACCAATTTTTTGTTCGTTGGCTGGACATCAACCATAAGGTTTTTGTATACCTTGCCGATGCCAATCATCGAAGCGGTTGAAATCATGTTGAGGACAAGCTTTTGAGCCGTTCCTGCTTTTAGCCTGGTAGAGCCCGTCAGGATTTCCGCTCCGGTTTCGACTTCGATGGCAAGATCTGCATATTTGCCGATTTCCGAGTTCTTATTACAGCTTATGCTGATTGTTTTAGCATTTTGCATTTTGGCGAATTTCAGCGCGCCGATGACGTATGGAGTTCGGCCGCTTGCAGCAATGCCGATGATGGTATCATTTTCGTTGACTGCTATTTTAGCCAAGTCTTCTTCTCCGAGCGCTTCGCTGTCTTCGGCGCCTTCGACTGCTTTTGTGAACGCTTTCATTCCTCCGGCTAAAAAACCATTGACCATTTCTTCGGGAGATCCAAATGTCGGCATGCATTCAACGGCATCAAGCACGCCAAGCCTTCCGCTAGTTCCTGCGCCAAGATAGATCAGCCTGCCTTTTTTTTGAAAAGTATCTATGACGGTGCGGACCGCTTGTTCAATCGTGGAGAGTTCTTTCGATATTGCAACAGGGACAGTTTGATCTTCCTCATTCATGACGGTTAAAATTTCTTTGACTGTCATGGTGTCGAGGTTCATTGTATGGTCATTTCTTTTTTCAGTCGTCAATTTATCGAGCATCTAACCACCCTTTTTCATTTGTCTTAATTTAGTTTGCCTTACACCTCTATTGTAAGTGGTTGAAATAAAAAGTCAACAATATTTAATATATATGTGAATTTTTATTTCATATGTGAAAAAAATTAAAAAAATAAAGAGGAAGGGTTGCGAATCCTTCCTCGAGATGTATTTCAATTTTTTTTCTAAGGGGGAGAGAATTTTCTTCAATTGGGCTAGCGGGTGATCTACCCGTTATGTGGATCTTAGCGCCGAAGCTTTATTACTTCGCTTCGTGCTTCGTGGTAGTGCTCGACCACTTTTTCGCCGACTTTGTTAAACGTGCTTAAGTAGAGGGTGTCGATGATATTGAGCTGAGTCATTCTTGATGAAATGGTGCCAATCCGGTAGTCCTGTTCGACGATAGGAGTGCACAGGCGGATCGTCGCCATTTTGTAGAGTGGTGATTTGTCGAGATTCGTAATCGCAATGACGATGGCACCTTTAGCTTTGGCGAATTCAGCGAGTTCCAGGACGTCCTTTGTTTTCCCGGACGTGCTGATCGCAAAGAAGATGTCCTTTGGAGTCAGGTAGGGAATAAAGCTCAACATATAGTGGAAATCATGTGCCAAAATGGAATGATAGCCAAGCCGCGTGAATTTGTAGTGGGCGTCGTACGCAGCGGTTGCTGATCCGCCGACACCGTAGAACACGAGACGCGATGCGCCATGGATGGCATCCACAGCTTTTTCGAGTTCCTTGCGGTCGAGGGACGAAAGCGATGATTCAATGGCGGCCTTATTGGCATACGTAACTTTGTGGAACAAGTCGTATGGGGAATCCTTTTTCTCGAGGATGGAGAAGTCGGTTACATTAGATTCCGACATTGTATTGTATTTGACCAGCTCCAGCTTGAACAGCTTGAAGCTGCCCATGCCAATTGACTTGCAGAACCGGACGACGCTTGCTTCGCTGACGCCCGTTTTTTTTGATAGGTCCTTGGTCGTCATATTTGGGATAAATTCAGGGTTTTCGATGATGTACTGGCCAATCATCCTTTCAGCCTCTGAGAGGTTGTCCAGCTCTTTCTCAATCCTTGCCAACAACGTATTCATAATTCCAGCCTCCAACACTAAACAATCTACCTACATAATAGGGGCAAACTGGCAATCCGGCAAGGGAAAGGGAGGGAAATGGGCGCGCATTACCATGGCGAAGGAGTGAAGTGTGCCTGACCCCCGGTGCGTTACCACGGTAACGCACCGGGGGTCAGGCACTGTTTAGTGCTTTAGCGAAGTGGGGGTCAGGCACTGTTTAAAGGCACCGTTTAATGGTTTAATACACCACCGCGCCGGGGGTTTATTGTGTTAAAGTGCATCCGCTTTTCTTTAATTCTAAACTTTTTAAAGGAAGTATGTATAGAAGGTGCCTATATTGGTAATTATATAGATACCAAGTGTTTTCCCCCTTTTTAACCGCCTGACTCAGGTGGTTTTTTTTTGCCCTTTTAACAGCACTGAACTGATATTCTCTATTTTTATTCGAAAAAGGCTACGTCTCCAAGTCCGCCGGCTGGGGCCTTACGCCAAGTCAAATCCATTTCTTGTCAGTCTCCCAAGTCTATTGCAGCCCAGCTAAGCCTCGTCCCGGTTCCTTTCTCTCTAATCCAATCACATCCCAGCCAACCCAATCCAATCCCTTACCGCAGAGTTTGCACAGCATCTGGTTTTTCCATGCGGCGTGGCCGTGCGAATTTGTACCACTGCCAACAGAGCAGAGCAATTAACACCAAATCCTCGGCAGTTTTGCCTACCTGTGAACGCAAGGAAAATAAAAAGGCCCTCCCGAAAAGTAGGAGGGCGTTCTCGTTTACCAAGAAACAGTGATGCGGCCTTCTTCGTTCATATAGATGGAATATCCTGAACCATCAGGTGCCACGCCAACTTTGACGGGCTGTCCGGTGCTGGCTACAGTCCTGATTCCTTCGGAAATGGCACTTGCCATATCGCCTTCGGTTGCAAACAGGTCACAAAGAAGGTCTGTGTATTCCGGTGCTGCTGCTGTATATCCAACACTGAGCAAGACGATTGGAGTCTTGTTTTTTATAATGGCAAATACATCAGATTCCTTAACGCCGTAAAGCTTTGCACCGTATTTTTTTGCTGCGTTGATCCATACTGAGAATTTTTCCGTATCAGTGATCGGTACGAAAGTGCTGCCATCAATAATGATGCTTTCGTCAGGCTGAGGTGTCACAGCCTTTTTTTCTGGTGCAGCAGGCACATTGGTTTCGGCAGGAGGAGTGCTAGGTTTATTATATTGTTCGTTATTTTGTATGACTGCAGGTTGATTGCTTGGAATAGTTTCTGTATTTTTTGGCTGTGCGGCAGGAGCGGCAGGTTTTTCGGTATGTTGCTTTTCAACATTTGTGACTTTAGGGACAGATTCCTGGGTAGCTTGCGTTTGCTTTAATGCTGGTGCGGCTAATTCACGTTTCGGCTGTTCAGCGGCATGTGCACTTGAATCAATTTGCATCGTTGCATACCCTGCGCCGCCGGTTGTGATCATTACACCCAATAAAATTCCCATCATTTTTGCCTGCTTTTTCATTTCATTCACTCCTGTTTAAGTTATTCACTAATAAGACGTTTGAATCGATAGGAAGTTGCATTTTTTTCTAAAAATATTTCATTTACATTACAAAAATATTTCGTTGGTGTCATATAAGATGAGGAAAGGGCGTGTCATATGGGGGAAATTGGTTTTTGATAGGAGATATAAAAGAAGAAGTTTTTTTAAAGATGATTTGAAAACAGGTGAAACTTTCCTCGAATTTACATTGATATTCCTTCTTAGTTCCGGTATTATAACAACATAAGCTGCGTTGTACGTAATCATAATAAAGTTTTAACCTTTAAGCTGTAACAGGGAGTTTTAATTGGAACCGGAATGACAGGCCTTCGTCCATTTGGACATGGAGGACATGCAGAAAAGTTCCTGCGAACACCCACTTTGAGGAGTGGTGGTTTAAAACTTTCTTATAATCCATTACGGCAAATGCGGCTCCATTAAGACCAGCCAAGCCAGTTCCCAATGGGGAGCTGGCTTTTTAATTTTGGTGAGGTAAAGCCCCACCTCATGAAAGGGTGCCTGACCCCCAGTGCGGTGAACCGAAGAAGTATCACTCCACCAAAGGGTGCCTGACCCCCAGTACGGTGAACCGATGAAGTATCACTCCACCAAAGGGTGCCTGACCCCCGGTGCGTTAAAGTACTGAAATATGACTAACCAACGCCGTCTGCCGCCCCTAAAAACATACTCGCTATTTTTCTATCAATAAACGAAAAGCATCAAAATGGTCGTCACAAGACCTACCCAAATGCTTAAAAGCATGCAGTAGCCCATGATATGGCGGATATGGAGACGTGCGACAGCCAGGATTGGCAGTGCCCAGAAAGGCTGGATTAGATTGGTCCACGCATCGCCCCAGCCAACAGCCATAGCAGTCACTCCTGGGTCCACCCCAAGCTCAATTCCCGCGGGCACCTGAAGTGGCCCTTGTAAAGCCCATTGGCCTCCGCCTGAAGGAGCCAAAATGTTTACGAGCCCTGCCGCCCAATAAGTGAAGATATCAAAGGTATCCTTGCTCGCAACCGAGGTGATCCCATTCACGATACTTGCCCCAAGTCCTGAACTGCCCAACATTCCAATGATTCCTGCATAAAACGGAAATTGAAGGATAATGGGTGAAATAGCAGCAGCCGACTCTTTAAAAGCATTGGCATATCCATAAAGGGATTTATGCAGGATAAGTCCTAATGAAAGAAAGGTAAGGTTAATGATATTTAAATCCAAATCTCTTCCATTTGTAAATTCGAGTAATACATATACTGCTCCAATTAAACCAGTAATAATCCCGAGAAATGGGGCGCGTTCCAGTCTGCCGGCAGGTGTATCTGGCAAACTGTCTATGCTAGCCTCATCACCTTGCTTCCTTAAAGGAGCTTTGTAGGGAATGATCTCTTTTTTTGGAGCCATCATCATGATAAAAATAGGAATGGTAACCAAAAGTGCAACGAGAATGGCTATTGTCCCAGGGTGAAAAATGGTTTGCGAAGTAGGGATTACACCCATTATGTCCTCAAGGAAGTGCCCTTTGGTCGCCACTGTCAATCCGATCGTACTGGATAATCCCGCTGTGTATAAAACGGTAGGAGTATACGCGGAAGCAACTAAAAGAGGGAAGTGGGCATCCGGGTTTCTTTTTCCAACTTCGCGAGCAACAATGGAGCCGACCACGACAGCGAGGCCCCAATTGATATAATAGGCCGCAGCGGATACTAAAAAGGTTAAGACATATGCTTGGTTGGCCGTTTTAGCCTTTGCAGCCACCGACTCAAGCAAACGCTGGATAACGGGGACTGCTGCCAGGGTCATTCCGGTCATTAGGAGTAAAATCATTTGCATTGTAAAAGGGAGATACACCCAAAAGCCATCACCAAAAGATTTGATTAATTTTGCTGGTTCAGAGGGATTCATCATAGTCCCAATTATGAACACACCAAGGGTCATCAGCACAGCAATCACAAAAGCATCCGGTAAATACTTCTCCACAACTCTTGAAAAGCGGCTAGCAATCCTGTTCAGCATAAGCACTCTCCCTTAAATTAAGTTAGTACATGCTATGGAAAAAACAATAAAGAAATGCCACTTTAACACACCACTCCCCAAACGCGTGCCTGACCCCCAGTGCGGTGAATCGATGAAGCGCCACCCCACGACAGCGTGCCTGACCCCCAGTGCGGTGGTGTGTTAAAGTGGAGCTCTCCACCCCCTAATCAATACATGCACTGCTGCAAAACACTTTTCACCTATTGAAAGGGGGGAACTTTGCGAGTTTCTCATTTTCTAATAGTGAAAATAGTCTATAATTATACATGAATAGAAATCATTAGGTGAATCCGAGGTGTTCCCTTATGAAAAAGGGTATAAGAACTACAATTGTCGGATGTTTGCTCCTATTATTATCAGCACCCCTAGTTTTTTTGATGGGTGTGGAAATATATTGTGAGCAAAAGGCGCAACGCCAGTTTTCGACCTGGAATGTTAAGTTGAATGAAGCCCATTATTACGTTATGGATAATGGGGATATAGGTATTGAATCTACTCCTAAAGCTTTTATTACAGAAGATAACGTTACGCCAAAGTACAGAGATGATTTGAAGTTGCAGGATATTCAATTGAGCAACAGAGGCACAATGGGTAATTTCAAACTGCAACTGCTCTATGGAAATAGCACGATCCAGCTCATGATACTTTTCCCCTAAGAGATACTGCCAAGAATGAAGATGTGCTGCCGAAACTAACGCTGGCTCCAGTTGATATCCATATTAATGGCAACGATTTTTCAAGCGGCAAGCCAATCGAGTTCAATCCCTCAGATATTGAAACTAGCCGGTATTATAGCTACCTGGACCTGCTTTTAGTAAAAGACCTGGATGCAAAGACTGAATCCGTGCTGTTGATTGAACGACTGGGTGCTAGTCCTCAGCCGGAAAAAAGTAACTGGAGGTTCTTTTGGATCTCCAAGGACGGAAAAGTCAAAGAAGAATTGTTCAATAATAAGGAGAGAAAGCAGCAATCTAGCCGAACATATCTTATCAATAAGTCAGCAACAGCGGGCAACCATTTGGAGTATAAAACACGCGTTTTAGGTGGATTTCCAACATATTTATATCCCATAGGCTATCCTTGGCTGTCTTTTTTAGCTGGCGCTGTTTTAGCAGCATATGGGTTAACCAGGCTGGCCAAAAAAGGACAAGTAATGTAGGAGAAGTGGAAGATTATTAGGAGAGCTAACTGCTTTTATAAGTGTCTTTGAAGGAAAAGTTATGTGAGAAGGCTTGGAGACGGAAGCCTATTACAGGGAGCATTTATGAACGGCATTGCTTTTTCATGTTGAAACATTGTTTATCGAACCATAAAAAGAGGCTGCCCTAAGCATCAGCTTTAGGCAACCTCTTATATTTTTATTTTAAGATTTGGATTTTTACAGTCTTTCTGCCCCAGTTGATGGCAGCTTTATGGGATGACATGAAGACATCGATTCTGTTTCCTTTTATTGCGCTGCCTTTATCAGCAGCTACTGCGTATCCGTATCCTGGCACATAAACTTTTGTGCCCAGCTTGATTACTCGTGGGTCAACTGAAATGACTTTGGCATTTGGGTTTTTCTTGAGGTTGAACCCAGTGGCGGTAATACCTGAGCAGCCTCTGCAGTTAGCTGTAAAAGCCGATGCGCTAACCGTTAAAGTTCTAGCAACATTGGAGCTTTTGTTTTGTGATGCTGGATTTGTAGCCGGGGCTGCCGATCCTGAAACTTTTAGGCGCTGTTTCGGATAAATAGTATCAGACTTAAGGTTATTCCATCTCTTTAAGTTATAAACACTGATATTGTGGTTTCTAGCAATTTTATAAAGACTGTCTCCACTCTTTACTGTATATATATTTGACGCGGCAGATGCAAAATTTGAACTTCCAAATAGTATAGAAAATGCAGCAACAGCAGTAATGATTAACTTTTTCATCTATACTCTCCTTTGTTTTGTTTCAGTGAGTAAAAGATACCACAGAAATATTACGAGAGTATTTCTGTTTGTTGCTAGTTTAATTACTATCATGTGTCAGTGGAGTCATGGACCCAACATTAATAGAAGTTTTTTTGGGTGGAGAAGTAGAGTGTGGCAAAGGGTTTGCGCTGGATTCGGACTAATAATAGCGAGTAAGGATACGCAGGAGAGTTTAAGGGAATATTATCTAGTTTTTTAACAAACACCTTACAGAATACGCTTGGATGGAGTAGCGCTTCATCGTTTCACCGCGCTGGGGGTCAGGCACGCTTTCGTGTGTTGATGCTTCAGTGATTTACCGCGCTGGGTGTCAGGCCCCATGCTATTCTATAGAAGGAGGCTTAAATTCCAGGACTGCGACCTTACGTTTTATCTATCCTCAGGCCATTTGGCTGAGTAAAGATTGTAAATAAAACTGTGAAAATCATACTGAATATTTTTATAAATGAATAACTCATTCTACATAATAAACAAACAAACGCTCAACATTTCTTCTATACACTAAATCTTGAACGAACAAATCGAACAGGGGAGATGGGAAAATGAAAAAGAGTTTGGCAGGAGCGAGTGTTGCACTCACATTATTGCTTAGTCCTTTTCAACAAGTATTTGCAGCAGAGTCGGTTGGGGAATTGCGCAAGTTTGACAATGTGGCCCATAGGGGAGCGTCGGGGTATGCGCCGGAAAATACGATTGCCGCGTTCGACAAGGCAGTTGATATGAAGGCGGACTATATTGAGATTGATGTCCAGCGCAGTAAAGACGGCAAGCTAGTGGTTATTCATGATACAACCGTTGACCGGACGACAGATGGAACGGGAGCAGTTAAAGACTTGACGTTCGAACAGCTTCGAAGCCTTGATGCAGGGAGTTTCAAAGCACCAGAGTTTGCAGGAGAAAAGATTCCAACTTTCGAAGAAGTCCTAGATCGTTATCATGGTAAAGCAGGCATTCTAATTGAGCTGAAGGCTCCGGAAAAATACTCTGGAATCGAAGAAGAGGTGGCACTACAGCTAAAAGCGCGCAACCTTGACAAGCCTCAGAATAACAAGATTATTATCCAATCATTTAACTTTGATTCAGTCAAAAAAATAAACACGCTCCTTCCTAAAGTACCGGTCGGTGTGCTGACTTCATCTAGGGCGCACACGACAGACCAGGCATTAAAGGAATTCGCTACATATGCTGACTACTTTAACCCAAGCTATGGGATTGTCACAAAGGAACTCGTCGATAAAGTACACGGACTAGGAATGGGAATCTCCTCTTGGACCGTGCGCAGCCCAGAGGCAGCTCAATTTCTTATAGACATGAAAGTCGATGCTATCATAACAGACTACCCTGACTACGTAGACCCAAGGAATTAAAAAGAAAACGTTACTTTAATGCCATAAAATCCTGTTTCCCTAAAGTGTTCATTCACTAGAACATTCCCTCCCTAAAGCGTGCCTGACCCCCGGTACGGTGAAGTGGTAAAGCACGCTTTAATCTACGTGAACTCATGAATATCATTTGGGGTATAAAAAGGAAAGCAGGAATTTTCTTGCTTTCCTTTTTTCTATTACATTGAAAACAATAAGGCTAGCCGTTGGTACAGGCCTGTAGCTTAAAAAGATAATGTTTAAGGCTATTAAAATGGAAGAATACAAGAGTCCACGCGTCTTTGATTCAATTCGTGCTATACGTTTTCCAGCTGTTTAAAAGCAAGGTTCGCAATAGGCCCAATAGGCACAGGAAGAAATTAATCAAACGATTGATTAAGATTCAGTAACGTATTAACCAACCAAAGCGTGCCTGACCCCCAGCGCGTTAAAGCGCACACGCGAGCTACCCTGGCTTCACCCCCGACTTAGGACAGTATTCCCGGCTATTGCTTTTCGCATTGAATGCTCCTATTATAAAGGCAAAGGACAAAAGGGATGGACGCAATGGATCAGAGGATTCTACCTGCTTTTTCAAGTATGAAAGATTTTGAATCATTCTTGAAAAGCACATATCAAATAGGCGTTTTTTTGGAGGTGCATATTGCCCAGCTAAAGAATGTGAGTGCAATGGCTGAATCATATGGAAAGAAGATGATTTACCACGTCGACATGATTCATGGAATCAAGGGTGATGACTACTCAACAGAATTCATTTGTCAGGAGTATAAGCCTTATGGACTGATCTCCACTAAAACAAGTGTCATTTTGAAAGCGAAGCAAAAAGGTGTCGTAGCTATTCAGAGAATTTTTTTAATAGATTCACATGCTCTTGAAAAAAGCTATAAACTTCTGAAAAAAACACTCCCGGATTATATCGAAGTCCTTCCTGGCGCTATGCCCGCAATGATTACCGAAGTGAAGGATCATGTTGATATACCAGTCATTGCCGGAGGGTTTATCCGTACTGCAAGCGATGTGGAAAACGCTTTGGCAGCAGGAGCGGTGGCAGTTACTTCATCACAAAATGACCTGTGGAAACGCTTTTCACAATAATATTAAAAACATATAGAAGTTAAAAAACATAATAAACTGGACAAATTTATTGACAGCGTTTTCAGCGTTGGAGTATACTTCAATAAAAGTTAACAAATTGTGACGGAGAATTGGAGACTCACGCAGATGTGCCTGTTAAAAGGTGTTTTCTGTTGTGGGTCTCTTTTTCTTTCAAAAGCATATTTTTGAAACAAGCAATAACATAACATCTTGGAAGGGGATACATGTATGTCACCATTTTTGGGAGAAGTAATTGGGACGATGATCCTGATTGTGTTTGGAGCTGGAGTTTGCGCAGGGGCGACCCTCAAGAAGACTTATGCAAATAATCCTGGCTGGATTGTCATCACTATTGCCTGGGGACTTGCGGTTACCATGGGAGTTTTTGCAGTAGGTTCGATCAGCGGAGCTCATTTAAATCCGGCGGTTACTCTTGCACTTGCAATTGCTGGATCGTTTGAATGGGCGCTAGTCCCAGAATACATCCTGGCACAAATGGTTGGAGCAATTCTTGGAGCTACACTTGTATTTTTTCATTATCTGCCGCATTGGAAAGAAACACATGATCCTGCCGGTAAACTTGGAATTTTTGCAACAGCACCAGCAATCCCGCACACTTTTTCAAACCTGATTAGTGAAATGATTGGTACATTTATTCTTGTGCTTGGACTGCTGTTTATCGGTGCAAATAAATTCACAGAAGGTCTGAACCCGATTGCGGTTGGACTATTGATTGTTGCTATCGGAATGTCTCTTGGCGGCACAACAGGATACGCGATCAACCCTGCACGTGACCTTGGACCGAGGATTGCACACTTCATCCTTCCAATTCCAGGAAAGGGAAGTTCAAACTGGGGGTACTCCTGGATTCCAGTAGTGGGCCCATTATTGGGCGGTTCATTAGGAGCAGTTTTTTATAAGGCCCTTTTTGCGGGCGAAGTAACCGGGCTGTTCTGGCTTGTCTTAGGAATAGGGGCAGTCATATTGGCCTCAGCTTATGCATTCGGCAAAAAGCAGCAAGGTGAAATGGATGCATCAAAAGTAGCCTAATAAGCAGGCATCATCATTGCTGTGCAAAGGCAACACATCACCGCAGCGGGGGTCAGGCCCCCGGCACTTTAAAGTATCACCGCGAGAGGGGCCTGACCCCCGGCACTTTAAAGCATCACCGTGAGAGGGGCCTGACCCCCGGCACTTTAAAGTATCACCGCATAAGGGGCCTGACCCCCACTGCGTTAAAGGAAAGAATTCTGCTTTTTGTTATATATATGAAGGGGAGGAATTTTTAGTGGAGAAATATATTTTATCTTTGGACCAGGGTACTACAAGTTCACGTGCGATTCTCTTTAATAAAGCTGGAGAAGCTGTGCATGTGGCCCAGAAGGAATTTACGCAGCACTTCCCGAAGCCGGGTTGGGTGGAGCATGATGCAAGCGAGATTTGGGGCTCGATTCTTGCTGTCATTGCCGGCGTCTTATCCGAATCCAATGTTAAGTCCGAGCAAATTGCGGGTATTGGAATAACGAACCAGCGTGAAACCACAGTTGTATGGGACAAAGAAACAGGTATTCCCATTTACAATGCCATCGTATGGCAATCCCGCCAGACTAGCGGAATATGCGATGAACTGAAAGCGAAAGGTCATAACGACCTTTTCAGGGAAAAAACAGGTTTGCTGATTGATGCTTATTTCTCAGGAACAAAAGTAAAATGGATCCTTGACAATGTAGAAGGTGCCCGGCAGAAGGCTGACGAAGGCAAGCTGATGTTCGGGACCATCGATACTTGGCTGATTTGGAAGCTTTCCGGAGGCCGTGCCCATGTCACTGACTACAGCAACGCGTCACGAACTCTGATGTACAACATCCATGAGCTGAAATGGGATGAGGAGCTTCTTGAAATTCTTGGTGTTCCTGCATCCATGCTCCCAGAGGTAAGGCCATCGTCCGAGGTATACGGTCAAACGATCGATTATCATTTCTTTGGAAAAGAAGTGCCAATTGCCGGAGCCGCAGGCGACCAGCAAGCTGCTTTGTTCGGCCAGGCTTGCTTCGAAGAAGGCATGGCGAAAAATACTTACGGAACGGGCTGCTTCATGCTTATGAACACTGGCGACAAAGCGGTTAAGTCGGAGCACGGGCTGCTGACCACGCTTGCATGGGGTCTGAACGGAAAAGTGGAGTATGCGCTTGAGGGAAGTATTTTTGTTGCGGGGTCTGCAATCCAGTGGCTTCGAGACGGATTAAGAATGCTCAAAAACGCTTCCGAAAGCGAAGCATATGCTAGAAAAGTAGAGTCCACCGATGGTGTCTATGTTGTTCCTGCGTTTGTTGGACTTGGGACTCCTTACTGGGACAGCGATGTAAGAGGCGCTGTGTTTGGACTGACCCGCGGTACTGATAAGGAACATTTTGTCCGCGCGACAGTAGAATCTTTGGCGTACCAGACGAAGGACGTCCTTTCCGCAATGGAAGCTGATTCCGGCATCGAGCTAAAGACGCTCCGCGTTGATGGAGGAGCGGTCATGAACAACTTCCTGATGGAATTCCAGAGCGATATTCTCAACGTTCCAGTAGAACGGCCAGTCGTCAACGAAACGACCGCCCTTGGCGCGGCATATCTCGCGGGCCTTGCAGTAGGATTCTGGGAGAGCCAGGAAGAAATCGCGACACAGTGGGCAATCAACCGTTCATTTGAGCCGACCATGTCTGAAGAAAACCGTGAACAGCTTTATGCTGGCTGGAAAAAAGCCGTCAATGCAGCAATGGCTTTTAAATAGGGTGATAGATTAGGAATGTTATTCAAAAACCCGCATTACAGCAGAGCTTTTGAATAACCAAGGTTCACAGCAGAGCTTTTGAATAACCAAGGTTCACAGCAGAGCTTTTTGAAGAGGTAATATGCATCGCAATCTTTTTTAAAAAGGAACATGCAAATCATTTTTTTAAAAAAGCAAAATGCGAATCATAGCTTTTTAAATAAGCAACGTACACACCAGTTGAAGCACGAGCAACAGTAACAGCAACAGCTGTTTTAAAGGCAACGCGCACCGCCGGGCCTTTTAAACAGTCTGCCAAAATAGGAACCCTGAAAAATGGGTACCTTGGCCTCAATGCTTTTCAACAAAACATTTCGGCAAAAGAAGGCAGATGAGCCGCAGCGGTTTTTATAAGCAGATTCTTTTTCTTTTATTATCAATTTTGTTACACTAAAAACAAGTTAATATTCGGCAGGAGATATGGAGAGACCGCAAAGCATTCCCAAATTTAACGGGTAGTGTTTTTTGCGGTCTCTTTTTATTATAAGGAGGCTATCGCGATGTTCAGCAATATGAAACGCAATGATATCGTAAAAAGTTTTAAGGGAGAGTCCTTTGACATTCTTGTTATTGGCGGCGGAATTACTGGAGCGGGGATTGCGCTTGACGCAACGACGCGCGGGATGAAAACAGCGGTTTTGGAAATGCAGGATTTTTCAGCAGGGACTTCTAGCCGGTCTACGAAACTCGTTCACGGAGGGCTGCGCTATTTAAAACAGCTAGATGTAAAGGTTGTGGCAGAGGTGGGCCGCGAAAGGGCTATCGTTTATGAAAACGGGCCGCATGTTACAACGCCGGAGTGGATGCTGCTTCCTTTTCACAAGGGCGGGACTTTCGGGAGCTTTTCAACATCTATTGGCCTAAGGGTCTATGATTTTTTAGCAGGTGTGAAAAAGAGTGAACGACGCACAATGCTTTCCATAGATCAAACGCTGGAAAAAGCACCCCTTATTAAAAAACAGGGCTTAAAAGGCGGAGGCTACTATGTGGAGTACCGGACGGATGATTCCAGACTGACGATTGAAGTGCTGAAAGCGGCTGTAGACAAAGGTGCAAAGGCATTGAATTACAGCAAAGTCGAGGATTTGGTAAACGAGAACGGAAGAGTAACCGGCGTAATCGTATCAGATCTTTTGACAGGAGAGTCCTATACGGTACGCGCGAAGAAAATTATCAATGCTACAGGACCTTGGGTAGATACAATCCGTGAAAAAGATGGATCCAAAAAAGGCAAGCAGCTGATTTTATCAAAAGGTTCACACATTGTCATCGACCAGTCGCGTTTTCCATTGAAACAGGCGGTTTATTTTGACACGAAAGACAAGAGGATGGTTTTTGCCATTCCGCGCAATGGCAAGGCATATGTAGGGACAACAGATACTTTTTATGACAGCGATAAAGTAAATCCAAGAATGACTGTCAGTGACATGGATTACTTGATCAATGCGATTAACTACATGTTCCCAGAGGTAAGGATCAGCGAGAAGGATATCGAGTCAAGCTGGTCCGGGATTCGCCCGCTAATCCATGAGGAAGGCAAGAATCCATCTGAAATTTCCCGGAAGGACGAGATTTGGGAGTCCCAATCCGGTTTGATTACGATTGCCGGCGGGAAACTCACGGGTTACCGCAAGATGGCTGAAACGATCGTCGACTTAGTTTCTAATAAGTTTGAAGCAGAGGAAGGGAAAAAGTTCGCGCCATGCCAGACGAAACATCTTCCGATTTCAGGCGGAGATGTTGGCGGATCAGATAACTTCAGCAGATTTGTGGCAAATGCTGCAGAGGAAGTGCTGAAAGGCGGGCTGACAAAAGACGAGGCCAGCCAGCTTGCGGCATTCTACGGATCGAATGTGCACGAGGCGTTTGGCTTGCTCAGCCGCCATGCGGAAGAGGCGGAAAAATCAGGCTTGCCGCTAGTCATGTTTGCGAAGCTTGTGTACGGGATTGAGCATGAAATGGTGGCAACTCCGCTTGACTTCTTCTTAAGAAGGACAGGAGACCTCCTGTTTAATATTCATGCGGTCAAGGAGAACAAAGAAGCCGTCACCCGCTACATGGCCGACAAGTTTGGCTGGAGCGAAGAACAAACAGAGACACGCCGGGCAGAACTCGAGAGAGAGCTGGCAAGCGCCCAAACCCCAGTCGCTGAACCAAACTAAAGCGTGCCTGACCCCCAGCGGGTTAAAACGTTAAAGTCCAACTTAATTAAAGCGTGCCTGACCCCCGGCGGTTTAAAGTGGTAAAGGGGGTCAGGCACCTTTTTTATACATCCTATTTTTTCACGGTGGACAGCCCCGCAACTAGTATTAACCCGCATGACTGATTCCAGCCTAAACCCCAACTTCTCTCTACCTAGTCAACAACAATCTAGTATGTTTGGACGTTTTGCCATCTGGCATTTTCCACAGGACTGCATACATTGATAATAAGTAACCCCAACACCGCTGATACTTCTGACATCCACCATTCAATGAAAAATACCAAATCAGCCTCAAGTCCTAGAAATGTTTACAAATATGGTCTGTGGAAAGACGCGGTTGTTTCATGTATTGTATAATAAAGGAAGAATGAATAAATGGGCACATTTTCTTTCTTTCAGGTGAAACATTGTTGCTGTTCCATTCGTAACACAATAAAGGAATATAAGTCAGGAGTCGATATAAGATGAACCCGTTTATCTCGTTTATTTTGCGATCATTCATTGCTGGCCCTGCAGCAGTTGTAATATGGCTCGTTAGTTATTTTGGATTCAACAATTCATTTGTCTTTTCGTCAGGAATAGCGTTAGGGGGTTCTCTGGCACTTTTCTGGCTGACAGGCTTGTTTTTGAGGAGTAAGTTCCTCAAGAAGCATGGAATGACAAGGAAAGAGTACCGCTACATCACCAAAAATCTTGATGAAGCGAAAGGGAAAATCTCCAGGCTACAAAAATCGGTTTATTCCATAAAGCACCTTCCGACAATCAAGCAGCGATTTGATCTCGTACGTCTTGTGAAAAAAATCCATAGTATTGTAAAAAAAGAGCCTAAGCGTTTTTACAAGGCTGAGCGCTTTTATTTTTCCCATTTGGATTCAGTCCTTGAACTTACGGAAAAATATGCGTTCCTATCGTCACAGCCGAAAAAGAACAGGGAGATTACTGAAGCATTGACTGATACGCGCTGGACCCTTGAGGACCTGACGCGCACGGTGGAACAAGATTTATATGAAATTCTGTCAGATGATATAGAAACGCTCAACTTTGAAATTGACGTTGCGAAAAACTCAATTAATGGCTCCCGGCTTGAAATGAAGAGCAAGTGGAATCCTGATCATGCCAACGCAGAGGATAAACCTAACCGGAGTTCCCAGGAGCAGACGGGAACATCGCAGAGAGCTGACAATACTCAGAACGAAGCATCGCAGGGCACCGACAATACTCAGAACGAGAGAAGAGCAACATGGAGCACCGGCAATCGCAACGCAAAACCAGTAGGAAACGCACATACAGAAGCAGGGGCATCGCAGACGCAGGCTGGAATCTCGAGAACATCGCGGTTACAGGCTGAAACTAGAATGTCGCGTTATACCAGCGGCCCTAATGTTGAAGCTGGAGCGGCACGCCGTACCGGTGGATTTCAATCAGAGGCTGAAACTGTTGATTCTAAGAGTGGTAATCCGCCCATCGATGTTTCCCGCCAAAGCAAGGATGAAGGAATTGTCCCGCGTTTTTTTATAAACACGGATAAAACAACAAGGTCGAAAGTGGAAGTGCCGGTCCGCCCAGCGGATGCCGGGAAAAGCGAGGAAAGCAGGAGGTTATAACGATGAATGAAAACAACAACCCATCCCTTTTGAAAAATTCCGGCAGCCTGATGGATGATATGCTTGCCAACCCATTCGGCAATGAAGAAATGCAGCTATCCCCGCAGCAGGTACAGCCGGAGCAAAGGCAGGACAGGCCGGTGAAACTGATTGATGTAATCCCCGAGGAAAACAGGGAAAAGGCTTACCAGCTGGCGGAAATGATCGATCCAGCGAATCACCAGGCGATGATTTCTTATGGAACCCAAGCTCAAGCAAAGCTTCTGACTTTTTCTCACGCCATGCTCGAGCATGTGCAAAAGCAGGATGTTGGTGAGGTAGGAGAAATCATCAATGACTTGATGAAGCGCCTGAATGAAGTCAGCCCGGATGAATTGAAGCAAGACAAGCCGTCTTTATTCTCGAGGATGTTTGGTAAAATTTCAGGGTCTATTCAGGAAATCCTTTCAAAATACCAGAAGACGGGGGCGCAAATCGACCGGATTAGCGTAAAGCTTGACCGGAGTAAAAATGTGCTTTTGTCGGATATTGCGATGCTTGAGAAATTATATGAAAACAATAAAGAGTATTTTCATGCGTTGAATATATATATTGCTGCTGGTGAGCTGAAACTAGAGGAACTCCAGAACAAGACGATTCCTGAGATGAAAAAGGCTGCAGCGGCATCTAATGACCAAATGAAGTTCCAGGAAGTCAATGACATCATTCAATTTGCCGACAGGCTGGATAAAAGGCTTCATGATTTAAAGCTTAGCCGTGAAATTACGATTCAGAGTGCACCGCAAATCCGCCTGATCCAGAATACCAACCAGGCATTGGCTGAAAAAATCCAGTCGTCTATCATGACAGCGATCCCGCTCTGGAAAAACCAAGTGGCAATTGCGTTGACATTGATTCGCCAGCGTCATGCCGTGGAAGCGCAAAAACAAGTATCGAAAACAACGAATGAACTCTTGATGAAAAATGCAGAAATGCTGAAAACAAATTCAATTGAGACAGCGCGTGAAAATGAGCGCGGTTTGGTTGATATCGAAACGCTGAAGAAAACGCAGGAAAGCTTGATTACAACGCTTGAAGAAACACTGCGGATCCAGGAGGAAGGCCGGAGCAAACGACGCCAGGCCGAACAGGATCTCGCTGTCATGGAAAACGATCTCCGCCGAAAACTGCTTGAAATCAAAGACAAATAGCCGCAGCACCCAATTAAAGCACAGCACAGCCAAAGCGTGCCTGACCCCCGGCGCGGTAGTGTAATAAAGCGCGACTCCCTTTATAGTGAGTCTTTTCACCCGTTCGTAATATAAGATCAGCCAGATATTTCTGG
>NZ_QWVT01000034.1 GCF_003570705.1 Mesobacillus zeae
TGGACATTTACTCAGCCGATTACCATTTATAAAAATGTTGCGATGCTTTCTGCCTTAGATATTTTTATCTAGGGCGATTTTTTTATTGGACTAACGGGGGCTTTTCATTAATAACCATAAGAAATGATTAAACTTTTAAATTAACTTCATTTTTATCAAACTTTATTCCAAAGCTACATTAGAGGATGGTATAATCGGTTGCTGAATCAAGATTGTTGACAGGTAAATTTGTCGATAAAATGCTGTTTGATTAAATAGGAAAATAACTTCTTTTAAAAGAATAAACATATATGTGGATTAATTCAAAATGGGGTGAAATTTATCAAACGAACATTTATCTACTATTGTTTAGTTTTTTCTTTTGTAGTTTCTTTGTCTGCTTGCGAATTAAATGAAGAGAAGATAGGTGTCGACTCAGTGAAAACTGAAAAGATTTCCAATACTGATTTCTCCCCCAATGCTATTTCAGCAGGAAACGATAGTAAATATGATATTAAAATAAGTATGAATCTTGATGGGAAATTTCATATTGATTCCACAATATTAATAAAGAACACCTCTAAAGATACTTGGGGAGACTTGTTTTTTTATTTTATTCCTAATGTGTTTACGGAGAAAACAGCAGAGCAATTAAGTAATCCTTTAGACTCTCCAGGAACTGTTCAATTTTATAAAGTAGCAATTGAGGGAGAACAGGTGGATTTTACACTAGATACAGATACTCTAAGAATTCCTTTAAAGAAAAAAATTGAACCAGAGAAAGAAATAACAGTTGAATTTTCATATGACTTGACCCTCCCAGAGAATGGATTAAGGTTTACTAAGAGTAAAGAGAATTTTTATTTGGCTCAATTCTATCCAATGGTTGCTACTTTTAGAGAACATAAATGGAATAAGGAAGACTATAGGTTTAGGGGAGAAACTTATCATACTGCGTTCAGCGATTTTAAAATTACTTATGATATTCCTGATGAGTTTACTGTCGTTTCTACAAGCGAAGATGATAAATTTCCAAGTGAAAACAAAGAGAATTTTGAGGTTCAGAATGTAAAAGAAATATTTTTGGCTATATTAAAGAAACCATTTGTCATTCAAAAACTTGAAGGAGACGTAAATATTAGAGTTTTTGGATTTGAGCAAAACGAGCGTTTTTATAACGAAATTAGTGAAGTGGCGTCAGATGCGTTAAATTATTTTGAAAAGAATATTGGACCTTATCCTTCTTCCCAATTAGATATTGTTTTAGATGGTTTAGGGATGGAATATCCAGGTATTGTGACAGCTAATTCAATTTATAATGGAGGTAAAGTAAAACCCGATTACTTAAAAAATATGATTGTTCACGAAATAGCACATCAGTGGTTTTATGGTGTAATAAGTAATGATCCTTTTAATGATGTGTGGTTAGACGAAGGTTTCTCCGAATTTGCTGCCGGGTTGTACCAGTTCTCTAAATCCAAAGAGGATATTCCTTATCAATCTATGTATCAACAAATAGAGCATCTTGCCCCCCTTCCTGTTAATTTACCTTTAGATAAATATGTTGAGAATCAAAGTCCTTATACGTATGGGAAATCGAATGTTATGTTGTGGAAGTTATTCGAAAAAAGAGGTGGAGTAGGAGAGGCAGAAAAATTCCTGAAAACCTATTATGATTTTTATAAATATAAAGAGGTAAATTCGGAGGAATTTGTTCGATTTACCAAACATTATTTTAAGTTAGAAGATGAATCTGTTTTTAAGGACTGGTTGTTGCTTAAATAATTTGCAAAGTGATTTTATACTTTATTTTCAACTAACGGGTTCGTTGATCCAGAAAGGATCAAAGCACTTTTTTGTTGAAATCCTTATTGTATTAACGGGGCAGCATTCCTGTAATGAAGGAAAATGGAGTTTGAAGTTGAATGTATTACTAGAATCACTTTATCAAGGATTCCCTGATGCTGACATTATTCTTTGTCGATCGTCTCTCCCAAAAATCTATCAATCTTTTTATCAAGGGACATTACGCCAATCCATGTTCTTTCATCAGGCGCCTGTAGATTTGAGCAGCTGTATGGCGCTGTTTAATAGGGGCAGTTCTATCACTTATGAGCCATTGAATAATAATGGGAATAAAAGGACCAACTGAATGTTTTGCGTAAGGAGCCTTGCGAGAATATGTTGGAAACTCTGGACTTTCTAATGCTTTTCGAATGGTTTGACGGGCATGGCCTAAATCTTTAGCTAGCTGACGAATAGATCGACCTTCTTTAAAATGCAGTTTTCTGATAAGCTCAATATTAGCCATCTTTAACATTCCTTTTCCTCCAGTATCACAATGTTCTAGTCAAACACTATGATACAGGATGGGGTGTTAAGGGTGGTCAACTTTTGCATTAGCGAATCATGCTTAAGTGGTCAACTTTTATTCTAGCGTTTACATCTCGTGCTTATTCTATTTAATAAATATTCCTGTATAATCTTTCTTCTAATTATATTTTTCTAACAAGAATTGAAACAACCAAGAAAAGATGTTAAAAGTTATTAATAAGTATAAAAAAGTAAGGTTTTCATTAATTCTATATTTAAATGTGTACCAATATCAATGTATATTGATAAGATTAAGTTGAAACTAAGTTACAAACAAAATAGCCCAACTAGAAAGCAAGGTGAACCAAGGTGGTAACTGAGAATCGAGAAATGGTCACTACCAATGAAGCAGCTGAATTATTAAAGGTTAAACCCTCGACGGTCCACAAATATGTAAAGGAAGGCAAATTAAACCCAGTTTATGAAGACAGTTGGCATATTGATACAACGAAATTGTTCTATGAAGATGAAGTACTCTCATTAAAAAGTAATTTAGTTAAACCTGGCATTACTACTGGAGAAGCAGCTGAATTATTATTAGGTATTCATCCGACAACCGTTTCACTTTATATCCAACAAGGAAAGCTATTAGCAGAGAAAAAAATACCGTGGTAAAGAACTTTATTTTATAAGTCCAGACGAAATCAACAGAATGAAAAACGAATTAACAAAATCAAAAAAAAGACTACGAAAAAATTTTTATGATAAAGATACCGGATATGCCTGGTTTCAGTCTTTTATAGACAAGGAAGGAAATAATAATAACCGTATAATAGTAGATGAATTAGGACAACCATATCTTCAGACTCATAATGGTAACCGTATTCCTTATAGGGAAATAGAAAAACAGGGGTATAAGCCAACATTTCCAATTCCTAATATTGAATATAAAAACAAAAAGGGAATTGCTAAATTTAGATTTCAAAAATCAGAGTTCTATTATAGAGTTATTGAATTATTTTATAATCATGTAGGTCCTAAAAATATGAATGTGATTATCCAAGGTAATCACGAAATTTTAGTTGAAGTAAAGCCAAGTTTGATTAAGGAAATTTTATCTGAAGAGAGTCTTGAACAGTTAAAAGGAACATTAATTGAAGGTTCAATTAGTAAAAGGTTAGATGGTTTCTATATTGATAGCGGATTAGAGATCTTATCTATTGGTGTACCAGCTAAATTAAAGAATAGAATAAAAGTTGAAGCAAAGAAACAAAAAGTAAATATTGAGGATGTCGTTGTTAGTATATTGACAACTTATTATAATAACCAAGACAAGAATGGCTAACGTAAAATACAACCAACTAATCCTAATGAAGCTATTTCTTTGACTAATTACTTAGTTGAACAAAATAAGAAAATATCTACTCCTGTAATTATTACTAAACCGGAATGGAAAGAACAAGAGGAATGGATTTATTCAGAAGCATACTTCGTTTTCTTCACTTCTAAGTTTTCCATTCAAGTACGTAAAAACAAGATTCCTCGAAGGACCTTATTAAAAGAGGTTATTGATCTTTATAAGGAACAAAAAATTTCTACAACAACGTTCCATTATTTCTTATATACGGTATAAATGGGAAAAGACTTTGTTCTGAGGACTTTAACGAAAAGAGTATAGGAAAGAAAAGATTTAGTTTTTTTGAAACAACCCCAGACTTTTCTGTGTTACCTAATGATGATTTTTAAGCTTACCAGTGGCAACAAATGATTAGTAGAAATGAGAAATGCGTTACCGATATCACTGAGTTCAAGTTATTTGGAGAGAAATTATATCTATCCCCGATTTTTGCATTTAATTAATGGCGAAATTATTACCTATACAATTGGTTCAAGACCAACCTATGCGCTTGTTTCAACTATGTTGGACCAGGGTTTTGAGAGGTTGACAGGTGAGGAAACACTTCTCATTCATTCAGACCAGGGTTGGCACTACCAAATGAGGAAATACCAATATTCCCTCAGTCAACGTGGTATCATGCAAAGTATGTCCCGTAAGGGAAACTGTTACGATAATGCTGTAATAGAAAGTTTCTTCGGCATTATGAAATAGGAATTTCTCTACCTTAAGGAATTTGAAAGTGTAGAGCACATTAAACGTGAACTGGAAAAATATATAGAATACTATAACCACAAACGGATTAAGGCAAAATTAAAAGGCATGAAACCCGGTACAGTACCGGGTTTCATGCCCTAGACGCTGCCTAATGAAATAACCGTGTCTAACTTTATGGGGTCACTTCATTATAGGCTCTTTTTTCTTTTTATTTTATTGATTGGCATCAAATGCGGCTACAGAACGATCTCTATCTGTAGCTATTTCATTTTCATATGCGTTTTCATACTCGGAAATTAAATCTAAAGATCCCTCGTTCAAAGAAGCCGTGTTTTTTGCAATTTTTTTGCTGGTAACATCTTGATTAACACCTTCAACGTATATGCTTGAATTCGGGCCTGACACTAATAAAGATCCATCATCTTGTGCATAAGCTAAAAACACATACGATTTCCCTACTTCTGGTAAATCATCATCTTCATACAAAACAACAGAAGAACCATCCTTATTTATGCCTCCAGCTTTTTGTATAGGCATTGAAGTATCTGTTATTAGATCGCCCTTTATATTTTTTAAGACAGTAACTTTGTAATTGGTATAAGGTGTTGAAACTTCTTTAGCACCGTCACTAGTTTCAATTGTTACAGGGTTCTTGTACACAGTGTTAACATCTTGAACAACCCGGCCTAAAAAAACGTAATCTGCATCCCCTACAGTTTCTTTTGGATCATTCACATCTATAGCAAAAGAACCATCCATTTGAATAACTTTTAGGTCTCCTTTATCTGAACTCACATTTTTCTCAGAATTAGAACAAGCTGAAACAATCATAGAAAGACTAAATATAAATAACAATGAAATAATTAATTGACTTTTTTTCTTGACCATTGTTTTCATTCCTCCCCTTCCTGTTAGTAATTATTATAAGCGGCGTTATAAGAAGCCTTATCATTATCACTTAATGATGTATTTGTAGTTATATATGCATACATGACATCACTTGATGTATTGTGTGCTAAACCCAGTGCATGTCCTAACTCATGTATAGCTACATTCTTTTTTTCTGTAGAACTTAAAGTATCCATTACATAACTATTAAACTTTATAGTACCTCCAGATGAAGTAACAGCACCGGTATTAGACTTTTCGCTATAATCAGAAATTGAGACATCTTGTATTACATATGCAGAATCCTTTCTTATTACCCCACTTTTATATCCATTCCATACATTCTTTCCTGAATCAAATGAAGTCTGGTATTTTGTACTTCCATCCCAATCCAAGTGTTTCCCAGAGTCAACTAGATCCCAAGTTAATAGTTTGACTGTTGCTGCTGAGGTACTCATCGGTATAACAAAAATAAAAACTAAGGCTGCCATTACTATTTTTCCCATTTTGTTCTTCAATTATTTGCCCCTCCAAATTTTAAATTTTTTAAATATTAATAAAATTTTACATTAATAATTAGGAAAATTCAAGTGTAATTTCCATTTTTATGAAAATAGCTCTCTAAAAACTCTAAAACTAATAATATTCTTTTATTCTAAGGTCGTTTGGACATGGATTTTGTCAGTTCACGGACAACTGACTCTGTCAATTGTGTGCCAATAAAGAGCGTCATTAACACTTTTTAGGATTTGCGTTATAATAGTTTTAAGAATGGGTATTCAAATATAATTAAATTGTTGAACGATGCTAATTAACTCTAGCATTAATGAATAAGTACATATTTTAGTGGGAAAGACCCAAAGTAGCTCAGTTTAAATTAACATGGCTCCTTTGCGGTCTTTTTTTTGTAAAAGGGGGGAAGAGAGTAGAATGTCTATTGAGCAAGAGAAGAGAATGAAAATGATTGAAAAGATACTTAATCACCAGGTTCAGGGGGAGGTATATATTCTTACACCCGGGCGTGTTTGGAAATCTCTTGTGCTTAAATATTTTAATAAATTAAAAAGCGGAGAAATGACAATTGATGAACTGGTAATCTTAATGGAGGACAAAGGTGGTGTTAAATATGGACAATCTTATAAATTAGTAAGATACCCTGTTGAAGAATTAATTAGATACATCGCTAAAATCGCAAAACAGACTGTTGAAATAAAGTAAAAGTGAGTGATTATTTAAGAACGCTTTTCATTTTTTTCACCTCCTTTAAAAGTATAGATTATTAGGTTATATGGTAGTTGCTGGTATATTGCTGAACCACTTGCCTGAATCTTTGGACCGTTAAAATTTGTATTTTTTTCTAATATAAGATAAAATTACAATTAATGGAACTTTGACATTATTATAAAAATTTAAAATAAAAGGGAGAAATTTTAAATTTTTTGTTGAATAACATATTTTTGTAGAATAGTTAAAAAGTTTAAAAAATAAATTATATTAATAAAGGTTTTATTCAGTATTTACATTTATTCATTTATTAATGTCAAAGTGTTTGAAAATAATAAGGGGATTGGATAGGTGACGAATTTGAATCTTAGTATAAAGAGAACTCAAATTAATGAATTAGAAACTTTGTTAAATATACAAAAAGAAGCTTTTGCAGCTGACCTAAAACTATATGAGGACTATCAAACAAGCCCTGTTAATGAATCTCTTGTAAAGTTAACTGAAAATATTAAAAATTTCATTCATTATACTATTAGGATAGAAAATGAAATTATCGGCGGTATAGATATTCGCAAAAAAAACGAGAGCGAATATCGCTTATCTAAACTATTCTTGTCGGATAAATTTCAAAACAAAGGACTTGGAAGTAGGGTTATGGAAAAAATGGAAGAGGAGTTTTCTTCAAAAGTCGAATGGAGCCTTTATACTCCGTATTTAAATAAAAGAAATCATCATTTCTATGAAAAATTAGGTTATAAAAAAATTGGTGAATATCCAGTAACTGAAAAACTTACCTTATTTAAATATGTCAAAAAATGTCGTGAGAATTAGTTTTATAATGCAGAAACTTTATAAAAAAAGAGTGACGATCTTAAATTGTGTAATTGGAAGGTTATCATAAAGAAGGAAATAATAGGATAGGGAAAGGACATGAAATTTTCTTTACTGGTTCCTTCTTGATTTGGCCTCACCTCAACAGTATGACCGAAAAAACATGCCGGCTGGTACTTCATAGAGTTATTTGAAGTTTCTCGTTCTATCAGCCTTTACTCTGTTTTCCTATTTTTACTTTTTAAATATAAAGCAAAAAGAAAGTATCAAATCATAAAAGCGTATGATATTGGAATTGGAAAGATAAAATTTTTATGGGATTTATTAATCTTCGTAAGAAAAAATATATTTTCTATTAAATGTTACAGCTACAATATATGAGGAGGAAAATAATATGATTGAAGGAAAAAAAATTATACTCAGAAACTATAAGAGAAGATGATTTAGAAGAAATATTAAACCTAACAAATAAGTTTTCAGAAAGAGGAGAACATTGGCATCTTATGTTATCATCTGAACCTATGTTTAAAAAGGGGTTTAGAGAAACAGGGTTTTGGGATGACAAAATTGGCAAACTTTTAATTACTGATAAAAATGGTAGATTGTTTGGGGAAATATCGTATTTTAATGGTGTGTGGTATATGCCTGGTTATGAAATTGGGTATCAATTATATAGAAAAGAGGATCAAGGAAAAGGGTATATGACTGAAGCACTTACTATTTTTGCTGCTTATTTATTTGAACTAAAACCTATAGAGCGACTAGAACTTACATTAAATATAGGCAACGCAGCGAGTCGTAAAGTTGCTGAAAAATGTGGATTTAAGTTTGAAGGGATAAAAAGAAATGCAATTTATCTACGTGGATTATATCATGATATAGAATTATTTTCACTGCTTAGGCATGAGTGCCCAACTTTATCTGAAGTCTTAGTCAATATAAAGAAATAGGTAACAAGTATACTATTAACTTATTTTAAAAATATTGCATACATCAAAACCTTATCCAGTAAGCTAACTTAGCAAATGAAATATTAATGGCAAACAAAACTGGTAAAAAGACAAAAGATTAAGTTTGGATCTAAGTCAATATCTTGGACACAAATAA
>NZ_QWVT01000035.1 GCF_003570705.1 Mesobacillus zeae
AATGGTTAAGTTAGAAAGGGCGCACGGTGGATGCCTTGGCACTAGGAGCCGATGAAGGACGGGACTAACACCGATATGCTTCGGGGAGCTGTAAGCAAGCTTTGATCCGGAGATTTCCGAATGGGGAAACCCACTGTCCGTAATGGGACAGTATCCATACCTGAATACATAGGGTATGGAAGGCAGACCCGGGGAACTGAAACATCTAAGTACCCGGAGGAAGAGAAAGCAAACGCGATTCCCTGAGTAGCGGCGAGCGAAACGGGATTAGCCCAAACCAGAAGGCTTGCCTTCTGGGGTTGTAGGACACTCAACATGGAGTTACAAAGGAACGGGGTAGATGAAGAGATCTGGAAAGGTCCGTCATAGAAGGTAAAAACCCTGTAGTTGAAACTTCGTTCCCTCCTGAGTGGATCCTGAGTACGGCGGGACACGTGAAATCCCGTCGGAAGCAGGGAGGACCATCTCCCAAGGCTAAATACTCCCTAGTGACCGATAGTGAACCAGTACCGTGAGGGAAAGGTGAAAAGCACCCCGGAAGGGGAGTGAAAAAGATCCTGAAACCGTGTGCCTACAAGTAGTCAGAGCCCGTTAATGGGTGATGGCGTGCCTTTTGTAGAATGAACCGGCGAGTTACGATCCCATGCAAGGTTAAGCTGATAAGGCGGAGCCGCAGCGAAAGCGAGTCTGAATAGGGCGATTTAGTATGTGGTCGTAGACCCGAAACCAGGTGATCTACCCATGTCCAGGGTGAAGGTAGGGTAACACCTACTGGAGGCCCGAACCCACGCACGTTGAAAAGTGCGGGGATGAGGTGTGGGTAGCGGAGAAATTCCAATCGAACCTGGAGATAGCTGGTTCTCTCCGAAATAGCTTTAGGGCTAGCCTCACGTAGTAAGAGTCTTGGAGGTAGAGCACTGTTTGGACTAGGGGCCCTCATCGGGTTACCGAATTCAGACAAACTCCGAATGCCAAAGACTTATCCGTGGGAGTCAGACTGCGAGTGATAAGATCCGTAGTCGAAAGGGAAACAGCCCAGACCACCAGCTAAGGTCCCAAAGTATACGTTAAGTGGAAAAGGATGTGGAGTTGCTTAGACAACCAGGATGTTGGCTTAGAAGCAGCCACCATTTAAAGAGTGCGTAATAGCTCACTGGTCGAGTGACTCTGCGCCGAAAATGTACCGGGGCTAAACGTATCACCGAAGCTGTGGGTGGACACCGTATGGTGTCCGCGGTAGGAGAGCGTTCTAAGGGCGTTGAAGCAAGACCGGAAGGACTTGTGGAGCGCTTAGAAGTGAGAATGCCGGTATGAGTAGCGAAAGATGGGTGAGAATCCCATCCACCGAATGCCTAAGGTTTCCTGAGGAAGGCTCGTCCTCTCAGGGTTAGTCGGGACCTAAGCCGAGGCCGAAAGGCGTAGGCGATGGACAACAGGTTGATATTCCTGTACCACCTTATGATCATTTGAGCAACGGGGGGACGCAGTAGGATAGGGTAAGCGCGCTGCTGGAATAGCGCGTCCAAGCAGTTAGGCTGCAAGCGAGGCAAATCCCGCTTGCGTGAAGGCTGAGCTGTGATGGCGAGGGAAATTACAGTACCGAAGTTCCTGATTCCACACTGCCAAGAAAAGCCTCTAGCGAGATCATGGGTGCCCGTACCGCAAACCGACACAGGTAGGCGAGGAGAGAATCCTAAGGTGTGCGAGAGAACTCTCGTTAAGGAACTCGGCAAAATGACCCCGTAACTTCGGGAGAAGGGGTGCTTTTTAGGGTGAATAGCCCGGAAAAGCCGCAGTGAATAGGCCCAGGCGACTGTTTAGCAAAAACACAGGTCTCTGCGAAGCCGCAAGGCGAAGTATAGGGGCTGACGCCTGCCCGGTGCTGGAAGGTTAAGAGGAGGGGTTAGCTCACGCGAAGCTCTGAATCGAAGCCCCAGTAAACGGCGGCCGTAACTATAACGGTCCTAAGGTAGCGAAATTCCTTGTCGGGTAAGTTCCGACCCGCACGAAAGGCGTAACGATCTGGGCACTGTCTCAACGAGAGACTCGGTGAAATTATAGTACCTGTGAAGATGCAGGTTACCCGCGACAGGACGGAAAGACCCCGTGGAGCTTTACTGCAGCCTGATATTGAATTTTGGTACAGCTTGTACAGGATAGGTAGGAGCCTTGGAAGCCGGAGCGCTAGCTTCGGTGGAGGCGTCGGTGGGATACTACCCTGGCTGTATTGAAATTCTAACCCGCGCCCCTTATCGGGGCGGGAGACAGTGTCAGGCGGGCAGTTTGACTGGGGCGGTCGCCTCCTAAAATGTAACGGAGGCGCCCAAAGGTTCCCTCAGAATGGTTGGAAATCATTCGCAGAGTGTAAAGGCACAAGGGAGCTTGACTGCGAGACCTACAAGTCGAGCAGGGACGAAAGTCGGGCTTAGTGATCCGGTGGTTCCGCATGGAAGGGCCATCGCTCAACGGATAAAAGCTACCCCGGGGATAACAGGCTTATCTCCCCCAAGAGTCCACATCGACGGGGAGGTTTGGCACCTCGATGTCGGCTCATCGCATCCTGGGGCTGTAGTCGGTCCCAAGGGTTGGGCTGTTCGCCCATTAAAGCGGTACGCGAGCTGGGTTCAGAACGTCGTGAGACAGTTCGGTCCCTATCCGTCGTGGGCGCAGGAAATTTGAGAGGAGCTGTCCTTAGTACGAGAGGACCGGGATGGACGCACCGCTGGTGTACCAGTTGTCTTGCCAAAGGCATAGCTGGGTAGCTATGTGCGGAAGGGATAAGTGCTGAAAGCATCTAAGCATGAAGCCCCCCTCAAGATGAGATTTCCCATAGCGCAAGCTAGTAAGATCCCTGAAAGATGATCAGGTTGATAGGTCAGAGGTGGAAGCGCGGTGACGTGTGGAGCTGACTGATACTAATAGATCGAGGACTTAACCTATTTTAAAATGCAGAGGCGTAAGCCGAAGCAAGGCATACTCAAACTTCTTTACCTTCTGAATACATTATCCAGTTTTGAGGGAA
>NZ_QWVT01000036.1 GCF_003570705.1 Mesobacillus zeae
GAGTAATATGCATCTATCTGAGGGAGTTTAAGTAGAAAATTTCAAAATGTCATTGCAATCTATTTTACGTTTAAATATCCTCAGATATAATAAATAAAATTCCTTTTTTTTCATCTTCTCGTTTGCGTTTTCAAAATAAAAAAATCTCAAGCTTATCAATATTTCTAAGGATAAGCTTGAGACTTGATATTCACTATTTTTCCATTATAGCAAAGTAATTTCCTTCACTATCTGCAAAGTTAAACACTCTACCCGAAGGCATATTTACAATTTCTCCAACTGTGATATTTTTCTTTATCAAGTCGTTATGTAATTGCTCGAAGTTTTCTGAGAAAAACATTAAAGAAGGTGTACCAATGTTCATTTCAGGCGACATTTTAGAAATTAATTCTTTATCGTGAAGGATAATACTTGTTTCAGCATTAATTGATGGGGAAATTTCAATCCATCTCATTCCTTGACCGTTATTTTCATCAGCTATTACGCTAAACCCTAATTTTTCTGTCCAAAATTTTACTGCTTCATCTTGGTTATTTACATATAACATAATTTGACCAATTTTATTAATCATTTAATGCGCTCCTTTATCTATTGTTTTGAAATTATAACACTTTAAACTTAATAAACAAAATGTATCCCTAATACCCATTTACACAAGATATTATACGCTCTCTTACGTTTTAATATTCTCAGGTGTAGCTTTATAATAAAGTTTGATTAAAAATCACGATTAAATCTTAATTTCATCGCATATAAATGTAGCTTTGAAATAAAGTTTGATAAAAATGAAGTTACATAACCTTATTTAATAGCCTACACAAAAACTCCATTTTAAAAAAAGATTGATCAAAATGGAGTTACTCTTTTAAATTAAGTATGGGGTTTTTATAAAAAAGATTGATCATTTCAATTATCCCTATTTCGCTAACGCACCCGTTTGTTGAATAAGAATTGGTGTAATAACTATAATTTTCTGTGCATTACAAATTGTGATTTGCTATATTTAAAATTATTTTTTTCATAGAAAGGTATTAAATGTTCCTATCTAACATTCCCCCTGAAAAGTGTAAGGTGATGAAGATTTCAACAACCTTTCTGCACCATCTTTATGGTAGGGCATATATTATTAGCAGTATTTACATCCATCCATTTTACCTCTGCAATTTCATCATGCTCTTCAATTGGGATTTCTCCGTCAATAACTTTTGCATTGAATGTAATAAGTAGAGCGTGATGTTCGTGCTTTTAAAAAAAAAACGCTTCATTAACCGCAATTACATTCCCTACTTCGATTACTAAACCAGTTTCTTCTCTCGTTTCTCGAATAACTGCTTGCTCTAACGTTTCCCCTTTTTCCACTGCCCCACCTGGTAGTGACCATCCACCACCTTTGTTATTACCCATTACAACTTTTTCTATTTATCATCATAGATAAAAGCATAAACAACATCCACTCACTTCATAGCGTAGCCCCTTCTAATAATTATTTTTAATACATAATAGCACAACATTCTTCAACCTGCTTCGTTACTTCAATAAGAAAGATGCATCTCCACTTATTGTTGAAACACCCCCAGCTAGTTCAATAAAGGTAACTCAAATAAACATCTATAAAAGTTTCTGTTTATTTTCATTGAATACAGAACTAATGTTCGTATATAATAGTAGAGGGAGCTGTATTGCTAGTTTCATTATGTAAAAAGGCATATTAGCTCACACTACAGTTTAACTATTTTATTTGACGAAGGAGATTGGATGATGATTAAACCCTATTTAATGTTTAACAGAGAATGTGAAGACGCTTTTAAATTATATCAAGAAGCTTTTGATGGAGAATTACTTGCAATGCAAAAATATGGTGATATGCCTCCAAATCCTGAATTTCCTGTAGATGAAAGCGATAAAGATCTTGTTTTACACGCACAATTAAAGTTAACAGAAAATGGATACATTATGGGTTCTGATGGAAGTCGTGACTGTATAGAAGGACAAAAAGTGTGCATCAGTGTCGAGCTAAACTCTGAGGAGCCTGCTATTAAAGCTTGGAACATTCTCAAAGAAGGTGGAAATGTTCAAATGGATCTTCAACCAACATTCTTCTCCAAACTTCACGGTTCTGTTAAGGATAAATTTGGAATTACCTGGATGTTTACAGTGATGTAGGAATAAACCTAACTTATTTACTAATGTTTAATAAATCGTATGTATCTTGTTAAAGAGCTGATTATTCGGCTCTTTTATTGTTAATCAGCAATTGAACAAAAATTCCTTTTCAAAAGGGATATTAATATGGAAATCCCTATCATTTGAAGGTGGATGAAAAATTCGAGATAATTTCATTCGTTTAACTTGAACGGTTTTTTACGAATCATAGAAACAAGCTAAGGGATGGTGTCCCCTAGCTTGTTTTAAGTTGGTTGGTTGGTTGATTTCGTTTATCTTCCCTCTCTATTTCCCCATGGATATTACCCCTCCCAGACCTTAAACACAAAAAACCCGGCTCCAGTAGGGAAAGCCGGTGTTATTACCAGAAAATCTTACTGAGACAGTTTCAGTTTTGCATACTGCTTTTCCTGCTCCTTCATCAATTCTTCGAGTTGAATAAAAGAATGGTATAGGGTCGGCCTTGAAAGAATGAAGCTTAATCTCTCATGGACGTTGACCGGTTTTCCAGGAAGTTTTTCTATTTTAGCCAGCGGAAAACAGACAGGATTGCCGTTCGTCCAGAAAAGGTACTGTAAAAACAAGCCTGTTGCCTGCTTCATTCCCATCTTTGTTTCATGAGGCTTTCTTTCCTTAAAGTGGTTACGAAGGCTGGAAATCGTATCACCCCACGCAGCAAGCAACGAGGGAATGGCATCTTCCCTGTGTTCCCATGGTTTCATACTGTTTAAACCCGCATAGTGCGCGGCTTCATGGATAAACGTGATTTCCGGGAAGTATCCCGATGAGTATTCTTCCTTCCATTCCATGGATTCATCCGGGAAGAAAAAGGGAGTGAGCAGTTCTTCCGGTACAGCAATGATGCAGCCTCCCATCATGCTTCCCTTCCCTTCATTCTTTTTTTGCCTTCCCTGCATACCACAAGCAGCGGACAGCTTTCGCATTGCGGGTTCTGTGCTTTGCAGTGGTAACGCCCAAAGAAAATCATTCGATGGTGAGTAATTGACCATTCATCCACAGGGACTTTCTTCATCAGGGTTTTCTCGACTTCGAGCACTGAATCCTTCCAACGGCAAATTCCGAGCCGCTTGCTTACCCGCTCCACATGGGTATCGACAGCTATGGCTGGAACGCCATAGGCCACCGACACGACCACATTGGCCGTTTTCCTGCCAACTCCGGGAAGTTTAGTTAACTCATCCCTGTCGGCCGGTACAACGTCGTCATACTCATCCAGAAGCAGCCTGCACAGCTTTTGAATGTTCTTCGCCTTATTTCTGTATAAACCTATTGACCGAATGTCCTGCTGCAATTCTTCAAGCTCGACACTGAGGTAATCCTCTGGAGTCTTGTACTTTTCAAACAGCCCTTTTGTTACTTTGTTGACAAGGACATCCGTGCATTGAGCTGACAGTGCAACAGCAATGACGAGTTCGAATGGACTCGAATGATTTAATTCACAATGGGCTTCCGGGAACATTTTCCCCATTTCATCAAGGCAAAAACGAATTTGATTTTTGTTTATCATTTATTCACCTCCGAAAATATTGTATATAAAGAGGAGCAATCCTGCTAAAAGAAAGTTGTTCCAAAAATAAAAAATTAAGTTATTCACTTTCTCTTTAAATTCATTCCATAACGAAAGAAAGAACGAGAGAACTCTTCCTCTCGCCCTTCATTGTTCCAACCAGTTATAAAATGGGACAGGCCTTGACTGGACTTTTGCTTCATCGGAAACAACAGGCCTCTGCTGGTTTTGGTACTGTCGGAATTTCCGGCTGTGGCTTTTTGCTTGTTCAATGGTTTTAACTCCATTTTTCTTCCACTCAAACAAAATTCGGTCTATGTACCGAAAATTTAATTTACCAGAAATAACCGCTTCCCTTAAAGCCGATTTGATAATAATGGGATCGTGGAGGTCATCGTCCATCCACATGGCGAGCGTTTCACATTCAAAGGGAGATAAAGGTCTTCCAAATTCCTTTTCGAAGCATGTGTAGACGTCAGTTTCTTCCGTTCTCCGTACCTGTGCCTGATCTTGTTTCTTTGAACTCAAGAACCGCTCAACCAATTTTTCCTGCATTGGCTGAAGCGAATATTTTTCAAATCGGATTCCTTCAGGTGAATTCCCCTCAATAATTTCAATGAAGCCTTTCTGGATAAGCGATCTCAAAATTTGGGAACATTCAAGGGAATTTGCTGTCATCCTGCCGGCCAGCTCAGCGGGAGTTGGAAAATAATTTCCTTTATCCATGAAATATTGAACATGCAGGAGAAGAACCAATTCCTGTTCAGACAGGTTCATACGCTTATATTCTGATAACAATACAGCTGGAATGCTGATGTTTCCTTCCTTCAGCCAATCCAGCAAATCTGATTTCTGCATACCGGACACCTCTTTTCATAGTATAACACGAACAAGCCAGGCCGGTAACTGAATCCAGAAACATAAAAATGCAATATCTTCCTGGACATAGCAGTGGCCCTACAGGCATAACCTGCAGGGCCACTGCCCTTCTTTCCTTAAGGTTTTAGCAGCACATTAAGGATATAAGCGGTTCAGCAGGCGAGGGAAAGGAATGGTTTCCCTGACGTGTTCGACTCCGCTGATCCAAGCCACTGTCCTTTCAAGGCCAAGACCGAATCCGGAGTGAGGCACGGATCCATACTGGCGCAGTTCAAGATACCATTTATACGCTTCTGCCGGTAAATTGTGCTTTTCAATCTGCTCTTTCAACATGTCATAGTCGTGTACCCTTTGCGATCCTCCGATAATTTCACCGTAGCCTTCTGGGGCTATGAGGTCGGCACAGAGAACCACATCATCGCGGTCCTCGGCAGGTTGCATGTAGAAAGGCTTAAGCGATTTTGGATAATGAGTAATGAACACAGGTTTGTCAAATGACTCGGCAATCGACGTTTCATGTGGCGCACCAAAGTCATCACCCCAAGTAATGTCATCAAAGCCCTTCTCGTGAAGAAGCTTGATCGCATCATCATAAGAAATACGCGGGAATGGAGCTTTGATTTTTGCAAGCTTATCCGTATCGCGGCCAAGCGTTTTTAATTCGATTGGACAATTGTCCAATACTGATTGGACAATGTGGGAAACATACTCTTCCTGGACCTTAAGGTTGTCCTCAAAATCATAAAAAGCCATTTCTGGCTCGATCATCCAGAACTCAATTAAATGACGGCGTGTTTTCGATTTTTCGGCACGGAAAGTCGGTCCAAAAGAAAACACTTTTCCAAGAGCCATTGCCGCTGCTTCCATATACAGCTGTCCGCTCTGTGAAAGGAAAGCATCTTCGTCGAAATACTTAGTGTGGAACAATTCAGTTGTTCCTTCAGGCGCGCTGCCTGTCAAAATCGGAGGATCTACCTTTGTGAAACCATTTTGGTTAAAAAATTCATAGGTTGCACGTATGATCTCATTCCTGATTTTCATGACTGAATGCTGGCGGCGTGAACGAAGCCATAAATGGCGATGGTCCATCAAAAATTCAGTTCCATGCTCTTTAGGCGTGATTGGATAGTCCACAGCCTGATGGATGACCTCTATGCCGGTAACCTGAAGTTCATAGCCAAGCGGTGAGCGCTCGTCTTCTGTCACTTGTCCCGTTACATATAGTGATGATTCCTGTGTAATCGACTTCGCAAGCTGAAAAATCTCTTCCTTTACTTCACTTTTGACAACTACACCCTGAATGAAACCAGTTCCGTCCCGAAGTTGCAGGAAAGCAATTTTGCCGCTTGAACGCTTGTTCGCAAGCCATGCGCCAAGTTTAACTTCCTTGCCGGCATATTTATAAATTTCAGAAATTGTTATCTTATCCACTTTTAGTTCCCTCCAAAAATAAGCAAATCTTGGGCTATGTACGTTCTTTATTATAACCTTCGGGAAAATTGTCGGCAACCCAATATCAGGGATGCTTTGCCTCTTTTAAAAAATAAAACGGGATGGAAAGCCGAAACACTTGCCCCCATCCCGTTTTCCCTTATTGTTTGTTTTTATCAATGAAGCCTGCAATCCTGTCGATTGCCGCTTCCAGGAGGTCGAGCGATGTTGCGTATGAAAGCCTGATATTGTCAGGTGAACCAAAACCTGAACCAGGTACAACAGCAACTAGAGCTTCTTCAAGCAGCCTCTGCACAAACTGGTCGACATCGCTGGAGCCTGTTGATAGGGCGGCCTCTTTAACATTCGGGAAAAGATAAAATGCCCCCTGAGGCTTCAAGCAAGAGATGCCCGGTATAGCAGTAAGCTTTCGGTAAATAATATCTAGCCTTTCTTCAAAGGCTTTCCTCATAGTTTCCACTGAATCCTGGCTGCCGGAATAGGCTGCAATCGCGGCATACTGTGATGTGGTTGTCGGATTCGACGTACTGTGGCTGGCAAGGTCCGTCATTGCTCGGATAATCCTACTGTCCCCAGCTGCATATCCAATTCTCCATCCTGTCATGGAATGGGATTTGGAAACACCGTTGATGATGATTGTCTGCTGTTTCAGTTCCTGTGACATTCCGGCGATCGATACATGCTGATTTCCCCCGTAAAGGAGTTTTTCGTAAATTTCATCTGAGATGATTAAAATGTCATGTTTGAGGCAGACTTGACCGAGCGCTTCAAGCTCTTCATGGGTATATACCATGCCTGTCGGGTTACTCGGTGAATTAAGAATCAACGCTTTAGTTTTTTCGCTGATTGCCTGCTCAAGCTGCTCAGCAGTTATTTTAAAAGCATGCTCTTCCCTTGTCTCGATATATACAGGTTTCCCACCAGCCAATTTGACCTGCTCAGGATAGCTTACCCAATACGGAATTGGAATAATGACTTCATCACCTTCATCCAGAAACACCTGAAAAAGTGTATATAAACTATGTTTTGCGCCATTCGTAACGATAATTTCGTTCGCCTTGTACTCGAGGTTCTGGTCACGCTTTAACTTCTCTGCAATCACTTTTTTCAAGGCAGGAAGCCCCCCGGCCGGTGTATACTTGGTATAGCCTTCCTGCATTGATTGGGCTGCAGCTTTCAGGATATTCTCAGGCGTATTGAAATCCGGTTCCCCGGCCCCCAGCCCAATGACATCAAACCCCTCTGCTTTCATTTCTTTAGCTTTTGCCGTAATGGCCAGCGTCGCGGACGGCGTCAGCGTCCCCACTCTTTTCGCAAGCTTAATCTCCATCCAAAATCCCCCGTTTGTTAAAAATTATCAATAGACCTTATTTTCTTGCCTGTATCAAAATCAACATAGAAATAATTTATGCTATTGCTCCCTGTCCGGTAATATACTTCCCATGCCGGCCTGTCGGTTTTTTGAATCCTCGCCATCCCAAGCCTTACAGAAATTATTTCTTTCGGATTCCTTTCACTGTATACGGTGTCAACAGCTTCCTGTTTACTCGTTCCGGTGTTTACGGCTCTTGTTACAACTTTTCCGCTTTTTTCAGATATCCATACATAAACCGGTTTCTTTTTATCTTTTGCTTTAAGTACATAGTAGGTTTCTTCGCCACTGTATAGCTCAAAGTCGCTGTAACCGGTAAGCTTCGTGTCTTTTTTTAAAATGGAGACAGCCTTTTCCTCCGCCCGGTCAACCGGAGCTACCGCATTCAAATATACCTTCGCCAAAATTCCTGCAATTACAACGATTGAAATGATGCTGATACTAATCCACTTTTTCATAGTATCCACATCTTATGTACGATAAATCGTAAATATGGCCTTTTCCTGGTCTTCCTGGTCAAGCGCAAGCCCGAACATGAGATCTCTGTCCTTCAGTGTTCGGTTAAGCGAATCGACAATCTTGTACAAATCCGGACTTTGCTGGATTTTGATTGTTGATAATACTTCAATTTTACTTTCCATTCCGGTATTCCTCCTAAGACAAAACAATATTTGTTACTTATATGTGCCTCCGATGATGACAACAATATCATTACACGGCATAAGTCAACTTAACACCCATTATAACAGGTGTTTCCTTTAACAGAGTAGGCAAAAAAACTGTAAAAACTAATTATTCTGGTCCACACATTCAATCTTGCTGCGCCCTGCGCAGCTTTTTTTGCGGAAGTAGGGTAAATGTCACAGCCACTTTTCAATGCTATCCGTCAATTCCTGGACACTGACTTTCCTTACAGGTACATCCGGTATGGATTCCAGGAAGGCGCGGCCATAGGAAGCTGTGACCAGTCTCCTGTCAAACACTACGACAATCCCTCTATCCGATGTTGTCCTGACAAGCCTCCCGAACCCCTGCTTGAAGCGGAGAACTGCCTCTGGAAGTGATAGTTCTGAAAAAGGGCTTCCCCCCCTTTTCCTTATCTGGTCACACTTTGCCTCTGTTACTGGTTCATCTGGAGGGGAAAACGGCAGCCGGACAATGATGAGGCAAGAGAGGTCCTCTCCTGGAATATCTACACCTTCCCAGAAGCTGCTCGTCCCAAATAGAATAGCCTTGTCGAACTTTTGAAAGTTCCTTGTAAGCCTGCTTCTGCTTCCGGCTGTTATTCCTTGTGCAATCATGGCATAATCGTCAAGCATTCCACTTTCCTTAATCAATTCATAGGTTTTTTTCAGCATATCATGCGAAGTAAATAAAATGAGCATCCTGCCTTTTGTGGCTTCCGCAATGGAAATAATATGTTCAGTAATACTGGCTATATATTCCTCATCACTGACTGATTTGATTTCCGGGATATCTTTTGGAACAAATAGCTGTACCTGTTTTCCGTAATCAAACGGTGATGCAATTTGTTTCACGACAGAATGCACGGAATCCATTCCCAATTCTTTTTTCAGGAACTCAAATGAATTTTTCACCGATAAAGTTGCCGAAGTCAGAATCACGCATTGCTTGGTGCAGAAAAACCGGTCCCTGAGGAACGGTGATACGTCAGCTGGCCGTCCGTAAATGGTCGTTGTATTTTGATTGGAACGCAGGTCTGTCTCAATCCAAGTGACGTAATCCGGATCCGGATAGAGTACCAGGTTCCGGACCTTAGCCCTGCATCCTTCCAATTCAGCTGCCAGCAAAGCCGCTTCCTCGAGGAGTGCGAGTTCATTCTTTTCAAGGCTAGGCATGAGAGGCTCAGCTGCTTTAAGACGTTGCTCCAAGCCTTCGACTATATCCCTGATCATGAAAGAGAAGCGTTCAGCCACAACATATAAAGCGTCTCTTCCATTGTTGTTTCCGCTTTTCGGGAGCCGACATTTGACACGGTTTAGCGGGCCTTTGCCAGTCCTGCTTTTTTTCACCAGCCCGCTTGCTGCTTTAAAAAGCGCATCCGTTTCAGAATGGACAAGGGCAATCAAGTGGTTCAATTCAAATGTATGTAAGTAAGGTGTCTGCTGGGAAGCTTTTTCGCCAACAAGGTCCTCAAGTTTTCCAAAAACCTGCTTTTGCTCATATAAACCAAGCTGGTTAATTAAAAGCCTGATCGAGAGGTACTCAAGCGTCTCACCGAAGTATCTTCCTGCCGCCTTCTCAAACTGATGTGCTTCATCAAGGATGACATGATCATACTGCGGAATGAAGGGCTGATCCGCTGTAAGGTCCGACAGCAGCATTGCGTGGTTTGTAATGATAATGTCTGCTGATTCTGACGCACGCCTTGCACGAAGAAAGAAATCTTTTTGCTGCCAGTGGTTGGTCTTCATGAATACTGAATGATCATTTTTAATTTTGTTCCAGTATATCATCCCGCCGCTAGACAGATTTAGTTCATCATAATCGCCTGTCTCGGTTTCTGTCAGCCAGACAAGGATTTGCATTTTGGTAAGAGCTGTATCGTAATTGTCTTCCTCTTCGATCATGGAAACTTCAAATCTGGCCAGATTGATATAATGGCTCCTCCCTTTCAGAAGGGCCGTCTTCACCCGCTGGCCGAGAATATCCTCTAGAATAGGCACATCTTTTTGCAACAGCTGCTGTTGAAGCTGAGTAGTGTAGGTGCTCACAACCACCGTCTTATTATGCTGCCTGGAGAAAATTGCAGCAGGTACTAGATAAGCAAGTGTCTTCCCGATTCCCGTCCCAGCTTCAATCATTGTATGGACGCCTTTTTCGAAAGCTCCGTATACATCATCCATCATTTGGAGCTGACCTTGCCTTGGTTCATACTTCGGAATTGCTTTCTGAAGCATTTCAACCTTTAATTCAGGCGTAATAGGGTAACACGGTAGCTCTGTCTCTTTTTCTTCAGGCGCGCCTGCCTTTCTCATGGCAATTCCCCTGAAGATGTCGATATGTTCTGGGATCTCTTCTATCGACCGTTCCTTCAGCGTGATTGCATCCTCAAAAAGCATGTAAAGATCACTTTTCAATCCAGAGGAAAGCTTGGACAAACTCTTAATGGTGACAATGGGAAATGCCCGTATTCTCTCCAGGAGTATGAGCAATAATTCCGCTGTGACTTCTGCATCACTATCAGCTTGATGGGGCCTGTCGTGGGCAAGGCCTTCTCTCACAGCCAAATCCGAAAGCTTATAGCTATCAGCTGAGGGGAAAAGGATTCTGGCCATTTCAACCGTATCGATGACAGGTCCAAAAAAACCTTCATATCCGACCTTCAGAAGTTCTTCCTGAAGGAACGAAAGGTCAAAAAATACATTATGGGCAACAAAAAAAGCACCATCTAGAAGATGCAGAATCTGCCCTGCTATTTCAGTAAAGTCCGGGGCATCTTTTACCATCTCATCATCGATGCCCGTTAATTCTTCAATAAAAACAGGGATTTGCTTCCCAGGATTTACAAGCGAAGAATATCTTTCGATTATTTTGCCGTTTTCGATGACTACCGCGCCAATTTGAATGATGCGGTCTCCCTTTTTCGGAGAATTTCCAGTTGTCTCGAGATCGACGACCACAAATTTATTGTCCATTTGTAACACCTCGATATTCAGTCATTCAAACGGTATCATAAAAACGGAAAAAGAAAAAGCAATTGTGTCTTTAAAGACTATTATTAGCAAGTTTGCTAAAAAGCTTCCGCAGTAAGCGGAAGCTTTTTTTTACATCACTGTACTTTCAGGCTCTGCATGAAGCAATTCAACAATCCGGTTATTTTCATCCATGATCGCCACTCTCGGCTGATGGGAAGCAACCTTGTCCTCTGACACAAGAGCGTAAGAAATGATAATGACCACGTCCCCCTCCTGGACAAGACGTGCTGCAGCGCCATTAAGGCAGACTACCCCGCTTCCGCGCTGGCCTGGGATGATATACGTCTCGAAACGAGCTCCATTATTATTGTTGACAATCTGGACTTTCTCATTGGCGACAAGACCTACTGCATCAAGAATATCAGTGTCAATGGTAATGCTTCCAACATAATTAAGGTTAGCTTCAGTCACCCTGGCGCGGTGAATCTTGGCATTCATCATGGTGCGGAACATATAGACTTCCCCCTATTCATTAATTTCCATTATGATATTATCAATCAGGCGTGCTTTACTGAACTTGACTGCCATTGCAATAATGATTCTTCCTGACAAATTCTCGACCGGTTTTAAGTCGGGGTAAGAGTATAACTCAATATAATCAACAACCCCGCTGCACGTTTCCTGCAAATGTTGTTCCACTGCTTCTATGATCCTCTTCGAATTCCGTTCGCCACTTTCAATCAGGCTTTTTGCAAGAAGAAGACTTTTGTATAACTCTGGCGCTTCTGTTCTTTCCTTGTCTGAAAGATAGACATTTCTGGAGCTCTTGGCAAGTCCATCCCCTTCCCTGACAGTATCAACAGGCCTTATTTGAAAAGGGAAACAAAAGTCGGCCACTAGTCCTTCGACAACAGCCACTTGCTGGGCATCCTTCAGTCCAAAGTAAACCCTGTCCGGCTGTGTAATATTAAACAGCTTGGCCAGGACTGTCGCTACCCCGTCAAAATGCCCTGGACGGGATTTGCCGCAAAGCACATCCGTCCTGTCATTGACTGACGCTGTTACCGATGGCTTAGCAGGATACATTTCTTCGACAGGCGGATAAAAGAGAAAATTGGCACCTTCCGATTCAGCAAGTTCTTTGTCATGTTCAAAATCCCTTGGATAGGCATCAAGGTCTTCCCCCCGTCCGAACTGAAGGGGGTTGACAAAAATACTTAGTATGACCGACTCATTCTCAGCTTTCGCTTTTTTCAGCAACGATAAATGCCCCTCATGCAAGTATCCCATTGTAGGGACAAACCCGATGCTCTTCCCAGTTGCCTTTTCGGCTGCAGCCAGCTGCTGCATCTCTTTAACAGACTTAATAATCTTCATTTATTTTTTTCCTCCGTACAGGGAATTAACAACCTCTTCCTTCATCGTAAAGCTATGCTTTTCTTCCGGAAAAAGGCCAGTTTTCACTTCTTCCGTAAAGGAAGCAATCCCTTTAGAAGCTAACGCATTCACATCTGCATATTGCTTAACAAATTTAGGGACTCTTTCCACACCGTAGTTAATCAAATCATGGTAAACGAGGACTTGTCCATCTGTTTGGGCGCCTGCTCCGATTCCGATGGTCGGGATATCGAGAGACTCTGACACTTTCTCTGCCAACTGGTGCGGAACACACTCCAGCACGAGGGAAAATGCGCCAGCCTCCTGGCATTTTTTCGCATCTTCCATCAGCTTCAGTGCTGCTCCGGCATCCTTACCCTGAACTTTGTAGCCTCCAAGTACTCCAACAGACTGGGGAGTAAGGCCAAGGTGGGCGACGACAGGGATGCCTGCCAGGACTAGGGCCCTGATATGTTCTGTAACTTCATCTGCTCCTTCTAGCTTGACGGCATGCGCACCCGTCTCTTGTATCAGCCTGCTTGCGTTGATGAGCGTGTCCCTGACTGACAAGTGATAACTCATAAACGGCATATCAACAACAATAAAAGTATCCGGTGCCCCTCTTTTGACCGCTTTTGCATGATGCACCATATCTTCAATTGTTACAGGAATCGTCGAATCGTAGCCTAGGACTACCATGCCCAGCGAATCGCCCACCAGAATCATATCCGCTTTTCCCTGTTCGACATGCTTGGCCGACGGAAAGTCATAAGCTGTCACCATGACAATCCTGTCACCTGCAGTTTTCATCGTAATAAAATCAGTTGTTTGTTTCATGGCTATTCCTCCTTTTTTCAGGGGGAGAGATAAAAACGGCGGTTATAAAACAAAAAGGATCACTTCATTCACAGAAGGATCCCTTTATCTCGCTATACTAGCCTTATCCCTCTGTCCCGGTCCGTTTTTCGGATCTAGGCAGAACCTTTTTTAATTTGTGGATGAATCACTGGTGCAGTTCTTCCGATACCGCCCAAACAGATTATAGCAAACCCTTATGAGTCTTGGCTACTTTTTATTATTCATCAAGCTGAATATCTGCAGAATAAACATATCGTAAGCTGCCGTCAGACTCCTCTATCATCAGAACTCCGTCTTCTGTAATACCTAGTGCAGTTCCGCTAAAGTCTCCCGACAGGGTGCGTGCTGTAATTTTCTTACCGATGCTGATGGCATAGCTTTCCCAAAGAAGCTTGATCGGGTAGAACCCCTTGTCCAAATAAGTTTTATATAATTTTTCCAATCGATAGAGCATTGATTGGATCAAAGCAGCACGTGAAACATCATGACCTGCCTCAATGGCCAAAGAAGTAGCCGTTTCAATGATTTCTTCTGGAAAATCAGCCGCCTTCTGATTTACATTCATTCCAATCCCAATAATGATTGCATTGATGCGGTCGGATTCAGCCTGTAATTCCGTCAAAATCCCCGTCACTTTCTTTTGCCCAATCAATATATCATTCGGCCATTTAATTTGCGGGACCAAACCCGTTACATCTTCGATTGCCTGTACCACTGCCACTGCCGCAATCAAAGTCAGCTGGGGGGCTTTAGGCGGAGGAAGATCCGGCCGTAAAATAACGCTAAGCCAAATCCCGGAAAACTTAGGAGAATGCCATCTTCTGCCCAGCCTTCCTCTACCCATTGTCTGCTCATCGGCGACAATGATAGTTCCTTCTGGTGCTCCATCCGCTGCAAGTCTGTGGGCAATTTTCTGCGTCGATTCTACACTTTCCTCATAATGGATTTGACGGCCAAGAAAATCGGTTTTAAGCCCCAGGCTGATCTCATCCCCTGATACTTTTTCCGGCACTTCCAAAATTCTGTAGCCTTTTTTCCTTACTGCTTCTATGATAAAACCATCTTTTCTCAAGTCCTCCATGTGTTTCCACACGGCTGTTCTCGAACATCCTGCAATTTCTGCCAAGCGCTGGCCCGAAAGAAAATCCCCGCCAGAAAGGGTGAATGCATCTATCAGTTTTTTTCTTAAATCAGATTGCAATGTTCAAGCCACTCCCTTATCTTCCCTTTTTCATTATCCAGCTTTCCGTCAATAACCTGCATCTCTGCCTTTTCGAGAACGTCCTTTACCCAGGGGCCTGGTCCCTTCCCGCTCCATGCAAGCAAGTCTCCTCCAGAAACTGCAAGCTCTGTAAGGTTATGTATAGGTAGTTTTTCAAAAATATCGGCAATGCTCCCCTGCTCACCGTTGTTTTCGGTCAGGGACTCATAGACGTTTTCCGCGGCTAATGCATATTCTTTCCCTGCTTGGTAAATGCTTGCTTGATCCCACTTATGCTCAAGTCTGAACTCAAGCCACCTTAAAACTTTCAGAAGCGTTTTAATCGTCCTCGATGGGAGCTTCCACTCCCTCAAGAATGCTTCAGCGTCTTTGTCACGCTTCCCGATTATGCGAAGAAGGAGAACCCAGATTTCTTCCATTGAAAGGGAAGCTTTTGTATGGCGTGACAGCTTTAATAAGCTGTTTTCATATCCAGCCAGACCTGGAAGATACCGGCTAATCCCTGTCTTTGCCAAAAGTGTTAAAGCCTCACTTCGGAAAGGCCCCTTCAAAATCTTTTCAAATTCCGCTGTTTTACGCTCTGTTGCTATTTTACCAAGCAATGGCCCCAATTCAGCCAGAGAGGCAAGTGTGCCAGCTTCCAGCGTGAATCCAAGCTGGCCGACAAACCGGATTCCCCTCAGCATCCTGAGAGCATCCTCCCCAAATCTTTCCTTTGGATTACCTACTGTGACAATCAGCTTTTGGGAAAGTGCCTGTTGGCCATTAAATGGATCAATGATTGTGCCGGCCCGGTCCATCGCCATTGCATTCATTGTAAAATCACGGCGCTTTAAATCCTCGCGGAGTGAACGGATAAAGTTAACCTTATCCGGCCTCCTGTGATCCGAGTATCCCGTCTCCGACCTGAAGGTGGTAATCTCATAAGGTTCACCTTCAAAAAAAACCATTATTGTACCATGTTCGATGCCAATGTCTGCAGTCTTCGGGAAAATAGCCTTTAATTCATATGGATGGGCAGACGTTGCAATATCCACATCAGTAATTTCACGGCCAAGGAGTGTATCTCGGACGGAACCGCCAACAAAATAGGCCTCAAAACCGGATGATTCTATTTTTTCAAGCAAGGGAACAGCTTTTAAAAAAGGGTTATTCATTCTCTTTCACCTTTATCAAGCAGTCTCCAATAAATTTCTTCATATTCAGTCAATATTTTTTCTGCACTGAATTTTTTGTACGCAGACTCTACTGCGTGATTGGAAAAATCCCTGTACTTTGAAGGATTTTCAAGAAGCATTAAAGCTTTTTCAGCTATAACCTCAATATCGCCAGGTTCGCAGACAAACCCTGTCACACCATGGTCAACTACTTCCGGAATGCCGCCAACATTCGTCCCAATACAGGGAACCCCTGCAGCCATTGCTTCAAGCGCTACCAGTCCGAAGCTTTCCTTCTCAGAAAGCAGCAGCATTAAATCGCTGATTGAAAACAATTCTTCTACGTTTTCCTGCTTGCCAAGAAACAGAACCTTTTCCCTTATTCCTAATTCACCAACGATGTCGCAGACCGTTTTCATTTCCGGTCCGTCACCAACTAGTAGAAGCCGGGCAGGAATTTTTCGGGCAATTTTCGCAAAAGAACGGACAACATCGGGAACACGCTTTACAGCCCGGAAATTAGATACATGGATGATTACTTTCTCCTCATCGCTAATTCCGTACTCACTGCGAAGGTGATTTGATTGAAGCCCGGAGTAAACGCGCGGGTCGATAAAATTATAGACGCACTCGATTTCTTTATCCGGTCTCAGCAGCTCGTGGGTCTGTCTTACCAATGATTGCGAAACCGCCGTGACAGCATCGGATTTTTCGATTCCAAAACGGACGGCATCCGACAGAGAAGGGTCATAGCCAAGAACTGTAATATCGGTTCCATGAAGTGTTGTGACAATCTTCAGGTCCCTTCCGCTCATTTCCCTGCCCAATATCGCACACACAGCATGAGGGATGGCATAATGAACGTGAAGGATATCAAGTTCTTCCCTTACGGCCACCTCAGCAATCTTGCTTGCCAGAGCGATGTCATAGGGAGGAAATTGAAAAACTGAATATTGGTTGACTTCAACCTGGTGGTAGTAAATATTATGGTACATTTTATTCAGCCGGAAAGGCAGGCTCGAAGTGATGAAATGGATTTCATGACCTTTTTCCGCCAGCAGCTTGCCGAGTTCTGTCGCCACTATCCCTGAACCTCCCACCGTAGGATAACAGGTAATGCCAATTTTTAACTTTTTCATTATTCGTCTCCTAATAGGTTATGGACAAGTAGCGGTTCTTTGCTCATGAACCCTTCGGCATACATTACGCCTGCAGTTTGCCCAAACATTCTTTCCCTCGCCATGACCGTTTCAATATAGCCGTTAACCAAAGGTGTATCAACGCTTCCTTCTCCACTCATAAACTGGCTCTTATACGCATTCAGTGCTTCTTTTTTCTTTTCTATGTATACACTGGTGTCCAACATGAAGTGTGGGTTATGAAAACCGTTAATCATGTAATAAAACATTTGCCTGGCTTTATGCTGCTTATGGCTGCCTCCGGTGTCGTATTTCCTGATCCCCGCCGAAAATAAGGCTTCTTCCACAATTCTTGAACAATTCCCATGGTCCGGATGGCGGTCGCAAGCATACGGTGCAAACACAAACTCAGGTCTGTACCGGCGGATGACCTCAGCTGCTTTCCTGATATATTCATCCTTAAGCAATAAACCCCTGTCAGGAAAACCCAGCGATTCCCGAATAGAAACGCCGAGAATGCCTGCAGCTTCTGCAGCTTCCTTTTGACGTATTTCTACAGTGCCATTCGAAGAAAGTTCTGCATGTGTAAGATCACAGATTCCAATCTTCCTGCCTTTTGCCGCATACATGGCAATTGTTCCGCCCATGCCAATTTCAACATCATCAGCATGTGCTCCAAAAGCCAGGATATCAAGTTTATCAGTACCCATCATTCCGTCCCACTGCTTTCTCCGGTTATTTTTCTCCAGTCGAGGTCGCCGCGTTCAATTCCTCTTATCAATATTTCCGCCGTTCCCATATTGGTCGCAAGCGGGATCGAGTAAACATCACACAGCCGGACAAGCGCCGAGACATCCGGTTCATGAGGCTGTGAGGTCAAAGGGTCGCGGAAGAAAAAGATGGCGTCCATCTGATTTTTCGCTATCATAGCACCGACCTCCTGGTCTCCTCCCAGCGGTCCCGATCGAAACCGGTGGATAGTCAGGCCTGTAGCTTCACTAATCCGTAGTCCCGTTGTACCTGTAGCGAATAAATTATGTTTTTGAAAGAGGGGTTGATAGGCAACAGAGAATCTTACCAGATCATCCTTTTTTTTATCATGCGCAATCAGGGCAATATTCAAGGTTCATCGCTCCTACTCTATAATATTTTCAAGTCCGTAGACAAAAGAATCCATTTTCATTACTGTATCTACAGCTAATTTTACTCCCGACATAAAAGAAGCCCGGTTGTATGAATCGTGCCTGACTGTGAGCGATTGGCCATCAGAACCGAACATGACTTGCTGATGTGCCACAAGGCCAGGGAGGCGTACTGAATGGATGTGCATCCCGTCAAAATCCGCTCCCCTCGCACCTGGAATTGTTTCTTTTTCATCCTGATGCCCCTGCTTTTTCGGTTCCCTCACAGCTGAAATCATCTCTGCAGTTTTTACTGCTGTTCCGGATGGAGCATCAAGTTTCCGGTCGTGGTGAAGCTCGATAATTTCAACATCGGTGAAATATCGTGCAGCCATTTGAGAAAACTTCATCATCAGTATGGCACCGACCGCAAAATTCGGAGCAATAATACAGCCGATTTCACGATCACTGCACAATTCTTCCAGCTCTGTCAAATCCTCTTTTGAAAAGCCAGTTGTACCGACTACGGGACGCACTCCATAATGAATGGCAGTCTTCGTATGGAACATTCCCGATTCAGGTGTAGTTAAGTCTATGAGGACATCCGGAGCTTCTTTCTCTAGGCAAAAAGCCAAATCAGTGTATACAGGTGCATCCGAAGCCGGTAGGCCGTCCATTTCTCCAACGGTTCTCCAATGATCTCTATGGTCAATGACACCAACAAGCTCGAAGGTTTCCGTTTCGAGCACCATTTTCACCGCTTCCTGACCCATTCGGCCGCGCGGGCCGGCAATAACGATTTTAACTGTTTTCATTCTTTTTCCCCTTTTCCTTTAGAATCGATCCTTGTCCATCTATCTTTGTCCCTTGTGTTGAATTTTTTCAATACAAGATCATGGGCCTCTTCAAGGTCAATGTTAAGAGAGTTTGCAAAGCATATAAGAACAAATAGTAAGTCACCAAGCTCTTCTTCTATCTCTTTCTCACCCTCGGATGATTTCTTTGGTTTTTCCCCATAATGGTGGTTGACTTCCCTTGCCAGTTCACCAAGTTCTTCTGTCATCCGTGCCATCATCGCGAGCGGACTGAAGTAGCCTTCCTTGAACTGGCTTATGTAAACATCCACTTCTCTCTGCAATTCTTCTACTGTCTTTCGTTTACTCATTCGTTTCACCTTCTCTTTTGTCTCTTAAATAATTATGTATCTTTTAATTTGATGTTAGCCTACAGAATACTCTTTGACAAATATTTTTATATGCGATAATAACCGGCCATACTGTAAAAGATTGCCCTTAGCCGCAATATTTTATATAATTAATCCGCTTTCGTTATCGATATATTCATATTATTTAATGAACGGGGGATACACAGTGTTTTTCGGTTTGAGATTTAAAAATATATTTTTCATCATGCTCGGTTCGGCCATATTCTCCTTCGGCCTTGTTCACTTCAATATCCAGAACAATTTGGCAGAAGGCGGCTTCACCGGAATTACCCTGCTGCTTTATTCGGTATTCGGCTGGGCTCCATCGGTCACGAACCTCCTTTTAAACATCCCGTTATTCTTTCTCGGCTGGCGGCTTCTCGGCAGAAACGTGTTCCTTTACACAATTATAGGGACATTGAGTGTTTCACTATTTCTGGCTATATTCCAAAAATACCAGATTAAAATGCCGCTATACGAAGATCTTTTTCTCGCTTCTCTGTTTGCGGGGGTATTTATCGGAATCGGACTTGGAATCATCTTCCGCTTCGGTGGAACAACGGGCGGCGTTGATATAATTGCCCGTCTTGCCAACAAATACTTTGGCTGGACGATGGGCCGGACAATGTTTATCTTTGACTTCTTTGTCATTACTCTTTCACTTCTCACATACTTAAACTACCGTGAAGCGATGTATACGCTCGTTGTCGTCTTCGTTGGGGCGCGTGTAATCGATTTCATGCAGGAAGGTGCATACGCTGCCAGAGGAGCCATGATTATTTCGGATAAGAATGAAGCAATAGCAGACAAGATTCTTATCGAAATGGGAAGAGGGGTAACCATGCTGAAAGCAGTGGGCTCCTTTACAAAAAAAGAACGAGATGTCTTGTACTGTGTAGTGGCAAAGAACGAAATTGTGAAGCTTAAGGATGTCATTAATTCTGTTGACCCACATGCTTTCGTTTCCGTTTCTATTGTCCATGATGTACTGGGTGAAGGATTTACATTGGATGAAAACAAGCTGCCGATAGAAAGATAAAAGCCGCCCGTCTGGGCGGCTTTTTGCTTTTATTCATCTCGCGACATTCCTGTATAAATCAGGATAAGGCGCACAAGTTCAAGGACTGCAACAGCCGCAGCAGCAACGTATGTAAGTGCGGCAGCATTGAGGACTTTCCTTGTTTCCTTTTCCTCATCGTTGCGGATGATCCCTGCAGAAACAACCTGGTCCATAGCCCTGTTGGAAGCGTTAAACTCAACAGGCAGTGTGATGACTTGGAATAATACTGCTCCAGCCATGAATATGATTCCCATAAGCAGCATTCCAGTCAGGTTAGCAAAAATTCCAATCATGATAAGAACCCACGAAAGATTTGAACCGATGCTTGCCACAGGGACAAGCGCATGACGGAAACGGAGGAAAGCATAGTGTTCTGCATCCTGTATAGCATGGCCGACCTCATGGGCTGCAATCGCTGCGGCAGCTACAGAGTGGCCGTGGTAATTGTTTGTCGAAAGCCGGACAGTCTTTGTCCTTGGATCGTAATGGTCGCTTAAATAGCCCCGTGTTTCTTCAATGCTCACATTGTAGAGACTATTTTCATCTAATATCCTCCTCGCAACCTCTGCACCGCGCATTTGAGATGAAGATGAAACTTGGGAATATTTTTTGTAAGCACCTTTCACCTTCATTTGTGCCCAAAGGGGAACAATGATGATAACCGCGAAATAAATGAAATACGGATACAATTCGGAACCTCCTATAGATCGTGATGTTAATTCTATTTTAGTGAGCTCCCCTGTCCCTGTCAATTCTTCCGCTCTTTCTGCCGGTCAAGCAGCTTCTCCCTATCCCCTTTATATTTTCTCCAGCCAACATAGGATAATGTCATAATAATGATGCTTCCCGTTGAAATTATTACCCACCATAAAGAAGGATCGGCCTCATCCTCAGTCATATCATCGAAAATTGTTTTCAAATCGGCTTCCAGCGCATCCAATTCCTTCTGGCTTGTGCTTTTTCCCAAAACATCGGGACGGTAATTGTCAATAAAATTTACCCTTGCATCAAGCTGTTGAATCCTGTCAGGGGTGATATCGATTTTCATGCTAGGATAAATCATTTGGTAAAGAGACAAAAACGAATTGAGGCTGGCATTAAAGTCGCCATTGTCCCCCTCTTGGGCTGCTTTTTTGACACTTCCAAACACCGTCAGAATAGGATTTTCCATTTCCGTCCACAAAGGCTGGTGTTTTGACCTGAGTGCATCGACTACCAGGCGGAACTTTGTGACTCTGCCCATCCGCTCCTCATGTCCCATATTGACACTTGTCACAGCTTTCTCTGCATCGTCATAGGCGACTGTAATAATCCTAAGCTCGTCCATGGAATAAGGCCGGCTTGAACCAGCGGCATTGAGAAACTCACTCTCAAAATGCCCCAGGAGTCTTTTGGCATCCTCATAGCGGTACAGCTTGACCATTTGCAGAGCTTCGTCTGAAATATGGTCAAGCTTATCGATCGAAGAAGTATTATCACCACGGGCCGACAGCGGTGCCAGCACAAACAACGCCAGGATAAACATTGCGATTTTCGCTTTCATTCCTGTCCCCCCTATAAATACTATTAAGAATGTATGAGGGTTAGGACAAGGTTAGACCAGTTCTCCATTATTTGATTGAAAGAGTGAACCTGTCTTCCCGTACACAAAGATAATAGGCCACCAGGATGGAAAGAACACTAAGCCAGAACGTGAAGTAACCGATTTCATTCATGTAGGAATCCAGCATATGATAACGAGGCATCATCTTATAAACATAATCAATGATTTCATTATGAAGCACAAAAAGGGATGCGACAGCCAAATGTTTTAGCCGAAAACGGTAAAAAGGCGAGTATAGAAGTCCTTGCACAGCCATAGCTAAATGCGAGCCTACAAGCATAATGCCCACCCAGTCCAGCTCACCGGACATTTCAAGAACAAGCATATTCATGACCACTGCCCAAATGCCGTATTTAAATAGCGTAACAATTGCAAGTGCCTCCATGTACGGCCAGTTTTTCCCCCTTAGGAAGGCGATGAGCACGAAAACAAAAAACAGGCTCGCCGTGGGACTGTCTGGCACAAAAGCAAGGAAGATGGACGGCGTATCTAAAAGCTGCCACTTGTACCAGTAGTATCCATAAGCAGTCCCGGCAATATTTATTGCCAAGAGCATCCAAAGCATTGGTTTGACAGCCAGATAGGCGTACAGTCTTATGATCATTGAATTCCCCTCATTTTCAAAATGTATGTATCTATTATATATTATGGCGTAGCCGAAGCAACAATATGAAAAGAGCCGTCCCTCTTAAGTTTCTATCTTTCTATCACATTCTTTTATCTAAAAAAGCCAGCGGAAATCCGCCGGCTTTTTCAAATGGTTTATTTTAGTTCTGAAAGATATTCAGACATTTTCTTCAGTTCTTCATCGGAACCTTTAAAAACGCCTGCAGGCATTTTGCCTTGGCCATCTTTTGCAATTTTCGCAATCTCTTCAGGCTTCAGACCTGTGCCAACCAGCTTAGGAGCAGATGCTCCTCCCGATAGTTCACCACCATGGCAGCTCGTACAGGTGTTCGCCTGGGCGATTTTATAGCCATCGGCATTTTTGTCGATCTTGACATCAGAAATTTCACCTTGCTTTTTGGCTGCTTCCCAGTCATGCGTTACTACGGATTCCCATGTTAAATAAAAGATACCCGCAATGGCAAGAAGCATAAACGCAGTAGCAAGCGGACGCCTTGTCGGACGGCGTTCTGGTCCCCTGTCAATGAATGGGGCTAGCAGCAAAGCTCCAAATGCAAGTCCCGGGATAACCATAGCACCAATTACCGTATATGGTCCGGATGCATAAGAATATTTCAATAGTTGGTATAAAAACAGGAAATACCAGTCTGGCAGCGGAATATAGCCAGTATCCGTCGGGTCCGCAATTCTCTCGAGCGGAGACGGATGGGCGATTGTTAAACACAAAAATCCGATCAGGAAAACGGCGCCGACCATCCACTCTTTCAGAAGGAAGTTAGGCCAAAAAGCTTCCGTTTTGCCAGGGTATTCCGAGTAATCTTTTGGAATGTTAGGTTTTCGTTCAGCAGGGACACGAGAGTCCCCTACAAACTTCATCCCTTTACCGCGATGCATCGAGTAATCCCCTCCTTTTTCCGTAAAGTTGAACGAATCTCTTTGAATCCGATCAACATTTTAATCAACCAATCTTACAATGGACCCGAAATCCCCTGTTTCCGGATCATTAAGAAATGGGCTCCCATCAATCCAAGCAATGCAGCAGGCAAGAAGAACACGTGGATGGCAAAGAAGCGTGTCAGCGTCTGGGCCCCAACTATGTCGTGGTGGCCTGCCATTAACGTTTTAACCTGTGGTCCAATTAATGGAGTTGCCTCCATGATCTGCAAAGTTACCTTTGTCGCAAATAGCGCTTTCATATCCCATGGAAGCAAATAACCTGTCAGGCCAAGTCCAAGCATAACGAAGAAAATCAGCACTCCGACAATCCAGTTCAGTTCACGAGGTTTTTTATAAGCGCCTTGGAAAAATACGCGAAGTGTATGTAGGAACATCATGACAATGACAAGGCTTGCTCCCCAGTGGTGCATTCCCCTGACAATCTGCCCGAATGCCACTTCATTTTGAAGATAGTAAACGGACTGCCAGGCGTTTTTAATATCTGGAACGTAGTACATGGTCAAAAACATTCCAGACAGGATTTGGATGACTGTGATGAAAAATGTCAGACCGCCAAAACAGTAAACAAAGGCCGAGAAATGATGGGCCGGGTTTACATGCTCAGGAACCTCGTGGTCAGCGATGTCCCGCCACAAAGGCGTAATATCCAACCGTTCATCAACCCAGTCGTAAATTCTGTTTAACATTGATTACGCCTCCTTCCGTGGCTTGGCTTTTCCTAAATACAGGATGCCGTCCTTGACTTTGTAAGGATACTCATCGAGACGCGCCAGCGGTGGTGTGCCGGGCACGTTCGCCCCATCCTTCTCGTACAGGCCGAAATGGCACGGACAGAAGAAGCGATTAGGGTTTTTCTTGTCGGTATTCCAGGCGACTACACAGCCGAGGTGCTTACAGACTGGCGAAAGGGCAACAATCTGTCCTTCCTCATTCTTGTAAACCCAGGCAGTGTTCGTAACCTCGGATTCATACCATGCATCTTTTTGGTCAAATGTGAAGTCGACCCGCTCCGGCTCTTTCGTGATGTCGTCAACCTTAAGCTTAGTCGCAGTAAAATCCCCAGCTGCGTTTGCTTTAAGAACCGGGTCCACTGCAAAACGAACCATCGGCATCAGCATGCCGGCAGCCATGAAACCGCCTACACCTGTAAGGGTATAGTTTAAAAATTGCCGTCTTGAAACACGATGTTTGCTCACGTTTTTCCCCCCTCTATTCCCAGGTCAATCCCTTTGGACATAATTTAAACACATTTATACTAGGACATAATCATGATATATCAATCTCTATATAAAATCAATATAATACTATGTTGAAAACATTTTTTGCAGTGATATAAATTACACCCCGTCAAGCTCTTCCCATTTTCGGGCAAAAAGCGGCATCAGCTGCTTGGCCTGGTCTTCCAAGACTGACATTTTCGACGCCTCATCCATATGTTCCAGAGGCAGGGACGGCATCCAGAGAAGGGACCCTCCAAGCCTGCTTTCCCTCTGCTTCCAGCCAATGTCGGAGGTAATGTAAAAAACATGCTTCAGGCCGCCTTCCGCGAGCACTTTCTCCCATTCTTCCAATTGAAGGATGAGGCTGTCTTCCGAACCATTGAGGTACGGTATTCCAGGAAGCAGGATGACTCTACCCCGGAATTGCCTTTCAAGAAGTCCTGACAGCAGCCCGGAAAACTCTGTTTTAGCGGAGGATTCCTTCATCCCATCGCCAAATGCAACAGGAAAGAGAGGAATGATTGCCGTATCCACATATTCTGCAGCTTTTAAATACATTTCAATGTCAGTAGAAATCCATTTCATCGTCTCAGCTCCATTACCGTTTTTTTTATCATACCACCTGGCAAGATTTTTCACGCTTAATTCAGCTCAAAATAAAAAGCTTGCTTAATGCAAGCAAGCCCGTTCAATGGCTGGGACTAATTCTCTTTAACTGCTCGGTCAAACGCTTGAACGCTTCTTTGTCCTGCCTGTCAAGAGCGTCATCAATAAGTGCTGTAAGCTTCTCTTTCTGAAAGCGCTCGATGCTGTCGGACAGGAATCTTTCGGCGATCAGCCTGTCTTTGTCGCTGATCTGGGTATTCCCCAGCATATACGGGTTGTCTTCGAGCACCGCCGCAAACTGATGGGCTTTGTTGGAGGCGTGAAAGTTTAGCTGGATGTAGATTTCTTCCTCCCGGTTGAGCCTGATGTCATGAAATGATTTCTCAGCATCTGTTGTCATGACATTTTCCTTGTAAAACCGAAACGGAACTTCATCGACGCAATGCGTGGACATCAATAGTCCCCTTGGGCAAAACTGGGCATTTTCAACGAAGTGGACCCGTTCCATCAACTGGTCATGGCTCATTAAATAATTGAGGATCCAAACACATTCCCGCCTCTTTAGTTGGTAATGGTTCAGAAACCAGCGGATAAAATCCTTTTTCTCGTTGACAGAAACAGGGGTTGTCATTTTTGATTCCCTCCTCTGCAGCTCAACTGATTTTTAATAATCTCCTACTAAACGTTGAAGAAGATCTCGAAATTCCTCATTGCCTGGGTCTTTATTTACCAGTATATTAAAAACTTCGGCAGCCTCGGCTATTTTTCCTTCTTCAATTAAAAAATAACCATAGTCGTATAGAAAATCTTGATTGTCTTTAAAAAAATTATATGCAAGACGATATTTGATTAATGCCTGTGAATATTGTTCAAGATGGGACAAGGCGACAGCGGAGTCCCACAAGAGCTGCGGTTCCTCTTCCTCATTCACTTCAGTGTCCCTTATTAAGCCGTCCACGTCTTCGTACCGTTCCTGCCTGATTAAGAGCCTGTTCAGCACAAGGACTCCCTGGGTAAACTCCGGATCAAGGGCAATCGCTTCCCGCAATAGCCTTTCAGCCTCAGTTTCATCCCCAACCTTTAAAGCGATTTTCCCGCCATAAAAGTAAAGGTCCTTATTGTATTCATCCTGTCTGATTCCGTTCTTCACTGCATCAAGCGCTTCTTCCTCCATCCCTTCCATCTCATAGGCCTTTGCCAGATGAAGGTAGAGAGAATGATATTCAGGATCGAGCACTTTCAGCTCCTCAAATCTTTCGATAGCTGTTTTGTGCCTGCCGGCCTGGAGAGCCGTAAAAGCATATCCAAACAGCGTATTGATCTCCAGTTTCTGGGCAATTGCTTTTTCATAGTATGGCAGCGCTTCTTCGAATGCACCAGAAGCACTCAGGCATTCAGCCATCCTTTGGTTTATGTTGGTCCCAGCTATTTCTTCCTGTTCTTTCAGTACTTGCTCATACCATTTAATAGCTTCAGCCAATTTCCCCTGCTCTGCATAGAGTTCTCCTAGTGCAAAGTCCAAGATGGGCTCTTCAGGGAGGATTTTTTTCGCCTGGATCAGCTTTTGTTCACTCACTTCATACAGGCCATCCATCTGATACAGATCTGCCATCAAAAGCAGCGCCCTTCCATATTCAGGGTCTTCATGACCCACTTTTTCTAGCATAAGCATAGCTCTCTCTTCTTCTCCAGTTTCAAGCAGCGTCTCTGCCAGGAGGAGAAGAATTTCGCCTTCCTTCGGGTAATCAATTAAGAGCATTTCCAGGAGTGCTTTTGCTTCCTCCATTAATCCGAATCGGAATAGTTCCTCTGCAAGAAGGTATCGGTCACCGTCAGTGCCTTCCTTCAAAATTTGCCGGTATGCTGACAGTGCCTCATCAATCCTGCCATTTTCAAGCAGTTCTGCAATTTCTTCTATCATCATGGTATTTCTTCCTTCCCTTTTAGACAGGGGCCGTGTGGAAAGCAGGCGTCGTTATGACAATATACTCGCCGTATCCGGGACGGTAATGGACCTGGCTGCCGGCACGGATGACCACGCCTTTATGAACAGATACCGAGAGTTTGTCCTCATGTTTCATAAATAGCTCGCCGGTGTCTTTCGCTTCTTCCGTCTCCCCGTTTCTCAAGTACAAATTGTAACTCACTTCTCCCCCATGCTGCAAATTGCACTTCCCGGGATAGATTCCGATTTTTTGGAGTGCCTCCATTTCTGCAGGCAGGTGTTCCTCCAGTTCGTGGAGCATGCTGGGAATTTTTTCTTTTTTCATGATGCGCGCCCAGAGCGCCTTTAGGGTGGGATCCCCACTCTTAAAGACAGGAATAAGGGGACTATTGTATGGAAACATCGCCTCTCTGATCCACCCCCACGGGAGGGAGACAATGTCTTTCTGGCTTCCCACATCAACGAACAACGCGGGAATCTTTGCATGTTTACATTTCCGTATAAACGAAGGAGTCAAGAGGCTGGCCGGTATTCGTGCACCAAGGACATAATCCACAGGACAGTCTGTCAGTTGCGCGGTTGCTTTCCTAAATCCCGCTTCCAATGTGGCTGCACTAGTTATCGGTACACAAGTCAGGACGGTCGTACATCCTCTTTTGATAAAGTTTTTGAGGTAGTACGATTTCTTATCCCCGAAAGTTTGTCCCAGTGGCAAGCCCATATCGAAAACAGCAAATGTAGGTGTCATGATGTACGAATCGAGCTCCATGCGGCAATGGGTGTAGCTTGGAAAAGCTTCTCTGATGGCTGTGATCTTACTGCCTTCCACCAGCAAGCAGACATTCTTCTTCAAGTTTCCTTTCTGCACACGGGCATTTTCCATAATATATGCCATGAAACCACTCCTAACAAGTCTTAAGACAAGCTATGCGGAATGGAGGAAAATATGCATGATTGTTAAATATTTAGCTGACAGGTGATTGTCGAGGTATTGAGATGTTACATTATGCCGAAGAGCCTTTCCCTCAAAATGTAGGAAAGGCAGAATGATACATCTAAACAGAATCAATCATGAACAGTCAATGACTGCAAATGTTCAAAAAAGGTCGGATAGGACACGTTGATTGCTTCGCTGTCTTCAAGGTATACTTCTCCCTTTGAAATTAAAGCGGCAATTGCAAGCATCATTCCGATTCTATGGTCACCGTGGCTTGAAACAGTGCCGCCATGAAGAGGAGTTCCGCCATGAATGACCATCCCGTCTTCAGAAGCCTCAATGTCTGCCCCAAGCTTCCTCAGCTCGGTTACAACAGTGTCAATCCGGTTCGTTTCCTTTACTTTTAATTCTTTTGCATCTTTAATTACCGTCCTGCCTTCTGCCTGGGTGGCGATCAAAGCAATTATCGGGATTTCATCGATTAACCTTGGAATCAGCCCGCCTTCGATTACTGTTCCTCTCAGGCCTGCTGTTTTAACGGTAATGCTCCCGGAAGGTTCACTTGAGCTTTCAGGCTGCCCGCAGATATCCATGTCTGCCCCCATCATGCCCAGTACATCAATTATGCCTGTCCTTGTCGGATTAAGCCCCACATTTTGAAGAACAACTGTGCTATCTGGCACGATGCTAGCCGCAGCAAGAAAGAATGCAGCGGAAGAAATATCTCCGGGCACAAGAACGTGTGTCCCTGTCAGCTTTTGCCCTCCCTCAACAGAAACCGATTTACCGTCTGCTTCGACTCTCCCGCCAAACATTCTGATCATTCTTTCTGTATGGTCCCTTGTCTTTTCAGGTTCTACCACCGTGGTAATGCCATCGGACTGAAGCCCTGCGAGCAAGATTGCCGACTTGACTTGTGCGCTGGCAACCGGGAGTGTATACCCGATTCCTTTTAAGGCCCCGCCTTTTATCGAGAGAGGGGTATACTCCCCTCCCATTCTCCCATCAATTGTTGCCCCCATTTCCGCTAAAGGACGGACAACCCTTGTCATAGGTCTTTTAGCAATTGACTCATCACCCGCCAAAATTGAATGAAACGGCCTGCCTGCAAGAATACCCATCAACAGGCGAATTGTCGTTCCTGAGTTCCCGACATCTAAAATCTCTTTTGGCTCCTGGAGACCCTCTATGCCGGGTCCTTCAACCGTAACACTAGTTCCTTCCTGACGGATCCTTACTCCAAGTTTTTGGAAACATGAAATGGTGCTAAGGCAATCCTCTCCGGGGAGGAAGTTTTCCACTGTCGTACGGCCAGTAGCTATAGATCCAAACATGACAGCCCGGTGCGAAATGGACTTGTCACCAGGCACATTGATCGTCCCAGAAAGGGAAGTGATATTTGTGATTAATTTCTTCGCTTCCATATATAGCTCCTTTTTATCCAACTGAAGTTTCATAGTCTGTATGCCTCGATAGACATTCCTGGGCGCAAAGTCTGTCTTCCTCCGTTTGAAAGCTAATAACCAGCACCCCATATACTTCTTCCCTTGTTTCTATAATTCTGATATTGACAATGCTGATATTTTCTTTCGCGAGAAACCCGGTTATTTCTGAAATGACACCAGGATAATCAGGAACATCGACAAAAAGATCATAGAAAGAAGGAATAGCCCCCTTCTCGCTCGTAGGCAGACCGTCACGGTATCGCTTTGCCTGGTCAAAATAGTTCCTGATACTATCAGCATCAGAGGAATGAAGGAGTCCAGCCACCCGGTTCATTTCAGACTGCCATCCTTCCAGCAGTTGAAGCATCACATCCCGGTTATCAACAAGGATATCTTTCCACATTTCAGGGCTTCCGGAGGCAATCCTGGTGATATCCCTAAATCCGCCCGCTGCAAGTCTGCCTACCATTTCAGAATCCTTTTCCGCAGCAGCAGCCTGATGGACAAGCGAGGCAGCAACAAGATGTGGAAAATGGCTGATTACGCCAGTCATATAATCGTGCTCTTCCGGTAGGACAGTCAAAAATTTTGCCTTTGTTCCAGCGAGCCAGCCCTTTAACTGCTCCAGCACAGCAGATTGAGTGCCTTGCTCCGGAGTAAGAAGATAATAGGCGTTTTCAAAAAGAATCTTCTTTGCAGCTGTTACTCCGCTTTTATGTGAGCCTGCCATAGGGTGACCGCCGATAAACTCAACACCCATTTCCCGCAGCATTGCTCCATGACGGCTTACCGTTTGCTTTGTACTGCCAGTGTCTGTTACGATTGCCCCCTTTTTCAGAGGAACACAAGAAAGGGTGTGGACCATTTTTACGGCCGCCGCCACTGGCGTTGCAATAACAATCAAATCAGCTTTGCATGCTTCCTCTTCAATGCTTTCAGTTGCCATGTCGATTATGCCCAGCATTTTCGCAAGTCTCGCCTGCTCTGGATCCTGATCATAACCGACAACCGTGCATTTCTGGTGTTCCGACTTTATGCAGAGAGCAAGCGATCCGCCAATCAGCCCAAGTCCAATTATAAACACACGGCCTGTCATATTTCATCACCTTCTCTTATGATAGCTGCGCCGCTGCAGCAAGGAATTCCTTCATTTTTCCAATAACTGAGCTGTTCTGCTCGGAAGTGCCTACGGTAATCCTGACACATGTCGGAAAACCGAGTACAGCCCCTGATCGGACAATAAAACCTCGTTCAAGCAGGAATTGGAAGACTTCATTCCCATCGTGTTCGAAATCAATGAGAATGAAATTTCCTTGGGAAGGATAACAGCTTAGACGGTTCTCCTCGCAAAAACGGTAAAACTGCTTCATGCCCTCGCGGTTTGCCTTCCTGGTGTTCTTGACGAAGTCCTGGTCTTTTATTGCTTCGAGGGCTGCAGCCTGGGCAAAAGAGTTCATGTTAAAAGGCTCTCTTGCAGGTTCCAGCGCCCTGATAATCTCTCTATCCGCAAACCCATAGCCTGCCCGAAGACTTGCCAGCCCGTAAATTTTTGAAAACGTACGAAGCACAATCAAATTTTGATATTCCCTTATCAAAGAAGGAGAATTGTAATAATCATCGGCCACTACATACTCATAGTAAGCTTCATCAAGCACTACGAGCACATCTTTTGGAACCTTATCAAGAAATGCCAGCAGTTCACCTTCAGTGATGTAGACACCAGTTGGATTATTTGGTGAGCACAGCCAGACGACAGCCGTTTCACCATCTACCGCATCCAGCATCCCGCTAAGGTCATGCGCACCATCAACAAGCGGAACTTCCCGTATTTCGCAGCCTTCAATATGTGCGTTATGACGATATTGCGGGAAAGTGGGATCCGCCATCACTGTATTTGTACCGCTATGTAGCAGGGAGCGTGAAATCATTTGTATTAGTTCATCCGATCCATTGCCAAAAATCAGTTCATCTCCTTCTAAGGACAAACTGCCAGCGACAGCCTCCCGCAATAGGGTTGCATATCCGTCCGGGTATAGGGCCAAAGGAGTGCCGGCATTTTTAAGGGCTGACGATACTTTCGGTGAACAACCAAAAGGATTTTCGTTCGATGCTAGTTTAATAATGGTTTCGAGGCCATATTCTTTTTTTACTTCAGCAATAGATCTGCCCGGCTGATAAGGCTTCAGCCCTCTCATTTGCTTTTTCCATTTCATTTCCGTCAACTCCCATCCCGAATTTTTAAGTTATATTTTAAAAAGTACAGCCAACCCGTTCCTCATCTTACTTTTTCTTTGAAAAAAAGAGCGTCACGAAGGACTCTTCTCCAGTAAATCTGGCCGAAGACCTTTTGCGCCGCCCATATAAACATGCTTTACTTCCTCCTGCGCCATCTCTGTATCAACATGGAGCATCACCCTGATGCACATTGCAAGGGATGAGGGAACAGGAATTTCCTTCATACACATTACAGGCACATGGGACCATCCAGGAAAGCTTCTGAGAGCCTTAGCTGGAAAAGCAGCAGTTAAATCTTCAGTGACAGAAATAAACACTGAGGCAACCTTTTCAGGATTTATTTTATTCTTGCTGATTAATTCACTGATCACTCGCCCTGCGCTTGCAACAATTTCCCGTTCTGTATTATCCTTGACTGTTATTGCTCCTCTAATCCCTCTGATCACTCACAGACCCCCTCCTTTGGAATTCATTAAGCCTGCTTAAAAGCAGTTCATCCGATATTTCCATTTTCACAGGGGATCCAGTTTCTTTCAAAAGAACAAACATGACTTTTCCACCAGTGGATTTTTTATCCTGTTTCATTCTTTGAAGAAGGTTGTCCGCGGAAACCCCTTCCGGAATGGCTGATTTGTAACCCAGCTTTTCTATCCAGTCCCTGAACCCACTGGAATCAAACGAAAGACCAAGAATCTCCTTGCTAAGCTTTAACGCAAAAAGCATGCCGATGAGAACCGCTTCACCATGTGTAATCCTTCCATAGCCGCATTCCCCTTCAATTGCATGCCCCAATGTATGCCCAAAATTAAGGAATGCCCTGACTCCTAATTCTTTTTCGTCCTTTTCAACAATATCACCTTTAATTCGGATCCCTTTGACAAGCAGTCCTTCCAAGATTGAATCCTGAATGGCATCAAGGCGAGTTACGTTGTCAAGCAGCCATTCGTAAAATTCCGCGTCTTTTATCAAGGCATGTTTGATTGCCTCAGCAAATCCTGAGCGCCGTTCGCTTTGCGGCAGAGTTTCCAAATACCTCAGATCATAGAATACGGCCTCCGGCTGGTGAAAAGCGCCAATCATATTTTTCCCGAGCGGGTGGTTGATTGCCACTTTCCCGCCGACAGCACTATCGTGTGCAAGAATGGTGGTAGGAATTTGAATAAACGGAATACCCCTCATAAAAGTGGCTGCAACAAAGCCTGCCAGGTCGCCAACTGCACCCCCGCCAAAAGCCAGGATAAGGGACTTTCTATCGAGTTTTTTTTCAAGAGCAAAGGAGAGGCAGCCATAATAGACATCAAATGTCTTTGCTTCCTCACCTGATGGTACAACCTTGACATGAAGCTGCTGGCCTTCAAGCCTGTTTTCCAGCTCTTGAAGGTACAATCTGCCAACCGTCTCATCTGTAATGACAAGCAATGATGTCAAAGCAGGAAAGTTTTCTTTAAGGAATGGGGCTAATCCATCCATTGCCCCATTCCCTACTTTCACGAAATAATTTTTATCCAATGTCCTAATCGCCACTGTTTCCATTTAAAACTCCCTCGCATACCTGCGGTGGTTTTCAACCGATTCTCTTAATGTTTCAAAGCGGTCGGAAGAAAATTGCTCCGCGATTGCCGAGGCGAGTTCCCAAGCAACAACATTTTCAGCTACAACCGCAGCTGCCGGTACAGCACAGCTGTCAGACCGTTCAATACTCGCGGCAAATGGTTCTTTTGTATCAATATCGACACTTTGGAGCGGTTTGTACAAAGTTGGAATAGGTTTCATGACACCTCTCACAATAATCGGCATACCTGTCGTCATTCCGCCTTCAAATCCTCCGAGGCGGTTTGACTTACGGGTATATCCTTGCCCAGCATCCCATTCGATTTCATCATGGACAAGGCTGCCTGGTTTTCTGGCGGCCTCAAAGCCTATACCAAACTCTACACCTTTAAACGCATTGATGCTGACAATCGCTCCAGCCAGTTTGGCATCAAGCTTTCTGTCAAAATGAACATAGCTTCCTATACCTGGAGGCATTCCTTCGGCAATGACTTCAACAATCCCGCCAATAGAATCACCATTTTCTTTTGCTTCATCAATCCTGTCCATCATCTGTCTTTCTGCGATCGGGTCGAAGCAGCGCACTGGCGAGTTCTCCGTTCTTTCGCGAAGCTCCGAGAGTGAAGAATAGGCTGGCGGTTCCGCTTTAACTCCCCCGATTTCAAGCACATGGCAGGCAAGCTCTATGCCAAGGAAGGAGAGCAGTTTCTTTGCTGCGGCGCCTGCAGCTACCCTGATCGTGGTTTCCCGGGCTGAAGAACGCTCGAGGACATTGCGCATATCCCTATGGCCATATTTTAATGCGCCGTTCAAATCCGCATGACCTGGGCGCGGCCGGGTGATTTGCCTTTTTACTTCTTCGGAGGAATCGGGTTCAAGCGGCCCTTGTCCCATGATTTTTGTCCAGTGACTCCAGTCTTTATTTTCAACAGCAAGAGCAACCGGAGATCCGAGTGTGAGACCATGACGTACGCCTCCCAGAATTAGGACGGCATCTTTTTCAATCTGCATCCGCCTGCCTCTCCCATGCCCTTTTTGGCGCCTTGAAAGTTCCTGGTTAATATCTTCTTCTGTAAGCGGCATGCCAGCTGGCAAACCTTCAATAATCGTTGTCAGCTGGGGGCCGTGGGACTCCCCTGCAGTTAAATATCTCATACTCTTTCCCCCTTCAACTCATTAAAGGATTATGTACCAATATATCATACGGTCTCTAATAAAAATAGCAAAATTTTTAAAATTACAATTTTAATAATTGAGCCTTTTAAGTGGATGGAGCCATTTTATCATGAATGTATATATGCCGCAAAAAGCGTAACAGCAAATTTTCGGCAAAATAAAGAAGCGAGCACAATTGCCCGCTCCAGTCTTATATTTTCCGGTAGAAAAAAGTATCTTCTGTTTCAAACCCGTACTTGCTGGGATTAAAAATCTGCTCTGTGCTTCCCACAAAAAAGATGCCTCCAGGCCTTAGCGATGAACTAAACTTATGGTAAAGCCTGTCTTTTGCCTCTTCTGTAAAATAAATCAGTACATTTCTGCAGACGATTAAATCAAATGGGCCTTCAAACCTATCCTCAAGCAAGTTTTGCTTCTTAAAGTGAACCGGCTTTTTTATCTCGGAAGAAACTTTGTACAAGGAATCCTCTTTAGAAAAATATTTGTTTTTGATATCCGACGGGACTTCATTTAAAGACCTTTCAGAATAAACACCCATTCTTGCCTTTGCCAATGCATTATCATCAATATCTGTTGCAGTGATATGTATATTTGTCAATGGCATGTAACGGGACATAATCATCGCAAGAGTATAAGGTTCTTCTCCGGTTGAACATGCGGCACTCCAAACCTTCGGACGGCCGTTCTTCTTGAGAAGCGCCGGCAAAATCCTTTGTTCCAGCACATCCCACCTGTTTGAATTCCTGTAAAACTCGGAAACGTTAATCGTCATCCTATCAAGAAATTCGTGCAGAAGCGAAGGGTCCTTATCAAGCGCCTGAAAGAATTCCCCGAAAGAACGAAATCCTTTTTTCTCGTATAGTGAAGTAAGCCTCCTCTTCATTTGTGCTTCCTTATAATAGGAAAGATTCACGCCTGTCTTTATATATATGCTTGCTATGAACTGTTCATAATCCTGCTGCATATTAATAGCTCCTCTAATCAGCTGATTGGTTCCTATTTGGTATATCGGCAGTAGATGCCAAACGGTTTATATTCTAGTGAATAAAAGCGGGACAAAACGAAAAGCGTAAGCGCCTGGTTAGTGCCGTATGGACTGGAGCTCACCGGCACGAGATAAGGCGAATCTTCAATCAGCGGATGCTTTTGTCGCTGATTGTTAGATGAGCCGATCGGGCTTTTACGGGCAGTTGGGAACCTACTGCCCGTTAATGCGCGATAAAGGAAACACGAAG
>NZ_QWVT01000037.1 GCF_003570705.1 Mesobacillus zeae
TTGAAAAATGTTGACAAACTATTAGCTGGTTTAGCTTAATAAAGGATTTAGTTATATGATTTGTTTTTCCTGTTCTTTTTCCCAAGAGAAAACGCAGCAGCGAAAAGAAATATCATTGCTAACCCAACCCCAATAATCATTGAATAGTCGAAAAAATTTTTAAGTGCCATACCACCCGAAATAGATGAAACAAACAAAAGTAAAAAGAAAACCGTATAATTCTTTTTCATAATTTTTCACCATCCCTCAGATATTTTACCATAAAAATCCATTTTATTCTTCAACTAACCTGCTTCGTTTGTTTAATATCCATAAAATTATGCTCCTGCCCATTACCGATAAGTTTTTAAGTCGAATAAAGCGTTATTTTCTAATATACAAATTTATATATTGTAATTAGTCTGGTATTGAGGTGATAATTTTGAACAACAAAACATTTCAGTTTGTGGAATAATCTTTTACCTATAAACTTACTCTTACATTGATTCGATTATGGTATAAATTAAATTTCCTGTTTTCATTTATCATTCGTAAATGGTCACAATTACTCCATCCATATTGTCACCTGAAATCTCATATTCGTGATTTTTCGGCAGATTAATGGTCATGTTTTCAGAAAAAGGGTAATAAGAAACAGTATATTTTTTACCTTCGATCTTAACCGAAACCTTCTTTTTCTCCTTTAGGTAATCTAAATATTCTTCTAAAACAAAACCCTTTTCCTTCATAATCGCACTATGCGGCAAACCAACATAGCGAATATGCCAAGGTTCATATTGGATGCCTGTAATATCAGTTTTATCCTCTGGATAGCGTAAAATAAAGCCGTATTTCCATGCATTTTTTTCTATCCATTTTCCTTCTGGTGCATCTTCCATTTTCATCTGTGTAGACCCTACATCAAGCGATAAACCCAAATTGTGTTCACTATAACCCGGAGGTAGGGCCCGGTTAGATCCCATTTGTTCATATAGTATATTTTGTTCCTCAAAACTGCGAAATCCACTTGTGATGGCGAAATTATGGAGTCCATCTTTTCCAGCATCAGCAACCATCTCTGAGAATGTATGTGCAATATCCTTTGACATATAATCTTCACTACCTAATAACACGTATCCCTGTGTCAATTCATTGTACATGGATAAATTGACCACGTCTGATTTAATACTCTCTTGGTGAGCTGGGTGTTCATTGTTGACCAATAGCAGATTTCCTTGATAAATTTGTTCTTCTGTAATATCTGTTTGTTGGCTATTTTCGGAAGCCCTTCTATCCTCTGCTTTATCATTTTCATGTTGATCATATTTCTGCACTTCTACATTTGGTATATCTGCTTTTGATTCAAAAAACGATTCCTTATATATGAAGGTTAAAAACAAGCACAAAAGTAATAATAGTAAAAATCCCCACTTCTTCATTTTTCAGTTTCCTCCTTATTCTTCTTTATTTAAAATAATAGGTAAAACTATTTAAAAAAAGAGTGGGGTAAATCTTAAATTTTTCTTAAATCATGTATTTGAAATCAATCTATCTTAATTATTTTGTTCACTTTCCTTTGGTAATCGGACTTCAAAAGTTGTCTGTACGACGCTGCTTTCAGCAGTAATTGATCCATTATGCTGCTCTGCAATATTCTTCGCAATGAACAGGCCCAATCCTGTGCTATCTTCTCTATGGGTTCGTGCTTTGTCTCCGGTATAGAACATATCAAAAAGATGCGGGAGTTCATCTGGAGGAATGCTATCTCCATAATTCACAACTTGTACTACCACTTCATTTGCTTCAATGGATCCATTAATATCTACATACTGACCGTCATATCCATAACGAATTGCATTGGTGATAAGATTTTCAAACAGTCGTGCTAGCAAATCTCCATCACCCAAAATGGGTAAATGGATCGGACTATTCATCCGGGCAATCAAATGATTTTTTTCGAATACAGGATACAATTCTTCATTTAATTGGTTTAGCAGGTCAGTTAAATTAAATCTTTTTTTATCTACTGGCAGCATTCCATAATTCATTTTAGTTATCTCGAATAATTCATCAATTAGCCTTTCTAAACGTTGGGATTTAGTAAAAGCAATCGTTAAAAAATGCCTGACTTGTTCTTTCGTCAAGCTTTCATCTTTAAGGATTAAATCCAAGTAACCCAAAACAGAAGTCAGTGGTGTACGCAGATCATGTGCCAAGTTTACGACTAGCTGATCCTTACTGCTTTCCGAAAAGTCACCTCTTACTATTGCTTCTTTTAATTTTTTACTTGCGAGATTGATGTCTTTCGCAATATCATTGAATTCATCATTTGATTGGATTTCAACTTGATGTTGAAAGTCGCCACGAGCAAGGTAGTGAATTCCGCTTGAAATCTCGTTGAAATAGGTAGAATAGCGTTTCGTAAGGAGAAAGAAAAACAATATCGAAAGTGGAATAAAGAAAAGTAAAAAGAAATTAATGTCTCCAATTTTGTTCATAAATAATCGAAAATGGGTTAATAAATCGCCGTAATCAACCCAAGTATGATAATAATATTGAAGTATTTTAAAGATTATATAAGTTATGGTACCAGACAGAATCATACTCAATCCAAATAACACAATCATTTTTGAGCGAAAACTTCGTACGATTTTAACCATTGAATGTATACCCAACTCCCCACACAGTTTTAATTAATTTGTTTTTCTGTTTATCTTCTTTAAGTTTTTTTCGTAACGTACGAATATGAACCATAACGGTATTCCCACTTTCAAAATATGCTTCGCCCCACACCTGCTGAAAAATGTTTTCCACACTATAAACTTTCTTTGGATGACTGGCTAGTAAATACAAAATATCAAACTCTTTAGGAGTTAGCTCAATATATTCACCGTAAAGAGTAACCGCATGTTGATCAGGAGAAATAACTAGTCCACCAAACTCTAGATTTGATTTATTTTCGGTCTTAGCTTGATTCAATGTAGTAAATCGCCGTAACTGGGCATTTACTCGAGCTACCAATTCAATGGGAGTGAATGGTTTAGTCATATAATCATCTGCTCCAATTACGAGTCCCTGTACTTTGTCGAAATCAGATGTTTTAGCACTCAAAAATATGATAGGCATATTATGCTGTTCACGAATGCGGTGGGTTACTTCATATCCATCCATTTTCGGCATCATAATATCCAAAATCAGCAAATCAAAGACCTGATTCTCGACAACACGAACAGCCTCTTGACCATTCGATACTTTCATGATACGGTACCCTTCTTTTTCTAAATGAAAGGCAATTAGATCAGCAATTTCCTCCTCATCATCAGCAATTAGTATCGAAATATCTTTCATATTTGCACCCCTAAATAAAGTTTACATATAGGTCCTATTCATTTTCTATTATGTCTTTTCTTTTTCAAAAAAAATGGTCTTATTGTTGGACTAAAAATAAACACAGCTCTTCAACTAAACTTCCTATTATCTTAATTACAATCCTTAACAATATCATTGAAAAATACCTTATTTTCCTTTAGAGTGCTACTCCACAATCTGGCTCGATTGTTGAAAAAAAGCTAATGACGATTGTTCAACTAAACTGCTTACGTTAGTACAAGAAGAAAAGCTGCCTTGTAACAGCTCAGATCTTTAACTCAAGCACCCAGTTTGTTTAAGCGAAAAGGTTCACATTACTAATTACTAAAGAATTTTTCCTCAAAAAGGAACTATCGAGAAATGTTTAATACCTAAATCTAAAATAACGCTATCCATCCCTAAGTAAAAACTTCTCGAATCCGTCTTGGAATCAATAAATTTAACATTAACGAAATAACATTTTTATCACAGAACCTCCTATGAGTCCTAATCCTGCTCCAATACTTATTGTAAATGCAATATTTAAATTAAATATTGATCCAATGATAATTCCAACACCTGCACCAATAGCCACTCCAATACCTACTGATAGTTGAAACATATTGCTCTTTTCCCCTTCAAATTTATAAATTAACAATCTCAACATTATTTAAGTTTTACTTTTCTTTAACCTCCCCAATAGATGAAGTTTCAAATTGAAGTAAACTGCCCTGTTTAAGTGAAAAATTTCACAATCTTTATATTTATTTTAATATATAACCTTCTCAGATAACACCAATATATTGAATTTCACACTTGAATTCACACCATAATTCACACTCACTCCAATAATTATTTCCACCCTTGAGAATACCCTTGTGAATTCATATGTGAAAAAATGGAGAAAACACGAATAATCCTTTAAATTGCAATAAAAAAACACACTGCGAAATCATATGTGAAATCGAGTGTGTTTCCCTTTGTGATTTAACTATTTGCACCCCTGAAGTGAACCTGTTACTAAAAGGCCTGAGGTTTTTTTTTATTGTCTGCAAAAAAAGATATGTAAATACACAATGATGTTGACAATCCTATTAATCTTTTATAAAATACTGAATAATTTTGCAAAATTATATATTTGATTCGCGTTTTGGCGAATCAAGAAGGATGATCGTTTTGAATGATTTAAATCATTGGTTAGCTACGCATGTACGAATTATTTATTCACCCTTTCGCGAAATGATTACAAGTCTGCATGTTTTGTATAATCCTGCCCACCACCTGACGAGGCTGCAATGGGCAGAGGAGATTAGAAAGAGCATGAAGCCTTCTTTGTGGAATTCCTTTTGTCATTACAGTGAAATCAGCAATGAATGGCTCAATTTTTTTGATGTATACGATGGATTGCATTTTGAAGAAAAGCACCCTGAAGAAGCCATTGAAAGGTTATGGCAATTAAAACCGGAAGCAATCATTGAACCTATCCTAGGAAAGAGAGCCAATCTCCCGGAAGACGAATTAACCTTGATGGAAAAAGAAATGATTTCTAAACCAAAATTTTTCCTTGATGGTCTATGTGAATTCCTTTATGTCTACCAACAGAAATTTTTTGCGCGAGAGCTTTTCAGGGTTGAACCCTGGCTGATTAAATCAGTTCACGAACTCTCACAAAAAACGCTACAGGACCCAGTCGCGGCAATAGGTTCTGTTCATCCCCGTTTCAAGGTAGAGAGAAAATCATTAAAATTCATAAAAGCTCAAACGTGGATACTTGACTATGAAGAAGTTGATTCCTTAACCATTTACCCATCGTCTTTCATTGCCCCTCACCTGCTTGTGGGAATTGAAACGTCTGAAATCATTGTCTATCTTCAGGTATCTCTGCCTGATGAAACAGCACCACAAGGGGTTCCGGGAGATTTGTTGGATGTACTGCAATCTTTGGGAGACAAAACAAGAATGAATCTTCTTAGAACCCTTCTTTATCACCCATACTGTACACAGCAGTTGGCTGATAAGACTGGACTCGCAAAATCTACAGTTTCCAAGCATCTTAAAATGCTTGAGCATGCTGGCCTGCTCAAGAGCGAACGGCATGGGAATTTTGTCTTTTATAAAACCAATAAAGAAAAATTAGATCAATTAATAGTCGATTTAAATCAATTTTTCGACCAGCCTTTGATCGAGAAAAAGGAGGAATCTTAATGTGGCTTCCCTTTTCCGCAACTTTTGAGCGGAACTATTTGGTCATGAGAAGAGCATTTCCATGGTCATTTTTTCTGGGCCATATATTAAGCGGTGTTTATATCATTGTGTTTGCCTATTTGTCCTATTTCTATGTGTTCCGTGGAGAACTCAATAATCGTTTCATCTCATCGGCAGGTACAGGAGATTATCTTTCCTATGTTATCCTTGGCGGGCTTCTATATTCTTTTTCAGTTTCATTACTGATGATTGTTAGCCGCGCCATCATTACCGAACTTAGAGAGGGAACACTAGAGGCACTGCTCCTCTCTCCTTCTTCAAGAAAGGGATACTATTTAGGCTACATGGCCCAAGGCTTCATGAGGGTTGGACTGGAGTTTTTTGCAATAACCTCCGCAGGCTACTTTTTCGGTTTGCACCTGAAAAATATCAATTGGATCAATATAATTGTGGTCCTTATTGTTTTAATTCTTGCTACATTTACCCAGGCGCTCATACTTGGGACATTCATGCTGTATTTCAGGGACACATACATAACCCAAAATACTTTATTTGTACTAATGAGCCTTGTTTGCGGCATAACGTTTCCGCCCGCATTCCTGCCTGAATCAGTCGCTTTAATCGGTGAAATCATGCCATTAACACACGGACTGGATGCATTAAGGATGGTTTGGATAGAGGGAAAGCCTTTATCCGAAGTATTTCCTCTCCTGTTAAAAATACTCGTGCTGGGGATTGTTTATTTTCCTATTGGAGCGGTATGCATCAAGAAGATGGAAAAAATCGTTTTGGAAAAGCATTTCGGATAAGGGGGGAATAGATGTGATAGAAGCTAAAGGATTGAAGAAGACTTATACGATATCAAAGAAGGCCGGCTTTCTTCGAAAAGAAAAACAGAAAGTAAAGGCTGTAGATGGAATTGATTTAACAATCAGTGAAGGGGAAATTGTTGGTTTACTTGGATTGAATGGTGCTGGCAAGACAACCACTATTAAAATGCTATGCACCCTATTAAATCCTACAGCAGGGACTATTTCAGTCGATGGGTTAGACGCAGTTTGTGATGCCATGGCAGTAAAAGGTCTTGTGAACATGATTGCCGGAGGTGAGCGGATGCTCTACTGGCGGTTAACTGGGGCTGAAAACCTTCGTTATTTCGGTAAGCTGTATGGTCTTCATGGTCTTGAACTTGAAGAAAAAATTAGTAGCTTGTTGAGTCAGGTTGGTTTATCTGAAGTGAGCGATACACCAGTCGAGCTTTATTCAAAAGGAATGAAGCAGCGGCTTCAAATTGCCCGTGGCCTGATAAATGATCCCAGGTATTTATTTTTGGATGAACCCACCCTTGGACTTGATGTCCCGGTAGCAAAACAATTGAGGGAGACAGTAAAGAACCTGGCAAAGGAGCAGCAAAAAGGAATTCTTTTAACAAGCCACTACCTTGAAGAAGTGGAGGAGCTTTGTGACCGAGTCTATATTATAGAAAAGGGAAAAATAGTCCTTCATGACACACCACAAAAAATTACGGAAACCGTCGTAAATGAATTTCATGTTTCTGTTGAAACTAGAACTCTGTCAGCACTGGAACAGAGTAAACTTGCAAAGGGCCTTCCAAGCTGCAAGATTCAGTTTCTCCCATCTTCAGATGGCACAATATTGGAGATAAAAGCACCGTTCGATCCGACTTCAATCATTATTGCGATCTGTGTGGAACAGAAGATTTCCATCCAGAAGCTTGAATTGAAGCGGCCTCGGCTGGAGGATGCAATTCTTGCTCTTGCAAAGGAGAAATCAGCATGAGGTGTATGTCCATTTTATGGGCTGAAGCAGTTAAAAGCCATCAGCATAACTTCCATAATAAGCTCGTCTATTTTTCGCTGCTTATCTGGCCTGCCCTTTTATTCGTGACTTCGTATTATTCGTTCAAGCCATTTAATCTTTCCGCTACTGGCCCTTTGTCTGCATACATAGAGACAGACCAAATCATTTTATTTTTATTAACTGGATACCTTGCTTACATCTTTTTTTGGAGCCTCGTTCAATCTGCCTGGAATATGTCTTATGAACGTCAGGCTGGAACATTGGAGTTAATCTTTTTAACTCCGGTTTCCCGTATTACTGTCATGTACGCGCGAGCTGCTGGGAATCTCTTTGAAGCCGTTTGGCTATTTACCCTTTTTACATTGCTTGTGCTTCTGACTACCGGCCAAGCAGACCACATTCACTGGGCCAATGTCCCAATTGCTTTATTGTTTTTAAGTATTTCCGCTATCGTTTGGGGAGGTTTTTTAAACATTGTGTTTCTATTCTCCAGAGATGCAGGCATTCTTTTTACGATTTTCGAAGAACCTATGCAGTTTTTCTCGGGGGTCCGCATTCCAGTACTTGCCTTTCCTGTATGGGGAAAAGTGATTGCCTTTTTCTTCCCGTTAACGTATGTACTGGATATATTCCGGAAACTTATTTTGGATGGAGCTGGGTTGTTACAGCTGATAGATCAATTCCTAATGTTGGCGGGAGTTTTGGCCATTTTATTTACAGTCTCGGTTCTCCTTTTAAAGAAAGCAGAACACCATGCCAAGGAAACCGGAAATATGGTTCTTTTTTAAATGTTGTTGAATTTACAGGGCACAAAATATGTTGTTATCTAATCATGTGGAGCCGGCCGAGCCTTTATAGAGCTTACCGGTTCCTTTTTTATTAAGCTCCAGTGCTGCCCTGGCCGCTTACTTCACCAATCCGTGCTTGAAGGCGTAGATGACGGCCTGGGTCCGGTCCTGGACCTCTAGCTTGCTCAGGATATTGCTGACATGCGTCTTTACAGTTTTTAATGCAATGAAGAGTTCATCGGCAATTTCCTGATTCGTTTTGCCTTGCGCTATTAAGAGCAGTACTTCCATTTCTCGCCCTGTCAGCTCTGCGTGCGGAAGGATGACTGGCTTTTGACGCATCTTCGCCATCATCTTTCCTGTCACTTCAGGCTCAAGCACCGGCTGTCCATGGTAAGTCGTCCGGATAGCATTGGCAATTTCACTCGCCTTTGATGTTTTTAGCATATAGCTTGTGGCGCCAGCTTCCAGTGCCGGATAAACCTTCTCATCGTCGAGAAAGCTTGTTACAATGATGATTTTTGCTTCAGGCCATTTTTCGATGATTTGCCTCGTCGACTCAATTCCGTCCATTTCCTTCATGACCAGGTCCATTAAAATAATATCAGGCTTTAGTTCGAGGGCCATTTCGGCGCCAGTCCTGCCGTTGTCAGCCTCCCCGATCACCTCGATGTCCGGCTGGGCGGACAAATAGGATGAGACTCCAATCCTCACCATTTCATGATCATCGATAAATACCACTTTAATCATTTTCATCACCCGCTGTATGCAAAATTGGCACTTTGACTTCAAGCTTTGTCCCTTTGTTTTTGACGCTGACAATTTTCAGTGTACTGCCTATCTCCCCGGCGCGCTCATGCATATTCTGGAGGCCATATGAACCTGCTTTAGGCTCATCTGCTTCGAAGCCCACGCCATCATCGGAAATGCGAAGAATCACCATATCATCCCTCGTCACCAATAAAACTCCCAATTCAGTTGCTTTTGAGTGCCTCAGTGTATTTGATACACCTTCCTGGAGGATTCTGAACAGATGGTCTTCCACCCCTTTATCAAGCAGAAAAGGCTCTATTTTCCAGCTGATCTTCATCGAAACTTTTTGCTGAAGTTCGACCATAAGCTCTTCTATGCCTTCCTGGAGGCTTTTCCCTTTCAACGCAGCAGGGCGGAGATGCAGCAGCAATGCACGCATTTCCAGCTGGGACTGGTGGATCATTTCTTCGACCATCTTGAGCTGTTTTGCTTCATGGTCACTCACTGGACTTTCAGCATTCTGCTCGTTGATGGCAGACATCATCATGGAAGCAGCAAATAGCTGCTGGCTGACAGAATCGTGAAGTTCGCGTGCAAGCCTGTTTCTTTCCTGTGAAACGATTTTCTGGATCCTTACTTCCTGCTCTTCTGCTTTTTCTGTTGCAAGGCGTTGCGAAAGCTTAGCCTTTTCCGTAATTTGCTTTTGAAGCCTGTCAATCCTGGATGAAATATCTGTGACCTCTTGAAGTACAGCCCCCTGCCCGGTTTCGGCATGCCTGCCTTCTTCCATCTTGAACAGCCATTGGTCGATTCTTTGGAACTGGCGGTGCAGAAAAAACCCTGAAAACACACCATACAGAATACCAATCGTTATGCTGACAGAGGCCGTGAACAGAATAAACGGGATATCAAACAGCTCTTGTTCCCAAAGGTCAATCCACTCTTTAAACGGAAATTCCCAAAAGTATGCTGCTGTCAAAAAAACAAATAACAGGACACTGAGAAGGATCCCTCCTAGAATCTGCCGCTGGATGGTATTCATATTCTTTTCACCTCAAGATCTCCGACAAGCATCGAGGTGATAATCTTGACTCGCTGTTCTGCTCCGTCATAGCCGGGAGTCTTTAGAAGTAGTGTCTGATTGAATACTTTCGATTCATGGTGCTCCAGTGCATCGACTGAGCCTGCCACCGCAGCATGGCGGATATTTACCTCCACATCATAAGGAATGAAAATTTTGATGCTTCCCACTATGTTTCGGATAAAGACGATGGTTTCCCCTTTTGGAAGGACTGTGTAGCTTAAGTCAATTATGCTGTCGCCAATCCCTGTGAAAATATTGATGTCGTTCCATTCGTATACGTGGCTGGGGGTTTGCTGCTGCCCGAATAGCTGATTTTTAAACAGCGGATGCTGCTCCACAATGACGGTGTCCTGCGGTTCGCCGGCAGGTTCAGTCAGAACCGGATGGATGGTTTGCGGACTTTTCTTTGATTGTGCAAATTGAAGGATCATATATAGGAAAATGGCAAGCAGGAAGAACCTGAATGTCATCATGCCGAGCACACTGCTCGCTAAAAAGAGCAAGCCTCCCCAAAACAGAAATTTCCCGAATTTGCGGGGCATCTTTTTCCAGCCAAAGTAAATCATTGCAGCAGAAGCTGGCAGCGAGAAGATCAGGCCTTTGTTAAAGAAAGAGATTTCAAGTAAAAGGAGGACAGCGCTAATTATTACAATCCAGCTGATATAGTCTTTTTTCATCTGCCGCAGCATGTCCACCCCTCCTTCTCATTTCGTATCTTATTACTACCTATTTTTTAGAACACACTTTTAAGTTCCCGGATCCTTCGCGGATCCCGGAAAAAAGTGCCCAAGAGGCGCAAACATTTGTCCTGCGCCTCTTTTAGAATACCACGTTATCTTTATGAAAGAGTATGTGTTTCTTGTTTTTTTCGTTCTTTTTCCAGTTGATCGATCCGGCTGTCAATTGTAGACCGCAAATATGATTGATCAGCCTCCTGCTCAAGGCGTTCAAGATAAGTCTCAATATCAGAAAAGCGTGAGCCTGGTTTATCTGCATACCTCTCGGAATCGATTACTAAGTCCATCCTGCGGCGGGCGCGGGTTGCATTTTCCTTCCCCATAAGCTCCAGCCTTCTGATATGCATGTCTTTCAGTTTATGCTGCATCTCTTCGTATTTTTGTTCAAGTTCTGACAGCTGCGCACTCACCTCTGACATGGATGCTTTTAGACGGGCTGCCCTCTCTTCGTATTGAGATTGTTCAAGGACGGCGAAGGAAAACAGCTGATCTTCCCCTGCTTGTTTTGCAATTTCCGCTTGGCGTTTGCGCTTTTCTGTCATTTCAGCTGCCAAGTGATACTCTTTACCGAATTGGTCTTGAAGCTGGCGCTGGCGTTCCAGCAGCTTGCGCACCTTATCCGTTTCGCGTTCACAGTCGCGGAGGTATTGGTTCAGAAGGCCGATAGGATTTTGCTTTTCTTTCTTTTCCAAGGCTTCATGCAAATCAGTCATCACGATATTTTTTATGCGGTTAATCAAGTTACTCATATTCAATCTCTCCTCAGCATTAGTATTTTTTTAGTTCTGCCCATTGCTTTTCAAAGCTGTCAAAGGGGTCATTGTCTTCTTTGATGTTAAAGGATCTTGTTTCGTTCCATTTTTTATATACAAGGTAAAGCACAGCCGCTCCCACTAGGCCAACCAGGGCAGGAATGTTTCCTGCGGCTGACAGGAGGATGATAAAGCCTAAAACTCCCCAAGCAATCTTTTTGAAAGTGGAATCCGCTTTTAGGAACTGCTTCAGCACAAGGTACAGCAGGATCAGGCTGATAGCCAGCCCGATAAGTGAGCCGAGGTTTGAAATAAGCACGATAGCCGCAATCCCTCCGGCTGCCAGCAAACCAATTTTTTTCATATTTGCTCCCTCCTTTCTTGATTCCATCATAACCCTGCGTTAAAAAAACCATAACGAACCCTAGCTTGATTTTCCTCTAGGACCACCGACCGATACCGTGTAGGACCAGGTGGTGTGGTAAAGCGGCAAGAGACTGTAGCGTGCTTTTGCATGGTGCCGGCGGGTGATGTGGTAAAGCGGCAAACTCCCGCAGCGTGCCTGACCCCCGGTGCGGTGGTGCGGTATAACAGCGAACCCACACTGCGTGCCTGACCCCCGGGGTGCGGTGGTGCGGTATAACAGCGAACCCACACTGCGTGCCTGACCCCCGGCGCGGTGGTGTGGTATAACAGCAAACCCACACAGCGTGCCTGACCCCCGGTGCGGTGGTGCGGTATAACAGCAAACCCACACAGCGTGCCTGACCCCCGGCGCGGTGGTGCGGTATAGCAGCAAACCTACGCAGCGTGCCTGACCCCCGGCGCGGTGGTGCGGTATAACAGCAAACCCACACAGCATGCCTGACCCCCGGTGCGGTGGTGCGGTAAAGATCGCCCCCAACAAAAAAAGATCGTCTTTACTGCGCTAGGACTAGCTCAGTAAAGACGATCTTTCATACATACTTTCAGATTGTCTACTTGGCGATAAACATTTGCGTCCAGTAGTGCCCGTATGAACCTCCTGAAGCATATCCAACACCGATATGTGTATAGTTGGCATTGAGGATGTTGGCACGGTGGCCTGGGCTGTTCATCCATGCTTTTACGACTTCTTCTGGTGTACGCTGCCCAGCGGCAATGTTTTCCCCTGCACTTCTATAGGAAATCCCAAAGTTTTTCATCATGTTAAACGGGCTTCCGTATGTCGGACTTGTATGGGAAAAATAGTTTTTATCCCTCATATCAGCAGACTTATACCTTGCTACCCTTGACAACTGCCAGTCAGAAGCAAGCGGCTTAAGGCCGTTTTTGGAACGCTCTTGATTTGTCAGCTGAATCACTCGATATTCAACGTTTTTGGAAGCACTAATATCAGGGATCGTGATTTTCTGACCCGGATAAATCATTGCAGGGTTGCTGATCTGCCTGTTGGCACTAATAATTTCGGAAAGGCCCACTTGATATCTCACAGATATTTTCCACATGGAATCTCCCGGCTGTACTGTGTACACCTGCTGTGCAAACGAAATGGTCGGAATCAGCAGCATAATTGCAAGAGTAAATAACATTTTCTTCAACATTTTTCTCAATCCTCCTCCCAAGTTAGGATGAGAAAAATGGTCGAATTTATTCAAGAACCAAAAATATTTATTCTATCTTTTCATTAGTTTTGATTATAAGGTTATAGAAAGAACATCCTTTTTCGCAGCTACAACCCCATCAGTATCTGCATAAACGTAATCTCCCGGACTTAAGGTTAAACCGCCAAAAGTAAGAGCGACACCTTGTTCGCCCTTACCTTCCTTATTGCTTTTTAATGGATTGCTTCCAAGCGCTAGTATGCCTATATCAAGCTTTACAAGATCTTCGGTATCCCGTACACAACCGTTAATAATAATACCGGCAAGGCCTCGATTTTGGGCTATTTCTCCAAGTCTGTCCCCTAAAAGGGCACAACGGCGTGAGCCTCCGCCATCTACAACAAGCAAGGTTCCTGGCGGCACTGTTTCAAGCGCTTTTCTGACAAGTACATTGTCTTCAAATACTTTAAGCGTCTCAATGGGTCCATAAAATTTCTGCTTTTTTCCGTAGGATTTGAACTCATAAGAACTAACCTCAAGCTCCCCTCCAAACTCATCGCAAAGATCCGCAGTTTTAAAATCCATAAAAAACATCCTCCTTTTCCCTTTCCCTAGCTATTTCTGTGAACCCTCACACGATTCCTGCCTTAATTTTTGGAAAAAACGCCTGCCTTCCTGCATATAACCTACAAAGGAGGGATTGAAATGGCTTATTGGTGGGTCGTAACGATTGGCATGCTCCTTTGTCTGGGACTATCTGGCGGGGTCCTCTTTTACTTTATCTCCTCAGGCCTTGATTCAAATGATTCAACAAGGGTTGACACCTTTAATCAGGAAAAATAGAAAGCTGCGGAGATATCCCGCAGCTTTTTGTTTAACAAATACATTGCTTATATTTCTTAATAAATAGACCGTGTGGTTCAGTCCTTTCAGCATAATAAACTTCTTTGATATCATCGACTCCTTCTTTTCGAAGAATGGAATAAAGCCAATTTTCATCGTTACCCAGTTCTTTCAGGCTTTCTTCATGTATTTTACCCTCATCAATCAATAGAACCGACACATGCTCATTTTGGGCTTCCCTATTTAATCCTTCATAAGTTACAGGGTTAAAACGATTGTATTTCATGACACTGATTTCCCCGCTAGTTTCTTGAATGACGTACTTCACTTCCCTTAATGCAAAAATACCTTTTTGGCGGAGCATTCCCCTAAGCTGCTCCAACTCCAGGTTAGCTCTTTCAAGTGCTTTGATACTTACCTTCCCATCCTTAATCAGCACCTGGCTTTTCCCTTTTAAAGGGCCGCGGAGCCAATCGTATTTCTAAGTCAGTTTTTCTACGCTATAAATTAATAATGCCCAAACACCAATTAACCCGAGCATTTGCGGGATTGTATGGTCAAGATGAAAAATCGTTTCCTCTACTGTGCCTCCAAGTATCAAAGCATAAACGAAATCAAATGGTGTTACCTGTGACATATGCTTTTTTCCAAGAAGACACGTGTGACAAGGACAAGGGATGCCAAACCGACCACAAGCTTTACAACAATCATTCCATATATCAAAGCAGAATCCTCTCCTATCAGCTATAAACCTCGTCTCATTTATTCCCCCTATTTTAGGAGAGTGAAACAGATAGGTTGATTTACCAAAAGGGATACACTTTAACACACCACCGCACCGGGGGTCAGGCACGCTTTAGGATATTAGTGCAACGCAAAGAGGCTTCCCGCCAGGAAGCCTCTTTGCGTTGCTGCACTATATATACTTGTTCAAGATTCAATACTGTTAGTTAAAAGTCTCTGCTGCCGCCTAAGCGGGTATTGGCCGGATTGTCTGAAGTAAGGGGTGCATTTGTTGGGTCATTTGATGTCATTGTACCGCCTGTTACATTTGCATTGGCTGAAGCATCAAAAGCTCCGCTGTTCACACGGTCATTGCGTCGTTCCACCACAACAAGAATCTTGCCTTCTTTTACATATCCTTCATAACGGTCGGCTTCTTCTTCAGGAATCCCCAGCCCAATCAGGGCTCCAGTAAGTCCACCCGCACCAGCACCCACTGCTGCGCCCGTCAGCGTTGCCGCAATAGGACCAGCCGCAACGATTGGCCCAATTCCAGGAATCGCAAGCGCGCCAATTCCCGCAAGCAGTCCAGCGATTCCGCCGAGCGCGCCGCCTGTTGCAGCCCCCGCTGCAAGTCCTGCTTCTGTCTTGGTGCCAGTGGCTTCATTAATATCATCCACTTCATCATTGTCGCGCCCAATAATAGAAATATCCTCAGTCGCATAGCCTTGTCTCTTCAAATCTTCTACTGCATCAATGGCTTCCCCTTCGTTATTGTAAACTCCTACAAGGTGCTTTTCATGTTCATTCATATGTGTATTCATCATTTATTCCTCCTTTGTACGAGTAGTACATTTATAAAACTACCCGTCCTTCAGAGACATAAACATAAAAAAAATCATATCAGAGCCATTTCAATCGCCTTATCAAACTGGCCAATGATATCCCCGCTGTTTTCAATTCCCACAGATATTCTCACGACTGACATAGTAATCCCCAGTTCCTCCTGCGCCTCTGGCGGCAGGGCACGGTGTGATGTTTTAAGGGGATGGGAGACAGAAGTCACCACACCCGCAAGCGTCGGCACGATCTTTACCCAGCCGAGCGATCTGAAAAAGCGATGGATATCCACTTCCTGGCCAAGCTCGACCGTAACAACGGCTCCATACCCTTTCTCTCCGCGCTCGAAAGGATAATACACTTTCCTCACATTCCGATTGTCCCTAAGCGACTCCGCTAACTCTTTAGCATTTTCCGACTGCGCCTTCATTCTGAGAGCCAGCGTCTTCAGCCCCCTGCATGTAAGCCATGCTTCAAAGGGGCTTAAATTTAAGCCCAAATTGACGATTCGCGCGCGTGCCTTATCAATAAGCTCCGCGCCTCCGACAATCACCCCTGCCGTCACATCGCTATGACCGCCAATATATTTCGTCGCGCTGTGGGCTACAAGATCGACGCCTTCCAAAAACAGCCTGCAATGGTACGGAGTTGCAAATGTATTATCGACGAGCGTGTATATACCATGCTTTTTAGCTATTTTGACGACTTCCTCTACATTTTCAACGCGGAGGAACGGATTCGTAATGGACTCCGTATACAAGAGCTTTGTTTTTTCAGTAATGGCCCCTTCAATGCTCTTCAAATCTTTAAAAGAAACAAAAGTCGTCTCAATCCCCAGTCCGCTGAGTTCCGCCTTCAGCATATGGTAGCTCCCGCCGTAAACATCTTCTGCCGCAACAATATGATCGCCGTTTTTCGCAACCGCAAGGATTCCCGCAAGAATAGCTGATAACCCCGATGAAGCTGCAACTCCCGCAGGAGCTCCCTCTAGAGCAGCAACGGCTGCTCCCAGTTCGTCCGTATTTGGGTTGCCTACCCGCGAGTACAGATAATTCCCTTCTCCATGATAAAAACCTTCAAGCTCATCAAGATCACCAAATGTAAATGCAGAAGTCTGGTAGATCGGCGCTGCTTTGCTTTTTATATTCCCTTTCACCTTGCATGTCCCGTGTAATACCAATGTTTCAAATCGCTCAGCCAACCCAGCCACCCGCTTTCTTTAATAAAAAAACTATTCCCAATACGCGAAGCAGTTTGATGCACCTATGTATCCGAAAATAACTGATAACCATGTTTTATGATTGATAGGAGTATACAATAATCAAAATAGTGCGTCAACGACTGTTGACCGTCCGACTCACCCTTACGAACATGCTGCAATTGGTTCCTCTTTAAATCTAAGAGATTTACAAGGCTGCTTTTTATATGTTAACCTTTTATAAAAAAAGGTTAACATATAGGAGGGAAGGTTGTGGCGCAGCATTTTTGGATAGCGGGAACAGATACTGATATCGGAAAAACGTTAGTAACTACATACTTCATGCGGCATTTTCAGACAAGAGGTGCATCTGTCCTGCCCTACAAGCCTGTTCAAACTGGAATCACGACTACAAATCCAAACAAGCTAAATGGGGACACGGAATTCTATCAGTCATTCAGCGAACAAATTTTGGTAGAAGAACATCTTAATAGTTACTCTTTTAAGGAGCCTGCTTCGCCCCACTATGCAGCTAAATTGGAAGGCACTGCGGTAAATGAAGAGATTATCCTGCAGCACATCGAACAAGTGAAGCTGATGTATGACCATGTTATTTGCGAAGGTGCAGGCGGATTATATGTGCCTTTAAATGAACAGCGGAACTATCACTTTATTCATCTGATAAAACAATCGCAGCTACCTGTCATATTGGTGGCCCGTACAAAATTAGGAACGATCAACCATACATTATTATCCCTTGAAGCGCTTAAAATGAGCGGTATCCCCATTATTGGCATTGTTTTTAATGCTTTCGAAGGTACTGATCTGGAGATTGACAATATAAGGACAATTCAGGAAATCACAGGCTTGCCCTCTCTTGTTTTACCAAGGTTAAAAGACTTATCAGAGTTAAAAAATCTCGACATTGCAAATACGGAATTTTACGAAAGGCTGGCAATGATATGATCCCTGAAGTTTCGAGCTTACAAAGAAGAGATTTAAACCATGTTTGGCACCCCTGTTCCCAGATGAAGGATTATGAAGACTTCCCTCCCATCGTGGTCAAAAACGGAAAAGGCATTTACCTGTATGATGAAAATGGAAAGCAGTATTTGGACGCTGTTTCATCCTGGTGGGTGAATTTATTCGGACATGCCAATGAGCGGATTAGCACTGCGTTAACAAATCAATCTTTCCTGTTAGAACATGTGATATTTGCCAACTTTACGCATGAACCAGCCATTTTACTGGCGGAAAAATTAGCAAATATCAGCCCGAAAGGTTTATCGAAAGTATTCTTTGCAGATAACGGATCATCAGCAATAGAAATCGCTTTGAAAATGAGCTTTCAATATCACATGCAAAAGAATAAGCCTGACAAAAAACGTTTTCTGGCATTAACAGATGCCTATCATGGTGAAACTCTCGGCGCCCTGTCTGTTGGGGGAGTTTCTCTTTATAACGAAGTCTTTCAGCCTCTATTGCTGGACACTGTAAGGGCAGTTGGGCCCGATTGCTTTAGATGCCCATTTAACGAGATGCCCGAAAGCTGCAGCACACCATGTATATCCTATGTAGAGGAAAAATTAAAACTGCATCACGAAGAGTTAAGTGCAATCATTATTGAACCTTTAATTCAAGCCGCAGCAGGTATGAAAATGTATCCTCTCTCTTATTTAAAAAAACTGAAGGAGCTTTGTCTGCAGTATGATGTCCATCTTATTGCGGATGAAATTGCAGTAGGGTTTGGACGGACGGGGACAATGTTTGCATGCGAACAGGCAGGCATTACACCTGATTTTATGTGCTTATCAAAAGGATTGACGGGCGGCTATTTGCCGTTGTCCGCTGTCTTGACCACAGAGGACGTTTACCAGGCCTTCTATGATGATTATGAAAGTATGAAAGCATTCCTGCATTCCCATAGTTACACAGGAAACCCTTTAGCTTGCAGAGTAGCTCTTGAGGTATTACAAATTTTCGAAGAAGAAAGTACCCTTGATGAAATTAAAGAGAAAAGTGCCTACATGAATGAACAGGCTTCCCATTTATTCAAAGATCAGCCATACATCGGCGAATACAGGCAAACCGGAATGGTTGGCGCTATTGAATTGGTAAGGAATAAAGCAACAAAAGAACCTTTCCCCGGTGAAGAGCGTATTGGATATAAAATTTACCGACTGGCTCTCGAGAAAGGCCTTCTCTTAAGACCTTTAGGAAGCATCCTGTATTTCATGCCGCCATATGTTATTACGAAAGCGGAAATAAAGGCGATGATTGATATAACGAATGAAGTTATTCAGGAGTATTTTGAAACAGTCCAGCTTAATCAGGAGGTTTTTGAGTATGAAAAATAGCTCAACTGTTTCATTGGCAGCAGTCGCTTTGTTTGCCGCATTAACAGCAGTTGGTGCATTTATTAAGATTCCGCTGCCATATGTTCCATTTACACTGCAGGTGTTGTTTGTCTTTTTAGCAGGAAGTCTGTTAGGAAGTAAAAGAGGTATGCAAAGTCAGCTTGTTTATGTAGGAATGGGCTTGGCCGGAGTTCCCGTCTTCACAAACGGAGCAGGTTTTGGCTATGTTATGCAGCCGACATTCGGCTATCTAATCGGCTTTATCGCTGGAGCATTTGTTGTAGGTTTTATAATTGAACGAATAGCAAATCCAAAGATCCACCATTTTATTATTGCCAATTTTGCCGGCTTACTAGTAGTCTACTTATTTGGCGTACCCTACCTATATATGGCGCTCAATACATGGATGGGCGTTCCAAGTAGCTGGACACATATTTTAATGATTGGTTTTGTATACAGCATTGCAGGCGATATCTTCATTTCACTTATCGCCGGAGTCTTAGCTAAAAGATTGTACAAAGAGTTCCATAAGAATCGGGCTAATAATAAAATCAGTCTGCAAAAAGATACCTCATGTAATTGATAAGTTAAAAGGCATAATCACCTCTTCTCATGGTGATTATGCCTTTTACAACTGCCACTAGCCCGATAACTATAATAGTGTCTTAAGAATCCTTCACGTTCCCATCACTTTCTATCAAATCCCACGGTGTCATGACGCCGATTGGTTTTTCATTCGTCTTTCCCGTTTTGGTAATAAAAACTGCCCGAAGCTTTCTATCCCGCGTATGCGATTCCTCGAATAATTCCTCGACCTCAAAAAGGGTTGCTGCCTCGGAGACGAAACGGACATAGTAGTGCTTTTTGCTTGCTAATAGTTCACTCACCTTCACATTTTCGATGGTGATGAATTTGCTCGATATATGCTTGGCCATCCACTGGATAATCTCAGTGGAGGTCAAAAGCGCCTTATACTCCCCATCTTTGTCGTAAATCGGAAACCTGGTAAAGTCAAATTTGTTGATGACCTTTAATAAATCTTTCAGCAAGGCGTCCTCATAATAATAAAAAACGGGCGTGGTTGCGATGGATACAGCCATCTGAGGCTGCTCAAAGTGGGAGGCGATTTTTTCAATCCTGTCGACAACTTCCTTATGAGGCTCAGCAATATAGTAATCAATATCAACCTTTTCATGGACAATCGCATTTCGGAGCTTCGCAAACTGATGAAGTTCCTTTTTATATTTCCTGATAAGTGAATGGCTCTTGAAACCGGAGTAGAGCAATTCAACAAACGCTTGGCTGTCAGGTTTTTTCACCATTTCCTTTAATGATTTATGGATGCGGTTAAAAGCCGCCTCAAACTGTCTGGACAAGTCCCGATGATTCTTTTTTTCCACTGCGCTTTCCTCCGTATCAGAAGTTTTAAGTCTATAGATCAACACTGTTATTGCATATCCTTTTTCCGTGAAAAAAAGCTTGGCTGGTTGCGCCATGCTTTGTCTATATTCATCATAACCGCGAACCGCAGCAGCTGTAAAAACCTTATGCCGGCAAAACAAAAATCCCCCAGGGTAAGGGGGATTTCGTTTAGTCTATAGGATTGTTCTGCTTTTTTTCTTTCTGTCCGGTTGTAAATTCGACGAGCTCTTCACTCGTGCCATTGCCTTTTTTCTTGTTATTGTTGCGCTGAGCATTGGCGTTGCCTCGTTTTGTCCTGCCCATCTGTTTCGACTCCTTTATTGAAGGTTCAAAAATAGTATGGGCATAGAACAAGAAAATATTCGGCTTCACTCCGCCTGAATCCTATCTCTCTTCAGCGTTAATGATGGACCCTTTGTAAAAGTCCTTCTCTTCCGGGACTTTGCCAATTTCTTTGCAGTACTTTTTAAGGTCGCGAAGCTCCCTCTCATTAACGATGGAAAGGACGGTTCCCTCTGCTCCAAAGCGTCCGGTACGGCCTGACCGGTGGATGTATTGCTCAAGGTTTCTAGGGAAGTCATAATGGACCACATGAGTAACCCCTTTAATATCCAGGCCGCGGGCGGCAATATCAGTGACGAGCAGCATTTCTGTACCGCCTTCCCTGAATTGCTTCAGGTTTGTCTGGCGCTGCTGTTTCGTCAGGTCGCTATGAAGGACCCTCACTGGGGTTCCATTATATTGAAGCTTTTCTGAAGCAACCTGCATGTTGCCGATATCTTTCATAAAAACAAGCACTTTCGCGGAATCAAGCCTGTACATCTTTTCCAGGACCTTGATTTTTTCGCGCGGATCCCTGAAAAAATAACCATGCTCAACATCTGCAGATTGGAACGTATCATCTTTCTTAATGCGGATGATTTCCGGCTCTTCCATTAGCTCTTTCGCAGCCTGTTCCGTATGGTTCGGAAGCGTTGCGGAGAATAGCATCGTCTGGCGGTGGCTGGCAAGTGTTGATTTAACAATGCTCTCCACAGTGCCACGGTGTTCAGCAACAAGCAGCTGATCTCCTTCATCAAGGACAACCATCCTGACTTCGTGCATTTTCAGTTTCTTTTGCTTGATCAGTTCGTATGTCCTGCCGGGCGTTCCGATAATCACTTGCGGGCTTTTCTTCAGCTTCTCGAGCTGGCGCTTCAAGTTTGCCCCGCCAATCAAAGAAGTGGATGTGATGCCGCTACCCTCCGACCATTTTTGAACCTCAGAAAGAATTTGCATAACGAGTTCTTGCGAAGACGCAAGAATGACAGCCTGAGAATTTCTTTTTGCGGTATCAATTTTTGCAAGCACAGGTAGCAAGTACGCCAAAGTCTTGCCAGTACCCGTTGGCGACTCGGCAATCACGTTCCGCCCCTCAAGGATTAAAGGCATTGCTTCAGCCTGGACAGATGTAGGAGCCGCAAAGCCAGCCTTGCTCCAAGCAGCGTGTATAAAAGGTTTCAAGTCATTTATCAACAATTGATTTTCAGTCATTATAGTCTCCTTCAAAATCCATCATTACTCTATTGAATAGTAACCAAAACGCCCCCATAAGTCCAGTGCCCCACAAAAGGATGCGCTCACATTAAAGTGGATATGCATACTCGTTTTCCTAAATAAGTAAATTATGGATTATGTATCTATCTATTAGGAATATATCCTCGGTAATCGGGAATATCTTGGCCGTTACTGGGAATATCCTAACGGTAATCGGGAATATCCTGGCCGTTACTGGGAATATCCTAACTGTAATCGGGAATATCCGGTCTGTAATTGGGAATAAGTGATTTTACAAAGCCTACAGGATCTGTTTTCACGCTTAATAAACGGGTTTTCCTCACCAATAATCTCTTTTTCACATCCCCAAACACAAATTCACCACCCGCCAGTCAAAAAAAGTGAACCTCCCGCATTTTTTTCACAAAACGAAAGAAAAATTAAGACCCTTCCCGTTAAACCTCACCACGCTCTACATAAAATATTCGCAAACAAAAAAAGAAACACCGGGCCTTTAAGCCCGGTGCCTCTCTATCCATGCTATTTGCGGATCCAGACTGCACCTGCAGAATTATCTTTCGCTTCTCCAAGCACCTGGAACTTCAGTCCGAAGTTCGGAACTTTACGTCCAGCATCAGGAATCATATCGTTCATATACTTGCGGGAATCATCAAACGTTGTCACTCCGCGAAGACCTTTGTAGTCATATGTTCCGCGGGTAGGGTTTTCGACGTACCATGCAGGAGACTTGTCATAAGAGAATGCCGCATCTGCCACCTGGTACCTTGTGCTTTGGTTAATGGTTTTCGTACCATCTGTTTTTGTACCGACAATAGCTTCAGGATGTGCGTCCACTACCCCAATGAATCCTTCGCCAGGGTGTACGCCAGTCCAGTTATCTGTGAAGCTGTCATCGCCATACCAAACGACCATTCCAGTGTTGTACTTCACGCCGCGGGAGAATTCAAGCGCCTTGTCGGAGCCAGCATAGTTTCTCCACTCGATGTAGTAGTAGTGGTCTTTCAGGAAAGTACCGTTCGTCTGGATAAATCCGTCAAGTGTAACAGCTGCATTGCCTTCAGCTCCGTCAGCGAACACTTCCTTGCCGTCAACTGTCAGCTTCAGCTCATCCATTGCAAAACCGGCTGGAGCCAAGCCGCCATCTGTTACGTATTCAAAAACAAGCTTTACTTTCTGGCCTGCAAACTGGCTCAGATCATACTTCTTGTCTGCCCACTGGCCTTTTGTAGTATCCATACCTTCAGCAACGTTTTCATCGCCAATCTTGTCGATCGCAACTTTTTTGCCATCGCTAGTGACAGCAGAGATGTCTACATAGTCATAGTCAAACTCGACTTCGTAATTTGCTTTGTATTCAAATACAGCATTTGCTGCATTCGTTAAGTCAAATTCAGGGGTCGACATAGTAGTATGAAGGTCATCCCCTTTTTCGCTGTAATAATACTTGCTGCCAAACGGTGTTTGGATGCCTTTTACTTCTTTTCCTGGAAGGTTCACTTTGACCATTCCTGGATTTTTCGATTTCGTGACACTTTGGTCAATTATTGTTGCAATACCGTTCTTATCGATATCCTTGTAATCTACTTCCATGATGTTCGCCCAGTTGCCGCCCATCACTTTTTGGAAAAATTCTTTGTTCTGCGGAGAGAAGCTTGTCGCTTCAGTTCCGGCAACATTTCCGTTCCAGCTTCCGCCGGACATAATCGACCATGAAGCTACAGGCTCGCCGTGGCCGCTATAATTTGTGTCATACTCATCCGGAAGGCCAAGGTCATGGCCATATTCATGTGCGAATACGCCGACTGCTCCATCTTCAGGCTCTACCGTGTAATCAAATGCAGCCATTTGTCCGCCCCAGTAAGGAACGGAAGCCGTTGTGCCAGGAATGCGGTACGGTGCATTTCCAACCGTCCAGCGGTGTGACCAGACAGCGTTGTCACCCAGTTTGCCGCCGCCAGCTTCCTGCCCGACACCGGAGTGAAGGATCATCAAGTGGTCAACAAGGCCATCCGCCTCGTTTTGGTTACCGTCGCCATCGATATCATACTGATCGAAATGATCGTAATCAGCTAAATTCATGCCAGACGCAGCAGCTGCGTTCAATGCATCCTTCACCAGGCCGCGGGCACCTTTGATTCCAGGCGCGTTATCATGGCCGCCAGCAGGGTTGTCCGAACCGTAATCAGCGGCCTTCCCAGGCACTTTCAGCCAATTGGAAACTTCACCGGAAACCGTATAGCTTCCACCGGATTGTTCTTCAAAATATTGCTTGAAAGTCTGTACCTTTTCACCGTTGAACAGTTCAAACTCTTCATCGCCGAAAAGCATTTTTTGGTAATGTTCACGGTTGAAATCATCCGCCCACATATAACCGTCACGCTTATCGATATTGTTATGAGGGAAATCAGCATATTCAACCAAAAGAACCAGTACTTTATCTTCGCGGACAGAACCGTTATAGCCTGCATCTTTCGCCAGGCCTACCTTTGCAGGACCTGTAGGCTTTCCGCTTTTATAATTTTCATGTCCTTTATCAAGCTGCTTTTTAAATTTGGCTTTTTGCTTGGAAAGGAAATCCTTCGTTTTCTTGTCAAAGCCTTGCTGTTCTTTCGTTAGGCTTTTAGCACCCATCACAGGCGTGCTTGGCTTTTCACCTTGTTTTTTATCGATGTACTTTTTCACTGCCTTGGCCACTTCATCCTGTGTAGCATTTTTGGAAACAAGGCCTCTCTCCTTCAATGCTTGAGCAAGTCTGTCCTGATCGACAATATTCAGGTCGATTGGCGCCGATTCAGACATAGCCGGTTTAACAGAAGCTGGCTTTGCCTCTTGCTGTGCAGCGGCGAAAGTCCCGGTAAACAGTGAAGAAGCTACTACAGCACTTGCAGCAATGCTAGAAAAAACCTTCAAGCTGCTCTTCTTTTTCAAATAAATACCCCCCGTATGCTAGATTCGATGTTTAATATTTCAGAAGACTCTGATACTAATTTTATCAGCATAAAGGCAATATTGTAAATATTTTTAAAATATAGTAAATGGTTGTTTAATGAGTAATGTAGAGTTATTTAATCACCTTCATAGTCTATTAGCACTTCTTGTTGTCTTTATCGCTTTTCTAATTAAGCCTTTAGGCCTTAAAACCGCTGTTTATCTTCATATAAAAATTGTTTAGTGTAGCTAAATTTGATTCAATAGTCCTGTTTTAGAAATATAATATTTCCCGTCTGAGAAACCCAATCCAGCATCCATTCAGCCAGATCATCAACCGCTGTAACAAGCTATGCGACAAGAAACTTCCCCTTTCAAGCCAACTTATTTTCCTATCAGACAATGAATTAGCTTTTCAGCTGAAATTATTGCAGAATGAGCCGATTGCATTTCTGTAAACAGCCAAAACGGCCTATCTATTAGTTTCCCACACTTTAAACGACTAAAGTCACGAATCTATTAAAAAATGCCGGGATTCCTCCCGGCACTTAAATCAATGAAAGGTTTCTATAGTTTTACAACGCGTCCTTCGATTTGCGGATTGACCTCTCCCTTATCTTTGATGTAGCTGATAAGCGCATCCAGATCCACAACATCCACTGTCTTATCCGAAATTCCTGCTAATACCGAGTAGCCGTCACCGCCACCCGCCATGAAATTATTCACAGTAATGGAGTAGGTTTCGTTCATGCTGATCGGTGTTCCATCATTTTTCATCATGGAAACAATCCGGTCACCAACAGCTCTTGTATCGTCATAGGTTATTTTTAAGCCGGAAATCGGCATAATTCTGACTTTGCTGCCCCATTGCTGCTCGAGCAATGTTTTGATATCAGAGCCTTTGACATTCATTTTGACAAGATCGTTACCGAACGGCTGAACAGTAAAGGCTTCTTTCCAGGTAATATCACCGCCATCGATTTCATCTCGGACTCCTCCAGGGTTCATGAAAGCAAAGTCTGTACCAGTGGCATGCCTCATAGAATCAGCAATCAAATTCCCCATTGCCGATTCGCCTGCAGCATTTGCCGAACGTGTAATCGGGGCAGCTGTCGTCCCAATCACTTCGTTTAAAATAGGGGCAACGCCTGAAACATAAGAATCAAGGAGCTTCTTCATTTCAGAATCAGGTGTGATGGCAGAACGGTCAGTCATCACAATTTCAGCTTTTTTAGAAACAACATCTTTTGTTTTCGGATTAATGGTTAAATCTACATCGGCAAAAGCAGTGCCGTAAGAGTATGCTTGGACAAGCAGTTTACCGTCAACCGTCGTATTTGTATAGGCATGATTATGCCCACCAAACAATACGTCTACCTCGTCATCCACTTTGCTTGCAATCCCGGCAAGCTCTTCCCCAGGGTTTGATCCGTCCAAAGCAGATACAGCCGGATTATGGGCGAGCACAACGATTGTCTCAACGCCCTTACCTTTTAATTCGGCTGTATATTTGTTGATTGCTTCCGCCTCGTCGGTAAACTCTACACCCGCTACCCCGCTAGGAATAACAATGCCAGGTGTATCGGAAAAAGTGACGCCGATAATTCCGATTGGCACACCGTTCACTTCTTTAATAAAGTAGGGATCGAGGACAGGCTTCTTCGTTGCGCTGTCGATGACATTTGCTGCGACATAAGGGAAGCTCGCTCCCTCAAACTCTCCATACTTTTCGGCTGTTTTTGGGTGGCTTCCGCCGAAAATCAATCGCTTCATTTCGGCAACGCCTTCGTCAAATTCATGGTTTCCAAGCGTTCCGGCGTCAAAGCCAAGCTTGTTGAACATGGCAATGGTCGGTTCATCCTGAAGCAGCGCTGAAACAGGCGAGCTCGCCCCAACTGCATCACCTGCATGGACTAGCAAAGTGTTTGGGTTTTGTGCTTCCCGTTCCTTTAGGTATGCAGAAAGATACTCGATTCCGCCAGCATTCAGCTTCGTGTTGTAAGTATCAACCTGACCGTGAAAGTCATTGATTCCAAGAAGCTGCAGCTCGAAGTTTTTTGCAGCTGGAAGCTTAAATGAATACTTGGCAAAATTGTTTGCCCCAGGTCCTTCGTACTTGATCGGGCTTCCTTCAGCAATCGCATTTTGTGCTTCTGGTGCTGATTCAAATGTAACGTTCACATCATCAGACACAGAAGAAAACTTCCAGTTGCCGTCAGCGGATGGATCGATTGTTCCTTCTGCTGAAATATAGTCGATGATGGCCTGGCGATTTTCGTCAGGATAGATTTCTACTCCAGTGTTGTTTCGCACACCAGGGAACTGGCCACTTGCCCGGTAGTTATTTGTGACAACAAGAAATTCCTGTTCAGGATCAATCGGGCTGCCATTGTACTGCAGATTTTTGATGCGGTTTGCCTCCGCATTCGCTACTTTTCCTGTCAGGTCATATTTCGCAGGCTCGGTGACATCGATTTCGTATGTGACTCCATCAATGACATCATAATTGTATGTTGGGAACGCTGGGTTCACTAACGGTTGCTCGTCTGTTTTTCCCGCTGTAACCTGATTAAACTGCCCTGCGGACATTTCAAGCCATTCTTTTACATCCGCACCTTTTACTTTTACAGTCGAAACTGTATTAGGGTACAGGTACAAATCCGAAACATTTTTAATCGCTATCGTTCCTGCAGGTATGTAGGTGTAATAGCTTGCTCCGTTCCTACCGCCAGCTTTGAATGGCGCGCCAGCAGAAAGAATCGGAAGGTTTTCGTCAGAAGTGCCTTTGACTTTATTTTCGATATACCACTTCTGTGCGTTTGTCACAATTTGGATGGACGGATCGTCCTGTACGAGCGAGAAGTAGCTGTGAATGTCTGCAGTCGTAGTCCCAACCGGCTGGCGGACATAATTAACTGTGCCCTCGTGGTCTTCTTTCACGGCTCTTAATACTTCAGGATCAGGGTCTGCCAGGCTGGTCTTTGAGGCTTTATCATAAATGGCCCTCAACTGTGACTTGGCCGACTGGACAGTCCACTTTCCTTTTACCTTTGCAAGCGTTAGGTCCATGACGCCAAGCTGGTTGCCCCAATTCCCAGGCATAACTACAGGGACACCATTAATCGTTCCATTGCTCTGGTCCACACCCGGAAGTCCTTTGAAATCTCCTGGGAAAGTCAAATGGTTGTGGCCTGAAATAATCGCGTCGATTCCCTTCACCTTCGTCAGGTCATAGGCAGCGTTTTCTTCCATTTCCACTGCTTTTTCATCGCCAATCCCAGTATGGGCAAGGGCAATGATAAGGTCCGCGCCTTCTTCCTTCATTTTTGGAATCTGTGCTTCCACCGATTTTACAATATCTTTCGTGATGACTTTTCCGTCAAGGTTTGCTTTATCCCATAGTGTGATTTGCGGAGTCACTGCCCCAATCACACCGACTTTGATAACTTGAGTCTTGCCATTTTTATCTTTTACTTTTTTATTGATGATTTTATAAGGTTTGAAAAAATGTTCGTCATTGGCAGGATTATTGTCACGATCATCCTTGTAAACGTTTGCATTAACATACGGCATTGGAGCATCGTCAAGCACTTCATCCAGGTAATCAAGGCCATAGTTGAACTCGTGGTTGCCTACTGTTGCCCCATCATAATCCATCAGTTCCATCGCTTTGAATACAGGGTGCTTTTCACCATCTTCCAGCTTGTCCACTTTGGCTTTATAATCGCCAAGCGGGTTTCCCTGAATGAGGTCGCCATTGTCAAAAAGCAAAGTGTTCTTGCCGGCTTGCTCCGCCCGGGCTTTTTTTACAAGAGTTGCAGTTTTCGCCAGGCCAAACTCCAGCGTTCCAGCATCCTTGTAGTAATCGTAATTGTATAAATGTGTATGAATATCGGTCGTGCCCAGGATTCGCAGCTGAACTTCATGCTTCCCCGGCTTGTCCGGCTTTGCGGCTGCTGCAGGCGATGCCCATGAAAGCGGTGCAGAAAGCATGGTCAGCGCCATAGTTGTTGCCACCACCGATTTTCCTATTTTACAAAAAGGTTTTTTCAAAGCAAAACAGCTCCCTTATCTTGATTTTGCATTCTACCAAACTAATTATATTGCTAATTAGATAATTATAAATAGGATGAAAGTAATAATATTTCGTAAATTTTTGTTAAAAATCCTGACAAATCTATCCTACAGTTCCTGAAAAGAAAAAAACCCGGAAGAATACTTTCAGGAAACCAAATCATATCGTTAGAATGGGGCTGGTTTGGATAAAAAAAAAGGTTGAGAGGCATGAATTGTGGTAAGTAAATTAATGTAGAAAAAATGAAGGAGGACTTGCGCATGGAAGCTTTGAAAACTTTGCTTAAGGAACTTCTTCTGATTGACAGCTCGACACAGGATGGCGCGAACCAGGCTGTTGAATTTTGCGGAACATGGCTGATTGAGCAGGGCTGCAATGTTTCGCTCCTTGAAAACAATGGCTGTAAAATGCTATTATGCGAGATTGGCGAAGGTTCAGAGACAGTGGTGTTCAATGGCCATGTCGATGTTGTAAGCGGAAAGAAGTCACAGTTCCTTCCTGTCGAAAAAAACGGGCGTATGTATGGACGGGGATCAGCAGATATGAAGGCAGGGATTGCTGCGATGATGTTTGCTGTTTCACGCTTAAAGAATGAAACATTAGGGGTGAAAATCCAGCTTCAAATCGTTTCGGATGAAGAGATTGGCGGCTATAATTGTACCGGTTATCTTGTTGATAACGGACATACGGGGGATTTTGCCATTTGTTCTGAACCGACCCAGCTTGGCATTGCGCTTCAAGCTAAGGGAGTGCTGCACATGGATATTGAAGTTGCCGGGAAAGCAGCACATGGCAGCAGGCCATGGGAAGGTGAGAATGCCATTGCGAATGCCTGGGAGCTGTACGGAGAAATTTGCGGGCTGCCGTTTTTGAAGGACCACACAGAGTTCTACCCTGCCCCGTCTGTCAATCTAGCAAAAATAAACGGGGGCGAGGTTTATAATAAGGTACCAGATTTATGCACAATGTCATTGGATATCAGGTATCTTCCCGGGCAGAAGACAGAGCAGATCATCAGGCAGATTGACGATATTACAAATGGCAAACTAATCATCAAGGTTGCCGGGGCTCCTGTCGAAACAAAAAAAGAAAACGTGTATATTCATAAGCTTTCTTCAATTGTTGAAAAGCATACAGGTATCCCTGCCCGGTATTTCGGCCAGCACGGATCGGCGGATACGCATTTTTTTGCGTCGAAAGGCATCCCGGCCATAGAGTTTGGCCCATCCGGAGCCAACTGGCACGGGGACGAAGAATATGTGGAAATCCAGTCATTGTACACTTACCTTACCATGCTCGAGGATTTTGCAAGAGCGTTTTAGTGCTGTTCAAGCAAGGCATTCCACTTAGCCTAAATTAATGCTGCAAGCGGTATTTTTTTGACCAAGAGTAAAGCAGGAGAGCGAAAATCAGCACGAATTGCAAAAGGAATACAACACTATCCCAAAAGAAGATGCTTCCCGCGGGCTGTGAAAATCCCGGTATAACCTTGCCTATGGCGAACACCAGCTGCGGAATATAGTAGAAAGCGGATAGAAGCACGGTGACCATAACTCCTGCCACATAGAAGAAGGCATAGCGGCGGACCAGCTTTTCCTCTCCCTTAAAGCTGTCTGTTGCTTTTTCTTTTGGCAAAAAAGAAAGCCAGCGCCTAAGGTAATTATGGCCGTTTTCCATCAGATTATAGCAGCCTGTCATATTTTCAAAGACATAATACAGGTCTGTCTTCATATACACGCAGCATTGGTAGGCAAGCCTGACAAGTGTATCGAATACAATGATTTTGGCCAGACCCAGTGCAAACGCATGGCCGGCAAACAGCCATTGGGAGACAGCCGCAGTAAAGAGAACAAGCCCATCAAAGTACATGCCGGCAAGATACAGTCTGTTTCGTTTGTCCGGGCTTAGCGACCATACCCTTGACATGTCCGTCTCCAGCACGATAAAAAACAGCCTGTGGCCGATTTCGACCTTTGCAGGAAGACCCGCGGCACGGGCAGCCAAAACATGGCCCAGTTCATGGAAGCAAACAAACAGGAAAGTCACAACTAGCCATAAGAGGAAATTGTACATCATCAAATCAAACAGAAAAATGTCTTTGTAACCGGGGAAAGTTTCCGGCCTGAGGATAAACATAAAAAAACTGGCGCTTAACAGGAGACTGTAGATTTTAACGCTGAGATCATTAAAGAAAAACCGGCCTAAACGAGGGGAAATCCAGCTTAAACCTGAATCATCTGTGGAAACTGCCTCAATACCGTGTACCGTTTTGCCATCAAGGCTTGCAATCAGTCCGATGCTTTCGAGCTGCCCAACAAATTCAAGGATGTCCACATCCTCGTCAGGGAATTGTTCCTTCAAAGCCGCCTCAACCTCACCAAGGCACTTCCCCTCGTTCATCATCGAGATGGCAGCCACACAAACCTCCTGCATCTCATAAAACTCTTGTGAACGAACATCCTCCACAATATAATTCTTCCTGTCCTTCCGTATATCCAGCGGACACAAAGCTACTTTCGAATCCAATCCAGCCACACTGACCAGTCCCGTCCTTTTAGAATCTAATCGGGGGATGTCTTAGAAGCAGGCATCCCCTTGGGAGAACTATCGGTTAGGAACAAAAAAACACCACCAGCATGTTGTTTTGACCTCTTTTAACTTTCTGATTTTCATGATCTTCACCTCCTCTCAAATGCCCTCATTTTGATTCGGAAGCCTTTTTAGATGCGTAGTTTTTATGAAATTCAACCCATTGAGGATAAACTTCAATGAAGTATTGCAACAGAGTAGGATCAAATTGTGTTCCCTGTCCTTCCAATATTCTCCTATAAGCTTCTTCGCAGCTCATGGCAGCCCGGTAAGAACGTGACGAAGTCATGGCATCAAACGCATCGGCAATGGATACTATTCTTGCTAGTAAAGGGATCCTTTCTCCCACTAACTGATGAGGGTACCCTTTCCCATCCCATCTCTCGTGATGGAACCGAATAACTTCGATGCTGTTTCCCAAACCGTTTATCTTTTTGATAGCTTCAGCGCCTGCCTCTGGATGTGTTTGAATCACCTGATATTCTTCTAATGTTAATTTTCCAGGCTTCATTAAAATCTTGTCAGGAATATTCACTTTTCCGATATCATGGAGAAGACAGGCATTATGGAAATCGTTCAGCTCCACATCGGAAAATTTCCCGATATTTTTTGCCAAAGAGCCGGCATAATGAGCCACTCTTTCGCTATGCCCCCGGGTGTAAGGATCTTTTAATTCAATTGTCGTGATAATTCCTTTAACTATTCCAGAAAGCTGTTTTTCATAGGAACTGGTAATTGCACCAACGTAGCCTTGAAATCGTCCTAACATGACAAATGCTATTCCAAATATGATCATTAAAATAGTGAGGGGTAGAAGGACCTGCCAGCTTTTTAATATGAGCCCAACCATAATGTATTTGAACGCAATGCCTGTAAAAACAAATCTAAAAAAGTTTTTGTTTACAAAGATAGGAGTGAACAAAATGAAAAAAACTTCCACAATATTTCCTGTTTGATAGGTCAAATCGCTTCCTAAATAGGTGAAGGCATCATTTATGATTGACATTACTATGTAAACTGAAATTAAAATGTACTTTGTTAAATATATCCTCTTACTTTTTCTTAGTGCGTAAGTAATAGGAATCAAGAGAAACACGAACAAGTAGTACCAGTATCCAAAGTCAGATGGTAATCCTGGTTCTATGTTCATTACATACTTTTTATAGATATAGTAGTAAAAAAAATCATATAAAATGAATATTACGTAGAATAAACCCAAGAACCATATTAATGCCCTTTGCTCTTCAGTTCTTAATCTTGCATCATTTGTCTCTAACTGCATTACAATACCTCAATTCAATTACAAAGTTTCCTACCTTTGATATCGCCAATAATAAGAAGGATTTAAATACTATTTATGTTTCTTTAACAATAATAGGTCTAAATACCTATTAAAATTCGATAAAATATGACGGATATATAAATATCCATCATATTAACAGGGGATAGTCACTCGCCAGTTGGCAAAGTGACTACGACAAGAGTCCCTTCTCCCAGTTTGCTATCGAAACTGATACTTCCCTGGTGTTCTTCAATTATTTTCTTTGTAACAAGAAGGCCCAGTCCTGTGCCAGTTTCCTTGGTCGTAAAGAAGGGGTCGAACAATTTCGAAAGCTGCTCTTCGCACAGACCTTTTCCAGTGTCTTTTATGCGAATACTTACTTCTTTAGTGCCAGGTACTATCTGAACAGATATCCTACCTCCATTCGGCATAGCTTCTATTGCGTTTTTTATTAAATTAATCAATACCTGTTTGATCTGATTGTCATCGCAAACAACAGCGGGAATGCTTTCCCTCGTTTCAATCTCAATTTGGACACCTTCCCTTTCAGCTTGAAGGGCCATCATTGAACTGACATATTCAATAATGTTCATTAAGTCATTTTCTCGCTTCATCGCGTTACTTGGTTTCCCGAGAATGAGTAAGTCTGTGACAATCGCATTGATTCTGTCAATCTCATTTAACATGATAGGATAATAATTATCCGTGTTACTGTCTCTTTCCTGCTGCAGTTGGGTGAACCCTTTTAAAGAGGATAAGGGGTTCTTTATCTCGTGAGCAATCGCAGTCGCCATCTGGCCAACAACGACATGTTTCTCCTGTTGCCTCATATTTTCATAAGCTGTCAATAAAGCTTTGATATACGATTGAAACCGGGTAAGAAATACCCACCCAATCAGGCACAGGAATGAGATTACAAAGACAGGGAGGAATGCTTTTGGAGTATGGAGCGCCAACCCAAAAAAGATATATTTTGTGAGATAGCTTATTGTCACTGCCCAGAAAAAACGTTTATTTAAAAAAATAGGCGTAAACAAAACAAAGAATAGTTCGAGTACATGCCCGCTGGCAAACTGCTGCTTGGTTGGCCAATAAATCATAATATTATTTATAGCATCCAAAAAAAGAAAACTTATAATATATATATATTTTATTCTGTATGGCTTGCCACACTTTAAAAAGTAAAGTGCTGGGGGCAATAATAAAAAGCATATTATATAATACCAAATTCCCATACCGCCTTTGGGAAATCCAATCTCTTCATTTGAATAATATGGAATGACAAAATAATAGACAGCATCGTAAGAGATAAGAATAATATAAAAAACCCATAAGAAAAACTTGGCTGTTTTGATTTCTTCAAATAAGAGGACATCCTCTGTTTTACTGTTCACTGGTATAACCCCTTCTTAATATGAATAAATACTTTGTTGCTCAGTCCTGATTATATCAGTATATGTAAGTTATTGGTGGAGTTTGTCGAACATTTATTTGCCAAAAACCAAACTTTTTTGACAAACCTCCTTGAATTCTTTTAACAAATGCATAACTATTTCACGATATAAATTCAAATAAATTCCACTTTAACCAAACTAAAGGTATAGTTATTAATTGGGCCCAGTGATTTTAAAATAGGATTATACTTTACTCATATGGCGTAAAAGAAATTCGAGGTGTTTCATTTTGGCTGAATCGGTTCTAGCTAATCTTGGCATTTTACTTTTAATGCATTTGCTAATCAATACCGGGTATCTTTTTCACCAGGCGAAGCGGATTTCTGGCAGCTGGCTTTGTCTGATTCACGTATTGGTTGTTGTGGGTGCCTCTGTTTCTATGGTTTATTTTCCGGTTCGCTTCAATGGATCTGAATTCGATTTAAGCTTGGCCCCGCTGATTTTTCTATCGCTTTTCCATGGCTTGAAATTCAGCGTTCCTGCCTTGTTTCTTTTTTTCCTATTACTTCAGCTTTGCGGAGAAGATTTTGAATACGGGAGATTCTTTTTCCATACTGTTTTGCCTGTCCTTCTCCCTTTGGCCTTTTACCCTCTTGACAAGGATAGAATCCATTACGCAAAAGCCTTTCTGATTGTGACAGCATCCTGGATACTTGCAAATCTTCCTCAGACATTGGAAGACCTTAGCGCATTGGAAGGGTCCTTGCTCGTCCGATATGGGTCATTTATGCTGGCTAGCCTTATCCTTTATTTATTTATCACATCCGGAAGAAGGCAGCTTAGCCTCATGAACCAGCTTCAATACTACGCCGAGAGAGATGCATTGACAGGGCTCTATAATATGCGGTCTTTCGGGGAAATGCTATCAGGCTTCAAACATGATGAAAAAAAGATGTTTATTGCCATGGCCGATATCGACTCTTTTAAAAAAATTAATGATACATACGGTCACCAGGCCGGTGACGAAGCCATTAAAAAGGTCGGGGAAATCATCCTGGCAGAACGCTCTGCACCAATTGTGGCTGCACGGTATGGAGGGGATGAATTTCTTATTCTCCTGGCTGCAGATGATGAAAAAGAGGCGATGTCGGTATTGGAGAACATTCGTAAAATAGCTTCTTCCACTTCCTTTCTATATGATGGCACACAACCAGACAGTACTTTATCCCTATCCATCGGAGCTGCTGAACTTACAAACCCAGACTGCCTGGAGCAAGTGATCGGGCAGGCTGACCAGCAGCTGTATTTGGCGAAAAGAAAAAGCCGCAATTGTGTTTGCATCAATGTCGCCCAATGAAAAAAGACAGGCTAGCTCCTGTCTTTTTTCATTATGGTCATCCTTCAGACAACCCTTCTTCCGCTGATTCTGCCAGCTGAAGATATGCTTCCTGTTGATAACCAGCAATGATACTTTCTTTGTATTTTTCTTCGATAACATTGTAACGTACCTTTAAGCTTGGAGTAATAGATCCATTATCGACCGTCCACTCATCAGGAACGACGATGACTTTTTTAGGCTGTTCAAATGGAGCGAGCTTCACTGTGAGCGTTTTCATTTCTTTCTCAATACGTTCCTGCACTTTTGGATGCTGGATCAATTCCTGCCTGCTTACAGCTTCAACACCATGCCTTTCCGCCCAATCCCGTAAGTTTACCTGATCAGGAGAAATGACAGCAATGATATATTTTTGGTTATGGCCAAGAATGACACTGTTTTCAATATAAGAACTTTGGTTGATTGCATTTTCGATATGCTGCGGTGCTACATTTTTTCCGGTCGATAAGATCAAGAGTCTCTTTTTACGGTCGACGATCGTTAAATAGCCGTCGTCATCCAATGTACCGATGTCGCCGGTCCGGAACCATCCATCCGAGAATTGCTCGGCGGTAGCCTCTTCATTCCGGTAATATCCCTTCATGATGCTTGGGCCTTTAACGAGGATTTCTCCGTCCTCCGCAATCCGGACATCGACATTGGCCAGAACTCTGCCCACCGTTCCGATTTTTGGCCGGGTCATCGGGTTCGAGGCAATGACAGGTGCTGTTTCGGTAAGGCCATAGCCTTCCAGAATGGGAATCCCCATTGACCAGAAAAAGCCTGCAATTTCCGGATTGAGAGCTGCCCCTCCGGATACGAGCGCACGCATCCTCCCGCCGAGATTAGCTTTTACCTTGCTGAAAACAAGCCTGTCTGCAACGGAATAACGACGTCGCAGCTTTCTCGGCATTTCACCAAAAACCATTTCATCCATACTGGCATTCGCCAGGTATTCGTAACGCTCAGTCCCTGTGCCGACTGCCCAGTTAAACAGTTTCTTTTTTATCGTACCGCCTGCTGCCACTTGGCCCTGCACCTTGGCATACACTTTTTCGAGGAGCCGGGGGACGGTGGTCATAATGGTTGGCCTGACCTCAAGCAGATTGTCGGGGATTGCTTCGATGCTTTCAGCGTAGGCAATTGTGGCACCAGCTGTCAACGGAGTAAACTGTCCTGCCATCCGCTCAAAAACATGGGAAAGAGGAAGATAGCTCAGAAGTATATCATCAGGCCCTGCTTCCATGCACCAGAACTGGATAGCTTTTATATTTGAAAGAAAGTTCCCATGCGTAAGCATCGCGCCTTTTGGCGATCCTGTGGTCCCGGAGGTGTGGATAATGGTCGCAAGCTGCCCGCTGTCAATTGACTGCCAACTCTCCTCCCAGCCTGAAAGAGGATTGTTTTGGCCAGTTACAACAAGTTCGTAGAACGGAATTACTTTGCCCGGATGGGTAAACGGAGATTGTGTGTCCATGACAACCTTGATGAGATCCTCCATGCCTGTCTCTTGTACCTTGTTCAACTGCTGCTCATTCTGAACAATGACAGCCTTACACTCGGCGTTGCGCAGGATGTGTTCAACCTGGTTGGCAGGAAGAGAGGGGTAGACAGGAACTGAAACAGCGCCAAGGCTCAGGATCGCTAAATCGGAAATGGGCCATGTTGGGTTATTTTCCGATAGAATGGCAACCTTGTCATCGCTCGTAATTCCCATTCCTGCCAGCCCGGCTGCGGCATGCCGAATTTGCTTCCACATGGCCGAATAGCTCATGCTCTGGTAAACTCCCCCGCATTTCCACATCAATGCCTTTTTATCCGGAAACCTCAAAACAGAATGGTAAACAGCAGCAAGCAAATTTTCCCTGTTCATTGTACACCACCCCATCAAAGTATGATTACAATGCAGCACTGCTCTGCTCCCCCGCAGCGTGCCTGACCCCCAGTGCGGTTGTGCATCACAGCGTGCAATCGCCACAGGGTGCCTGACCCCCAACGCGGTGGTGCGTTAAAGGGGGTCAGGCACTGTCTCGCGTTTCCGCATTTCATTTTCCTTTATCGCGCATTAACAGTCAGTAGGTTCCCAACTGCCCGTAAAAGCCCGATCGACTCATCTAACAATCAGCGGTAAAACCCACCCGCTGATTGAAGATTCGCCTTATCTCAGTCGGGTGCCTCCAGTCCATACGCCGCTTAACGGGCGCTTTTGCTTTTCTTTGTCCAGCTACAGCACCCAGCGCCTAGTGGACTTCGCCCACCTCCCTACGATAAGTCAACATCGATTCGCTAACGCTCTTCGTGTTTCCTTTATCGCGCATTAACGGTCAGTAGGTTCCCAACTGCCCGTAAAAGCCCGATCGGCTCATCTAACAATCAGCGGTAAAACCCATCCGCTGATTGAAGATTCGCCTTATCTCAGTCGGGTGGCTCCAGTCCATACGCCGCTTAACGGGCGCTTTCGCTTTTCTTTATATCTTATGGGATGGACAGAACTTGACATTCCTTTTTTCGGATTGGACTGCTTAAGAAGTTTTATTGAGGTAATCGGAAATTTCCAGCAGTTAATCGGCCACCCTCAAAGTGCAACCAAAACCCCAACTTATCCAACCACATGCCCCACTATAAATTACAAGTTCACCTCTGATTCACCACAAGCCCCAAACAAAAAAACCGCATCCTGTTAGAATGCGGCCAAGCTTTCAGTCCAAATTATGCTGTCTGATGATCTTTTAAAAAGGTATCCAGTTCCTTGAAATCCTCAAAATATCCCCCGGTACCTAAACGCTCCACGATCTTCATCCTGCGGAGATTTCTCTCGATGTTTTTAGCCGCGCCATAAAGATAGAGCTTCTGGCCTTTACCTTTTAACTGTCCGTCCAGCTGCAGTAGCACCGCTGCTCCAGAAGCATCAATCATATTTACCAGCTCAAGGTTGATTGCAATCACCTTGCCCTCATCCTTGCTGATTACTTCTGTCAGCCTGTCAGTGCAACCGAAATAAAGCGGTCCTTCCAGCCCGTAGACCTTCAGTCCATCCTCCTGACTTTCACTGATGCTGAATCCCTCTTCACTCATCCGTTTCATGAAAATCAATGCACTCATCACGATACCGACCCCAACCGCAACCATCAGGTCAACTGCAACTGTAAGAATCATCGTAACCAGCATGAGTGCTGCATCCGAACGAGGTTCGTCCTTTAATATTTTAAAGCTGTCATAGTCAAACATCGTAATTCCTGTAATGATCAAAATACCTGCAAGTACGGCTAACGGAATCTGGCTCGCAAAAGAACCGAAGACTAGCATGAACAGCAGCAATGCCACACTGTGTACCATAGCAGAAATCATCGTCTGCCCGCCGCTTCTAAGATTCACAACAGATCGGACCGTAGCCCCAGCGCCCGGCATTGCACCAAACAAGCCTGCAACAGCATTGCCGATTCCCTGCCCAATCAATTCTTTATTACTCTTATGTTTTGTCCCCGTCATATTATCCATAACCACTGATGTCAGCAAGGAGTCGATCGATCCAAGGACCGCTATGCTCAAGGCCGCTGGAATCAACGAGACCATCATATCCATACCAGCAATCGGCATATGGAACTCCGGTAACCCTTTTGGAATTTCCCCAATCCTTTCAACAACGTCAAAAACGACAAAATCGTTAATGAACGGAAGGTTAAATGAAATGGCCGGCACTACTTTTTCAAGCAAAAACACCGCCATCGTTCCGACAATCAGCGCCATTAGGCTTGGTGGAATGGCCCTAACCCACTTTATTGACGCAAGCATAAATACAATCGTTAATAACACGACTAAAAAGCTGCCAGTTACGTATTTAAGCTGACCCATTATGATAATGATCGCGATACCATTCATGAACCCGCTCACAACAGGAAGGGGAATAAATTTAAGATAATTGCCTGCTTTCAAAAGTCCGAAAACTATTTGAAAAAGCCCTCCCAAAAATGCTGCTAAAAAAGCATATTCAAGTCCATGACTTGCAATAATTCCTGTAAAAATAACTGTGATTGGCCCTGTTGGACCTGTTACCTGACCTTTTGTCCCGCCAAATAGCGCTGCAAAAAAGCCTGTGATGATGGCTCCGTACAATCCAATGATTGCACCTTCAGAGCTGCCGGCTGCCTGGATACCGAACGCCAAGGCAAGCGGGAGGGCCACCACTGAAACTGTAATCCCTGCTAAGAACTCACGCCTGAGCATTTGAATCATTCCAATGCGCCTTCTTTCCTCATGAATAACACGTAAAATTATATGCCTGCTTTATCACAGTTACAATATACAGAAATGAACGTTTTAAGGATTTTGGGCCGATTGCCTTCGGCGTGGTTTGCGCACATTCCAATGCCCTCCAAAAAGGAAAAACCTTGACCAAGAGATCAAGGTAAATCACGACAGGCTGAGATCCTGCTTTTTCCTTTGTAAATAATATAAATACATGGCTCCTCCACCGAGTGTAAACAAAATTCCGGCTGCCAGCATATTGAATATCCCTGTTGCTGTGTTTGGAAGTTTAGGCCCATCTGGCGGCAGCACGCCACCCATTGTCCCTTCCACATAGAACCTGATTTGAACCTTGCAGCCCAGTCCCTGATAATCATTCCCCAACTCCTCGGGCATTTCCAGCTTGAAGACGAGGTTCTCTTTTTCACTGCTTTTGATTAATCGGGGCTCTAGCTTTTTAAAGTCATCAAGGGTTCCCGCAAATAATTCTCCTTGAGGCCCATATACCTTTAAAACAAGATTCTGGTACAGCTTTTCCGATCCAGAAGTCAGCTTCGCTGATGTTATATATTTAAAATCCTGCCTACCGCTGTTCTGGAGTGTGATGCTTCGCTCAGCCCAATCCCCTGGCTTAATATTCGATAAGTCAAACAATACTTTGTCCGGTGTTGCCGAAATATCGATTTCCTGTGTGTCCGGGGCCGCCGTTGTCTGGCCTGTGGACAAGGTAACCGCAAACAGCAACAGCAGCATATACAGAATAGTCAAGGCTTTCTTATTTCGAGACTGCACTCCAATCCCCCCTTAATCCTCTCACACCACTACACCGTTTTTTCAATTGTTTCAGAAGCTTTTTGCTTCTTTTCCAGATTGGATACTGCCTGCCATATTGTAAAAAATGAATAGCAAAGCAGAAGGAGGCCGGGAAGGATCAGGAGCAGGGCGCTTCCATTCTTCGACTTGGCATAATCAATAATATACCCGGCGTACGGTATCGTGTAGCCAGCGTATTCAGCAACTACATTTTCTGACAGAACGGGATCCATATCCTCTGTCCTGTTATTGTCGCCCTTCGTCCGATACATGACCTTATCGCCGTTTTTGACAACTTTTGTAACTCTGTGGGTAACAAGTTTGTTGTCTTCCACTCGGTACGTTATGACATCATTTTTCTTAAAGCGTGTCATATCCCCGTCCGGCTTAACAGCAATAACCGATCCCGTCATGATTCCCGGTTCCATGGACCCGGAAAGGACGGTCTTAAGCTGATAGCCAAAGAGCTGCGGCTCTCCTCCTGACAATTTTGAAGAAACAACGACGAATATCAGCACAGCCAAGACAGCGAACATGACAACAGTAATAAAACGGCTGAACCATTTACCCAACATTTTTATATTCATAATGATCTCCTACCTTCCATCACTGCTTGCTGGGGCAGCTTCCTCTTTTGGGGTTAAAGTCTCGTTTTCTGCAGGAAGAGATTTTTCATCGCCTGATCCCGCGGCAGGCTGTTCGCTTTGCTCGGGCTTGTTCTCTTCAGGTACGGGCGGTGTAGCTGGCTGCTGGCCAACAGGTTTCTCAGTTTCAGGCTTCTCTGAAGGCTGCTGAGGCTTCGGCGGCTCGGTTTCTTCTGTTTCTTTTGCAGGAGTTTCTGCAGGCGCCGGTGCTTCTTTTGTACACTTGACAGTGATTGTCTCGCTCCAAAGTTCCTGCCTGGAATCATAATTATTACCGTGGCCCGGCCTTTGGAAGGCTTTGAATTTGTAATTTCCGGGGTTAGTCGCCATAAACTTCAGGACGCCCGTCTGGCTGGCATTGATCGGATTAATTGTTCCATCGCCAACCTTGGTGCCTTTTTTCGGATTACCAGTTTTGGCGTAATATACTTCGTACTCTGTCGGGCCCGTCATATTGCTTCCGGTATTTTTCACTTCAGCTAATATTTCGGCAGGGCTGCAACTGTTGACTGTCTGGTCTACTGAATCGTTCACGAATTTCAGCGAGCTTTTATCCCATTCTTCACGCCATTCTCCAGCCTGGATGCTTCCGGAGACTTCAGATGCATCATTGAAATATGCACCTGTATTTGTAGTCAGCAGGACCACGGTAAGCATTAACGCGTAGAAAACTCCAAGCAATCGGGCTGCCATGCCCCCTGTCCGCTTTTTCTTGCCAAACTTCTTGATTCTCCCACCGTCTTTGTTTCTCACACCTCTCATCTCCTTGGCGTTGTTATGAAAAGGAATAATCTGCTTCACCTTATATAAATGGCTTTTATAAAACGTGAAAAAGATCATTCAGGAATAAGGAGGGCGGCAAAATCCACCCTCCCCCTGCCAGCCTGTCTTACTTCTCTTCGCCAGCTCCCTGCTTGCCTTCAAAAGTCCATTTCAGTTCAAGCTTGTCGCCTTGGAAAATGTTTTGATCCTGATTATTTTCCACGAATTCATACTGGACAAATAGTGTATCGGAAGTACCTGCCTTAAGGCTACCGCCTCTTTCATCAAGCCAAGGGATGAAGATTTCATTTTCAATTGCATCGGGGCTCATTGATTTAAGCTCTGCCAGAGTAGTGCTCCAGATGATGCCATCTGTCTTATCCCAGTTATAAAGGAAGTTGACTTTGATATGCTTACCGAAGTCTTCTCCCGCATTGTTGCCTTTAGCATCGACTACGCTGTAGTCTGTCTTCAATAGGATTTCTGCGATATCCAGGCTTCCATCATTCATTAGCTCGAAGGAACGTGTCATTGTGTCGCCAGGCTTGATATTTTTTACATCAACAATAGTTGTTGGTGCAGCATTCAAATCCAAAGTACCTGCCTGGAAGTTCGCACTTGTTTCAACACTGTCGCTGAAGAATGCATATGTACCTCCGCCAATAAGTGAAAGTCCCAGTGCGGCTGAAGCTGCTCCCATACCCAATTTCTTTTTTAGACTCATTTTCGTTTCCTCCTCTTTCCCCTGGTAAAATTTTTGCGGGCTCAATCCTTCGTTCTTTAAAACGAACCCTACAAATGCGATTATAGTATGTTTTGTTCTTTTTTAAAAACAGCAAAAACGGCCGAATTTTCTTAATAAAGAACAATTTGTGGAAGAATACACTTATTATCTCTTATTTCCTCCAAATTACGTTCTTTAAAAAGAATTTTCTGTATATAAAAAAACTGCAGTGCGCCAACTGCAGTTTAATTCGCGGGGATAGTCTTAATTTTACAGATGAAATAGTAGTATTTGTATACAACAATGAGGAGCAGCGCCAATTTCAGCATAAGGCTGTCCGTCATGATTATTGGGATTGCAATCATGCAGTCTGCCAAAAGCAGCAGGGTGATTTTTTGGCGCCTTGTCATTGCCCTTTCCCTTACAAAGCTTTCAAGATATTTTTTATAAATACTTGTCTCCTTGAACCAATTCTCAAACCGCTTCGATCCCTTCGCGAAAAAGAAGGAGGCCAACAGCAAAAGCGGCGTCGTTGGAAGGACAGGAACGACAATCCCTATCACTCCAAGTCCCATGAAAAGAAAGCCCAGGGAAACAAATAATAATTTCATCAGCCTGGTGATAATGCCCAACTCCTTCATTCATCAATCCGTTCTTATTTTACTACATTTCTACCCTGTAATTAATACAAACAAGACAATTTATCATCCTTAAAAACCTGGATAGGGCAGGAGGCTTATTTTGCTAGCGGTTATGTTATAATCAATCATTCAAGAGATGAACGATCGCAATGAATTTTTTATGGGAAAGGACGTTTTTAAATGGCACGTGAAATTGGCTTTATTGGCTGTGGGAATATGGCTAAAGCGATGATTGGCGGAATTGTCGGTTCCGGGTACACGCATGCCACCCGGGTGTATGCTTCTAACCGTTCGATGGGAAGCCTTGAGGAAATGAAGGAGCGGTTCGGAATCCATGTAACAACCGACAATGCTGAAATCGCCCGGAAATGCGACATTGTGTTTCTTTCCGTCACTCCTGATTTATATGAAAAAGTCATCGGGGACATTAAAGACATTGTGAAGGAAAATGCCATCATGATCATGATTGCTGCAGGGCAGACGATTGAACAGAATGAGAAGCGTTTCGGGCGCAAGGTCAAGCTGGCAAGAGCGATGCCGAATACACCGGTGCTGGTTGGAGAAGGCATGACAGCGTTGAGCGTGAATAATGAGATTACAAAAGACGAGAAGCATGAGCTCAAGGAGCTGTTTGAAAGCTTCGGGAAAGCGGAATACGTGGAAGAGCAGCTGATGGATGTTGTCAGCGGAGTCAGCGGATCGTCTCCTGCCTATGCCTATATGTTCATCGAGGCGCTGGCGGACGGCGCAGTGCTGCACGGACTTCCGCGTCAGCAGGCGTATACTTTTGCATCGCAGGCGGTTCTCGGTGCTGCTAAAATGGTGCTCGAAACCGGAATACACCCTGGTGAGCTAAAGGACCAGGTGTGCTCTCCTGGCGGTTCAACGATAGAAGCAGTGGCAAGCCTTGAAGCAAATGGGCTGCGATCTGCTGTGATCAGAGGGCTCAGTGCAGCGATTGAAAAATCAAAGCGAATGACAGAATAGAAAAAACAGCAGCACCGACTGTCGGTGCTGCTGTTTTTTCGTCAAAGCTACTTGCGAAGTTTTTCCACTTCATCAGCCACAAATTGAACGTGCGGCCCGATGATAACCTGGATGTTTTGCGCTCCTACTACATTAATGCCCGGAACGCCGGTATCCTTGATTTTTTGTTTATCAACATTGTTCATGTCTCTTACTTCTACCCTAAGCCTTGTTGCACAGTAGTCGACAGCCGTTACGTTGGAGTCTCCGCCCAAACCGTCAAAGATTTTTGCTGCCATCACAGCAAATTTGTCAACCTCCTGGGCACTTTCTTCTTCTGCAGTGTCTTCTTCAGTATCTTCTTCACGTCCTGGGGTTACCAAATTCAATTTCGTAATCAGGAACCTGAACAGGAAGTAATATAGTACGGCAAATACCAAACCTTGCACAATCAGCATGTATGGCTGGTTTGCAAGAGGCAGCCTCGAGCTCAAGAAGAAATCCACGAAACCAGCACTGAAGCCAAAGCCTGCTGTCCAGTGGAATGAAGCGGCAATCGCCAGCGAGATCCCTGTCAATGCAGCATGCACTACATACAGCAATGGAGCAGCAAACATAAAGGCGAATTCAAGCGGCTCAGTAACACCTGTGAAGAAAGAGGCAAATCCTGCAGCCAGCATCAGCGCATATACTTGTTTCTTCTTTTTATCTTTTGCGGTATGGTACATTGCCAGCGCGGCTGCCGGCAAACCAAACATCATGACCGGGAAGAAACCGGCCTGATACATGCCTGTTACCCCTTTTACCCCTTTGCCGCTCCAGAACTTTCCGATATCATCGATTCCTGCAACATCAAACCAGAATACGGAATTCAATGCATGGTGCAGTCCCGTTGGAATGAGAAGACGGTTGAAGAAGCCGTAAAGCCCTGCGCCCACTGCTCCAAGCTTACTGATCGATTCACCAAATGATACAAGTGCACTAAAAACGACCGGCCAGATAAAGAAAAGAGCAACTGAGATCAGCATCATCGCAACTGCAGTCATGATCGGGACAAGCCGTTTTCCGCTGAAGAACGCCAGTGCATCTGGAAGTTTCACATGGCTGAAACGGTTGTACATGATTGCAGCGATGATACCGGATAGAATCCCGATGAACTGCGTTTCAATTTTATTAAAAGCGGGGTTGACTTCTTCAGGTTTGATTTCCTGCAGCATCGCTACAGAATCTGTTGATAGCAATGTGGTCACAACAAGAAACGCGACAAGACCACTTAGTGCTGCTGAACCATCTTTATCCTTTGACATCCCCAATGCAACACCGAGGGCAAAAAGCACGCCCATATTGTCAATGATCGAGCTGCCGGCTTTGACGAGGAACGCTGCAGTTGGGCTGCCTCCTCCCCAGCCTGAAGGATCGATCCAGTAGCCAATTCCCATCAAGACAGCGGCTGCTGGCAGAACAGCAACAGGCAGCATCAGAGAGCGGCCGAGATTCTGCATATATTTCATCATTTTGTTTCCCCCCATGAATGTAGTTCACAAAGCAAATCCCCTATGGTCGACTGAGTATGTGTGTATCCTTTTGCTTCCAGCCCCAACCCCTTCTACATAAGGATGCCAGGAACATGTCCCGGGGTGAGAATTTAAAACGGTAATAAGTGCTCTATCATTGAAAAGCAATGGATGCTTTACAACCAGTTTGTCAGCGTGAACACCCTCGCAAGAAAACGCTTTCATAAAAATATATTCCCCGAAGGCGAACAGTATTTCTTATATTCGCCTTTCAAAAATATTTTTACTCATTTAGAATATATCTTTTCTTATAGGCCTAGACAATCCATCTTTAGCACGCTTATTTATTTAAAAGATGCTTCACAGAATATACCGGATGGTACAGCAGCATCCAAGGACCTGAGAACCGCATAACAGATTTCATCCTTTCGCGGTAGACAGGTTTATAGCAGTGAATAGAGCAATTGGAGCAGGCCGTCTTTTCCTCTCCAAAGCGGCAATGTGACAGGCGAAGGAACGCGTATTCCTTCAGTTCTCTGCACTCCTCGCATAATTCAGCCGAGTGGTGCTTCTTCTTGCAATACAATCCGATCATTTTCGACACCATTTCTTTTTCCTTTTGAATCACCGGACCATTATTCAACGCTCTTTTCATAGTTGCCATACAGCATCCCTCTTTTGAAGTCATTTGTTCAATATAAATGGTATCATGCGACCCGCCTTCAGTAAGCTAACAATTTATTACAAATAGCCGAATTTTTTCAGATAATTTCAGGAGGGAGAACAAAATTTTACCATTTTGATAATTGGGAGAAAATTAAAGCATGATTCTGGTGCGGTGCGTACATTTAATTTTCCTCTTTCAGCTTTTCATTTTCCCTAATGCAAGATTTATTTTCTAAAATTTCTCTTTTATTTTCCTGTTCCTTCGATTTGTTTTCCTGCACAAGTATTTTGGCATCCTCTGGAAATTTCACTTTCCACTTTGGCTGTTTTTTTCCTGTTTGTCCCTTTTATTTCTCTCATGAAGGTGTGGTACGGACATTTTCTTTCCTGTCCTTCGATTTAAATGGATTTTCACCAAATAAAAGAACCAGCTTAATTTAACAGCCGATCCTCACTCTTATTTATTCCCCTGTCTCAGCAAATTTCTTGATCCGCTCACCGATTTCGTCACGGACGCGCTGGAAGAAGGCCCATTTTTCTTCATCTGTACCTTCGGCTTTGGCTGGATCGTCAAAGCCCCAGTGCACTCTTTTTACGTGCGGCGGGGTGGTTGGGCAATGGTCATCGGCATGGCCGCAAAGTGTTACTACAAGACTTGCGTTGTTCAAGATTTCAGGATCAACCACATCAGATGTGTGATCTGAAATATCAATTCCCGCTTCCCGCATCGCCCGCACCGCATTCGGATTCAGCCCGTGTGCCTCCAGGCCAGCGCTTTTTACAGTCCACTCATCACACAAGTATTTTTTTGCCCAGCCCTCGGCCATTTGGCTGCGGCAAGAGTTGCCTGTGCACAGAAAATAGATCGTTTTATTCGACATACAAGAAAACCCCTTCCATCAGGTAGAATCATTTATGAAACAATGAGAAGCCAGACATAAAGGCCGGCAAGAGTAATCAGCAATGTTGGGATCGTGAGGATGATGCCGGTTTTGAAATACGTCCCCCAGGAAATTTTCACACCTTTCAGTGACAAGACATGAAGCCATAACAATGTCGCCAGCGAGCCGATTGGTGTAATTTTTGGCCCAAGGTCCGAGCCAATGACATTTGCATATACAAGCCCTTCCCGGATAATGCCGGTTGTATTCGTATCGGCAATCGCCAGTGCATCGATCATGACTGTCGGCATATTATTCATGACCGAGGAAAGGAGTGCCGCGATAACACCCATGCCAATTGTCGCTGCGAATAAACCTTTGTCTGCCACCACCTGGATCACATCAGCCAGCACGTCAGTCAGGCCCGCATTTCTCAAGCCGTACACAACAACATACATTCCAATCGAGAAAAATACGATCGCCCATGGCGCCCCTTTGACGACCGTCCGGGTATTGACAGCATCGCTCCTTCTTGCCATAACAAGAAAGAACACCGCCACAACGCCAGCAATCAATGAAACCGGAATATTCAGCATCTCGCTGATAAAATAGCCCGCCAGCAAAAAGCCAAGGACGACCCATGACAGTCTGAACATCCTGCTATCCTTGATTGCCTCGGCAGGCTTCCTTAATTGGACAGGATCATACCGGCCGGGAATCTGCTTTCTGAAGTACAAATACAGGACGAGGATACTTGCTGCCAGCGAAAATAGATTCGGGACAATCATCCTCGAAGCATACTCAATAAAACCAATGTCAAAAAAGTCCGCGGAGACGATGTTTACAAGGTTGCTGACAACGAGCGGCAGTGAAGTTGTATCTGCAATAAAGCCGCTGGCCATAATGAACGGAAACACCATTTTTTCATCAAACTTCAGCGCACGTACCATAGCGAGCACGATTGGCGTTAAAATCAATGCAGCTCCGTCATTCGCAAAAAATGCTGCCACAAGCGCACCCAGCACCGTTACATAGATGAACATGCGTACGCCGTTCCCTTTTGCCGCCCGCGCCATATGTAAGGCTGCCCATTCAAAAAAGCCAATTTCATCTAAAATAAGTGAAATAATGATAACCGCAATAAATGTAAGTGTAGCGTTCCAAACAATACCAGTGACATCCAAAACGTCCCCGAAATCAACTACTCCGGCAAGCAAGGCAAGCAAAGCACCGCCGCACGCCGACCAGCCGATTGAAAGGTTTCGCGGCTGCCAGATGACCAAAACTAAAGTTCCTAAAAAAATTAATGATGCAAGCACTGTTGATAGCAATTGCACTCCTCCAATCAATCACAAAAAATTCGCAGGCCTTGCTGTTCAAGCTCTTTTAACCGTCCTGCCTGCCCGGGAAAATGATTAAGAATATCCCTGACTAGTGGATAATCCTCCGTATCTTTGTTCAACGAATAAAAAACCCATTGCCCTCTCCGTGTTTCAGTGACAAGGCGTGCATCCTTCAGTTTCCTGATATGCTGGCTTACCGCCGGCTGGCTAAGATTGAAAATGGCTGTAAATTCACATACACAGCAGTCTTGGCTCTCCAGTATTTTCATCATGGTCAGTCTAGTCCGGTCACCGAGCAGCTTTAATACCTGTGCACCTTTATCCATGTCAGTATTCATCCTTCCACCTCCCAAATCATCATATAAGAATATACTTATATATTCAACTTAAAAAATTAGCCGCGGCTTTTCCGCCGCGGCTAATCACGCTTCAAACATTATTTTGAAATTAACTCTTTCACCTGGCCGACAGACAGGAGCTTTCCAGTCGAAACGACCTTCTCCTCAACGACCAGGGCAGGCGTGCTCATGATCTTGTAACTCATGATATCCCTGATGTCTTCTACTTTCTCTACCTCTGCTTCAATACCCATTTCATTGACGGCAGCAAGAACGTTTTGTTCTAGCTCCTTGCACTTTTTGCAGCCTGTTCCTAGTACTTTGATTTTCATCCTAATTCCCTCCACATTTATAAAATAACATTAAAACCGTAGCCTATCAGGATAATCCCGATGGTGACCACTCCTGCAAAAAGCGCAATCAGCTTTGGCTGAATCACTTTCCGCAAGAGGATGAATTCCGGAAGCGACAATGCCGTGATTGCCATCATGAAAGAAAGGGCCGTTCCCGGTGCAACTCCCTTGTTCATCAAAGCTTCTATGATCGGCAATGATCCAACAGCATTGGAATACAATGGCACCCCGAGCACTGTGGCAACTGGGACCGCAAACGGATTGCCTTCCCCAGCATACTTGATCAGCAAGCCTTCAGGAGCGTAGCCATGGATCAATGCGCCCAGCCCGATGCCGATGATCAAATACAGCCATATTTTGCGAACGGTCTCAACCACATTGCCCACCGAAAATTGAACACGATCTTTTAAGCTTTCAGCCGTTAAAAACTGGCTGATTTTTTGCCGCAGTCCTTTTGCTTCATTGCCAGTGTTGAAAAATTCCTGCCCGGCACACATTTCGTAAACATATGACTCAACATACTTTTCCATCTTCATTTTCCCGATAATGGCACCTGCCACGATTGCAAGAAGCATTCCCGCAAGCACATACAGGAGGCCCACCTTCCAGCCAAACATTGAAAAAAGCATGACGAGCGAGATTTCGTTCACAATCGGAGACGAAATCAAGAAGGTAAATGTAATGCCTAAAGGGATGCCCGCTTCAACAAACCCAATGAATAACGGAACCGTCGAACAGGAGCAGAATGGCGAAAGTACTCCGAGAAAGGCAGCAAGCACACTTGCGGCGCCTTTCCTCCTTCCCTCAAGCCATACCCGCACCTTTTCCGGCGGGAAAAAGCTTCTGAGAAAAGAAATGACAAACACCATAACAGCGAGCAAGAACAATATTTTCAACGTGTCGTAAATGAAGAAATGGAGTGCTCCTCCAACCTTTGACGACATTTCGAGCTGAAAAACCTCTGTTACAAGCCATTTTGCAAAGTAATCAAACATAATTCCCGCCTACTTTAACTCGTTTTTTATCATCGTGATGATGGGAGATAGCTTTTCTTTTTCAACGGAATAGATGGTGAATTTCCCTTCACGCCTCGAAGCAATGAGTCCTCCGGCTTCCATGATTCGAAGATGGTGGCTTACCGTAGAAGCGGCCCCGCCCAGTGCCGTCACAATTTCGCACATGCACAAATCCTCTATCCATAGGAGCGAAGCAATCCTCAGGCGCGTTTCATCGCTAAGCGCCTTGAAAAATGAAGCAAGGCCCTGGGCCTCGGAAGGATCCGCCACTGCCGGAAACTGGCTCTCCGCGCTTTCCCGGACTTTCTCCATCGAGGCCTTTCCTTTTATTTCCCAGCCTTTATCATTCATTACAGCACCCCCTTTTCTATATCATAAAACTACTTTTCTAGTTTTATAGTTTGAATATGTGGCCGATTTGTGACAAAAATAACATAAAAAAAAGCTCTCCCCTCAACCGGGAAAAGCCATTTCTATTAGTCTTATTTTTTCATAAGCAAATAAACAAAGAACGGTGCACCGATCAGTGCGGACATGATGCCGGCCGCAATACCATCAGGCTCCACGATGTTTCTTCCGATTGTATCTGCGAAAAGGAGCAGCCAGCCGCCGATCAGCATGGCAAGCGGAAGGGCCAGCTGGTTTCGGGGACCAATCAGGAGCCTTGCCAAATGCGGCGCCATTAATCCGATGAATGCAATGCCACCAGTAACAGAGACCGCAGCCGCCGCTAGGGCAACCGCAACCAGAAGCAGCACAAGCCGCTCTTTTGCGACCGAGACGCCGACACCGATGGAAACAGGATCCCCGAGATGGAGAAGGTTAAGCCGGTTCGCTTTATACAGGATGAACGGTACAAGCACGATAACCCACGGCAGCAGCGCCAAAACAAATGGCCAATCGGCTCCCCAAATATTTCCCGCCAGCCATTTCGCAATAAAATCGACCTTTTGCGGCTCTGCTGATGAGATGATGACAATCATAGCACCTGAAAGCGCCATCGAGAAGCCAATCCCCACAAGGATCATCCTTGTAGGCTGCAGACCAATCCCTTTTTCATAGGAAAAGAGGTAGATGCAGCATGCTGTTAGGAGCGCACCCAAGAAACCGGCGATTGGGAGCATATAGGCAAACGAGCCTGCATCGATAGAAAAAAACAGGAAGAATACAGCGACGCCAACGCCTGCCCCCGAATTAATGCCAATAATGCCCGGATCAGCAAGCTCATTCCTTGTCAGTCCCTGGAGGATTGCACCTGAAGCTGCAAGCGCAATACCTGCCAGCAACGTGATGACAATACGAGGCAGCCGGACGGACATCAAGACAAACTCTTCCTTAAATGTCCCCTGACCAAGAAGGACAGGCAGGATGCGGTCATAAGAAACAGGAGAGTAGCCGAGGCCAAGGCTGGCAATGATTGTGCAAAATATCAAAGCAAGTAGGGATAAAATCAAGATTTTTTGTTTTCTGATGACAGAGGGATGGATCATCATATCGTCTTCCTCCCTCGATGAACAATGTACAAAAAGAATGGCAGTCCCAGCAAAGATACAATAGCATACAAAGGTGTTTCATAGGGGGCATTGATTGTCCGGGCAAGTGTATCGGCAAGAAGCATAAAGCTTCCCCCTGCCAGCGCCGACATCGGCAAAATGTACCGGTAGTTGGCTCCGACTGCCATCCTGGCAATATGCGGCACCATTAAGCCGACAAATGCGAGGTTTCCGGCAAGGGCAACAGCCGCACCGGCCAGCAGGATGACCGAGAGGAGGAGCAGCGCCTTGATTGCCGCAGTTTTCTGTCCAAGACCTGCCGCGACTTCTTCACTTAAACTCAGGATTGTCAGCTGCCGCGACAGGATAAGAGAAAGAACCAGTCCAATTACAATGAAAGGGACCATGAGACCTAACTGCTCCCAAGTTGACCCAATCAGCCCTCCAGCCGTCCACATTGATGCTTCCTTTGAAATCTTGAAATACAGGCTGGCCCCCTCGGAAATACCATAGAGGAATGCGGAAACAGCTGCTCCGGCGAGTACAAGCCGAAGCGGGGAGTACCCCCCTTTCCTTCTCGCCCCAATGCTGAATACGAGCAGTACACCAAGGGCCGCCCCAATGAAGCTGGCAGCCGTCAACGTAAAATATCCTGCAGCCGGGATCATTCCAAGAGTTAAAACGAGCGCAGTGTTGGCACCGGCAGTAAGCCCCAAAAGGCCTGGATCTGCGAGCGGGTTTCTTGTCATTCCCTGCATGATGGCTCCTGCAGCAGATAGGGCGGCTCCTGTGAAAATCGCAGCAATTTCGCGCGGCAGGCGGATTTCCCGGATCATTGTCACGGTATCCGTCTTTACATCCCAGGCAAGAGCGGCCCATACGTCCAGCATCGATGTGTCGGCAGCCCCAAAAACGAGGGCTGTCCACAAGGAGCACAGCAGGAGAAACACTGCCGAAGTGAATGCAGCTATATAAAATCTGGCATTTTTATGTTTCATCATGGCATATCATCTTTTCCATTCATTAGATTGGAGTCTTTTATTCTTCCAAAAAGGCTTTCTTAAAATAATCGAGCTGATAGTCGAGCGTTAGCGGATCATTGAAGTAAAACTCTTTTGCATTGACTTCAAACACCCGTTTATTTTTCACGGCTGGGATATTTTTGTACGTTTCCGTTTCCATGAATGAGGCATCAGCATCCGGATTTTTGCTAAAAATCATATAGTCGCCGGCATATTCGGGAAGGACCTCTGCCGAAATAGCATAGTATCCAGGCTTAAGCGCCATTTCTTCCACCTTTGCAGGCATTTTCAGGCCCATCGCCTGGTAGAGAATTTCCGTCCCCCTGCCCCAATTGTCACCAAATACATAGATTTGCTTTTCAGAGTTTTCGATGACGGAAACAGTAGCGTCCTTGCCGATCTTCGTACGGATTTCATCCCCTGCAGCAGCGGCCTCCTTCTTGAATCCCTCTACCCATTTCTTCGCTTCTTCCTCTTTGTTAAGAAGCTTGCCGATTTCCACATGCTGTTCGAGATAGTCCAGTTTGCCGTATGTGTACGTGACGGTCGGGGCAATTTCCTTCAGCTTGTCGACATTTTTGATACTGGAAAGCCCTATGATTAAATCAGGATCCAGCTCAATAATTTTCTCAAGATTTTCATCGCTGACCTCTTCAACATTCTTCAATTTTTCAAATCTTGGGTTCATTTTTGACCAGGCGTCCACGCCGACAAGGTTGACATCAAGAGCCATGACATTTCCGGCAAAAGAGGAAAGGACAACTAATCTTTCGGGATTGGCAGGAACTTCAACAGGGCCCTTCTCAGATTGATAGGTCCTTTTTTCTTCAGAGCCTTTTTTCGGTTCAGTTTCCTTCTTTTCATTTCCGCAGGCACTAAGAGCAAGTACCAGCATAAGCAAAATTGTCAGCATGATTTTCTTTTTCATTGCGATCTTCTCCCTTTAGCAAGTTATATGTGTACAGCATGGGTTTTCCTGTGCGCGGATCCTTGCCGATTTCGGCATCAATCCGGAACACTTCCTTCAAGACACGGCGGCTGATGACTTCTTCACCATCACCTGTTGTCACGACCCTTCCGTCCTTCAATGCAATCATATGGTCAGCAAAGCGTGCGGCCTGGTTCAAATCGTGAAGGACCATCACGATGGTGCTCCCCTGTTTTCTGTTCAAATCCTGTAAAAGCTCCAGGACCTCAAGCTGATGAGACATATCGAGATACGTCGTTGGTTCATCGAGAAAAATCATATCGGTCTCCTGCGCAAGAGCCATTGCGATCCATGCCCTTTGCCTTTGACCCCCTGAGAGTGCGTCGACAGAGTGGTACTTAAACTCCTTTGTCCCAGTTGCCTCAAGTGCCCAATCGATCACCTCGATGTCTTTTTTAGTCAGTCTTCCAAAGCCTTTTTGGTAAGGAAAACGCCCGTACGATACGAGCTCGCCTACCGTAAGCCCGGATGCGCTTTCTGGCGTCTGCGGAAGAATAGCCAGCTTCCTTGCGAGGCTTTTCGTGTCTTCCTTCGAGATGCTTGCACCGTCAAGGATAATGGATCCGGATTGGTGGGAAATAATGCGGGACATTGCTTTCAGCAGAGTCGATTTGCCGCATCCATTCGGTCCGATGATGATCGTTACTTTTTTATCAGGAATTTCAAGCGTCATATCTTTAACGATTGCCTGCCCTCCATAGCCAACCTGCAGATGCTCGGTATAAAGGCGAACCATGCTATTGCCTCCAATTTGAATTTATCATTGATAATGATTATCAATATCGTTTACAATGAACACTATAATTAAATTTTCCAAAAGAGTCAACGGCAGTTTTTTTAAAAAATTCCAATAAAGGCCAGGTGGATAGGAATGACAGGATGGGAAGTATTTGATTTGACAATCATTGGCGGGGGGCCTGCGGGGCTTTACTCAGCTTTCTATGGCGGTCTCAGGGGAATGAAAACGAAAATAATTGAAGCACAGGCTGAACTCGGTGGAAAGATTCATGTTTACCCGGAAAAAGTCATCTGGGATGTCGGCGGCCTGGGGCCCATCACAGGGGCGGAACTTATTGGCCAGCTGTCCCTGCAGGCTCTCACCTTCAGCCCGGAAGTTGTGCAGAATGAAAAAATCGTCCGCATCTCCAAAAACAGTGACGGGATTTTCGTCCTCGAATCTGCTGCAGGTACGACCCATCTATCCAAAACGGTGATTGTCGCAATTGGAAGCGGAATCCTCCGACCGCAAAAGCTTGCTTTTGAAGGTGCGGATAGATTCGAGACAGCAAATCTTCACTACACTGTCCAATCAATTAAAACATTCGCTGATAGGACGGTCATCATTTCTGGCGGCGGGAACTCCGCTGTCGACTGGGCTAACATGCTAGAGCCTGTGGCTAAAAAAGTTTATCTGACTTATCGAAAAGAATCTCTTTCCGGACATGAATCACAGGTATCCCAGCTAATGGACAGTTCCGCGGAAATTTTCCTCGAAACCTCTATTACCAGGCTGATGGGATGCGTAAAAAACCTGACCATAGAAAAAGTGGAGCTGACTAACCATAGAACAGGCGAGATAACGGTATTGCCGGTTGATGAAGTCCTTGTCAACCATGGTTTCGACCGGGACAGCTCACTCTTAGAGAACAGCGGACTCGACATCTCCCTCCTTGATGGTTTTTATATTGAAGGCACCGCAGCCAGCGAAACCTCGGTCCCAGGTTTGTTCGCTGCCGGGGACATCCTGAAGCATGACGGCAAGCTGAACCTTATTGCTGGCGCATTCCAGGATGCTGCCAACGCGGTCAACAAAGCGAAGCAGTACATCCAGCCGGATGCGGATACAAGAGGAATGGTTTCATCCCACAATGACCGATTCAGGGAGCGTAACCAAAAGCTTCTCCAGAAGATGATTCAGTAGTTTTTCGTTAATAAAATCGTCGCTGCCAGTTTCAGCCCGGCTGTTTGTTTTTCGATAGAATAGGATATTTATCAGGCTGAGGCATTCAACTGCTGCCTGTTTCTTTTTCCCTCAGAAACAGTCTTGTCTGATCATCCAGCAGGATGAACCGAATTTCCCATCGGAATCGGACAGGGATAGCCTGGATGAATAGGGTATGCTGGATTTGCGGGAATCCCCCATAATTTTTAATTATGTTTGAAGATGCGTGACAACAATGTAAATCCGGCCACTTCCGCTTATAAAAAGGAGCGGCTTTATTTTTGTAAGATACTTATTTTTTCATTAGATGAGGGGAAACCTTAAAAGGTTTCCTTGGCTGATATCCTTGTAAGCCTATACTTTATTATTCATTTTCTGGCATGTTCTTCCAAACTGCTGATAAATAATGATTTTTTAAAACTAAGTTTTTAGTGTATAATCTTTTTAACAATATTCTCGAAATTTCGACATATTTAGAGAAAGGGGATATGTTATGCCTCATCAATTTTTTCCACTTGGGGAGACGGCAGTCACAGTTCAGTTTGGCGACCGCATCACAGAGGAGCAGCATCGTAATATTCTGGATATTTCGGCATATATAGATGAGTTTCCTCCGAAGTGGATGGTCGAATATGTGCCTGCCTTTACTTCCATTACTTTTTACTATGACCCTCTATTGATTTTCGCAGAACGGGAAGAAGCGGGCTATTTTGAAACCGCATATGAAACAGTGTGCCACTGGATTGACGAGCTGATCTCAGGGATGCAGGGTTCGCGGAACAAGGAGCCCCGAATGATTGAAATTCCGGTATGTTATGGCGGGGAGTTCGGTCCTGGACTTGATTTTGTCGCGAAACACAACAAGCTGACAACCGATGAAGTCATTCATTACCACGCCGGCGGCGATTATACAGTCTATATGATTGGATTCGCTCCAGGTTTTCCGTATATCGGCGGACTCAATGAAAAAATTGCTGCACCAAGACTTGATACGCCAAGCAGGGCTGTACCTGCAGGCTCCGTCGGCATTGCCGGCAAGCAGACAGGCATTTACTCCATCCAGACACCCGGCGGTTGGAGAATTATCGGGCAGACACCGCTTAAGCTCTTCCGACCCCAATCAAATCCCCCGAGTTTACTAAGGGCTGGCGACCGACTCCGGTTCAAGCCTATTTCCAAAGAAGAATTTTTTCATATAAAGGAGACAGCGGAATGAGTATGGAAGTCATACATCCCGGGCTGCTCACTTCAATTCAGGATTTTGGGCGGTTCGGAAACCAAAAATACGGTGTTATCGTCAATGGAGCAATGGATACACTTTCACACCGCGTTGCCAATCTTCTTGTAGGCAATGCTGAAAAAATGGGCACGATTGAAATGAATATGCAGGGAGCCGCATTCCGTTTTCACAGCGATGCGTTCATTGCCATTACCGGAGCAGAAATGAATGCAACCATCGACGGTGCGCCCGTTCCAATGTGGAGGCCGATTTTCGTTTATAAAGACGCTGAACTTAAATTCGGATTCAGCCAAAAAGGAAACCGTACATATATAAGTGTGGCTGGCGGATTTAATATCCCGAAAGAAATGGGCAGCGAGTCCACGTACCTGCTGGCAGAAATCGGCGGTTATAAAGGGCGCAAGCTCCAGGAAGGAGATTTTCTCAGTTTCCGGAAGTCCGTTCCCGCGCCTGATAGCATGAACCCCAAGCACTCTCCGCACTTTACGGCTGCAGACTGGTCCGTTTCCTCCGAATACCACCCTGTCCTGCGGATGGATGAACCCATTCGGGTGATACGAGGGAAAGAATTTGGCTGGTTCGATTCGCATAGCCAGCAAGCTTTTTTTCAGGAAAGCTTCAACATTACACCTCAGTCAGACAGGATGGGCTACAGGCTTGACGGCCATCTCCTGTCATTACAGAATCCCGCTGAATTAATTTCCGAAGCTGTGACCTTCGGAACCATTCAAGTACCTGCGGAAGGAAATCCCATCATCCTGATGGCCGACCGCCAGACAACAGGCGGCTACCCTAAAATAGGTCAAGTGATTTCTGTTGATTTGCCTGTCCTGGCGCAAAAAAAACCGGGTGAAACAATCATGTTCCGGGAAGTATCTCATGCCGAAGCGGAAAAACAATATATCCTTCGGGAGAAAGCCGTTCTTCAACTGAAAAGAGGTTTGGCTATGTTCCATCAGCTTGACCACCACCCTATCGATTAACAGGAAGTGAGGTCCTTTCATGTATACTGTGGATTTAAATTGCGACTTAGGAGAAGGCTTCGGAAATTACCGGATGGCAAATGAAGCCGAAATACTGAGCTTTGTAACAAGTGTTAATATCGCCTGCGGATTTCACGCCGGTGACCCTTCAACAATGAGGGAAACAGTCCAGCTTGCCCTCGAAAAAGGAGTCAGTATCGGAGCACATCCAGGCCTTCAGGATCTTGTCGGCTTTGGACGCCGGAACATCAGCCTCAAACCGCAGGAAGCTTATGACATCGTTGTGTACCAAATCGGCGCGCTTCAAGCTTTTGTCCAGTCCGAAGGCGGCGTCATGCAGCATGTGAAGCCGCACGGGGCGCTCTACAACATGGCCGCAAAGGATGAAAGGCTTGCCATGGCCGTTGCTGAAGCAGTTTATAAAACCAATCCGGAACTTATTCTGTTTGGTCTGGCAGGAAGTGAATTAATCCGCGCCGGAAAGACTGCTGGCCTAAGAACCGCCGAGGAAGTGTTTGCTGACAGAACGTATCAAAATGACGGCTCCTTGACTTCAAGGCTGCAGCAGGACGCATTGATTTCAAGTGATGACGAGGCTGCAAGCCAAGTCATCCGCATGGTCAAGGAAGGAAAAGTCATGACGAGGCAGGGAACGGATTTTGCGCTTAGAGCTGAAACTGTCTGCATTCATGGGGATGGTCCCCACGCGCTCGATTTTGCGCGTCATATACAACGAGAATTACAGCAAGCGGGAATCGAGGTAAACAGCTTTTCCTAAATTGACTCGCTGATTCATAAATTCGACATTACTTTTTAGGGGGATTTCAATGGACACGAAAAAAACTAAATCAGTGCCTATCAAGAAAACATCCAATCTAAGTGTATTAATGGGTGCTGTATTTTTAATGGCAACATCCGCGATTGGTCCGGGCTTTCTCACCCAGACGACCGTGTTTACACAGCAACTCGCCGCGAGCTTTGGTTTCGTTATTTTAATTTCGATTTTATTGGACATTGGTGCCCAGTTGAACATTTGGCGGATCATTGCCGCAGCCGAAATGCGCGCGCAGGATATTGCGAATAAAATTTTGCCAGGTCTCGGCTATTTCCTCGCCTTTCTCGTTGTAGTGGGCGGACTTGCATTCAATATCGGGAATATTGCCGGAGCAGGACTTGGAGCCAATGTACTCTTTGGTGTCGATCCGAAAATCGGAGCCTTAATCAGCGCCGTTATCGCGATCGGGATTTTCCTTTTCAAAGAAGCGGGAAAGCTGATGGACCGGTTTACGCTGCTGCTGGGCTTCGTCATGATTGCCCTGACGTTTTTCGTCTTGTTTTCCTCAAAACCACCGCTCGCAGAAGCTGTGACAAGAACGTTCGTACCAGAAAAAATTGATTTTATTGCTATTCTTACACTGGTCGGCGGAACGGTTGGCGGGTATATCACATTTGCCGGCGGACACCGTTTGCTCGACGCCGGAATCAAGGGAACAAAAGCGATGCCGGAAGTAACCAAGAGTGCCGTTACCGCCATCGGTGTCGCATCATTGATGAGGATTTTCCTCTTTCTCGCTGCGTTTGGTGTCGTCGCACAGGGACTTACACTCAATGCTGACAATCCAGCAGCTTCTGTTTTCGAACTTTCAGCTGGTAAAGTCGGATACAAGCTTTTTGGTATTGTGATGTGGTCCGCCGCGATTACATCAGTTGTAGGTGCTGCCTATACTTCAGTATCATTCATCAAAACCTTTAGCAAAAAAATTGAAAAACAATCGAAAGCTATCATCATTTTATTCATCGTCATCTCGACCGTTGTCTTTTTAACCGTCGGACAACCGGTGAAAACACTTGTCATCGTCGGCGCATTAAACGGCTTGATCTTGCCAATCTCCCTTGGCATCATGCTCGTTGCCGCCTACAACAAAAAAATCGTTGGCGATTACAAGCAGCCCATCACTCTGACAATCTTCGGCATACTCGTCGTCGTCATCATGTCCGTGCTAAGCATCTACACCATCAGCGACATGGTATCATCTTTGTTCTAATGCAAGAAAAATACCGGTTATCCCGGCTTATTTCAGCTTATTACTAGGGATATTACACATGTAAAAAACAGGGGTGCCAGCTGCCCCTGCTATACAAGCTACACTGTGAAGTGCAGCGACCAGCGGAGAAATAGTCCTCCTCTACCGGCAAGGCAGAGGGAGGTTTATTTCTTTTTGCGCATGAGAAAAATGACTTTAGTAATTACTTACATGATTAGCTTTTCTGCGGTAATTTAGAGTTTTTAGAGGGTTATTTTTAACTCCAATGCTTTGACTAAATAACACAGTTGTTTATCCTCATATACTTTTGTATGTCATCCACTTACTGATAACTGATATCTACCTTTCCCTCTGTTCCGAAAAGCTTCCATCTATTAATTAATACACCCATGATGGGATGCCTGAACAATACAAAAGGATCCTTCAGCTTTTAGAGATGATCTAAAAAGATGTTTTAGAACGAAAAAAAGCCCGGAAACTCCGGGCTCTTTGCGGTTTTTACTTATCAAACTGTTTCAGGTACTCTGACAGTTCCCTCAGGCCATTTTTCAGCACTTCGGTATGTGTGCAGTAGCCGAGTCTTGCATGTCCAGGGACATCGAAGCGGTTACCTGGAACAAGGAGAACTCCTTTGTTTTTCAGGATATCGATGCAGAACTGTTCAATTTCCACAGGGATGTCTAGCTTGATGAATGACGTGGAAACATGTTTTGGACAAATTAATGAGACGCGCGGTTCTTTTTCAACCCATTCCTTTAGGATTTCAAGATTGGTATGAACGATTTCCGCATTTCTTTCCATGACTTTTTCTTTATTTTTCAAAATATGAACAGCGAGATAATCATCGAAGACACCCGCACAAATCATCGTATAATCGCGGTACTTTCTGAAAAGATCTGCGAGTTCTTTATTGGTTGCCGTCCAGCCGACACGAATGCCGGGAACTGAATACGTTTTGGACAAGCTATTCGTTGAAATCCCTCTATCATAAAGATCAACGATCGAAGTTACTCTTACAGAAGGATCTAGCGGCTTATACACTTCATCCACAAGTATGTAAGCGCCAACTTTTTCGGCAATCTTGATAACTTCCTTCATGTAATCGTCTTCAAGAATTGTGCCAGTTGGGTTATTGGCGTTATTCAGGCAAATCATTTTTGTATTAGGGCGAATTAATTTTTTTAATTCTTCTAAATCAGGGAGCCAGTCATGATCTTCGTCGATTTCCCAAAGGTCCACTTCAGCACCGTAAGATCTTGGAATGTCATATAATTGCTGGTAGCTTGGATGCATAGCGATTACATGGTCATTAGGTTCAATTAGGGCATATAAGGCCAAAAGGTTTGCGCCGGTTGCACCGTTTGTCTGCAGGATATTGTCAGCCGGAACATTTTTATACAGCTTGCTCACTTCAGTTTTAAACTCTGGAGATCCTTCGATCCAGCCATAGTTCATTTTTTTATGCAGCAGCCCGTCAAAAAATTCCGTAGGAGTCGTTCCGTCAATCGAAATGATTTCTTCCAATGTAAATGAAGCGATGGAACTTCCTGCAATATCATAAATAGCGTCGTTTTCCCAAACGTTTAACCATTCTTCAACACCAAAATTAGCGATTTTCATTTTTGATAACCTCTTTTCGATGATGTGGTAACCTTTTGTTCTTTCCGCTGTTATATTATACCGTAATGTTTCCAATAACTAATTGTGTAATCACGTAAATTGTACCGATGACAATCAATGAAGCGAATACCAATTCGTTTCTTGTCAACAATTTCTTCTCTTTGTTTTCTTTTCTTGCCATTATAAAGAATATGATACCTGGAATATAAGCAATAAAGACAAGCAATGTGTAGGAAATTCCCGAAGCAAGGATTGCCCAGATTTGGAATACCGCTGCAATGAACCCAATCACCATTTGCTTGACTTCGCCAGCCTGGTTCCGATTTTGATAAGAAAGCTTGAATTGATACAAACCTACGAATAAATAACAGATTAAAATAGCAGCCGTACAAAGTGAATAAGCGAAATTATAAGCCTTATCCGTGAACAGGAATGTGAAGATAAACAATTGAGTCAAACCTGCAGTAAGGACCAAGGAAAAAGTAGGTGAACCAGCTTTGTTTACTTTGCCGAAAATCGATGGAAGCAGCTTAGCTTTTGCCATTAAGAGTGTTGTTTCAGCTGGAAGCATTGTCCATGACAGCCATGAGCCCAGAATCGAAATGATCAGACCAACGTTGATGAAAGCAGCACCCCATGGGCCGACAACATCTTCAAAAATATAGGCCATTGATGGAGTCTGCAGGTTGGTTAATTCTGTCTGCGTCATAAGGCCGTAAGGAATAATAGAAGCAAGCATATAGATGGCTAATAAGCCGAGCAATCCGAAAACAGTCGCTTTACCGGCATCGGATTTCTTTTCCGCACGTGAAGACAGCATAGAAGCTCCTTCAACCCCCACGAACACCCACATCATAACCATCATACAGCTTTTCACTTGTGTGAAAACATCAGCCATGGTGAAATTAGTAGATACGGTTCCCCAGAAATGAGCTGTAAATATATCAACTTTAAAGGCGATAATGCCGACTACGATGAATAAAAAGATTGGAATCAGTTTGAACAGCGTTACAACTGTATTGATGACAGCAGCTTCTTCCACTCCTCTGTTTACGATGAAAGTAAGCAGCCACATTAAAATACTGGCCCCAATAATAGAAGGGATATTTTGGCCGTTCCCGAAAACAGGGAAGAAATAAGAAAGCGTACTCATTAGCATCGTCGCAAAAGCAACGTTTCCGAGCCATGCAGACAGCCAGTAGCCCCAGCCGCTAATGAATCCTCCAAATTTTCCAAAGCCATCTTCAGCATAGCTGAAAATACCGTTTAGTTCAGGTTTTTTTAAAAGTAAGTTGTTGAATGATAACGATAACATCAGGATACCAACTCCCACTATGGCCCAAGCTACTAAAGCCGGTCCTGGGGAAGCACCAGAAGCAAGGTCGCTGGAGATGCCGAAGATCCCTGCGCCTATGGAAGAGCTTATTACTAGTGCTATTAATGAAAATAAACCTAGTTTCTTTGCCCTGTCAGACATTCAAATCACTCCTTTACATTTATATCCTCATTATAGTCCTCGATTTTTGAGATAAAGAAATGAAATGATAAAGTTCTGTGTCATAATATACTATTTTAACAAAATATTTAATTTTTTCTCTCTATAGAATAGAGGCTTTTTGTAAGGATCATTACAAATAATCGGCTAAGTCTTAGTAATCTGGTGTTTCGGGATTATTTATATTTATACAATAGATTTTCACGCTCACCTTTATCAAAATCATAGAAATTATTATTAGAATAGTTTATAATTACAACGTTTCAAAACTGCTACACTTGTTATATCAGTATAATTATTCATTTTATAGATTAAATGATTCTACTATAGAAAAAAGATCAAGGAGAAAATGATATGTGGTTCCTTTATTCGCTATTCACTGCCCTCGCCTGGGGCGGAGCTGACTTATTTTACAAAAAAGGCACGGACAGCGACGACAAATACAGCCATTTGAAAATTGTGGCTATCGTCGGGCTGGTAATGGGTATCCATGCGACGGGATATATGCTTTTAAACGGACTCTCGCTAAATCCGGTCGATCTTATCAAATATTTGCCGGTCTCTTCCTTATATATTCTGTCTATGACGATTGGCTATATTGGCTTAAGATATATAGAACTGTCGATTGCCTCGCCGGTGCAGAACTCCTCAGGTGCCGTCACAGCTGTGTTGCTGATGGTTTTCTTCCCACACAATTTAAGTTTTGTGGAGATTGCAGGAATTGTGGTTGTTACTTTTGGGGTTATCATGCTAGCAATCTTTGAAAAGAAATCGGAGAATGATGCGCTTAAAGCTAGCCATGCAGTCATCGATAAAAAATACCAGATGGGTTTCCTGGCTATTACCTTTCCGATTCTGTACTGCGTCATCGACGGCCTGGGCACTTTTGCGGATGGAATCTATCTCGATGAAATGAAGCTCATCAGCGAGGATAGTGCCTTAATCGCGTACGAATTCACATTTTTTATTTGTGCGGTATTCGCTTTCCTTTTCCTGAGGCTGAAGAAGGTAGAATTCCGGCTTTTCACCGAACGAGATAAGGCAAGCGCCGCCATCCTCGAAACAGCCGGGCAGTTCTTCTACGTATTCGCAATGGCCAAAAATGCCGTCATTGCGGCGCCACTTATCGCTTCGTACAGCATTTTCTCGGTTATCCTTTCCCGGATATTCCTGAAAGAAAAGCTAGAGAAGAAGCAATACGCGGTTATTGCCTTCGTGATATTTGGAATCGCTCTCCTTGGACTTGCCGATGAACTGTAGCATGAAAAAACCAGCAGCGAGACTGCTGGTTTTTTGCTTGGGCAATGATCCGAGTTTGGGAAATACTCCATTCTTCTGGGAAATGGAATGATTCTGCCCAAACTGTTCCCTATTCTTCCCGAAAAGTGATTGATTCTGCCCAAAAACGTCGTCATTCTACCCATTATTCGGCTTATTCTTCCAATCGTCATTTTTTAGGAGATTGTCATTCCAATAAAAGACGCTGGGCTTCGAAAATGCCCGAACTCGACTGGACCGGCGCGGTCATTTCGGATTGGTATTTTGGGAAATAACTCATTGTCTCGGGAAATAGCGTGATTCGGACAGAAATCTCATTGATTAGGACAAATAACTGAATCATTCGGACAAAGAATCATGGTATTAGGACAAAAAACAGACTGATTCGGACAATTAGACAATTTGTGGTAAATAAACAATTGGATTGGCCCAGTTTTAACTCTTCTATTGGCAGATTAAATGCATGGGGAGGTTGGAAAGAATTGCACCATGTTAATAAAACTTCTGTCGATTCCTAAAGAAGGACCTGAAGTACATATGTTGAAGTAATTTTAATAAGAGATATCCTACATAAGACGGGAGGGAAGGAAAAAATGAAGAAAAGATTCAATAAATCATAACCTCCATACAACAGATTAGGCTTACATCATTCACGAGCCCCTCCATTCTGGATCAACTTCCTTTTAAAATTAACTTTGACATGCGGAGGGAAATTTAATGAGAAATGAACAAGAAATGATGGACCTAATAATAAACACTGCTAAGGAAGATAAACGTATTCGGGCAGTTTATATGAACGGTTAGAGAACCAATCCTAATGTTCCAAAAGATATCTTCCAGGACTACGATATCGTTTATGTCGTAACAGAAACAGCATCTTTTATAGAAGATAAGAATTGGATCAATATTTTTGGAGACTTGCTCATGCTACAAGAACTGATAAAAATAACAAAACCGTCGGAATGGGTATCGATCTTGACCGGTCTTACGGCTATTTAATGCTTTTTACAGATGGGAACCGTATCGACCTTCATATTCAAACAAAAGAATGTGTGATGGATAGCTATGTCAGTGACAAACTAACCATCACACTATTAGATAAGGACAATTGTTTGCCAACCATTCCTGAATCTACCGATATTGACTACCATGTAAAAAGACCAACAGAATCGATGTTTATGGACTGCTGCAATGATTTTTGGTGGTGCCAACAAAACGTTGCAAAAGGTATTTGGCGCGATGAATTGCCCTATGCAAAGTCCATGTTTGAATCTGTTGTTAGACATAACATTGATATTGCAATTCCGTGGTTCAACTAAAAGGTTCGAGCGTATTCATTCTTTAGCTTGCCTGCTCTTCCTTTTCATAAATTAGCTAAAACAAAGCTTCTCTCCTTTATTATACAAAAAAAGCTTGCAGCCAGAGTCTTCTATGAGACTTTGTCTGCAAGCAGATTACAATTATGATTAGTTTTTAATTTACGCACCCATATTTGAGCCTGTTGTTGAAACAGAAGAAATAATTCCTCTAGATTGAAGCTCTAATTTGGTCTGTTCATCAACTGGGCGATATCCTTTTTCAAGTAAATCTTTAATATTAATTTTATTATAGACAAAAGAAAATATAATACCTGGAATCCATGCTCCAAACCCAAAAGTGAAAAATCCAACTACTGAGGCGATAATAAACATAATTACTGCCCATTTTAGGTCTCCCCTAAACAATGCTGGAAAAAAACCAAAAAAGAACGTTGTCCAACTAAAACCAATTTTCACCTCTTTTGTTACGCCTGCATCATTTGCTAATCTTGCTCTCATCTTCTATTCCTCCTAATGACTTAGGTATAATTACTCTATTATTATACATTAAATCCAATAACATATCTTATTTCCCATAAATTTGTTGGTAAAACTACCAATTCCTTCCGAAAATTCGATTTATTATATGCCAACATTAAACTTTACTTATATTTAGTTATTCCTTTTCAGATAAAAAAGTATTTTCGGCAAAGATCGTCCTTACTTAGCTGAATTCAGCCGAGTTAAAGTAAATTCAATATTTGAGTGGTTGATTTTATAAAAAAAACAATAATTTGCTGGTTTTGAAGAAGAAAAAAGCTTTCGTGCTTAAATTTAATAGAGTTTAACTTATATAACCGGTTTCAACCCACAGTTTGAAGGAGGGCCAACCCTGAAAAACGACGCTATCTACGGTTAGGAGCGTTCTATCTACGGTTGCGGGCATTCTATCTACGGTTAGAGGCGTTCTATCTACGGTAAACCTCAATCTATCTACATCTTCTTCAAATTTATTCCAAATAACGATACATTGCCGTAAATGATTACTTTATCCCCCACACTTCTTCCAATGTTTCTCTGAACAGTGCGTTAAGCTCTTCTGTTGGGTCTGGTATTTCATGGTTGATGCCTTTTACGTATTTGTCCAGATGGATGATTTCTCTATTCAGGTATTCATTTATGATCTCGATTCTAGGCTCGAGGCTTAGTTCTTCGCCTGCCATTTTCCTGACCAACAAATGATCAATTGCTTCTTTCAGTTCTCCGTTCGGCAGGATGTCCTCCACTAATGCTTGAAACTCAATGGGCGGGACTGTATGATACTTTTCTATCCATTTTCCAGCGAGCACAGGCCGCATCACGTAAAAATATTTCTTGATTTTAACCTGCTCGCCCTGCAGGTAATCGCGGAAATTTCCTTTTGCCATATTGAGGTAGTGATACAAACAGGAGACTGGTGAGAAAATATTTTTTTCAAGGGCCCTCATTTTATCAACAGCAGAGTAGGCCTGATGGTAAACGATACTTGAATATAGCCATTCAAACAGGGGCGGATTTGATTTCCTGAAAAGCCTCAGCGCCTTTGACAGTTCCCAGCCGCTCATGTCCAGCAAATCATCTATTGGCATTGAAATAGAATCCCTTGCCGGAATTTCGATGACGTCCCTTTTATGGTCGATCGAAAGATACCAATTTTTCCTGTGGACATAAATGAACCTTACATCATAATCGCTGTCTTTCGATGGAAAACCCCAAGCCCTGCTTCCCGACTCGCATGCATAAAGCACTTTGACATCGAAGTCTTTTTCGATTTGCCGCAGTGCTTCCTGGATGTGTTCCCGCATACGATCCCTCCTTATCTCAATACCTATATCGTCATGCCTGCACACTTGCAAGCCTTTCAATGATTTTCCGCTTTTGATAGAGCATGATTCCCGTTTCCGAAAGATCGCTGATCATGGAGCGATTTGCGAATGCGCCGAAAAGGATCCCCGCTACCGGAACCATTTGGAAAAGCTTTTTCCAACCGAAGGAATCCTTGTATGAGAGTGCGACCTCCCGCCATCCCTGCATTTGGGAGAGTACTTCCCGTGACTGGTAAGGCCCATTGCTGAAGTCCGACAGCTCATTCAAAATGGCCTGCTTTCCGACAATATCTGCTGAAGAGAACTGCAGGCATTTTAAAATAAAAACCCTTTCGTTCTTATCATTCGGATCGTACCCGTGGATGATCGCAATTTCCTGCAGTGTTTTCAAAGAAATCGCCAGGATTGCGGGGATGTCGATGGCAAGTGTAAAAATCCCTCCGAATCCCGAGCCAGCTCCCTGAATCGTGGCTGCAGTTTTTCGCTGTTCTGCTAGCTCCAAAGAGACCTGCTTCATCGCCTCTACTGGTAGTCCCTGAAGATCCGCCAGTTCGCTGACCGTCTGCCCGGTCTTTTTCTCGATATATTGAAAAACTGATTTTTCGTTTGATAGATATTGCCCGCCTGTCTGGATATAGCTTCCGAGCTCGTCAAGCAGCGTCCCAATTTTGTCCTGTAAAAATTTCGGGGTCACCTTATCAAGCATTTTGAACGGCAACCGTCCAATTTTCTCCCAAAACCATAACCCCTTCTGGTCTTTTTCCCATTTCTCAATCTCCTGCAGTTCGTTTAACAAATACGCCCTTGTCTCCATGCCCTTTTCATCCACCCATCCTAAATTGTTCGTTCCTAGCATTTATTACCGAATTCTCTACCCAAAAGTTTCATAATTAGACATTTATTCCACGCAGCCTTTAGTGGTGAACAAAAAAGAAACTGCTATTTTTTCATTAAGAGTTTTTTGACCTATACTCTTTGAGTTTCTTATATTTATATGCTGTGCCGAACATGGCCGCTATGAAATACTTCCAAGTATAAACCGGAGTTGAATCTGTGACCATCCAATATCCACACAAAGAAACCAAACGGTCCGTTTTTTAACTTTCATAATGGCACCGGTCCCAAACTAGTAATCTATAAAAATTATACCAATATATGTATTATAATAATTTTTCCTTCTATATTCAATTTTAATATAGAGAATATTTCGTAAACAACACCTATTGTTTTTTATGAATCACTAAAGGAAATCTATTCATCCATTCCCATTATCTGTTTTATAATAGAGTCATAGATAAAACCACTTTAACCAAATTGAAGGAGAACCATATATGACCACAATCGGAATTGACTTGGGGACTTCAAATAGCCTTGTTGCCTACTGGTCGGAGGAAGGGCCGAAAATCATCCCTAATGTGCTAGGGAACCATCTTACTCCCTCTATAATCAGTGTTGACGACAATGGTGAAATTTTAATCGGTGATATTGCGAAGGAACGTCTGATCACTCACCCAAGCTTAACGGTATCTGCATTTAAACGGCATATGGGCACTAGGAAATCGTATAGCCTGGGTGCGTATACATTTTCACCAGAGGAACTTTCTTCATTTGTGTTGCAATCCCTCAAAAAGGATGCTGAGGCCTTCTTTGAAAAAGAAATCACCAATGCAGTCATTAGCGTTCCCGCCTACTTTAATGATCAGCAGAGAAAAGCAACAAAACGGGCTTCGGAATTAGCGGACTTAACTGTTGAGCGATTAATCAGCGAGCCGACAGCCGCGGCTATTGCCTACGGTTTCCATCAGCAGGAGGACGAATCGAAACTGCTGGTTTTTGATTTAGGAGGCGGTACTTTCGACGTTTCTGTCCTCGAGCTGTTCGAAGGTGTAATGGAGGTCAAATCCATTGCCGGAGACAACTTCCTCGGTGGTGAAGACTTTACCGAGCTGTTGATGAACTATTTTATCAATGCATTGGAAATCCCACCTGAAGCGCTTGATCCTCATGCATTGTCAGCATTGTTCAAGCAGGCTGAGCAATGCAAAACTCAACTTAGCAGTAATCAGCAAAGCAGCGTGATGACATTGACACTTGACGGAACGAGACATGAGGTCAAGGTCGACCGCTCAATATTCGAGCAGCTGGCCCAGCCCCTCATGCTCCGTCTTCGTAACCCGATTGAGCGAGCGCTCCGTGACGCGCACCTGCGTACAAATGATATTGATGGAATCGTTCTGATTGGCGGCGCAACAAGGATGCCAATGATTCGAATGACGGTCAGTAAAATGTTCGGACGTCTTCCGTTCATCTCCATTCATCCCGACGAAGCCGTCGCCCTGGGAACCGCGGTGCAGGTGGCGCTAAAAGAGCGGAACGAAGCCGTGCAAGAGCTCATCCTGACAGATGTATGCCCTTACACACTCGGTATAAATGTAGTGAAAAGACTCAGCGGCGATGACTACTCAACTGGACACTTCTCGCCAATCATTGAGAGAAACACACCGATTCCCGTCAGCAGGGTGGACCATTTTGAAACGGTTTATGACTCACAACCCCAAATACAGATTGGAATTTACCAGGGTGAAAGCAGACTCGTGGAAAACAACCTTATGCTTGGAGAGATGACTGTTGATGTCCCCGTTGCTCCAGCGGGAAAAGAGCAGATCGATGTCCGCTATACCTATGATGTCAATGGGCTGCTTGAAGTGGAAGTCACCGTTGTAAGTACTGGAAAGAAAAAGAAGATGATGATTGAGAAAAATGAAGGCGGGCTCTCTGAGATTGAGATGGAAGAACGAATGAAACAATTGAAATCACTCAAAATCCACCCCCGTGACCGAACAGAAAACCGCCTGCTTTTTGCTAGGGGAGAACGTTTATATGAAGAGGCTCTTGGAGACAAACGCCATATTATCGCAGGGGCTTTAGTTCAATTTGAAAGAGTGATCGCCTCTCAGCATGAACAAAACATAAAGCGCGCAGCCGCGAAGTTAAAAGAATCACTAGACCAATTTGAAAGATGGAACGATATATGGTAAACGCCTGGAAAATCCTCGGCATAGCGCCGACAGATGACCTATCCGCCATTAAAAAAGCCTATTCGCAAAAGCTGAAGCTTCATCACCCTGAAGATGACCCTGAAGGCTATCAAAGGCTCCGCGAAGCGTATGACTATTTATCGAAAGAAATAAAAAAACAGGCCGCTAAGCAGGAAATTGCCGCTGCTGAAGCCGTGATTGATACACCGCCTTCTTTTTATGACGAAGTTGAGGAGGATGCTGATGAAGAAGATGAGCTGCCTGAAATGTCCTCATTTATCAACTTGTCTTACAAACAAGGGTCTGCGAGCGAACCTGAAGATGTTTTGGAGCAATTTCTCGATAAGGCAGAAGCTCTGTACAATGACTTCCAGGCAAGGATCGACGAGAAAAACTGGCTGGAGTTGCTTGACGACGATATCCTTTGGAACATTAACCAAAAACAATCCGCCAGTACAGCTTTGCTTCACTTTATCCAACAACATCATGCCATGCTTCCGAAAAATATATGGCTTCTTCTCGAAAACCACTTTCAGTGGCAGGAGTTTTTGGAGAAGGAGCACCCGCAGGTCGGACTGGAGGGAGACAGCTCTTTCTTGGATTATTACAAAAGAAGAACCGGAACATCCACACCGTACCTGTCTTTTGGTTATGCGGCTGCAGCTCAAGGTATCGATTATGATGAATTTCTTTCGGCAAGAGAAGAAGCTTTTGATGCTCTTTTAATGGACGATTGGGAACTAGCAGAATCACAATTGCAATATGCCGCCCAAATATTCTCCGCAGATCCTGACCTTTTACGGATGATTGGACATGTTCTTATAAAGTCAAATCGGCGTGAAGAGGCGATTGCCGTCCTGCGGAACGCCATTGACCTCCAACCTGAAGACATCGAAACAACGATGTTTCTAGCCCGCGTGTTATATGAGGAACAGGAGGATGAAGAAGCTTCCGCCATTTGCAGCTATACCTTAAAGCAAAGCCCTGACCATCATGATGCCGCCAGCCTTCTCGGAAAAATACTTTTCAGGCAAGGAAAGCTGGAGGAAGCCCGGGAGCAGTTTTTACTTTTGAGGAAGCTGGTGCCTTTTGACGCGGAGGCAGTGATGTATCTTGCTGACATCCATAACAAAATGTTGGCTAGCACTGTTCAGGACGGCCGGGAGTACAGCCTATCGATAAAAGAATTGCAAAAAGAGTTATACAAGACCTCCTTTATGGGGAAGGCTTCAGCGTACTTCTGGGGCTCCATCAGAATAAAGGTCTTTATCTCCCTCATCCTGCTTATTAGATGCACTAGTTTCTTTGCGGATCTTTTTTTTGAAGTAGTGGGTTCTGCTGTTCCAGCGGAAACATTGCTTGCTTCAGAGAACGTTGGCCCTGCAATTTTGGCGTGTTTCTTTTTGGTTTACTCCATCCGCACCCTTTTCAGGACATGGAACAATATTAGAATATCCACACCATAAGAGAGAGGGTTTTATATTGTGGTTTTTCAGGTCAAGAAAAGAAAGGCAGAACAGTATATTAATCTGCTTGCCTCCCTGTGTTTTACCGGGGAGGGAGCTTTCAGCGAAATGATGAAATATCGCCACCCGAATATGAAAAAAAGCTATGCCCTGGAGAATCTGGCGGAATCAGAAATCACTGATTCCGAAAGTGCCGCTCATTCCCTTTATTCGTTCCTGGCTGCCGAGTATAACGAGGAGTTTCATCGTATGAGGAATATACTGCTGACCCTGGCAGAGGCAGAGCGCACGCAGTATATAAAAGCAATCCAGGATGAAGAAGAGGCCTATAAATACAGCATCGTGCGCCTTTATATGAATCGACTTCCAGTTATGTCCATTGCTGCTTATGACTATTCCGTCTGTATCATGAGAAGCCAGGAAGCAACTGCCGCCGGATATATCTCCAAAGAGGAATCTACAGAATTTCAGATCCAGGCCGCCCGCAAATCCCAGGAGACGTTCTCGAATTGGAGTGAATACATCGTCTCCTATACAGCTGGCGTACAGTTTGGCTCGATCAATACAAAAGAAGATGCAATGGAGTATATGGCTCATCAAGAGGATAGTATCACCAAGCTGCTTACCGCAAGACACAGCCCGCTTTTAACGGTGGATTGGAATACAGATCTTAGCCATTATTAACATGAAAACCCGCCGCAAAATTCACCATGCGGCGGGTTTTTTGCTTTTATTCCTCATGGTCGATGGCAAGGCCCTCTACATGCTTTCGGTTCATCAGGTTAGCCTTTTTCCGGTTTTCCTTGCTGTTGAAAATGATGTCAAAATCATAATCATCAGGATAGAGCTCGCTAGCAGGAACGTGAAGCGTGAGACGTTTGTGGCTCATGCTCTGTTTGACTCCTTTGACCTGTACGATGTAATTCCCCCTGTCATCGGGGCCTTCGTAAACGATTCCGAACTCCCCGGTCGCGGAGAGTTTGACATTATCCCCTTTTTGAAAAAGCTTCTTCGCCGGAAGCTTTTCTTCCTTTTGCCCCGCTGGCTTCATTCTGTTCCGCTTCTTATACTTATTGACAATCACTTGCTTCTCCATTTCCCTGAGGAAAGCTGGATCACTTGAGCCGTGACTGTACGGATGCTCTTCCCGGTACGTAATCCGGTGCGCTTTTTCAATCAGCGCCGGGTGCATGCCAAGCTTCAAGGCGATGGAAAAGGCCTGGCTCTCTCCTCCCTTGCCGACAATCAAGCGGTAAGTCGGCTTTAGGGACTCAAGGTCAAATTCCATTGATCCGTTGATAAAGCCTTCCCTTTCCTCCGCGAATTGCTTGATTTCACTAAAATGAGTAGTGGCAAGCAGGGTGGCGCCTTTTTCATAAAGCTGCTCCAAAATAACCGTTGCGAGACCCATGCCTTCCCCGGGGTCAGTGCCGGAGCCGAGCTCATCCAGCAAAACGAGCGTATGGTCATTTGTCTCTTTTAAAATTCCAATGATATTGGTGATGTGCGAACTAAACGTGCTCAAGTTTTGCTCAAGGCTCTGGCCGTCTCCGATGTCCAGGAGGATCTGCTGAAAAATACTGATCTCGCTGCCAGGGTCAGCGGGAATATGCAGGCCGCACTGAGCCATGACCGTTAGAAGTCCCACCGTTTTTAGCGTGACCGTTTTTCCTCCTGTGTTGGGACCTGTAATCAGAAGGGCATGGTAGTCTTCTCCAATTGCGAGAGTCAGCGGAACCGCCCCACTCCCTAGTAATGGGTGAACAGCATTTTTTAAAAGAATGCGATGCTCTTCATTTATTGCCGGGCTGATTCCTCTGATACTGCGGCTGTACTTGGCTTTTGCAAAAAGCACGTCGTAGTAGATCATCGTCTCCACTGCCAGCTTCAGCTGTGGTTCATACGCCTGGGCAAGCCCGGTCAGTTCCCAGAGAATCTGTTCGATTTCTTTTTCCTCTTCCAGCTGGCAATACATCAGCTGTTCCTGCTGCGCTTTCACTTCCTCCGGCTCAATGTACAGAGTGGCACCAGAGGCTGACATATCGAGCACATCTCCCCGCACTTTCCCTTTGTATTCTTTTTTCACCGGAATGACGTAGCGCCCCTGTCGCTGGCTGACAATGCTTTCCTGCAGGCAGTTTTTGTATTTCGCCGACTTTAAGATGGACTGCACTTTATCCTTTAAGCGGTCTTCTTGAATCGAAATTTGCTTCCTGATCCGGAGCAGTTCCTTGCTGGCATAATCATCAACCCGCCCCTGCCGGATGCAGCGGTTAATCTCATCCGCCAATAGTGGTATATCCTCAATTGAATGTACATACGACGAGACCCGCGGTGCGGTGAACTCTTTATCTTTCATAAAGGCTTTCAGCTTCCGGCACTCTTCGATTAAATAATAAAGCTTTGTCAATTGATCCACCCGCAGCGGAACACCCTTGTTCATTCCGGACAGCACTGTTTCAATGCCGTCAAGAGAGTGAATCGGCACACTGCTGCTCTTCTCCAAAATAGCTACTGCCTCACCCACCTCATCCAGCCGCATCTCAATCTGCCGCTTGTTCGATGAAGGAACCAGCTTCCTCAGCTCCCGTTTCCCTTCCTCCGTCAGAGCGAAACCGACAAGCACCTCGATGATCTTGTGAAACTCCAATATTTCAAATGTCTTTTCATTCATTTGCTTTCCCTCCTGTGAAAAAATAAAAAGACCACAAAGAACAATGTTCAATGTGGCCTTTTGCAGCGGCATCTGCCGTACAAATATTATCCTCATACTAAGTGAAGCGCACAGCCAGCTTTGCGAACAAGGAAATCCCTATCCGAAAAGCAGGGCCTAAAAAACACAAAAAGGCTGTGAACAGTTCCACAGCCCCACTTAAGAAAGTATGAGTATGCTATGACCATTGTTCTTAACTACATTCAGAAGGCATACTTAAATAAGCCTGTGAATGTCCGTATTCATTTACGGTTTAGTTAAGAACGACACCTAACATACAACATACTCCCTTTTATATCCAGATTAAGGTACACCGCCATTATATGATAGAATACTCTGGAAAGTCAACGGGATGCAGGCCCATTTTATGCTAAAATTGTGTTGCTGAATACAAATCAAAAATCAACATGATTGGGAGGGGCTTGTTAGTGTTTATTCCAATAGAACAAATAGATCAGCAGTTGATCAAGGATTTTTTTGAGACAAACTGGGGCAGCACCACGATGGTCACAAGCTTCGGTTCAACGGATTGCTCCCGTCTCGACGGATTTGTGTTTTTATTCGATGGAGAGATTAAGGGCATCGTCACTTTCAAGATCAGCGGAGAGACTTGCGAGATCGTCTCACTGGACAGCCGCAAGGAGAAGAAGGGCATCGGGACAAGACTCTTGCAGGCAGCTGAAAAAGAAGCAGCCAGACAGGGCTGTATGAAAACCTCCCTCATTACAACAAATGATAATATACATACCCTCTCGTTCTATCAAAAAAGAGGCTACCAGTGCGTCAAAGTCATTCCGGATGCAGTAAAGGAAGCGAGGGCAATCAAGCCGGAAATTCCTTTGGTCAACCCCGATAACCGGATTCCAATCAGGGATGAATTTTTGTTTGAGAAGAGGATGGAGTTATAAAGAGCACTAAAAAAAGTGGCATCATTTCACGCGAAAGAACCATGAACAAGCTGTTCATGGTTCTTTCCGCTATCCGATATTCCTCCACGACGGTAATCGTTTTCGGACTTGTTGTTACTTTGAAGCCCTGCTTGTTCACGACTTCAGCTGAGATAATATAGCTGCCGCTTGGAAGCTCGACTTTTGGCGCCCATTTCATGTGGATTTCATGCTCGTTTTCAGCCTTTAGTGTATCCATGACATTACCGGCTGCATCTTTAATGTGGATGCTCCAGTTTACACGGTTATTAGCAAAAGCATTGATTTCAGCTGGCTTGCTTGCACTGACTTCATTTGTCACAATTCAGCCACAACAATCCTCTGACCACCCTGTCCATTTCGCCTCCCCACCCCTATATAGACGGTGAAAGGGTGGTGCAAAATAATGACGATTAAATCAGGACTTATTAACAAATTTGAAGAGTATTCGCAGTTTGCAACACTGGAGGAATTCAACCATCACATGGAAATGTGGATGGCAGAGTACAAACACGAGTTTACAAAAGGAGAATTGGTAGGATTGAAGCGTCTTGTACGTTTTGCGGCCAAGATTCCTGGCGTGTGCAATGCGAAAATAGGTACCGTGCTGAAGGCGATTCACGAGGAATACCAGGACATGGGCATTTCCCGCTCCACTTTTAAAAGAATGATCATCAAGGCAAAGAATTTTGGTATTTTCACTGTCTATGAAACAGAGAGGAAGAACGGCTCACAATCCAGCAATCTGTATATCTTCAATCGTTTTACCAACAATGAACCACCCAAAGAAGAAATAATGAACCGCCATAATAAAACTATCAATCCTTCTGAAACTAACATTAACAAGATTAATAAACGTGAACAAGCGCCCGCTAACGAACATTCAACTGTTGTGGATAATGAAAGTACACCTGAAGACCATTTGTTTGTCAGCGACCGGGTACCAAACTCATTTGTCCAGTTGGTTAAATACTTCTATCCAGAGGCAAAGTCCATCGAAGAATTCTGGAGAATGAGCACTATCGCCGCCTACCGCAACAACCGTGAAAAAGAGACCGAAACCCTTTTGTCCGTATCTCTCGACTCCTTCAGGCAGCTCGTCCGCAAGCTGAAATCCAAAGTCACAGTCAAAAATCCGATCGCCTATTACACTGGAATCCTCAACAAGAAGTTCCATGAAATGTACTTCGAGGAGCTGTATGAAATGGAGTTTTGCTGAGGGCTGGAGAACCACGCTAGGGGCATCTGTTCTGTGTAAATCCAGGGGACCTCATGTTCTTGTTGCTATCCAATTTTCTCCCCTCTCTTGCTCTTCATATATTCAGCCAGTGCACTGTCACAGCAATACACATAGCACCCCTCCATGCCTCTTGTCATAAGGGTTTTATATGTGTTGCGCACTTGATTAATCATTATGCTTGCCTCATTTCATAGGAGCTGGATATTTGAGCGCATTCTTCTCCAACTTTTTATACACTTCCTCTTCCAAATCGATATTCATTTTATCCGCTAACTGGACGAGATAAATCAAAACATCCGCCATCTCTTCTTTTATATTCTCCTGGGTTGAAGCAACCGCTTCCTCACTGCTTTTCCATTGGAAATTCTCAAGCAGCTCATTAGCCTCTAACGATATCGAAATGGCAAGATCCTTCTCATGGTGGTAAGGCTTCCATCCTCGCTCATCCCTAAATTCAATAATACGATCAATCATCTTTTTCATTTATAAGCCTCCAAGAAAAAAGCAAAATCTGTAATTTGTAAATATGTTCTATTCTATCATTTGTGGATTTTTAAATCAGTATATCGATTACTTATAAAACACTCTTCCAATTGGATCAGCTACGGGTATGAAAAATAACTCCTACACTAAAATGAAAAAACAGGGGGCTTTTATTTTAGTGTAAGTAATGTGAAGAAAACGTTAATTGGATAATTCTGAAAAAGGAACCTACTTTTTCGAGTAGGCTCCTTTTAAAAACATATGTATCACTCTTTTTATTTCATGAGCCGGGGTTCAAATTCATTCTCCCCCGCCAGAAGAAGCTGCAGCGGCTGATGTGCTGGCCATTACGGCTATCATGGCTGCTTGCTGCGCCTGAATGATCGCATCGATTGTTGTATAAATTCCTGTTTCAAGCAACGAGGTGTTCTCCATTTTTTCACTCATCATCAGATTGGCAGCCATGACGATATTTAAATCTTTATGCCATTTGAAGAGTTTATCTCCGTTTAAGAAAGCAGCACCCTCCATGATGGTGCTTACTTCCTTATTCCCTTCTTCCAAAAGGGCAAGAAGGCCAACCACTGGATAATGCATACCTTTTGGTTTTTTCCCTGATAATTTGAAGGCATCGTATACTGAGGTACATCGCTGGATTAACCGATCTGCATCAGTCTGTTCATCAATTGAAAGAATATGGCTTAAAAACTGCAGATCGTTTCCTTTACAGAAGGCATCCCTGCTTAATTTTTGGTAAAAATGCTCCACACGTTCAATAATCTCCTCCACCGTTCCTTCGCGGCCTGCTAATAGTGCTGCTAAAGGATAATCACTGGCTGAAGTGAGGAACATATGATGGCTCTTCATTCCTTTATAAATCTCCATAATCCGTTGAATATCTTCTGAACTGCTGTTTTCCTGTTGAGCCAGCAACACTTGGGCAGCGATATATGTGGATGCCCCCCTGCTGAACCGCGCCCCCACCAATCTTTCATAGATTCCAAGCAGGTCTTGAAACTTATTTTCCGGATCGTCAAAACGGGTATCCAGCATGGCAGCAGTTGTAAAGCGCTGCTCCGATTTCAGCGTGTTAAACGCTCCCACATTACTCTTTATATAGTCACTCATCCTCAAGAACCGCTGAAATTCAAACGGTTTCTTATTCATCGCATAAAGCAATGCCACCATCATCAATATACGCTGATCAGATACCTTCCACTTAAGTTCCGACTTTAATTCTGAATATATTTCTTTATACAGCTGAAGCTTATCTTCAAAAGTTTTTTCAAGCATAGCCGCATTCCTCCATTCTATATTATTACGGAATATGTCTGGATTAAGTTTCCTTATGTTGTAATATAATTGTCAACAATCTTCAAGAAATATTAATAAGGCAGCTACCCCAAAGGGCCGCTGCCTTCCTGTTTCCACTCAAATCTCCAGATCACTCACCCAACCCCCGTATCATCTCTTTCAACAGCTCCGGCAATACTTCTAGCGCATATGGCAGATAGAGGCGCTCGGTGTTTTTGTGAGCGTCTTTGCCGATTGGGCCAATGTTGATGATTGGAATGTTTAGGGATTGTGACTGCTGGAATGGGTAGTCAAAATCGGTTCCCCATCCGGCGAAGTTTTTCGTTAGGATTTCGATGTCTTTCTCTGTTCCTTTGAATCCAAATTCGCTTAAGTCCGAGATTCCTTCGTAAATTTCGCCGATGGAAAGCGGCATGTTGTACTGTTCTTTTGCTAGAGTTACTACTCTAGCAGCGCATTGGACAATCTTGATTTCAGCAGCGCTCTTCCTTTCATTGAAACCGGATGGGCAGTATGGCGGCAGGAAGCCAACGACTACTGCCGGGCCTTTCAAGCCGGTGATGTCAGCCAGATGGCTGACGAGCCTCATTCCCCTGTCTTGGAGCTCCAGTTCAGCTGGTAGGCTAGTCAGGAAGTCTGACGATATTTTGCTGAATTGTTTTCCCGTTTCCTTCTCTGCCATAGTGGCGAGTTCACTATATTCGATTACCCTCGGGTTGAACTCTTTCTTTGCTGTATGCGTCCGCTGTTTTGATCTGTTCTCATCATAAGCGGCCAAAGCTCCGGCTAGCGCAGTGTGGGCTGCCTCCTTGATGCTTCCCAGTACTTCATCCGGAGTCTTCGTGACAAACAGGCAATTGTAGTACATTCCAATCCGCTCGATTACCGTCACCGAATAGGTTGGCTTCAAGTCATTTACTTTTAAGCAGGTGAGAGGCGGATAGGTGACATCCTTGAATTGATCTGCAAACAGACTGCTGCCCTCAAGCCTATCGCCAAGCTTAAAAGCAATTGTGGAGGCCGGCAGCCCTTCAAAGTATTCACCTACATGCGTCTCTCTCCCCAGGATGAAAGTGAACGGCGTATACATTCCAATCGTACCGAGGTGAATCCAGCCATGATCTTTATTTTCCTGGGTGATGCTTGGCTCGCTGTCAATGCAGCAAAGGAATTCATAGCCGTCTTTCTTTAATTCATCCAAATAGAGGACTGCTTCATGAATTCCGCATGCATTATTTTCTTCATCAGCAACAGCTAGATATAAAAGGTTGACGTCCAATTCCTCCGTAGAGTTGGAGAACTCGGAAAGCACTGCTGCCTGGACAATCAATCCTGATTTCATATCGGCAGTGCCACGGCCAAAAAGCCAGTCCCCGGACTCGAGATCTTGTCTTGCTTCCTTGGAAATCACTTCATTTTTGATAAGCTTTGTATACTTCTCCGGATCGAAAGCTTCTTCGCGCAAATGTCCGCATACATCGGTATCCACTACATCAAAATGTCCCATTAGGATGACGGTTTTCTTCGTATCCTTTTTAGCCTTCACCCAGGCACAAAGATTGGAACGCCCGAGCCGGTCTCCCTGGATAGGCTGGATAAAGACATCCTCAGGGTTGTTTTGATAATACGGGAGCTTTTTCAGCTCTTCATAAAGAAATTTTGGGGCTTCTTTTTCCGCTTCCGAATCGGTCACGCTCTTGACACGGCAAAACGAGAGCAGCGTCTGGTAAATCGATTCCGGGGTATTATTCAGGATTCTCTGCATTATTAATCTGCTCCCTTACATAGGTTGGCAACATGAACGAGCCACGGTGTACCTCTGTATTATAGTACTTCGTCTTAAGGCCGAATTCCTTCCATGTCTGCGGATGGAAATCATTGAGCGGATGGAACTTTTTCGACGCGAACCCAAACAGCCAATGTCCTGAAGGGTATGTCGGCATATTGTATTGATATACTTCAGAAATCGGGAACAGCCTTTTAATCTTGGCAACCGCCCTGCGCATTTCCCTGGCGTTTTTTTCATAAAAAGGGCTTTCACACTGGTTTACTAATATTCCTTCATCAGTGAGGGCATTGTAGCAACTCTGGTAAAACTCGTTCGTGAACAACCCTTCTCCCGGTCCAATTGGATCCGTAGAATCAACGATGATTAGATCATAATGACCTTTCACCCTGCGGACGAATTCCGCACCGTCCTCAAAATAAAGCGTAACCCGCGGGTCAGTCAACTTCCCGGCAGTTAAAGGAATATATTTTTTCGCTGCCTCCACCACCATTTCATCGATTTCAACCATGTGGATTTCTTCAATCGATGGGTAGCGTGTTAGTTCACGTACCGTACCTCCATCACCCCCGCCAATTACAAGGGCTTTCTTAATGTTTGGATTTGTGGCCATTGGAACATGGACGATCATATCATGATAGATGAATTCATCCTTCGACGTCAGCATGACAATGCCATCAATGATCAGAAATTTCCCCATCTCTTCACTATCGAATACATCAATCTGCTGGTAAGGGCTTTTCCCCGTGAATAAATGCTCCTTCACTTTAATTGAAAATGAAATGTTCTCTGTTTGAGGTTGTGTATACCATAGTTCCAATTTAATCTCCCCTTTTTGATAGTTTGATGTACTTCCGTAAACATGCGAAAACTAAAGGGAGAAATCCCCCCTTTAGTCTTCTTGAAAATATTCAGCTCAGTTTTTAACAACCGGCTTTAATAAGAAAATCTCTGCTAATTGCTTATCCAATTCACGCTGGGCTTCTTCCACCTTAACCTGATCGGGGCGGTCAACCCCCAGGAAATAAACGAGAAGGCCGCGAATGGAGGTAAGCCTGTTTTCCGCTTCATCAAATACAATTGAAATATCAGAATCGATGACCTCATCGGTTACTTCTTCACCCCGGGTAGCTGGCAGACAATGCATGAACTTGGCTCCGGGATTTGCTTTTTTCATGAGATCCATTGTGACCTGGTATTTTGGATAGAAGATTGACCATCTCTCCTCTTCCGATAACTCAGCCTCGTACAAACCATACCACACATCAGTGTAGACAAAATCAGCATCTCTCAAGGCAACATCAGGGTCATCAGTAATGTGGAAGCTTCCACCCGATACTTTGCAGTTATCTTCCATGATCTTGATATGGTGGTCTTTCAGCTGAAAACCTTCCGGCCCGCAATGAACATAGCTCATTCCCATTTTAGTAGTGATAAATCCAAGTGACGCGCAAACTTGAGTAGCATCTCCCATAAACACGACTTTGCATTCTTCTATTCTTTTTCCTTCAGGAAGATGTTCAATCATTGTTATGAGATCACCCATTTCCTGGGTTGGATGGTTGTAATCGGACATCGCATTGATAACAGGGATGGTTGAATTCTCAGCCAAATCTACAACTGATTTATGTCTTTCAACCCGCGCCATCAAAATATCGGTTAATCTTGAAAGCACCCGGCTTGTATCTTCAATCGTTTCATGTCCGCCGAGCTGGATTTGTCCTGGTGCAAGATACTGTGCATGCCCGCCAAGCTGTTCCATGGCTGTTTCAAAAGAAACTCGTGTTCTGGTGGATGATTGCTGGAATATCATTCCCAAGGTTTTGTTTTTCAAGAGCTGTGGATAGTACCCTGCTTTTATGCACTTTTTAAGGGCAAGGGACAAGTTAACGATTTCCATCAATTCTTTCTTAGTAAAATCATTAGTATCAATATAATTTTGAGCTGCCACCATCATTTCCCCCTTAATTTTCGAGTCGTATCATTCTGACAACAATTTTGGATTTCCTTCTTTCCTGCCATCCTAGTTGACAAAGCTGCGTTTGCTGCGAGGCTGCTGTTGTGTAATACAATGGATATTACCGCCGCCTAAAAGGATTTCCCTTGCCGGTACGCCAACTACTTTGCGGTCGGGATACAACTCTCTAAATAATTCCAATGCCTTTTCATCATTAGGATCATTGAAAAGGGGAACGACTACGCCTCCATTTGGCGTATAGTAGTTAACATAAGAAGCAGCCAGGCGGTCACCTTCCACACGAGGAAGCGTACCTTCCACATGGTCTACGCCTTCCGCTTCTTCTTTTGTGATTGTGATTGGTGCCGGAACATGACATTTATGGACTTTTAATTCACGTCCTTTTGCATCCGTTTCACTTGTTAAGATGTCATAGCACTCTTTGGAGATTTCATATTGCGGATCGTTCTTGTCATCGGTCCATGCCAGGACAACTTCTCCAGGCCTTACGAAGCTGCAAATATTATCAACATGGCCATTCGTTTCATCAAGATAGATACCTCGTTTAAGCCAAATGATTTTTTCCACATTTAAGTATTCTTTCAATATATCTTCGATTTCATGTTTTGACAGTGACGGGTTACGTCCTTCACTTAGCAGACATTCCTCCGTTACCATCAATGTCCCTTCACCATCAACATGGATGGACCCGCCTTCAAGCACGAAATTGTTTAAACGATATCTGTCTTTGCGTTCAATATCGCAAACCTTTTGAGCGATATGATCATCATCATCCCAAGGGAAATAAAGTCCATCGACAAGGCCGCCCCAGGAGTTGAACGTCCAGTCTACGCCGTGGACATCACCCGTCTCATCATTTACTACGAACGTAGGGCCAACATCGCGCATCCAAGAGTCGTCTGTTACCATTTCGACCACCCGAATGTGTTCAGGAAGCATATAGCGGGCATTTGTATACTGGGCAGGACTGACAACCATCGTTACTGGTTCAAATTCTGAAATTGCTTTAGCAACTTCTACAAAGGCATGCTGTGCAGGTTTTGCACCATTCCGCCAATTATCGGTCCTCTCAGGCCAAATCATCCAACATCCTTCATGTTCCTCAAATTCACCTGGCATATGGTATCCATCAACTTTAGGATTGCTTTGCAATGTGAGCATGGTCACCAATCTCCTTTTCCCTGTGTTTTTGTTTTAAGCTATGGTTCACAATTAACTCGCCGGCAATGACCGAAATGATCGTCCCTATAAGGAGCGGCAGTTTAAACATGATTTCTTCCTCACTTAAATTCAGGGGCACCACTGTGAAAACGACTGAAACAACAAGTAATGTAAGTGGAACATAAGTAATCAGTTTTAATTTGAAACCTGTTCCCTTTACTTTGTACGGGCGTTCCCGGTCCGGGTCGATTTTTCTCAGTTTAAGGAAAGCTGGGAACATGAAGATATAAGATGCCAATAGGGTGACAAGGTTAAGCGCGAAGAAGCTCCAGAAAATATCTTCCAGCCCGTAATGAGTCATGATCGGTACGCTTAATACAAGAACAGTGGAAACAATTCCATTCATTAAGGGAGCACCAACCGGCATGTCTGTTTTCTCGCTTTTCCATTTGAAGACTTTTGGCAGGCTGCTGTTTTCACTGGCATACATTGCAACATAGTTTATCCCGTACGCCCAGGATATTAGGTTGGCAGCAAGTGTGAACAAAAACATCAGCCCTATAATGGTCACGAACCATGTTGCGTCTCCGCCAAGCAGAATCGAGAAGCTGTCCAGCAATCCGCTGTCTGTTGTCAGCTGGTCAAACGGGATAGCGGCCCCGACGCCAAATGCAGCAAGCAAGTAGAATACTGCAATCAATATTCCACCGATGATCAATGCTTTCGGTATGTCTTTTTGCGGATTATCCATTTCACCCGCCATTGAGGTGACAACCTCGAAACCGAGGAAGTTGAAGATAATGACTGATATGAACGAAAGGCTTGTTATATCAAGTGACGGTAGCATTGTTTTGGTAGTGAATGTGTTCGCAACACCCTGAGTGAACGCGATATAAATACCGATCACGCCAAGACTGACCATAATAAACACTTTGAAAACCGCAGCAAGGTTCAAAATCCATTTGCTGTCGCTGATTTTAAAAAAGCTGATGACCGTTACAAGCCATACAAATGCCAATGAGATGATAATTGAGCTGGCTGATCCGAATTCATGCCCTGAAATCTGGGTAATCGTCATTGGAACAAGGACTGCGAGCGACCCCATCCAAAGCGGGTAGTTGATCCAGTAATACCAGGCAACCCTGCCTCCGTTCCTCGGGCCAAAAGCCCGTTTTACATAGTCATAAATTCCGCCTTCATCATTGTAGGCTGTTCCTAGTTCAGCTGAAATTAAACCGTATGGCAAGAAGAAACAAATCAAAAGCAGCAGCCACCAAAAAAATTGTGAAGGGCCGACTGCTGCGGCCGGTGCAACCGATTCCGAGACAAGTACAACGGTTACGGATAATAATACTGAGTCAAACAAGCGGAGCTTTTTTTTACCTTCCATCATTCCCACTCCTAAACGCTTTATATTTTGCGACAGGGTGATTCTTGAAACCAAAATCCATGGCTCAAATCTTGGGATGATAGTGCTCATGATGTGGCTCTATATCAAAATATGAGCCTAATCTTATAGCAACATAATTACTCCTTCCGAATATACCGTTATTTAATTTTAAAAATTGCCAACATTCCTGCAGTAATGTTTATACTCATATAGTAATCCTGTCTACACTGAATGAGAATAGTTTCAGCGCCTTTAGAATCGGGGGCGAGTTGATTAAAACATGTTTCAAAACATGAAACATGTTTCATGAAAGCGGAAAACAGCAGCCCTAAAAATAAAAGAGAACAAAAAAACCCCATTGAAGCCGTTTGTCTGACTCCAAAGGGGGTTCTCAAAAGTTATTCTGATATTTTTGCTATGTTTGTTTTGGCGCGTTAACCTAAGTTTCTCTTTCCATGTATTTGTAGGCAATTAATTCGATAATGCCGATCATCGAGATTCTTGATGTCATATCAATATCATTAAACTGAATTTGGTCTGCAAATACATAAAGATTAATATGGCTCATGTTTTGTACCGGATTATTATTAGCTGAGGTGATGGAAACGACGGTGGCTTTCGACTTAATATTGAGTTGCTCTATGTCCCAGATAAGTTCTTCATCTTCCCCGCCGTACGATAAAAAGAAAACAAGATCGTTACTATGTATGCCATTCAGCAGCATCTTTCGAAAATAGTGATCCTCAGGAAAAATGACGTCAAACCCTAGACCGGAGAAAATATATTCAAAATAATGGCCAACACTCTTGTTCAACCCGCGTGCCATTATAACAATCCTCGGTTTTCGTTCAAGGATCTGAATAATTTTATCCACCTTTGCCTGATCAAGGACCCGCACGGATTCATAAATGTTTTTTAAATACTCAATTTGATAATCTTCCTGTGAGACAACAAAAGGATTTTGGTTCTCTACCATATTTATATCCGTATATTTCAAAATTGCGATAAAATCGCTATAGCCAGAAAAGCCAATTTTCCGTAAAAACCTGATAATTGTAGCAGGAGATACATAGCATTTCAACGCAAGATCACGTACCGTGCTTTTTTTCACTTCTTCCATATTGCGAATGATGTGATTATAAAGGTCTTTCTCGTTACTGTTTAGTGCATGAATATGTTTAGAAGTTATAGCAAAAAAGTCCATAGTATCTCCTTTCAAAGCCATTCACATAGTCCTTTCTTAATAGTAGGAAAATTCACTTGTTTTGTATAGCGTTTTCACAAGCATTTAACAATGTGAGGGAATTAAAGAAAGATTTGTGAATTGAATTGCTATTCTTTCAGAAGACTGTATATTTCTATATCAACGATTCCTTTCCCTGACCATATTGCGGCTTGCCTTAATGTCCCTTCTCTTATAAAACCATTCTTCAGCAGGACCTTCTTTGAATTCTCATTTTGCAGCATGACCTCGGCCTGGATTCTGTTGACGTTTGCTTCTTTAAATAAAAACTCCACCAACATACTTACAGCTTCCGTAGCAATGCCCCGGCCCCAATGTGATTCAGCTAAAAAATACCCGATCTTCACCATATTTACTTTATGATTCATGTCAAAGACTTCAATAATTCCCACCAACTCATGATTCGAAAAAATGCCCCACTTCACCCTGGTCTTCTTGCTGTAATCACGTTCAAAATGTCCAATCATCTTTTTTACTGTTTCTTTGTTATGCTTAGGAATAATCCCGCAGTATTCAAATACTCGATCATTATCATAAATAGCAAAAACACCCTCCAGATGACTCTCTTCTATTCTCTTCAAAATGAGATGATCAGACTTTATAACAGGAAATTCATTATAAAAAGCTTCAATATTAATAGCCTCTCACCACTTTCTATCGTATTCGTATTTATTAGCAGCCTTGATATTATAATTATATCTAAATATTCAGTTTTCGTCTCATAGTCTTATCCTCTTTTATAGATGGTTCTATTACGAACTGTTGTTTATATTCTTGTTAAACGAAGGATTCAAAAAAACTGCTCTTCTGTGACAACTACTAGACAGGCGGCTTATTTCCTCGATTGCTTCACGCGTCCACGACACTTTGTCCGAAAATAAAAAGAAGCAGAAAACCGGCAATAGGTTTCTGCTTCTTAGACTCATCTTTTCAGGTTACTAAACAACAATCGTTAGTTGCCTTACTTCAGTACGATTTCCGCGACACATTCCACATGTGTCGTATGAGGGAACATGTCAACTGGCTGGATTTGCTTGGTTTGGTAGCCACCGTCCTCGAGGATGCGAAGGTCGCGTGCCAAGGTTGCCGGGTTGCAGCTGACATAAACGACTTTTTTCGGCTTCATCTCAATGATGGTCTCTAATAAAGTTGAATCGCAGCCTTTTCTCGGCGGATCCACGACGAAAACGTCTGCGACGATGCCTTCTTCGTACCATTTCGGAATGACTGTTTCTGCTAGGCCCGCTTCGAATTTAGCATTGGTGATGCCGTTGAGGCTGGCGTTGCGCTTTGCGTCCTTAACCGCATCAGGAACGATTTCTACTCCGTATACCTTCTTCGCTTTCTTCGCCATAAACAGGGAGATGGTTCCGATTCCACAGTAAGCGTCAATGACCGTTTCTTTCCCCGTGAGACCTGCATACTCTAGCGCCTTGTCATACAACACTTTCGTTGAGACAGGATTCACCTGGTAGAAGCTTAGCGGCGAGATAGCAAATTTCACATCGCCAATATTGTCGTAAATCACGTCGCTGCCCCAAAGCACCTTCGTTTTTTCGCCAAGGATGACGTTCGTCTTTTTCGTATTAATGTTTTGGATAATGGATCTGACATTCGGAAGCGCGGCCAAAATCTTCTCGACGAGATGACTTTTATGCGGCAAGTCCGATATCCTTGTCACAAGGATGATCATGAGCTCGCCTGACTCTTTTCCGTAGCGGGCCATGATATGGCGGAGTATGCCGGTATGCTTTTCTTCGTTAAACGGCTGGATCTCAAGCTTGCTGCAAATCTCCTTCACCACTTTTATTGCCTCATTCACCTCTGGCAGGTGGATCAGGCTTTCATCCGTATCGATAATTTCATGGCTCCGAGGCTTGTAGAAACCGGCAATCAGCTTGCCGTCTTTTTGCCCGACAGGTACTTGTGCCTTATTGCGGTAATTCCATGGATTTTCCATGCCGAGGACCGGATGGATGGCTGCGTTCTCAAGCTTTCCAATCCGTGCCATCGCTTGGCGCACGAGGTTCTCCTTGGAATTCAGCTGGCCCTCATAGCTGATGTGCTGCAACTGGCAGCCACCGTATTTATGTGCTTCCTCCGGGCTGACATCGACGCGGAAAGGACTGCGTTCAAGGATGTCGACAAGCTTGCCGAATCCGTAGCCTTTATTCACCTTGATAATCTTGATGGACGCCTTTTCACCAGGAAGAACGCCAGGAACGAAGATTGGGTAGCCATCAATCTTGACCACACCGGATCCGTCATGTGTCAGGTCCTCACATACTGCTTCAATACAATCATTCTTCTCTACCGGAATACTTTTATCCATTACATACTTCCTTTTCAATTAAGATATGCTCGATTTTATCACAACAGAGGCCATATTGCCCTATTCAGTCAGACTCTTTTCCTTTTGCCTCATATTATGGAGATACACTTTTATCATAAAATAGCTGACTTCATCAGGCAAAAGCTCCTTGATTGGCTTTAGCCGATCGGCTCCAGCTTCCTCCACTGCCTTTTCAATCATTACCAAATATTCGTCGGGAACGAGCAGGGAAAAGTTCATCTCCATTCCTTGCTGCAAACATTGAATGAGATGGCTTTCAACCGTGCTGGCTGCAAGTTCGCGCTTTTGGGCGGTCTCCGCCACACCCAGGCCTTCCCCGTGCAGCTTGTACGTTTCCAGATGGGAATCTCCCACCGCTTTTTTCGCCGGTTTTGTCGGTGCGGCCGACACTGCGGCTGACGTCTCTCGTTCCGGATGGGCCTCTCGAAACAGAATGATCCTCTCAATAAAAGGCTTCCCATACTTTTCAAGCTTATGCTGGCCTACTCCGCTGACCTGAAGAAAATCTTCCTCGTTAACAGGCAGCCGTGCACACATATCTTTTAACGAAGTATCGGAAAAAATAACAAACGGTGGTACACGCTCCTCGTCCGCAATTGATTTCCTCAATTCGCGGAGCTCTTCGAACAGCGGATCGTCATTCGCCACCTGCCGTATTTTAACCGCTTCTTTCCGGAACACTTGCGCCTTCCCCGTCAGGACGTCCTTTCCCTCCGGAGCAACAAAAATTATCGGATACGCACCGTGTTCCACACCAATCAGATTTTGCGAGATAAGAAATTCAATAAGCTCGGTCACTGCCTTCGCACTTTGACTTTTCATGATTCCATATGTGGTTAGACGGTCAAACCCGAACTCAAGGATTTTCTTGTTCCGCGAACCGGTCAGGACGCCTGCTGTTATCGCCTTGCCGAATTTCTGGCCCATGCGGATGATGCAGCTCAGCACCATTTGTGCTTCCTTCGTTACCTCAACGCTCTCGCGGCTGTCAGTACAGTTGCCGCAGCGGCCGCAGGGTTCAGGGTCGCATTCGCCAAAGTAGCGGAGAATGGACGCCTGAAGGCAATCCTCGGTGTGGCAATAATCAACCATGCTCTGTAGCTTTTCAAGTTCCTGGCCCATTCGGATCTGTTCCGCCGACTGGTCAATGAGAAACCGCTGGATTTGCACATCCTGTGACGAATAGAGAAGGACGCACTCGCTGTCGAGGCCATCCCGCCCCGCACGGCCTGCTTCCTGATAGTAGCTCTCCATATTCTTCGGCATCTGGAAATGGATCACATACCTGATATTCGATTTATCAATTCCCATGCCGAAAGCGGATGTCGCCACCATGACAGTCGCCTCATCACGAAGGAACCTTTCCTGCTCACTGTTCCGTTCAGTGTCATTCATGCCGGCATGGTATCTTGCTGCCTCAATGTTTTCTTTTTGCAGCCATTCATGGATCTGGTCAACCGTTTTTCTTGTCGCCGCATATATGATACCGGCCTCTTTGCTGTTCTTTTTCACATAGTCCTTCAGGAACAAAAGCTTGTCCTGCCCCTTGATGACTGAAAAAGCTAAATTGGTGCGCTCAAAGCCAGTAATGACTGCATTGGCAGAATCGATGCCGAGCGACTGGCAAATATCTTCCTGTACCATTGGCGTTGCGGTCGCCGTCAGGGCCAGCACCACAGGCTTCCCCGGCAAAGCTTTCACCAGCCGGGCAATCTGCAGATAGCTTGGCCGGAAGTCATGGCCCCATTGTGATATGCAATGCGCCTCATCAACAGCGACAAGCGGAATATCGATATATTGGAGCTTGTCCTGGAAGTCAGAAGACTCTAAGCGCTCGGGAGCCACATACAATAGCTTGTATTCGCCGTAGACGGCTGCTTCCAGTGTTTCCGCTGCCTCTGCAGCTGATAATGACGAGTTGATATAGGCCGCCGATATTCCAAGCTGGCGCAATGTATCAACCTGGTCCTTCATGAGTGAAATCAGCGGAGAAATGACAAGTGTCGTCCCTTGTGACATCAATGCAGGAATCTGGTAGACAATCGATTTTCCTCCGCCAGTCGGCATGATGCATACCGTATTTTTGCCATTCAAGGCGGAAACAATCGCCTGCTCCTGGCCTGTGCGGAAAGCCGGATAGCCAAAGTATGTTTTAAGTAGTTCGCGGGCTTTTTCAAGCAAAATGAGAAGCTCCTTTCTGCGGTGGGGATTATTTAAAAGGGGCGGCTTGAGGCTGCAGTCATTGATTAACTACGATGAAGAACAATACCTGTTTTATTTTAACATACATCCGGGGAGATTTTTTGCCGAAAAAACAAGGGCCGCCCTGGTCAACAGGACAGCCCGCCATTTTTTATTCTGCGCCGATTCTTTCCACTTTTGCACGTACTTCTTCAATGTTGCGCATTTTGTTGTCCCAGCATTTCTGGCTGAGGTCAACCGGGTATTCTTCAGGGTTCAGAGATCGCTTGTACTCATCCCAGAGATGTCCAAGCGATTCCTTCGCATATTTCCGGATCTCTTCAAGCGAAGGAAGCTTATAAACGAGTTTGCCATCAGCATAAATGTCCGTATGCAGCTCTCTTGCCTCGAAGTCACTGACGTATTTTTTAATATACGTATGCGTTGGATGGAACATCTTCAGGCGCTTTTCGCTTGCCGGGTTTTCACCCTCTAGAGTGATATAGTCCCCTTCCGCATAGCCCTTTTTCTTATTGATAATCCTGTAAACCTTTTTCAAGCCAGGCGTAGTGACTTTTTCAGGATTGGCTGAAATCTTGATGGTATCTTCCATCACGCCAGCTTCGTTTTCTATCGACACGATTTTATAAACAGCGCCTAACGCAGCCTGGTCGTAAGCTGTGATCAGTTTTGTCCCAATGCCCCATGAATCGATTTTGGCACCTTGGGATTTCAGGTTCACGATCGTATACTCGTCAAGATCGCTCGAGGCAACCACTTTTGCGTCCGGAAATCCAGCTTCATCAAGCATACGGCGCGCTTCTTTCGACAGATAGGCAAGGTCACCGCTGTCGAGGCGGACGCCAATGAAGTTAATCCGGTCCCCAAACTCGCGGGCCACCTTGATTGCATTCGGCACACCGGAGCGGAGCGTATCATATGTATCCACAAGGAAAACACAGTCTTTATGAGTCTCAGCATATTTAGAGAACGCTGCATATTCATCACGGTACGCCTGGACCATCGAATGAGCATGCGTTCCTGCGACCGGTATTCCGAAAAGCTTTCCGGCACGGACATTACTCGTTGAATCGAACCCTGCAAGATAAGCCGCACGGGTACCCCATAAGGCCGCATCCATTTCCTGAGCCCGTCGCGTACCGAATTCCATTGCGACTTCATTGCCCACCACGTGTTTAATTCTCGAGGCTTTCGTTGCAATCAATGTTTGATAATTTACGATATTGAGGAGCGCTGTCTCGATCAGCTGCGCTTCCCCAAGCGGAGCATCAACCCTGATCAGCGGTTCGCTGCCAAACACAACCTCACCTTCACGCATCGAAGTGATTTTGCCTGTGAAGCGAAGATTATTCAAATAATCAAGAAAGTCCTCACCGTATCCGGCCTCATTCCGTAAATACGCGATGTCGTCATCCGTAAAGCGGAAGTTCTCTATATACTGAACAATCCTTTCCAGCCCTGCAAAAACCGCAAACCCATTGCCGAACGGGAGCTTCCTGAAAAACAGTTCGAATATAGATTTCCGCTTATGCAACCCGTCCCGCCAGTAAGTCTCCAGCATATTAATCTGGTAAAGATCTGTATGAAGCATGAAACCATCGTCACTATACTTCTTCTCCATGAAAAAAACCTCCGCATCTCTTCTGCAAGTTCTGTTCGCTGCAGCTCGTCTCCCTTTTTCCTATCCCTATTTTACTACTGCGCCAAGCGCACCTTCAAAATGTCCAAGGGCCCACTCATGCCCCGCCTGGTTGAAGGATGCTACCGCATCCTTGTAGACTATTATTTTAAAACCGCGGTTATACGCGTCCACCGCTGTATGCAGGACACATATATCCGTACAGACGCCCACAATATGCACTTCGTCAATTCCGCGTTCGCGAAGCTTGATCTCAAGATCCGTGCCGGCGAATGCAGAGTATCTTGTTTTATCGAGGTAAAGGACATTTTCCCGCGTCTTGTTCCGTTCGTAAAGAGGTTTCAGGCTACCGTAAAGGTCGCGGCCGGCCGTTCCCCTGATATTATGGGGCGGGTACAGCCTCGTTTCAGGATGGTATTCATCCCCCTCGTCATGAACATCAATCGCAAATACCGTATAGTCTCCGCCTTCAATGAATTCTTCCGTAAGCGCCACAATTTTTTCTTCAATGCGCTGACCAGGCTCTCCGCAGGTCAGTGCCCCGGCGTCAGCCACAAAATCATACGTATAGTCGACATTGATCAATACTCTTTTCCCCACAACGTATCCTCCCTTTTTCCCAGTCTCATTTGTGAATGCGCAAGCATGTTTTAATCCTATTTTCATAAATTGCAGATAATAGTGCAAATTATTGGCTCGGGAAAAAGAAAAGCGGAGGCGCCTTGCTCAGGTGCGACAAGCATAAGACGAGCCGGTCAGAAGGTCGCTCTTTGACCTTCTTGACGGATTGGCTTATGACTCGAGCACCTAGGCGCTACAGCTGGACAATGAAAAGCGGAGGCGCCTTGCTCAGGGGCCTATGGTCAGCTTATTTTCCTGTTTCTGCATTCACTTTCCGCTTTGTCATTTTTATTTTCCTAATTTGATCTATTATTTCCAGTTCTGCTGATTTTTCTCCTGCTTAATATAAAAAACCGATCGGATTTACCGGTCGGCTTCATATCTGTGATCCTATTTACGGACGATCTTCAGGTCTGATTTTATCTAACGGCACAAAAACTTCAATATGGCGATAGAGATTTTCAAACTCGGCTGGCAATGTTCCGCCATACTCTCCGTCGAGGTTCAGCAGCACCGTTTCATTTGAGTGGACCTTGATCCGGTTTGCGTTTGTATACAGGACATTCGGGTCATTGATATGCTCACCACGAATCGCTAATGTGGAAATCCTGATCAATTCGGCCAGATTAGTTTTTTTCAGGACAAGAAGTGAGAACATCCCGTCATTGATCGATGCATTCGGCGCAAGCTTCTCGAAGCCGCCGACAGAATTCGTCAGGCCGACAAGAAACATCATGACTTCGCCTTCAAATAGCTTTCCATCATACTCAATGCTGACATTTGATGCTTTGAGCGATGGCAGCATTTCAATTCCCTTTAAATAATACGCCAGCTGCCCGAGCATTGTTTTCAGCTTGCTTGGCACCTCGTATGTCAGTTCAGTTATCCGGCCCCCGCCGGCAATATTGATGAAATATCTATCATTAATCCGCCCTACATCGACAGGAATGGTTTCACCTTTTACAATGATATCGACAGCTGCGTCGATACCGCGTGGAATATGAACTGCACGGGCAAAGTCGTTCGTAGTGCCTGTCGGGATGATCCCGATCTTCGGCCTGTACTCCTGCTCCGCGATCCCGTTGATCACTTCATTTATCGTGCCGTCGCCGCCTGCAGCAATGACAAGGTCATAACGGCGCTCTACCGCAATTCTTGCAGCAGTCGTTGCATCACCTTCACCTGTTGTCGCATGGCAGGATGCTTCGTATCCAGCTACCTCCAGCTTCATCAATACCTCTGCCAGGCTCTTTTTGAACACTTCGCGTCCCGACGTCGGATTATAAATAATTCTCGCTCTTTTCATTACCCCATCATCCTATTGAAAATGATTTTTTACTGATTTACATCCTTTTACATCATAGCTCAAATGCCTCTGGCAGGCAATATATGCAAAAAACAAATGCATATATCTAGAATATTTTAGATGTCTCCAACCAAAATTATTGAGAAATATATATTCCCATATGATTCAAATTTAGGAAATCGATGCCCTTTCATTCAAATCCCATTTATTTCATCATAAAACGTATATTGATAAAATAATATATTTTTGGTTCAATAGTAAAATACGTTCAAAATACTACTAAATTATTTGAATTTATCTTTTCATTAATGATAAAATATTCAATAAATTATAATAATTTAAAGGAGGAAGTAAAATGTCGAATGAGACACTACAACTCATTTCGATCGGTATATACATGGCTGCGATGCTCTTAATCGGCTGGTATTCCTACCGAAAGACAAGCAACCTGACTGACTATATGCTTGGAGGACGCTCGCTCGGGCCCGCAGTAACGGCACTAAGCGCGGGGGCTGCCGATATGAGCGGCTGGCTCTTGATGGGTCTGCCAGGGGGCATTTATCTAACAGGCCTGGCCGATGCCTGGATTGCCGTAGGGCTTACCATTGGCGCTTATCTCAACTGGGTCCTTGTCGCCCCGCGGCTTCGTTCCTATACACAGGTGGCGAACGACTCCATCACCATTCCGAGTTTTCTTGAAAATCGTTTCAAAGATACAACCAAACTACTGAGGATTACATCCGGAATTGTTATCTTAATCTTTTTCACTTTTTATGTATCCTCCGGAATGGTATCCGGTGCTGTCTTTTTCGAAAACTCTTTCGGGATTGATTACGTCACAGGACTGTTGATTGTTTCAGCGGTTGTTGTGGCCTACACGCTGTTTGGAGGCTTCCTCGCCGTCAGCTATACCGACTTTATCCAAGGGATGATGATGCTTGTCGCCCTTCTGCTTGTGCCTATCCTTGGCTTTGGAAAAACCGGCGGCCCTGCAGAAACTTTTGACACAATCAGAGCCATCGATCCGGCACTCCTCGACTTTTTAAAGGGGACCACGCTTGTCGGCATCATTTCTGCAGTTGCTTGGGGGCTCGGCTACTTTGGCCAGCCGCATATTATCGTCCGTTTTATGGCTATCTCTTCTGTAAAGGAAACAAAAAGCGCCCGGCGGATCGGCATGGGCTGGATGATTTTCTCACTGTTGGGCACAATTTTTACCGCGCTGATCGGATTGGCTTTCTTTGAGCAAAATCCCGGCTACAAACTTGGTAATCCAGAAGCAGTGGTCATCGAGCTTGGGCAGATATTCTTCCATCCGCTGTTTGCAGGATTCCTTCTGGCAGCAGTGCTGGCAGCAATCATGAGCACGATTTCCTCTCAGCTTATCGTTACTTCCAGTGCGCTGACAGAGGACTTATACAAAATCCTTATGAAAAAAGAAATGTCGGACCGCCATCTCGTCTTCTTTGGAAGAATGGCCGTCCTCGCTGTTTCAGTTATTGCCCTCTTGCTTGCATTGGACCAGAGCAGCACCATCCTTGAGCTTGTTGCCTATGCATGGGCGGGATTCGGCGCTTCATTCGGCCCAATCATCCTGCTCAGCCTTTTCTGGAGAAAAATGAACGGAAAAGGAGCACTGTTCGGCATGATTGCCGGTGCGGTCACCGTCATTGTCTGGAAAAACTTCGACCTTGGCAATGTCCTGTTTGGCGAATCATTATATGAAATCTTACCAGGCTTCCTCATCAACCTAATTGTATCTGTTGTCGTGAGCCTTGCCACCTACCACCGCAATGAGGATATCGAAAAGGAATTCGACGAAAGCCTCCGCGGACTTAAGGAATAAGAGTAAAGAGCAGCCCCTTCTCATCCGAGGAGGGGCCTTTATGCAGTATTTTTCTCTTGAAGAGAAGAAGATTACCAGCAACATTAACCTATTACAAAAAAAAACGCCAGCCATCCAATATTAGAGGGTTCCGTTTTGAGGTGCTTTTCTAAAAGTTTGTACTGAAATGACCGTCGTTTTGACAAAGATTTCGGCTTATAAAAAAATAGTAAAACTCAGTATGGCGAGTTTTCTTATACCAGAATTCCGGATACTTCTTTAACTAAACCAGCTAATAGGATGTCAATATTTTTCATT
>NZ_QWVT01000038.1 GCF_003570705.1 Mesobacillus zeae
TTCTGACTGCTCTTTCGCTTTCATTTTTGCCAGTGCGGCCGCTTTGGCTTTCGCTGCGGCTGCCGCTTTCTTTTTCGCCAGATCTGCGTCCTCTGCTTCTGGCGGTGCCGGCGTTTCTGACTGCTCTTTTGCTTTCATCTTTGCCAGTGCGGCCGCTTTGGCTTTCGCTGCGGCTGCCGCTTTCTTTTTCGCCAGGTCTGCGTCTTCTGTTTCTGACGGTGCCGGCGTTTCTGACTGCTCTTTCGCTTTCATTTTTGCCAGTGCGGCCGCCTTGGCTTTCGCTGCGGCTTCTTTTTTCAGCTGGTCTAAATCCTTCTCCCCGCTCATCGATTAGATCACCTGCTTCCCGGTCTTCGCCTCGTAACGGATTTTTTCTTTCAATTTATTAATCCCATAAATCAGGGCCGCCGGATTTGGGGGGCAGCCTGGAATGTATACATCAACGGGCACGATTTGGTCGACCCCTTTAACAACGGAATACGATTTAACATAAGGCCCGCCTGCGGTTGCACAGGAACCCATTGCGATAACCCACTTTGGCTCAGGCATTTGGTCATACAGCCTCCGCACAATCGGCGCCATTTTTTTCGTAACTGTCCCTGAGACAATCATGACGTCGGATTGGCGTGGCGATGTACGGAAGAAAGAGCCGAACCGGTCAAGGTCATAATGCGATGAGCCAACGCCCATCATTTCGATTGCACAGCATGCCAGCCCAAAGGTCATCGGCCATAAGGAGTTGCTCCGGGCCCATGCCTTCACTTGCTCAAGGGTGGCCAAAAAGACGTTGCGCCGCATTTCTTCCATTTCTTCCGGTGAAATGTTCTCCAGTTTTAAATCCATTTCAGCACCTTCTTCTTCCAAGCATAGATGAGTCCAATAAGAAGCATCACGACAAAAATAAGCATCTCGATCAAAGCAAAGATACCCAGTTTCTCATAGGCAACTGCCCAGGGATATAAAAATACTGTTTCTACATCGAAAATAACAAACATAAGGGCAAAAATATAATACCGGACATTGAATTGAACCCGCGAATCATGGAATGGCTCAATTCCGCTTTCATATGTGGTGTACTTGGATTCCAGCGGCTTGTACGGCCGAAGAAGCTTCCCCATAAATAAGGCCACCACAGGCAGCAAAACTCCGAGACATAGGAACACAAAAACTATTAAATAGTTATTTTGATATAAATTCAAAAGTTCCATGCCCATCCCTCCAATGTTGTAAAATATTCGTACTATTTAAATATGTAACCGATAACAATTATATCATTGTTACAAATGTGTGTCGATAAACCCTAAGGTTTATCAGGGATTTTATTAAAATATTTAGAATAACAGGGTTTACTTGAAAAGTGTTTTCAATTAGGCGGCCTTAAGGGGAAGATTTAGGTGTACTTTTCTAAAAATATAGGAGTCAGAGCAGCCTCTTACATAACTAGTCTTTAAAAGTCGTATTTATGACGGGTAAATTTTGGTTAGTCAGGAGTGTCTTTTCTCACTTTTTTCGGAGAGCAGTGCTTCTGGAATTTTATTTTTTGTTTTCTGGTTTTTGTTTTCTATTTCCCCAGATTTATTTTCTTGTTTGTCCTTTTTATTTTCCCAGACCCTCGTTCTGGCACTCTTCCGGTAGTTTTATTTTCCTAACTCTGACACTAGTTCCCCACCCGTGATTCTCGCACGCTTCCAACAGACCCCCTCTCCCGCAATTTAATTTCCCAGCCGAAAAAAATAGCACCTGCATTTCTGCAGGTGCCGCACACTTTTAGATTTTAAATTTTTCCACGGCTCCGTCGAGCGCTTTTGCTAGGTCGTCGAGGGCTGCTGTGAGTTCAGACACTGTCTGGAAGGATTCTTCCTGTATGTCTGTTGAAGAGGCTACTTCCCTGGAGATTCCGGCAGTTTCTTTTGACAGGTGCGAGAATTCTTCAAGGGATGCGGTTATTTCTTCAGAGCTTGCCGACATTTCCTCGGTGATGGCCGATACATCGGTTATCTCTTTGCTGACGGTCTCGACAGCATTCATGATGCGGCTGAACTTCTCACCAGTCCGACTGATTGACTGTGTTCCGTTTTCTACTTCCTCGGTGCCTTTTTTCATCGTTCCCACTGCCTCGTCAATCCTGACTCGGAAGCTGTTGAGCAGATCGGTTATCTGAGCTGTCGATTTCTTCGATTCCTCAGACAGTTTGCGGACTTCCTGAGCTACAACGGCAAATCCCTTTCCATGCTCACCTGCACGGGCCGCCTCAATTGCAGCATTGAGGGCAAGGAGATTGGTCTGGTCAGCAATTCCTTTAATCAAATCCACGCTTGTCTCAATCTGCTTGGCCTGTATGCCCAGCTCTTCGATTACACTGGCAGATTCATTGACCGTCGTCTTAATTCCCTCGATTTGTCCGATGACTGTGTTGAGTTCATCAATTCCGTTTTTCACCTGAAGGCTCGCATCATTGGATTGCTCGCTCACACCGCCCGCTGCTTCCGCAATCCGTTGGACTCCGACGGCCATTTCATCAATGGCACGGGCAGTTTCCTCGGTTCTTACAAGCTGAGTGTCTGTCGCCCCAGCAACTTCCTTAATTCCCGAGATTACTTTGAAGTTTGTGTCGACAGCAACTCCCATTTTCTCACCGATTTCCTTTGAAGCTGAAACCAGCCTTCCTGAAGAAGATTTAATGCTATCGACCATGCTGCTCATTGTTTCTATCATATTTTTAAAGGAATCTGTCACAAGGAAAATCTCATCCTTGCCTTTTGCTTTCACACCCGCGACAGTTCCCCGTGCTTCACTAAAGTTGCCTTCTGCCATCTGGCTTGCCGCTTCTCCAATTGCTTTCAGCGGATTCAGCCTGCGGTTCAGCCACCAGCTAAGGAAAAGAATGACGGCTAGGATAATGCCTGCACTGATCGCAAGCGTTACGGGAAGAACACTTTTATTTACTTTCGTAGTAATCGAAGCAATCGAATCTGCAGCGATATCGACTCCAAGTATCCCTATGATTTTGCCATCCTGCTTGATTGGCACAAATGCGGATAAATAATCACCATACTCAGGGTCCTTCACAATCGAAGTCATTGCTGTTTTCCCCTCGAGTGTCGGTTCAATGTCTTCATATGTAGTTGCAGTTGTAGGTGTATTGATTTCCCCGGCCTTTTTAAAGGTATTAGGCTGTCCATCAATCATAAAATACACTTTCCGATTTTTTTCATCAGCTTTTAAGGTATATACATATTTCGCGCCGGATTTCTCGCGGAATGCATTCAATTCATTTCTGACCATCCAATATTTCTGGTCTTTTTCTTCAGTTTGTAAAAATTCTTCGTACCGCTCCGTATTCATGGACGCTTCGAGCTTCTTTGCGTTTTCCACGCTATAGTTGGAGATTGTTGCCTCTACCGCGTCTCCAGTCCCTTTGTATATGGCAATAACACTTCCAAGCAGGACAAGAAGCATCCCTGCAACCATCGCCAATATGATTTTTCCACTTAGTTTTTTCATTCCCTATCCCCCTTTTGGAAATCATATACCATCACTCCTATATATCGGATAATTCAAACACTATGTTTAGCAGCCACGAAAAAAAACACCCTCCAAACTCTGGAGAGTGTTTTTTATCTATGATTATTTTCCCTGTGCAACGGAAATACGGTTGATTGCCCGTTGAAGAGCAAGCTCCGCGCGTCTGAAATCAACATGTTCCTGCTGTCTTTCACGCAAGCGCTGTTCTGCACGCTCTTTTGCACGCAGGGCGCGTTCGAGATTAATTTCATCCGATGTTTCGGCTGCCTGGGCAAGAATGGTGACTTGGTCTGGGCGGACTTCGAGGAACCCGCCGCTGACAGCAACAATCTCTGTTTTATTGGCGATTTTCATCCGGACAGCGCCAATTTGCAGCGGTGCGACCATCGGAATGTGGCCTGGCAAGATGCCTAGTTCACCTGTCTGCGCTTTTGTGCTGACCATTTCCACATCAGATTCATACACCGGCCCATCGGGAGTAACAACACTGACTTTAATCGTCTTCATTTTTTACCCTCCTGGTCCGTGATTAGACCTCTACACCCATGCGTTTTGCCTTTTCGATAACATCTTCAATACGGCCGACAAGGCGGAAAGCATCTTCCGGAAGGTGGTCGTATTTGCCTTCAAGAATTTCCTTGAAGCCTTTGACTGTTTCTTTGACAGGGACGTAGGATCCAGGCTGTCCTGTGAACTGTTCGGCAACGTGGAAGTTTTGAGACAGGAAGAACTGGACACGACGTGCACGGTGAACGACTAGCTTGTCTTCATCAGACAATTCGTCCATACCGAGGATCGCGATGATATCCTGAAGTTCCTTATAACGCTGAAGCGTTGATTGCACCTGACGTGCAACACCATAATGCTCTTCGCCGACGATGTCCGCGGAAAGCGCACGGGAAGTTGAAGCAAGCGGGTCAACCGCAGGGTAGATACCCATTTCTGAAAGCTTACGTTCAAGGTTTGTTGTTGCATCCAAGTGAGCGAAAGTTGTAGCTGGAGCCGGATCCGTATAGTCATCGGCTGGTACATAGATCGCCTGGATAGAAGTAACAGAACCAACGTTTGTTGATGTAATCCGCTCTTGCAGACGTCCCATTTCAGTTGCAAGTGTTGGCTGGTAACCAACCGCTGAAGGCATACGGCCTAGCAAGGCTGATACTTCTGAACCCGCCTGCGTGAAACGGAAGATATTGTCCATGAAGAACAATACGTCTTGTCCCTGCTCATCACGGAAGAATTCTGCCATTGTCAAACCTGTAAGGGCAACACGCATACGCGCGCCCGGCGGCTCGTTCATCTGGCCGAATACCATTGCTGTTTTCTTGATAACACCTGAATCAGTCATTTCGTGGTAAAGGTCATTACCTTCACGAGTACGCTCTCCGACACCGGCAAAAACGGAAATACCGCCATGCTCTTGAGCGATGTTATTGATCAATTCCTGAATCAGTACTGTTTTACCTACGCCTGCACCGCCGAAGAGGCCGATTTTACCGCCCTTAAGGTATGGAGCAAGAAGGTCAACAACTTTAATTCCTGTTTCAAGGATTTCTACATCCGTGGAAAGCTGCTCAAAAGTAGGAGCTTCACGGTGGATGGAGTCACGGCGTGCTGCTTCTTCGATTGGGGAAGAAAGGTCAATCGTTTCTCCCAATACGTTGAATACACGGCCTAGTGTTACATCGCCGACTGGCACGGAAATTGGCGCGCCTGTGTCAATGACTTCAAGGTTACGTGTAAGGCCATCAGTTGAAGCCATTGCGATTGCCCTGACTGTATCGTCACCTAAATGAAGAGCTACTTCAAGGGTTAAATCGATGTTAACTTCAGAGTTATTATGCGCTTGATTAACGATTTTTAAGGCATTATAGATTTCCGGAAGGCTGCCGCTTTCGAACTTTACGTCAACAACCGGACCCATAATTTGAAGAACGCGTCCTTTGTTCATCTTTTTCCCTCCTATCATACTCGTTGCAATATATACATCATGATGGGATGAGGCATTAAAGCCGCATCCCGTTTTTTTCTGGCTTATATCCGCTCCGGAAGGCCTTCCGAAAATTTCCCGGGAAACTTAGCGTTTGCGGATTTTACACTTTCGACTATTCCAGCGCAGCTGCTCCGCCGACAATCTCGGTGATTTCCTGTGTAATCGCTGCCTGGCGCGCACGGTTATACTTCAAGCTGTAAGAGTTTATGAGCTCTTTCGCATTGTCAGTAGCATTCCGCATTGCTGTCATACGGGCAGCATGCTCGCTCGCCTTACTGTCAAGCAATGCTCCGTATACTAGGCTTTCTGCGTATTGCGGCAGGAGAACATCCAAAATTTCTTCGGCGTTCGGCTCGAATTCATAGGATGTAAGCTTAGTCGGCACATCAATGTCCGTAAGCGGAAGAAGCTTCTTCTCGGTTACTTCCTGTGAAATCGCACTGATATAGTGGCTGTAATATACATACAATTCGTCGAATGTTCCATCTGAATACATACCAACAGCACTGCTGGCAATATCCTGAATTTCGGCAAAAGCTGGCTGATCCGCGATTCCGGCGATTTCAAGCACAACATTCATGCCGCGATTCGCAAAAAAGTCACGGCCTACCCGGCCGATGGCAATAATTGAAAATTCGTCGTTCGACTTATGGCGGCTTTGGATGGTCTGGTACACCTGGCGGAGGACGTTGCTGTTATAAGCACCAGCAAGTCCGCGGTCAGAAGTGATAACTAGGTAACCAGTCTTCTTAACAGGACGTGAAACAAGCATTGGATGGCTTGCATCACTGCTTCCCATTGCAATGGACCCGACCACTTCCTGGATTTTCTCCATGTAGGGCACAAATGCTTTGGCATTCATGACACCGCGGTTCCATTTAGCGGCAGACACCATCTCCATCGCCTTTGTAATCTGGCTTGTCTTCTTGGTAGAAGTAATCTTGGATTTTATATCGCGTAAAGATGCCATAGGTTCTCACCACCCTTTTTCAAAGAATGAAAAGCACGGCGCAGGGCGCTTTAGCCCTCATCGGGTCTTTGAGGCGCCCTTTGCACTAAGCTTTTTCAATTTGCAGACCAATCATTAGCACACGGCTCTTTACTGCTCGGAAGTTGCGAACGTCTTTTTAAAGCCGTTGATTGCTGAAGCCATGTCTTCGTCTGAAGGCAGCTCCTTAGTTGTGATGATTTGGTCAAGCAACTCTTTGCTGTTGTGGTCTAACCATGTATGGAATTCTGTTTCAAAGCGGCGGATATCCTGCAATGGAATATCATCAAGGAAGCCGCGTGTAAGTGCATAAAGAATGGCAACCTGCTTATCAACCGATAGCGGCTTATGCAGGTCCTGCTTCAATACTTCAACCGTACGGGCACCACGGTTCAGTTTTGCCTGTGTTGCTTTGTCAAGGTCTGAACCGAACTGAGCGAATGCTTCCAGTTCGCGGTATGACGCAAGGTCAAGACGCAAAGTACCGGAAACTTTTCTCATCGCTTTAACCTGTGCGGATCCTCCAACGCGGGATACAGAAAGACCTGCGTTGATTGCCGGACGCACACCGGAGAAGAACAAATCGGACTGAAGGAAAATCTGTCCGTCTGTAATCGAGATAACGTTCGTCGGAATGTAGGCAGAAACGTCCCCTGCCTGCGTTTCGATGAACGGCAGCGCTGTAATGGAACCACCGCCTTTAGCATCGCTAAGCTTTGCAGCGCGCTCAAGCAAGCGGCTGTGAAGGTAGAATACATCCCCTGGATAAGCTTCACGACCTGGAGGACGGCGAAGAAGCAGGGAAAGTTCACGGTATGCTGCAGCTTGTTTTGTCAAGTCATCATAAACAACAAGCACGTGCTTGCCTTCATACATGAAATGCTCTGCCATGGAAACCCCTGCATATGGAGCAAGGAACAGCATTGGTGCAGGCTGTGAAGCCGAAGCTGTTACGACAATCGAGTAATCCAGGGCGCCATATTTACGGAGAGTTTCAACAGCGTTACGGACTGTTGATTCTTTCTGGCCGATGGCTACATAGATACAAATCATATCTTGGCCTTTTTGGTTCAGGATTGTATCGATCGCGACAGATGTTTTACCAGTCTGACGGTCACCGATTACAAGCTCACGCTGTCCGCGGCCGATTGGCACAAGGGCATCAATCGCTTTGATTCCTGTTTGCAGCGGCTCGTGGACTGATTTACGGTCCATGACGCCAGGTGCATTATATTCAATAGGACGAGTTTGAGTTGTGTTGATTGGTCCTAGACCATCAACAGGCTGTCCAAGCGAGTTAACAACGCGGCCAATCAGCTCGTTACCGACTGGAACTTCCATGATGCGGCCTGTACGGCGGACTTCGTCACCTTCACGGATTTCTGTGTAAGGTCCGAGAATGATGATACCAACGTTACTTTCTTCCAGGTTTTGCGCCATACCCATGACGCCGTTTGAAAATTCAACGAGCTCTCCAGCCATGACATTGTCGAGGCCATGAGCACGGGCAATACCGTCACCGATTTGGATGACCGTACCTACATCACTCACTTGAATTTCCGCCTGATAGTTTTCAATCTGCGATTTTATCAGCGCACTAATTTCTTCAGCTTTGATGCTCATGAGTTTCACCCCTATCTACGAATCTTAGCTTAGCAATTTGCGTTCGAGGCGATCAAGCTTTCCACGGAGGCTTCCGTCAAAAATGCGGTTGCCGATGCGCAGCTTCACGCCGCCAAGCAAATTGGGATCTGTAATGTTCTTAATTTGAAGTTTAAGTTTGCCAACCTTTGGGGCAAATCCGAGCGAAATGGCCTCTTCCTGAGGTCCAGTCAGCGGCTGCACCGAATAAACAACGGCTTCGGCAATACCTTTTTCTTCGTTAGCAAGCTCGATGAACTTGTCTGCCACTTCGGCAATATGCCCTTCGCGGTGGCGGTCAACAAGGATCATGAGCAGGTTTTGTACAAACGGGCTAGCAGATGCAAATGCCTGTTTCAGAATCTCCTTTTTCTTTCCAAGAGAAAGCTTTGGGGAATTCAAAACAGACGTGAGGCCCGGATTACTCTCGACTACCTGTTTCACTACGCGGAGTTCGTCTCCCACGGTGCCGACAGCCTGATGCTCCAAGGCAACCTGGAAAAGAGCTTGCGCATAGCGTTTTGCTATTTGTGGGTTGCTCATCGGCGCTCTCCTGCCTCCTGGATATAATCGTTAATGAGCTTCTCCTGGTCTGCTGCACTCAGTTCTTTTTCAATCACTTTGGAAGCAATCATAACAGACAGGGAAGCCACTTGTTCACGGATGGCGGCAACTGCCTTTTCTTTTTGAGTTTCGATTTCAAGCTTGGCCGCTTCCTTGATGCGTTCGGATTCTGCACGTGCGATTGTGATGATTTCATCGCGCTGGACATCGCCCTGCTTCCTTGCATTTTCAATCAAACCAGATGCTTCCTGACGCGCCTGCTTCAATAGCTGGCGCTGTTCTTCCAAATTCTTCGCTGCCTCGGCACGGCTCTTTTCAGCCGCTTCGATTTCGCCTGCAATATGCTCTTCACGCTCTGTCATGATGCCCATAAGCGGACCCCATGCGAACTTTTTAAGCAATGCCAACAAGATAAGGAACATCGCTAACTGGAATAAAATATCTCCGCCGTTGAAATGCGGTGTTGCATGCTCTGCTGCACCCAATACTAAACTGCTTGTTAACACCCTCGATTCACTCCCTTCAAGAGTCGTTCCCTAAAAAAGGGTTAAGCTCCGGCCCGAATGCTGCCGGCACCTGATTTTTATATGAACACCCGAAAATTGTTAGGACATAAACGAATGGCGAAGGTTCGCTTGGAATGATCTTCGCCATTTTTAAACGACAATTGTTTGATTACCTGCCAAGAACCATGAACGCGATAACAACGGCGATGATAGGAATCGCCTCAACCAATGCAACCCCGATGAACATTGTAGTTTGAAGCATGCCGCGAGCTTCAGGCTGACGGGCGATACCTTCAACTGTACGTGATACGATAAGACCGTTACCAATACCAGCACCCAGTGCTGCCAAACCAATTGCGATTGCTGCTGCTAAAAGACCCATTATTAAGTTCCTCCTTCTGTGTATGAAAAAATGTTTTATTAATAGTTTTGTTCACAATAGAACAGGTAATATATTAATGGTCCGTGCTTACTTTGTGGGCAAGATAAACCATTGTCAACATTGTGAAAATAAACGCTTGGATTCCCCCTACAAAGACGGAGAAGCCTTGCCATGCAAGCATCGGCAATATTGCGGCAAGATGGCCGCCAACCCCGCTTGCGAGGCTGCCTGCGAGCAATGTGAGCAGGATTTCACCTGCATAGATGTTTCCGTAAAGCCGGAGACCGAGAGTAAGCGTATTTGCAAACTCTTCAATGATCTTGATTGGGAGCATGAACCAGAACGGTTTCAGGAACTCCTTGCTGTAAGCTGCTGTTCCTTTGAGCTTGACACCGTAATAGTGGGAAAGCCCCACCACCATCGTGGCCAATGTAAGTGTCACGACCGGATCGGCTGTAGGTGATTTCCACCAAAGCTGATTGTCAATGACGATTGAGAATGGAAGTCCGAGCATGTTGGCAACAAAAATATACATCATTATTGTTATTCCAAGCACGTGGAACCTTCCGCCATCCTTCCAGTCCATTGTACTGTTGATGATCCCTTTGACAAAATCCATGACCCATTCCATGAAGTTCTGGATTCCTGTCGGTTTCATCGCAAGCGTACGTGTGGAAAGAACAGCAATGATGAAAACAATCAAACTTGCAACCGTAATCATCAGAATGTTTGCCAGGTTAAAATAGAGCCCAAATAATTCGACTATTGGAGCTTCATGATGCACCAGTATTCACCTCTCTTCCCCGCTATCGACTATGCAAAGACTGGATTAAAAAATCTATCATAATGACAATATAAGATGTCATTAATCCCACTACTACACTAATCAGATGCACTTCTTCGGGATACTCCATCGCAATGATGACTGCCAGAATAGCCGATGCCATCCTTGACATCAATCCCAGTGACCTGATCTTCTCGCCCCTAAGGACTTTGTCGCCAAACCCCCTTGTTCTCCTGACCAGCAGCCAGAGGTTGAACAGGCTTATGCCTGTCCCAAGAACGAGCCCGGCAAAAACAGGCTTAAACTCAGTGAATCCCCATCCTAGAACATAAATGGACAATAAAAAAAATATGTATTTCCGCTGTCGCTGATAAATCGTCTGTATTTCCGGCATGGGCGGCTTATTCTCCTGAAAAGAAATGTTGGACAAGGCGAAGCATGGCATAGACGCCTGCGGCCAGTCCAATGAGCAAACTTAATATTAAAAAAAGCGGTTCTGTACCAAGGTTGCGGTCAAGCCATCTTCCCGAAAAAATACCGATCAGAACGGAACCTACAAGTTGGGAAAGAATTGCGGACATCAGAGCCATTGCTTGAAATGGCCGTCGGTTATTCTGTCGCAAAAAAAACACCCTCCCATAAAAAAATGGAGCAGGCAGGGTATGAATAACAGTTCGCAAATCCAGTGCGGAGGCTGGAGCAGCGTGGGGGAAACCCATGAAAACCCTATCATTTTACGCCCTTTGTAAGCATACAATAGCCACTTGTCAATGTCAATCCATTCAAAGGAAAAAGTTCACATACTTTTCGTATCCTTTATTGCAACTTAAGGATATGTTTGACCTTCTTCCTGACCAATGTAAACGGTGGTTTCATAAACATCTTCCCTGCCCGCTTTTTTGGCAAAAACCTTGACGAGATACGTTCCTGAAACAGGCAGCTTTTCCTGAGGAAGCTCACGCTGAAGCAATCCCTTTGCAACATTCCTGTCCCAGTCAAGAAATCCACGGAACTGAAAATTGTCAGGATCAAATAAAGCGATTCCAAACTCCTCGGCACCTCCAGGCAAATACACCTCATACCGGTAGCTTCCGCTCTTGTCTGCCGGCGCAAAATCAAAACCCATCACTCTTGGGTAGTCCGGTTCTTCAAGGACATACAGATAAGGGATTCGGACTTTGCCTGATGCTGAATTGAGAAAGATGGCGCCGTCATGAATTTTCCCCTTGAACTCTGCAGGCTCGACGTTCATCCTGATTTCAACCCGTTTCTTACTGCCCGGCTCAAGTTCAAAAGCCATCGGGAGCTGCCATTGGAGGCCAGGCTCCTTATAGGGCATATCGAATGAATAGCGCTGCTTCTGGCCGGAGTGGTTTTCAATCTCGACTGCCGCTGTATGGCTGTTCCTATTGTCTGCAAGCTGGAACTTGCCAAACCGCAGGGACCCTGGGAGCACAAGTGTACCAGCATTGACGGCTTCCTTTGCCTGAATGCGGCCAGCCCCCTGTTCGTACGCTTTGTAGCTGCTCCCACCCAAATCATGAATGGGAAGCGCCGTATTCATCAATGCTGACTTAATTTGCTCCGGACTCCAATCCGGGTGCGCCTGTTTGATGAGCGCGCACGTTCCCGCAACATGAGGAGCAGCCATGCTCGTCCCCTGGAGGGAAAGGTAGCCGCCAGGAATGGTACTTTCAATCGCCACTCCCGGGGCCACGACGTCAGGCTTAATATCCCATGTCACGGTTACAGGACCACGCGAGCTGAAGTCGGCGAGAAGATCTTTTTCTTCTATTAATAACATTCTGGCAAAAAGACTGCGGTTGTCCGCCAGCCTCATAAGCTTATGACCTTGTTCCTTCGAAACCGCTGCTGCCGGAATGGAGATTGGCTCTTCAAGATTTCCGAAAAAGCTTCCTTTTGTATTATTATAAATGACAATGCCTGCAGCTTTTGCCTTCTGTGCATTTTTTGCTTTTTCAGTAAAGCTCAGCTTACCCCTCTCAATAAGAACGATCTTTCCGGCAACATTTTTCATGTCCTGCTTCCGGCCGATACCTCCATTCACCATTTCAACACTTCTGTCAAATCCCCACTGCGCAGATCCTTGCATTGGTTCGAGCCTGATTTTGTCAAGCTCACCTGCCAAAGTTAAATAAGGGACTTTCAGCGGCGGTGTCGAGGCCCCTACTGAGATGGCTTTCGCGGCTGTCCCCGGTGAGCCTACCGTCCATTTATTTGGCCCTGAGTTTCCCGAAGAAGTAACAGCAGTGACTCCATGCTCTGTAGCTTTGTTGAGGGCGAGCGAAATGGGAAGGTCGGGTCCGTTCACCTCATTGCCAAGTGAAAGGTTCAGGATATCCACTTTGTCTTCAATCGCCTTGTCGATCGCAGCAAGCACTTGCTCTGTTGTCCCCGAACCGCCGGGACCAAGCGCCCTGTAAGCTTTGATTGTCGCCTCAGGGGCAATGCCGGATATTTTTCCATTGGCAGCAATGATACCGGCAACATGGGTGCCGTGAAACGTATTCCCTGGCCCGATACCGCGTGTTTCCATTGGATCGCTGTCTCCATCGACAAGGTCGCGCCCGCCTCCGTAATTACGGCGCAAGTCAGGATGGCGGTAGTCGATTCCCGTATCAATGACTCCGACTGTGACTCCCCTGCCCGTAAGCCGCTGGCCTTTGTCGTCAAAAATCCCGCGGACTTCCTCTCCGCCGATGATCTCCATATTCCCGGCGGAATCAGCCCGGTACTGCTTGACCGCCGAAACGAGCTGGATTCCGTGAGTCTCCTTCAACTCCTCGATTTCACGAAGGGGCCCTTCAACTGAGAAGCCATCCACTGCGTGCCTGAATATATACCTGATCTTCATGCGAGGCTTCGAGGCGATCATTCTTTCTATTTCATGTTTAGCCATTTTCCCCTCTGTCATCACAATCGCCACCGCCGGCCCGTCCTCATCCTTCTGTGGTAAGGGCGGGTGCTGCAGTGAAGCCGGCCGCGCCGCCAGCATCATCGTGACAGAAAAAATCAAGCTTGCGTAAAGAAGCCATCTTTTCACAGGCATCTCCCTCCCCCTGTTTTTTGTTAGCATCTTCAAGGGAGATGGAGAATATACAGAGTTTGGAAGGGAAGGTATAGCCGTTTGCGGGAGCAAATTTTCAAGCAATCACGTACCTTTCTTTGTGCACAGGGCTGACTTTTCTAAAAAAAAAGCAAATTTGAGGAATCCGCTATAATAAATAACACGAGGCCGCCCCCACATTGGAGAGTAGCCTCGTGTTTTTTTTAACTGTTTATTGAAAATTACAACGGCCGGTATTCTTCAGGTCGCTCGTCACTTTGCTTGAAGTAGTAACGGATTGCTTGGGCAATACGCTCTGAGGCTAGTCCATCACCGTATGGGTTAACGGCCTTGGCCATTTTTTCATAGGCTGCGCGGTCTGTCAGAAGCTCTGTTGCCATGTCATAAATAGGCTGCTCCTGGTTGCCGGCAAGCTTGAGGGTGCCAGCATCGATACCCTCTGGACGCTCGGTTGTGTTACGGAGAACGAGGACAGGAACGCCAAGCGACGGCGCTTCTTCCTGCACACCGCCTGAATCGGTAAGAATCAGGTAAGCACGTGAAGCAAAATTGTGGAAGTCGATTACGTCAAGCGGCTCGATCAAATGGATGCGCTTGTCATCGCCAAGAATTTCATCTGCAATCTCCCTGACAACAGGGTTAAGGTGAACAGGATAGACAACCTGCACATCAGCTTGTTCCTCAACAATCCGCTTGATTGCGCGGAACATATTCCTCATAGGCTCGCCAAGGTTTTCGCGGCGGTGGGCCGTGAGCAAAATCAGCCTGTCTGAGCCAAGTTTGTCGAGCACAGGATGCGAATACGTTTCTTTTACCGTTGTCGTCAACGCGTCAATTGCCGTATTACCTGTGATGAAAATCGATTCCTTCTGTTTATTTTCAGCCAAAAGGTTTTCGGCAGCTTTCCCTGTCGGTGAAAAATGAATGTCCGCCATGACACCTGTCAGCTGGCGATTCATTTCTTCTGGGAACGGAGAGTATTTGTTCCATGTCCTTAAGCCTGCCTCAACATGGCCGACCGGAATTTGGTTGTAAAAAGCAGCAAGACTCGCAACAAAAGTTGTTGTTGTGTCACCGTGAACAAGGACGACATCAGGCTTGACCTCTTTCATCACCTTATCAAGACCTTCAAGCCCCCTCGTTGTTACATCGATCAAAGTTTGCCTGTTCTTCATGATGTTGAGGTCATAGTCCGGGGTAATATTGAAAATATCGAGAACCTGGTCAAGCATTTGGCGGTGCTGGGCTGTCACAGTGACGATTGATTCAAAATGCTCGTTTTGCTTTTGAAGCTCAAGTACAAGCGGAGCCATCTTAATCGCTTCCGGCCTTGTTCCGAAAATGGTCATGACTTTAATTCGGCGATTCATTCTCCACACTCCCTATCATCGTATTGATCTGTATGATCCATGGTTAAGAACAACAGGCTAGCAAAATCTGCTAGTCTGCGCTCGATTGTTTATAAAAAAAGGCGGCTCCCGGTTAGGCTCCGCCCTTTTATAGAAAAACTTCAGGCCTGATGCTCTGAAAGCTTACTTTGTTCCGAACAAGCGGTCACCGGCATCGCCGAGGCCAGGAACGATATAGCCATGGTCGTTCAGCTTTTCATCAAGTGCCGCGATATAAATGTCGACATCCGGATGAGCTTCTTTAAGAGCTTCGACACCTTCTGGCGCTGCGATCAGGCACATGAATTGGATATGCTGTGCGCCGCGTTTTTTAAGCGAGTTGATCGCTTCAATGGCGGATCCGCCCGTAGCTAGCATTGGGTCGACAACAATCAGCTCGCGCTCCTGAATGTCGCTTGGAAGCTTAACATAGTATTCTACAGGCTTCAATGTTTCAGGGTCGCGGTACAAACCGATATGGCCGACTTTAGCAGCCGGGATTAGTTTCAGGATGCCGTCTACCATGCCGAGTCCAGCACGGAGGATTGGAACGACGCCAAGTTTTTTACCTGCAAGGACTTTTGAAGTTGTCTTGTTGACAGGTGTCTCAATTTCAATCTCTTGAAGAGGAAGCTCTCTTGTGATTTCAAATGCCATCAATGTTGCCACTTCATCGACAAGCTCACGAAACTCCTTTGTACCTGTGTTGATGTCGCGGATGTACGTCAGCTTATGCTGAATTAGAGGATGGTCGAACACATATACTTTGGCCATGTGTATATCTCTCCTTTTCCAGAGCAGGAATTTTTTGTTATATGCCTGTGTTTTATGTAGAAAAATAGCGTTTGCACACTTCGTCTAATTTTACAGAAAAACGCGCACAAGAGCAACCAGTGCCATAAAAAGTTAGCACTTCTATCACTTTTGTACGGATAGAAATTTTTCCAGCCGTAGAAAAAGCGGCCCATCGATGCGAGCCGCCTTGTTTTTGATAACTTTATCTCTCGGAATAAAGCTCAAACCTTGAAGTAAGTTCTTCAACGCGCTTTGCTGCTTCCTCGAGTTTTTGCTCATTTTCATGGTTTTTCAGGGTTGAAGCGATGATGGAAGCAATTTCGTCCATTTCGCCATGCCCAAAGCCGCGACTTGTAACAGCAGCCGTTCCAATCCGGATTCCGCTTGTGACGAACGGGCTTTGCGGGTCATAAGGAATGGTATTTTTGTTGACAGTAATACCGATGTCATCAAGGACTTTTTCCGCCACTTTACCTGTCAGGTCAAGCGAGCGAAGGTCAATAAGCAAAAGATGGTTATCCGTTCCGTCGGAAACGAGATCGATTCCTTCTTTTTTCAGGCCTTCCGCAAGGCGCTGTGCGTTGCTGATAATATTTTCTGCATACTTCTTGAAATCTTCCTGCAAAGCTTCGCCAAATGCGACAGCCTTTGCTGCAATCACATGCATAAGCGGTCCACCCTGGATGCCAGGGAAAATGGATTTGTCGATTTTTTTCGCAAACTCCTCGCGACAAAGAATCATGCCGCCGCGCGGTCCGCGCAACGTCTTATGCGTAGTTGTAGTGACAAAATCAGCATATGGCACTGGATTCTGGTGCAGCCCTGCAGCCACGAGTCCTGCGATATGAGCCATGTCAACCATCAGGTAAGCTCCCACTTCATCGGCAATTTCACGGAAACGCTTGAAGTCGATTTGGCGCGGATAAGCACTTGCTCCGGCAACAATCAGCTTCGGTTTATGTTCCTTTGCTTTTTCAAGAACATCATCATAATTGATCAAATGTGTTGTTTCATCAACACCGTATTCAACAAAATTATACTGTATTCCACTGAAGTTCACCGGGCTGCCGTGAGTCAAATGGCCGCCATGGGAAAGGTTCATTCCAAGGACAGTGTCACCTTGTTCAAGCACTGTAAAATAAACTGCCATATTGGCCTGGGCGCCTGAATGGGGCTGAACATTGGCATGCTCCGCTCCGAAAATTTCCTTGGCGCGGTCACGGGCAATGTTTTCAGCAACATCAACATGCTCGCAGCCGCCGTAATAGCGCTTGCCTGGATATCCTTCTGCATATTTGTTTGTCAGGACAGATCCTTGTGCTTCCATAACGGCTTCACTGACAAAGTTTTCGGACGCGATCAGTTCGATCTTCGTTCGCTGGCGCTTCAGTTCCTGCTGGATTGCTTCATAAATTTGGCTGTCCTGCTGTTGTAAATGCTTCATTCTTTGCTCCCCCTTTTGTATCGTGCCGGAAATAATTGTATGTAATAGATTGGCTTGTTTGAAAATTCTTTTTTATTGTAGCCGATTTTGGGCAGAAAAGAAAGAAGTAATCTTTCCTGGAGCCTGTATGTAGGGCATACAAAATCCTCCATGGAGGAAGCATCTGCTTTTCATTTCATGCGCAGGCTGCTGTCCATAAGCTCAATCAAGCCTGTCCGTTCCTTTTACCTGCAAGACTCGTTTTCGCTTTCCCGCTCGTATACCGCGCGCTCACCGCCGATTAGCTTCGGCCTTGTTTTGGCAAAGGTGACATGAGCATGGCCAAGGATTTTTTGGGAAACACGAATCGGAACTGCAACATGCTTAAGATGCATTCCAATCAATGTATCTCCGATATCTATTCCGGCATCGGCCTTAACGAACTCGACAACGACTGGGTCGGCCATTTGCCGATAGGCGTGCGAAGCCATGGCACCGCCTGCCGTCCTAACTGGAACGACCGATACTTCATTGAGCTGCCTCTTTTCGGCAGAATCCCGTTCAAGGACAAGCGCCCTATTCAAGTGCTCACAGCACTGGAACGCAAGCTCGGCGCCGGTTTCTTTCCGCAACATCTTCAGCTGTCTGAACAGCATGGCAGCCACTTCTTCCGTTCCAGCCGTCCCTATTCTCTGCCCTATGATCTCGCTAGTGCTGCAGCCGATGACAAGGAGGCTTCCTTTTCTGATTCCTGCCTCCTGTTTAAATTCAGACAGGATACTGTTAAAATCTTTTTCCCACTGGTTGATTGACATGAGGATCTTCCTTTCCGATACTTGACTCTATCTTCCCGGCAGCAAGACCAATTGAAAAAACGCCGGGACGGTCTTTTTGCTGTTCCATCCCGGCATTTTCTCCTATAGCAGGCTACTTGCCTTCGTATTCAGTGATTTTGCCAACGCGGTTAGCGTGGCGGCCGCCTTCATATTCAGTAGTCAGCCATGTTTGGGCTATTTCCCGGGCAAGTCCGGCACCGATGACCCTTTCGCCCATTGCAAGCATGTTACTATCGTTATGCTGGCGGGTCGCCTTTGCGCTGAAAACATCGTGGACGAGCGCACAGCGGATTCCCTTCACTTTGTTGGCTGCAATGCTCATGCCAATCCCTGTTCCGCAAATAAGAATACCTTTGTCGAACTCCCCGTTAGCCACTTTCTCGGCAACCGGAAGTGCGTAATCCGGATAATCGACAGAGGTATTGCACTCACAGCCAAAATCCTCAAATTGTATTCCCATTTCCTCCATCAGCGATTTAATTTCTTCGCGGATATTGATACCGCCGTGGTCTGAAGCAATAGCTACTTTCATGTATGATGGCCTCCTGGTTTGCCCCTCGTTCGGGGATTCTCATTCTCTTCGTTATTTTCTCATAATCCGTCAAAAATATAAAGGAAGCCTGACTGTCATCAGGCAAACTTAAATACCGCAGCCTGTTTCGACTGCGGCTCTTCTTGTTGGCTGTATGTTTAAAGCTTGAATCTTGTTATGGTCTTTTTTAATTGTCCTGCCTGGTCTTTCAATTCGGCTGCCAGCTGTTCGACATTCTCCATTACCGCAGCTTGCTGTTCGGTCGACATCGCAACCTGTACGGCTCCGGCCGACGTTTCTTCGGCGATGGCTGCCACTTCCTCTGAATGCGTTGAAGCATACAGCACGCTCTCCATTTGCTTGTCCACCATCGCCGCAATATCCTGCACTGACTTTGTGTTTTTCTGGACTGTTTCCGCCATTTCAATAAGGGAAGTGTTCGTTCTTTCCCCTTTTTCAGCTTCTCGGTTTGCCGTCTCTACCTGCCTTTCAATCTGGCTGACCACATCCTGAACGCCTGACTGGATATTGGCGATTAGCCCAGATATACCATTGACAGCTTTCGCGCTCTCATCTGCAAGTTTCCTGACTTCTTCTGCGACAACTGCAAATCCCCTGCCATGTTCACCAGCCCTGGCTGCTTCAATCGAAGCATTAAGGGCAAGCAAGTTGGTTTGAGCTGCAATATCCCCAACGAGCTGGATAATCTGACCGACCCGCGAAGCATTGTCCTCAAGCTTTTTGACTGTTTCGAGTGAAGTTTGGTTATCTAAGGCCAGCTGTTCAATGCCTGAAATCAGCGAATGTATCGCCGCCTTTGAATCCTTAAGACCTTTTTCCATTTCAGCAGACACCGCATTTGCCGTTCTTGCTTTTTCCTGAACTTCCTCTGCAATTCGGGTGACTTCCTCGACCGATTCAGCCGTTTTCTGTGTGGCAGCTGCCGAACCTTCCGCCCCTGCTGATATTTCTTTGATTGTCGATGCAATAACCGCAGCCTGTTCAGCTGCCGCGGCAGACTGTCCCGATATGGAAACAACTTTCTCGTTGGTTTCATTAAAGTTTGCTTCAATCTGAACCACGATTTCCCTAACGTTCGCAAGCATTTTATTAAAAGCAATACCAAGTGAATGAATTTCATCATTCGACCCGGAAAGCTCTGCATCAGCTGCAATTTCTCCTTCCGCTGCCCTTAGTGCGGTAGCTTCCAGTTTCTGCAGTGGCCTGATAATGAATCCAGCCGCGAAAAATGCCAGAATCCCGGACCAGAGCGCGCCGAGAAATAGGACAACAAACGTATAGACTGCTGAACTAATGTGAAGATAATCCTCTGCATACGGATAGACGAAGTAGATAAAAAACGCACAAGTTGAATAAGTGATCACTGCCAATGACGCTGTAAATGCTACAAGCTTTTTCCTCAAGCCAAAACGGTACCTGCCAGTCGTTTCCACTCTATTGCCTCCTGAAACCGCCCCGCTAAAAAAGATCGAGTTGGCTCTTTTTGCTTTTCTCTGCCTTAGGCATTAGTAAAGCTTCCCTCACTTGTTAATTCGGCAGGTACCAGGAAAAGTTAATACTTTTTTTGGAATGTTCTTCATTATTTGTGGATAATTTGTCCTAGAACTCTGTTAATCCTTCAAATATTCTAGTGATTTTTCAATTGCCTCAGCAATTTCCTTGAAAGATTCACGATAGAGGCCTACGTTCCCGCCGAACGGATCAGCAATGTCCAGGCCCTCTTGCTCCCCGGCAAACTCCTTTAGCGTGTAGATTTTTCCAGCTGCATCGGGAAAATAACTGAGGACGGCGCCTTTGTGGCTTTCCGTCATCGTCAGGATGAGCGTCGCCCAGCCAACTTCGCTTTCCGTCAGCAATGAAGAACGATGGCTAAGGGACAGATTGTTTTCTTCCATGACTTTTTTGGCATGGAGTGAAGCATCACTGCCATTTGCCGCAAAAACGCCTGCGGACCTGACCTCGACTCCCGGGATGCCCTTGTTTGCCAAAAGGGCTTCGGCCATCGGGCTTCGGCATGTATTACCTGTACAGACGAACAATATTCTCGCCATGATGTTCCCTCCCTTTTTCTTCATTATAAAATAATCGGCCGTGCTTTTCACTGTATCTTCTGCCGGAGGGATGGGGGTTAAAGTTGAATTGCTTTGAAAATTGCCGCTGTCGGGAGATTTGCTTCTGTTTTAATTGCTGAAATACGGGCCGGAGGTGGGCGTGAAGCTTGTCCATTACGATTAAACACCGATTCGGAGGGGCTGGCCGCCTGCTTTTTTGTGATATCGACCAACTTTTGCGGGATATCGACCAAATCGGGGGCGTTATCTACCAACCGGCGA
>NZ_QWVT01000039.1 GCF_003570705.1 Mesobacillus zeae
ATATTCTGGATGACCTTATAATACGATAGGGCGCAAGAATTGAACATTAATGGACTGTTTTAGCAGTCCATTTTCTTGTCCTTAATGACGTTAAAGGGCTGTTGAAAGGAGGAGACGCTGTGGAGCTAATATTTATTAGACATGGGCAAGGCGAACACACCTTGGATTTACCAGCAAGTTTACAACTTATGGACCCTGGTTTGACTAAAGATGGTGTTTCTCAAGCAAAATCACTACAAACTCAATTTACCTTAGCTGAAAGTGATATAGTGATCGTAAGTCCTATTAGACGGACTTTACAGACTGCTTACATTTGGAGCAATGACATTAATTGCAAAAAAATAGTTAGCCCTCTAGTATCACCAAGAATGTTTCCACAAAACCCAAAATGGAAAACACTTCCTTGTGATAGGATTTTAAACAAGAAAGTGATTAAAGGAGCCTATCCTACATTCACTATTGATGAAGGGTTGCCAGAAGAGCTTTGGTCTTCTGGAATAAATACTATGCCTGAACAAGAGTTTAATGTATTGGCAGAAAGTTTTCTTGAATGGTGCAGAAGCCAAAGTGTTGAACGGATATATGTGGTGTCACACGATGGAACGATCACATCATACAGGCAATTCATTAGCGGGAAAAGACTAACTAGAAAAGACTTCCCAAAAGAAACTGGCTGGTTTAAACAATTATGTTAGTCCTCCATTATAGGGCGCTTTCCTGCAGGAGGGAGTGCCTTTTTATTTTTTTTGTTAGATTATTGAACAAGGATCATAGAACTAAATGGAAGATTAGTTGAATATGTGAATACTTTTATATTAATCCATATGGATTTTTTGAATAATTACGAACAAAACTAGTGAGTTTTGCTACAATTATTTGTAGCACCTTAAACAGAGGGATGAACAGTAGGAAGAGGTAAAATTAATGACAAAATTTATGTACATATTTTGCTTGATTGTATGGGGACTTAATTTTATTGCGGTAAAAATTCAAGGAACACCAGTAAGCTTGGAATTATCCTTAACTTATCGTTTAGTAATAACAGCCTTTTTATTTTTGGTTCTTGTTTGGTTCCTTCGCCCAAAGGGGAGACCGACAAGAAAAGATATCCCATTTGTAATGGTGTTTGGTATATGTAACTTTGCATTAAGCTACTTGTGCCTATATTACGCCACAATTTTGAGTTCTGCAGCAATCGTAACACTGGTTTTTTCGTTAAAAGTGATTTTGACCCCGATAGCTCTCCGAATTTTTTTAAAAGAAAAATTACATTCACGGGTTTTAATTGGGGGGACTCTAGGTGTATCGGGCGTATGTATTCTTATCTATCCGACTATGGAAAATTTTCAAGGGTTCAATGACATAAAAGGAATTATGATCGCTTTCCTAGGTACACTTCTGACATCAGTTGGTGACGCCAGCTCGGCAAGAAATGCAAATCGAAAAGTTGATCCAATTTATGCAAATGCAATTGGATTTACAGTGGGCAGTATATTGATGGGGGCAATTGTATTGTTCCAAGGACAAGAATTTATAATTCCAACATCTGTTTCATACTTATCTGCGTTGCTATATTTAACTCTGGTTGCTTCATTTGCGGCATGGTTATTTTATTTGAAGCTTGTAGAAAAAATTGGAGGAGCCCAAAGCGGCTATATGGTCGCTCTTTTCCCAGCTATTGGTGGAGTGGCCTCTGTTTTAATCGGTGAGTCAGATCCATCAGTGTATTTGTTTGTTGGTTGCCTATCTAGCTGTATTGGCGCTGCAATTGCTTTAGGGTTTGGAATAAGAAATCAGAATGTGAAGCTATCCGTGTAGGATTAATTAAGAAGGAATTTACTTATGAATTTAAAAATAGCACTCATTTAATGAATGGGTTCTCAGGTTATTGACAAAGAATTCAGAAGAAAATCTAGCTATTTAACTTAATAAGCTTATTGAGCTAACCAGCTAATAGAAGCTATAGTAATCTTCCACAATCGGGAGCTATTATGAATTAACTAAAGCCTAATTTCTCGGTGTTAAAAGCGAGAAATTAGGCTTTTTGATTTTCTTGGCAGGAAGTGTGAGAAACATCCTTCTTAATAAATAATAACAGGATCGTATTTACTAAGATTATCATACACGGTTTTCATAATACTAGGGGGCGTGTTGACACAGCCGGCTGATCCAGCCGTAAGATAGGCATTACTTGCCCAGTCCTTCCGCCAGCTGGCATCGTGGAATCCTTGTCCATCATTCGTAAAGGGAGCCCAATAAGATACTTTAACGGAATAATTAGGATTACCTACTGCACTGCCCCTAAGAGTATGTGGTGATTGTTTATAAAGAATATACCAAACACCGGGATGTGTATCTTCCATGGTACTGTGTTTGCCTGTAACCACATTAGTTGTGACTACTAATTGTCCATTTTTATAAATCCATATTCGCTGTTGTGCAATGGACACTTCAGCATACGTGTCACCGATGCCATTATTCGTGGTATTTTCGTAACCGATGCCTTCATTGTTCCAGCCCTTTCCGTAAATATTAGAAGCAGAAATTGATTTCTCTCCTTTTTCAAAAGCTTCCTGAATTCTCGATGATTCTTTATCAGTATTTATTGCCCAGCCATAGCCTTGACCTTTTACCGAAATGACCGAGCCTGAATGGCTCTTAAATGTAAAATTCTTATTTAATGTTGATTGGGAACGATTAATTTCATCTATCTTGTTCTTAATGTCATTCGCTGTGATTGTAACCTTCAAATCTTTTGACACAGAGGCATTTTTAATTAATTCACTGGCTTTTAAAGTATGCACTTTGTCCTGTATTGTATAATCTACTGTTTGTTGAAGAAAATCCTGTAGTGTTTTCTCTTCATTTTTTACAATTGGATTGTCTTCTTTAATCGGTTGTAAATATACAGGGTTCAGATGGATGTCACTTTTATAATCCTGTTTATCGTAATCCTTCAATAGACTGGTGACATCATACTGTTCACCATTAATACTATTGGAGATGACAATTTTACCCTGTTCCAATTTCGCCTCCGCATCTTGGGGTGCTTTTAAGCTCTTATTCATGGATAGGAGCTTTTCTTCTACTTGCTTTTTCATCGTTTGACTGCGAAACTGATCCGCCTCTTTGGGTATCAATGAATAATTTTTTCCCTTTGAGGATGGAAAAAATGTCCACTGGCTTTTCAATAATTTCTTAACCTCAGGCAGATCTTTATCCGTAAATACCATCTGCGTATCTTTTTCATCTAAAATTTGTTGGTTTCCGACATAGACTCTGTTTTTTAATTCAGCTGTTTTTAATTTATTTATTACCTGATTAGCAGTCAGTCCACCGACTTTTGTATCATTAATCGTAATTTGCGAATTGAACCTGGTTGCCTGATAATAGCTAATTCCCGCAAATAGGAGTGCAATAATAATGATAATTCCAATTACAATAAAATTACGGTTTGCACGCCGTTTGAATCGGTTACTCCGTTTTGTATTAATTTCTTCAACTGTTTCATTTACCGTATTCATAAATATTCCCTCCGCTACCTGGTAACCCAGATATCAACGTTCTCCAACTTTAAACTTGTGGAATTTCACCAAAGACTTTTAATTAGTTTACCTTACTATAAAGTTTATTACTATTATATTACTAAATGTTACGGTGTGGAATTTGTCACAATTTGTATAAAAGAGGAAATTTTATAGTTGTATCTAATACAGCATACGAAGAAGAACTATTTATAAAATGTCAATATTGAAGAAAAAGAGAATTAAGGATAAGGGGTATTAATTTGAAACATTAAAGAGGATGATAAGCTTTCTTCAACTAAAGGATACAAGAGTTGAAGATCAATTTCGTCGACATACCCTATCGATCTTCCACAATCGGGCGCGATTGTGGAGTAACACAAGTAGAAAATGATTAAACTTTTTTATAAAACCGAAACATAAATCTGCTGGATTCTTTTTATTTACCGTAGAATACGGGTTAACACGATATTATTAATAAAATTTTATTTTAAAGCTACAAAAGAAAAAAGCGCAGATGGCATTAAAGTGCTTTTATACTACGGTGTCGATCAGTCAGTTGAAATTAATGACCAAAAGAAAGCATTCATCGAACGGGTAGGCAGTGAATGTTTGGGAGAAGGACTCCCATTTTTTCTTGAAATCCTGACATCCGACGAAAAAGTAGAAGATACAAAAAGTATCGATTTCGCCAAGGTTAAACCGGAAAGCTCTTAATCCAGTTGGCTTAGGTGATTCTGTCATTGCCGGTTTTGCGGCTGGAATGGGCAGAGGGTATACCTATTCCCAAATGATAAAATATGCATTTGCAATGGGAGCGTCGAATGCTGCAGAGAAAGAAACAGGAAAAATAAGCTTACAATATGTGGAGAAATTGTTGTCCGAAATTGAAATAGAAACTTTTATTCAACTTAATGAAGAGAAAATACAATAACAAAAATTGATTTCCATGCTATCCTCCTGAAGGCGAGTAGTTATTAAAACAACCTGTAAAAGAAGTTCAATAAAAGGACGTAATTATTAACAGAAAGTGGTTGCGAACTATTGTACAGGATGGTAGAGTAAAGCTTCACCGAGTTGACCGGTTAACCGATTAATAAGGGAGGCGAGAAAGGAGGAGTAGCATGGAAATTCCAAAGTACCTGGAAATTAAGAATGATATTAAGGATAAAATCATTAATGGCGTCTTTGTACCTGGAGAGAAGATTTACTCAGAAAATGAATTAAAGAAACAATATGGAGTTAGCAGCACAACAGTTGTAAAAGCAATTCAGGAATTGGTGAACGAAGGATATCTGACAAGACGGCAAGGAACCGGAACGTTCGTCAGAAGGTCAATGATGAATAAGGAAGTCATCCTGGATGAAAATACACATCATCCCAAAGGGGAAAACAGGCTGGAAGAGAGCATCCAGGTCAAATCCATCACTGAAATAACCAGTGAGGAGGTAGCGGAAAAGCTAGGGATTGACAAAGCTGATAAAATCATCCACTTTGTTCGTGTACGGTATATAAACAAAGAACCGTGGAATATCCAAAATACGTATATTGCAAAAAAAAATCTAAAGGATATTGACCTGGACAATCACAAACAGTTTAATTCCATTTCAAATACAGTTAAATCGCTTCTGAAAATTGATACTCTGAATGAGTCAATGAAGGAACGGATTTCGATTGCATATCCTCCTCCGGGTATAGTGAAACAACATTTCGGTCTCGAAAAGGACCTACCGGTTTATCATATTAAGAGAATCACGTACTATCCGGAGAAAACACCTTTTGAGTATGTTGAAACCTTCATTCATTATGAATATTATTCTTTAGGCATCACGAGAAATAAAAAATAAGAAAGGACCTGAGACATTGATTAAAACGGAACAGCTTCAATAGTTACATCTATTCAGCAAAATTGATAGACTCACAAAGGAAGAGGTGAAAACAGCGCTTGATGAGGCGATAAACAAAATCGATAGAAACACGGAGATTCTTGGAGAGGAGTTCCCAGTACCCGCAACCAGAAACAATCTCTATGCTGCCATGGACAATACCGAATGGACAAATGGCTTCTGGACAGGTGTCCAATTTGTCATTAAAGAAAATTGAATCTGTTGAAAGTGTCAAATTCCACAAGAATCAAATGGAATTAATGGTGGGAGAAACTAGGCAGCTAGAATTTGACATTGTTCCTACCGATTCAACAGAAATGATTTAGTCTGGGAATCCAACAATGAACAGGCAGTTTCGGTAGACAAAGGTATCGTTCAGGAGACGAAGCCAGGGACGGCAGTAATCACGGTCAATTCTCCCGACAGAAAAGTGAGCGCAAGCATGACTGCTACAGTACAACCTAACGAAAACCAGATATCTGTCCTTCCAGGTTATGAAAAAGACTAGCAAGTAAAAAAAGGTGAAATCCACTTGCTGTTCAACCGGACATTACTCGATGATTTCACAACAATGTCGGATATAATGACGATATTGCTTACTATAAAAATGGCGTTTTAGTTGGGCAATCACCGGGTGCAACAACTATCAGGATTTTTGATTCAAACTGCAGTCCAGCAGGGGAAATTCATGTCCAGGTGTAGGAAGCGGAAGAAGATCAGTACGATATAATGCGTCATCGATGGGAACAGTTGCTAACCGGGAATACGTATTTTAATAATAATAATCCAGTGAGGGTTTCCCTTCAACAGGATAAAGACAAAATCGCTGAAAGAGGTCTTTCAGAGGACAGCCTATAACCGGTTCCATAGATGCTAAGGAAGAATTGTGCGTTGTAAAGCAACATTTCTCCTGTTATGGGATATGTTCTTTCTATCTACTTTAACAGTAATTATTTTCTAAATAAGTGCTGGTGGATTCGTATTTTCTGTTTGAATTCGGAGCAATCCTGTCTAGATCTGAATGAAGTACTCTTACATTCTGGTCATTTAGTTTCTCGGAGGGAGAACAGTCTCTTTATATAGGCTCTAGTTCACGCTTGATTTTTTCTTCCTGAGTTTGTACCTCCACCATTACCCAATTTTCTTTCAAAGGAAAAAATGTAAAATTTAGTCCCTGTAGTAAAAAACCTTGTTCTGCTACAACGAAGGAAAGAACGATTGCAAATACCCCAGTAGCTACCAGTATTAATACCCATTGCACTTTCCACAACACCTCCTTTTTTGTTTTAAGATAAAATGAAGTAACATTAAAGATATATTTACGAGAAGTAATCCATCATCCGAGAGGGGGAGATTTTTGAAAAAACCATTTAACCGGTGTGAACACACATCGTTCAAAATGGAAGGGGACTTTTGCGCCGATCCTTTTTGGTGCAGGGATTGCGGGGAAAATCTTGACTTGGAAGATTTCCCTTTTTCGAGGGAGCTTCACGAGGAACTGGATTCTTGGAGTTCTGCATACGGCCAATGGATGGATATGGAAAGAGAAACATTAAAAAAAATGGTCTTGAACTAGAGGAGAATTACAATAAAAGGGGATTGCAGCTTTTTGAAGAAGTGAAGAAGCAGTTTGGCAATGATTGCATCATCACTTTTCAGCCTTCTCAATCAGGACAATGGTACAAGTTAAAATAATAGAACTATAAAAGCCCCTCTTGATTCCAGCTTTGGAGGGGCTTTTTGTGTTTAGTTAGCGCACGATCTTCTCATGCTTCTTGGTTGCATCAATTGGGGCAGGGGCCGTGCTTTGGTCATTGGCAGTCAAGTCGATGCCGTAATCCTTGGCGAACACCATATGGGTCTCAACAAGGACGTTTTCTGTATTCTCATCAAGGTTAAATACTCGGGCTCCCCGCAGTCTGTTGCGGTCGGCACCCGGGAGGCCGTACGCGCCGAATCCGGTACTCCCTGCGTATCCCAGCAGTACACCGTAATAGTTGCCCGAATACGTATTTACATGGTCATGTCCGCAAAAGACTCCCTTTACATCGCCCCTGTCCAGTATGGCAGAGAACATGCCGCTATTCACCGGTCCAAGACATTCATCTTCGTTTCTTTCGCCAGTGATTCCATGCTTCTTCACTGCGTTTTCATGGTGGGCAGCAGTCCGGCCGTCAACGCTTCCAAACCACATGTAGCGATGCTCCCAAAGGGGAATATGGACATACATGAGTGAAGGAATTTTCCTGCCGAATTGTTTTTCAATCTTCTTTGAAGTTTCGGCGTACCAGTTCACCTGATTGAAGCGCAGCCAGTCCCACGTAGGATAACCCTTGAAATCTTGTCCGCCAATCGTTTGCGGTGCATATCGTCCGCCGTCCATGAGCCATAGGTTGAAAGCTGCATCGTTGCCTTTTGAGTTTCTAATCAATAGATTCATATTGCCCGTTCCCGTTACACCCTTTGAGCTTGGCTGGTTCATATTATACTTGTACGACATATAAAGCTTAAGCATGTCCTCTTCATTAAGTCCGCTTTTCGGAGTGGAATCCTCATCATGGTTTCCGTATGTAATCGCCCACTTGATGCTCCTTTTCTCCATAGGCTGAGCCACATTATTAATTGCTTGCTTCATTTCATTTGGCGTATCGCAGCCGCCGGTAATATTATCGCCGTTCAGGACAACAAAGTCCGGCTTTTCAGTATCCAGTACTTTTTCCATCAATTGGACTGTCCGTCTGTCAATATTCTCGTCATCCTGTGTGTCATTGAACTGGACAATCTTAAACTTTCCGTCTTTCTTAAATTGAAGCTTCATATCCATGTTTTCAAATGCATGCGCCTCCTTGCTTAGAAAATCAACCGGGAGTCCGGCTGATCCCAACGTTAATGCCAGTGTACTCATACCGCCGATTTTAATAAATTTACGCCTATTAATTGATGGGGAAACTTCTTTATTGTCCAAAATGCCTCGCCTCCATAATTGTTTAATCTTTAATAGATTAGCAAAGCAAATTTAACGGGCTGTTGAACTTTTGTAAATAAACGATAATCTATCATTAAGTTTTCAAGTTTTAGATACGCTTGAAAGGTAGGAAAAGTTAATGACGGCAAAAGTGTAGTATAACCTGCAGAAAACTGCCAAGACAAAAAAATCGCCGTTACCAAGTTTAGTAATGACGATCTTTACCAAAATTTGCTCGTTAAGCCACTTCGGATTCTTTGGAGTGCACCCGCTTCATAAATTCATTGACGTCCGCAGGTACTTTCCGGTCAAGCTTTGAAACGATATAGACTGACAGGAAGCCGATTGGAACGGTAATCAGGCCAGGAACCCGGAACTGCAGGAATTCCGGAAGGGTGGTTGGCAGGAAAATCATGTACATGGATGCAAGCAGCCCTAAGACCAGACCGGCAATTGCGCCTTTTTCCGTCATCCCTCTCCACCAGATACCCAGGATGAAAATCGGGGTAAAAGTACTCGCAGCAACCGTAAAGGCGAGCGCAACGAGATGCCCAATCGACGCTTCTTTTACCATCAGTCCCAAAACTCCGTAAAGGATGCCGAGAATCAGAATAGAAATCTTACCGGCAATGACCCGTTGCTTCTGGGTGATATTCTTCTTGAAAAATGACGCATATAAATCATGGGCAAGCGCCCCTGAACTTGCAATGAACAACCCTGAAAGATTGGAGAAAATAGCCGCAAAGGCACCTGCGATGACAAGTCCCAGCAGCCATTCGCCGCCAAGCGCCTGGGCAGTTGACGGTACTACCATGTTATTTCCGCCAGCAACAAGATCCTTCACTACCTGCGGATCAGCTGATCCTGCAAGGAAAATAGATCTGCCCACAGCGCCAAGGTATACAGCGAATAAGAAGAACACGCTGGCAATCGCAATCGCCATTAAAGCCGATTTTCTCGCCGCTTTGGCACTCGGATTTGTGTAAAACCTTAACAGAATGTGTGGAAGCCCGATGGTTCCAAGGGACAATCCGATTGTCATGGATATAGTCTGCCAGAAGGATGGGAAGTAGTTGCCTGTTCCTGTCCAGGAATTTCCGTCGAACGGTACATCCTTTCCGTCGGGAGCAAATTGGGCAGTATTCGCAATCGTTCCGGAAAACTCGTTAATGGCCGCAAGGATTTTATGATAGTGAAGGCCCCCATAAACTGCTGCTACAACCATTAAGATAAAAGCACCGAGACGGATCCACAGCTCAAGTGCTTGGTTAATAGTAGTGCCTTTCATTCCGCCAATCCCCACATAGAAAATCATGACGGTACAGGTAAAAATGATTCCAAACTCATAGCTCGTTCCAAAAAACATGCTTAAAATCTGCGCAGCGCCTAAAAGCTGGGGAGCGGCATAAAAACCGGAAATGGCGAGGACGACAATGACCGCCACAATCCTTGCTCTTTTACTATGGAAGCGATAGGCCAGAAAGTCTGCAACCGTGAATGCTCCAAAGCGACGAAGCGGTCCGGCGACGAAGATGGCCAGCAGCGTCAGTCCAATCGAAAAGCAGAAAGCATAATACGCACCGTCATATCCAAGCTGGAAGGTTAGGCCAGCAATCCCGAGGAAGGTGGCGGCACTAAGATAATCTCCGCCAATAGCCGAACCGTTTGTGAACCATCCGAAGCTTCGTCCGCCGACAAAGTAATCGGATGCTGTTGCACTTCTTTTTGTTAAATACGTAATATACACAATTGTGCCCATCAGGAAGATGGTCATTAACATTTTCGGTTCAAGTAATGTTTGCATCATCCAGCACTCCTTCCGTCTACCGAACCGTCCGGTTTAATGGTATGACCCGTTTCATATTTTGCCAGACGCTTCTCATAACGGTTTGTATGGATGTATGCGATAATAAATGCTATTGCCATGGCAACTATGCCTGTTAAGAACCAGGCGTAGGTCATGCCTCCGAACATACTTGAAAACATAAACTCAGGTGCGAACCAATTTAGTACAGGAATGGTAAAAATGAATAAATAATACAGTATGCTGAGTTTAAAACCTGTGCTAAACTCGCCTTTCATGATCTTTTCCGTTTCAGAATCCAGTGGCGGCAAATCCTTCACGTCAATCTTTCCGGCTTCTACATATTCATAATCTGAATACTCTCCTGCCATTTTTTTATTCCCCCTTTTTTGCGTTTAACCATGAAACAATGGTTGATATTAATTTTACTTTATAAAAATACAGGATACCTTGCAGTAAATTGTCCGAAATATACAAATATTTGTTATTTTCAGTTTAGTATATGGTAAAATAGTAGTTAGGAACTCTTAGGTGAATGTTTTGGGGGGATAGCTTTGTATAGCATTCAGCTAATCATAGATAAAGAAGAAAAAGAAAAGCTTTCAGAATGGATAGAAGATGAATTCCATGCTACCTGCAAAATCGTATCCGATTTAGGCGGCAATGACCGTCAGGTTCTTTTTGTTGAAATTAACCGGCTGCTGGACTGGATGATCATTCATCGGATGAGAAAACAGAATAAAGATATTGTGGTATTCCCGGTGATAGACAAAGAAATGCTCCATACCGCGCCGATTGCCATGCAGTTGAATGCAAGCTACCTTTTTGTTAAGCCGCTAAAGAAAAACTGCTTTGTCCGGAATGTAAAACGGGTGCTGGCTTACGAGAAAAATGTGGCTTCCGGGACAGAGGACAGCCTCGTCCCGTTGCAGGAAGTTTTTTTGCGAAGTGTTCTCCGTGGGGAAGTAATCTCCGAGAGGGAATTTACCGAAACAAATCTGTTTCCTGATGGCAATGCCATTCCAAATACCGTTTTTTTCATTCAAGGCTTCGTAAAGGATGAGGAGCGTGAGGAGCGGGATGGCTGGCAGGCACCACAGCTCATTCAGCAAGCATTGAAACGACAACTATTGAATGAAGCGGGGCAAGTTTTTTTTGTCCCTTATCGGAAGCATCTGCTTATGCTGCTTCGTCTGCCGTCCGTTTATGTTTCTCCCCGGTTCTGGAAACAGGGGGAGACTGCAATCCTCAAAGTCATTGGGGAACTGGAGGAAAAGTACGGGATTCACCTTTACATTGGTGCGGGGTCCATCTACAGTGAACCGCAAATGCTTCACCATTCTTACAAAGAAGCGGGAAGCGCGAGAAGGACGCCTCCTTACCAAAGACTCCAGCTTCGTTATTTCGAGGAAACAGCGAAAGATCCGCAAATTCAAAAAAGCATCGAGTACATTACAAAGTATTATGGAGAAGGATTAACGGCCACAGAAGTGGCAGCGCATATTAACTTTAGCCCGACCTATTTCAGCAGACTGTTTAAAAAGGAGACAGGCAGAAGCTTTGTTGAATATGTCACCTTTGTCCGCCTGCAGCGGGCCATTTACCGACTTCGGCATACCGACCTCACCATCGAACAAATTGCGGACGAAACCGGCTTTAATACACCTAATTACTTTAGCAATATTTTTAAAAGATACGCAGGGCTAGCGCCAACAGAGTATCGGGCAACGAAGGAAATATTGTTTGTTTGAGCAGGAGAACAAGTAAATTCCGCTTTTTTTCTCTTGAAATCCCGTACCTGCTCTCCTGTTCTCTCGATTCATACCGAATCGTCTTTTTCAAAGACGGCTGTACCCTCGTCCATGGAACAAATGAACCAGCAAAAGAATTTATGACAGGATTGTTAGATAAGATATTGATGAGTTAATAAAGCACATTTATCCAAGTACTCTTCACTGGGTACCTGGATAATGTTTTTTTTTCACTATATATCGCCACCCACATCTTTGTTGAATTACGCTGGAATGATCTGCTCTGTGAATTCTAGATTCATTGAAGATCTAGTTAAAAGGTTAAAGGGAAATACGATATTGCGGATTGAAGTGCACTTTAGTGTATTTCGTACTTTTCTAATAGCTTGTAATAGAATATACCGGGTATTCCTCTGTTTTTTCAAAACCTAATTTAGCCGCAACTCTTTGAGATGGTAAATTATTATTGGTAGTCTCCCATAAAGGCAATAACCCTTTTCTTAGTAGATTACTGATTAAGCTATATGAAACAAGCGTCCCATAACCTTTATTTCTTTCCTCATTAGTAAAGGTATCAAGATCAATGAAGTAGTTATTTTTATAAACAAATCCATTGTTTACGCATTGAGATACAATTTCACCATTTTTCTTTATTGCTATACCAAAGGTTTTCTTCTCATATTGATTAGATTCAACGAATCGTCGGTAATCTTTGGGAATAATAGGGTAAGCATTCTCACAAATTTCAATGTCTTTTTGGATTTCTATATTAGAAGAAAGTGTCTTGAATTTTTCTTGGTTCAAAACAAATGTGTTTTCATAGTGCTTATCAAGTTTGTACTCGCTAAATGATTCATTTAACATTCGGTCCCATTCAATATTATGATCAGTGTATATTTCGAAGTGCTTTTCACCAGTAGACAGTAGTATAGGGAGAATCTTGCTATTAAAGACACTTTCCATAAAGCTTTTATGTTTTGGTAATAGTTTTTTAAAGGAAATATACGACCATCTGGAAATAGCCCAAACAAGAGCAATTTCTGGTTTCTCCTTATTGTCTACAAATACCTTTCCAGGAAAATTCCTATTTAAAACTGCGAGTGCGGGAATTTGATATCTATTTTTATTGAAAAGAGTTTCTACAATGCTAAACTCGTCATACTTTAATTCAACAAACATCTTTATCACCCTGCTTTCTTTTGTTTAATACTTCCTAATGACTTTCATCTTTTTTATATATGATAGTCCATCGGAGAATCATTTACAATTATTTCTGGTAGGATTTGAAAAGCATCCCTAACTTTTTATACCGGCATGTCGGTTGAAAAGGGAATAGCTCTGTCAGCTGGCAACTTATACAGAAGTGTTGGTTTCAGCGATCGAATGGTACATCGGACACCGAATGGATATCATCAATCAAAGCCTTGGTGTGAAAAAAGACCTTACAGGTTTGCGGGAAATTTGCGATGAGGCCACCAATCGCGGTATCATCATCGTATCTTCGCATGATGAAAATCGCGGCTTATTATGGCCCGGCCACTATCCATCCGTCTTTGCCTCAGCGTCAGTGGAAAACGGTAGCCCGGACCAGCTCTACTATAACAAGGATGGAGAAATCAATTTCAAAGCCTGCGGGCTGTCACGCCACCTTGAAGGACCGATGCAAAAATTCAACCTCCAAGGTCACAGCTTCGCAGCAGCATATGTCACAAGCTTCATCGCCCAGCTCATGGAAATGCACCAGGAGAAAGGATACGAGGAAGTATGTAAACTCCTTTTGAAAAAAGCATCGTAAAAAAGAAACAGGAATTTCTAGGAAAAGAGAGATTCCTGTTTTTGTATCTAAAAATACATAGCAGAAAAATATGTATAGACATGAATCCTGTCTCGTTAAACCGAGATAGATCTATTATACTGGAAATAGGTGGATTACATACTGACAAAACTTAGCAGAGATTGACAGGATTCCAGAATCGGTCCTTGATAATATGGCATTAAGGGAGTGGAGTATATGAAGTGGATAGAATCAATGCAGAGAGCAATTGACTACATGGAGGACCATCTATTGGAGGATATCACAATTGACGATATCTCAGCTGTTGCGAATTCATCTCCTTTCCATTTTCAGCGTATCTTTACGGTTTTGACGGAAATGCCGGTCGGTGAATATCTTAGACGTCGGCGGTTGACACTGGCAGCACACGAACTGAGCAGGACTAACGACAAAATCATCGAGATTGCGATGAAGTATGGGTACGACACTCCTGAGGCTTTCTCAAAAGCTTTCCGCAGACAGCACGGAATTTCGCCAAGTGAAGCACGAAAGTATACGGGAAAGCTGAAGTCATATAACCACCTGGTGATCCAGGTGAGTCTGAAGGGAGCGGAACCAATGCAATATAAAGTAGTAGAGCTTGAAGGCTTTCACGTAGTAGGAGTAAAACGGGAATTTTCACTAGTAAACGAGGAGAATATGTTGGGCATCCCAAAAATGTGGGAAGAAGTTAACGGCGGTGGGACGAGTGACCTATTAGTACGTTTTAACAATGGACAGGTAAAGGGTTTGCTTGGTGTATGCGTGGATAAAAGTAATGATCAATCTAAAACCATGGAGTATTGGATTGCGGCCGCACATGAAGGGGAAACGCCAGAAAATTTATTAAAGCTAGATATCCCCGCATCCAAATGGGCAATCTTTGAAGTACACGGTCCCATGCCAACTGCAATGACAAAAATGTGGAAACAAATTTTTACTGAATGGTTTCCGTCCAGCGGCTATGAACCCGCCGGAACACCCGAATTGGAACTATATACGGGAAGTAACGTGTCAGCGTCCGACTATTACTCCGAGATTTGGATTCCGGTAAAATAAGAGGTGATTTTTTCATAAGGGATGGTTCTCGTGTGTTGAGAACCATCTTATTCGTTGATGCATAGATGCTTTTTTAGCAACGAAAAAGTATTTAGTCAAGGGAACCTATTATTAATTCACTTAACCTTAAGAATCCAAATCAACTTTTTTCGCTTTGCTGATCCCATAAGAATAGTACTTACAATCAAACCGATAAAAAGAGAAATCGGAATGGCTGCAATAAATCCATAGACAATCAAAAAACCTATTCCATCCGCTTCTGAGGGGTCATCAATCGGAATAGTCTGTGACCATATTATTAAAGCTGACATTAGGACAATAATAGTGACGGCTGTTGGAGCAATTAGTATTAACAAACTTTTTAGCATTGGCAATTATTCTCCTTTTTCGTTAACTTTACCATAAATTGTAATATAGGGAGTTGAAAGTTAATCGCAAAAGGTTGTTTCTATAAATCAACAGGATATTTAAATAAAAGGAGACTGACTGAGGTATCTTTCTTTCGGTCTTTTTTTCTGTTATTTTGGGCGTGTTCTTTTCTTCAGTCTTTTTTGTGATCAATTCTCAGACTCTTTGGTAAATCTTTAGGCTATTAGTAAGATAATTTCGTTTTAGTGGAAACTTTATACTGATATGATATGTAATATGAATGATGAAGCAAAATAATTTAAGTGGGGGAGCTCCTAGTTCCATACAGGTTGATAATAGGCTTCCGCGTAGCAAATTTATCTCGTATTCCGGAAAAACAGAAGGGAGTGAACGAAATGCATATATTCCGCAGGTTGATTACAAAAATAACGAAGCTGAATAATGTATATTTGCTTGTTGGTACAGTTCTTATCGTTTCATTAAGTATGTTTATCATGCGGAAAATTGAACCAGAAACATTTCCAACAGCTTTTGACTCGTTGTGGTGGGTGATGACAACGATGGCAACTGTGGGGTATGGAGATTTTTATCCAGTAACGGTACTGGGCAGAAGCTTTGCGATGGTTTTGTACATATTAGGTATTGGTGTCTTAGGTGTCGTGATCGGGAAACTGGTAGATTCATTCGGCAACTTCAGAAGGATGAAGGAGGAAGGCAGATTGAAATACAAAGGACAGAACCACATTACCATTATTGGCTGGTCCAAAAAAGCGGAATATGCGATAAAAGAACTTTTAAAAGACGGGAAAACTCATATTGTTCTCATCGACCGGCTTGAAAAACAACCGCTGGTTCACGATCGGTTCCATTTTGTATCGGGAGATGCAGCTGCAAGTGAGACAATGGAGGCAGCCAATATAAAAAAAGCGAAGTCAGTCATCATCTTCGCAGATGATAAAATTGATGATCCGTTGCTGGTTGACGGCAAAACGCTGCTCCTTACAGCTTCTGTAGAGCAATACGCGCCAAAGGTTAAAACTATCATTGAAGTGATTAAAGAAGAACACCTCAGAAGCTTTGCTCATGTGAAGGTTGATGAGTACATACTATCAAATGAAGTGGTGTCAAAAATCGCGGTGGGACATACGTTGTAGATGGTATTTTAGAGCATGAGTCTTAACATTTCTTAAACAGCTTTTTACGTTAATCAAACGGGAATCATATATTCATCTCGTACTATTTAATAGAAATAGTAACTTAAAGGGGATGGATCTAAGATGAAAAGCAGCAGAGCGAGAAGTTTAAAAACACTAAGCCTGTCCGTAGGATTCTGCATTCTTTCCTTTGCTGGGGCCCAAACAAGCGCCATGGCAGATGAAGTGGTAAATGGACGTGGTCAACCTGTTGATGTTGAGGTGATGTCCTATAACATTCATCATGCAGAAGGAATCGATGGCTCACTAGATGTTGAGCGAATCGCTAAGGTAATAGCAGATTCAGGAGCAGATATTATCGGACTGCAGGAAGTGGATAACCACTGGTCAACCCGGAGTGACTTTCAGGACCAGGCTAGGCTCCTCGCCATGCGCCTCGGAATGTTTTACGAGTATGCAGCAAATCTTGACCTCGACCCAGCTAATTCAGGTGAGCCGCGCCGCCAATACGGTACAGCAGTTTTGAGCAAATACCCGATACTGGATGCTGACAACCATTCCCTAGCAAAAATCGGCACTACGGAACAGCGGGGCCTGCTTGAGGCAACCATCAATGTAAAAGGAAATCAACTACACTTTTATAATACTCATCTTGCTTTAACTACAGCAGAACGGACACTTCAGATTCAGGAAATCCTGAACATATCAGGGAAGTCAGAAGGTCCCAAGGTCATTATGGGCGATCTAAATGCATTGCCTGAGAGCGTTGAGATGGTTCCTTTGAATGAAATGTATTACGACGTATTCGCCGGCCAGCCGGGTGACTATACTTATCCTGCGACCAATCCAACAAAGCGAATCGACTATATATTCACTTCGGACGATATCGAAATAGAAAAAACTGAAGTAATCCGATCCCTTGCCTCAGATCACCTGCCATTAACCGCAGAGCTGGAATTGGATCGAGATGATCCTTTCCATAACGGAGAGGAATGAAGATATAAATCAAAACCTGCTGATGGAAAACAATCGGCGGGTTTTGATTTTTACCTTTTACTGAAATTTCAAATAATTTTTACCTCTACGTGATAAAATGGAAATATTACGGAGGAGGGGGATTTGTGAAAAAAGTTTCATTCTTCATCATTGTATTCAGTATGTTGTTTGGGATGGCTGCATGCACATCAAGTAAAGCAGCAAAAGAGAAATTAATCCTGCCTGACAATGTTCCTACGTTTGTACAAGAAAAGGAATTTGAAAAGGTTAATTGGGAGAGAAAAGCTGTTGAATTTGGGGAAAGAGGCATCGTCGGGAATAAAAACAAGTCAGGTGTCATCGCACCGGAAGAAATGAAAAGTGAACGAACTGAAAAATGGATGTGGCATTTTTGGGGAGTGGAAAAACCAGAAGACACCAGCTTAACAGTAGTTGGTTACCATAAAGAAACGGAGACAGTCCACCAGATTGTCACAGAAGGTTGGACAAGAGGGATTGGTGGAGGATCGGTAAACGGAGCCGATTCACATGCTGTTTCTCATGTAGTAATTCCTAAGCCAGGAGAATGGGCAATACTGCTGTACACCAATGAAAAGTTGTTTGATACGCTGGTTTTTGATATTAAGAAATGAAGATATAGCCTAATTCCATAGACATTAATTTGTCGATTGTTCAAAGATGCCAATTAGAAAAACGCGGATTTTTATCAAAGGTCAATAGAGGATATTCTGTAAAGTGAATGATCTGAATTTCCTCTTATTTTAAAATTAGGCAGGTAAAAATAAATATCGAGAGGGATGGGGACAGAATGAGCAAAGCTAAAATCAAAGTAATATTCCGGTTCGGGGTAGTGGAGGTAGAAAAAGATCCTGAAGTAAAAGAAATGATGAAAGACCTGAACCTCGATGGTTTTGTCAGCGAAATCGAAAGTACCATTAATGATGTTATCGGTACAACAGAGGATAATAAAAAGAAATAGGAGTTTCTTAAAATAGAATCATGATATAAATAATTTTTTTCGCCAGTGTTCTTTAATACTGAGCCCGACCATACCGGAACTTTTTTCGGTTTGATTTTATGTGCACTGTCATGATGAATCTAATTGAAAAACAAAAGAAATAGAAAGCTAGAAAAGGGAATCCTTTCTAGCTTTAATGACGTATCTTCACCCATAAAACCCAATGGCGTCCAGAACGAGGACACATACGAATGTAAAACTTAGACCAGCTAGTACAGCAATGCCAAGAGTTTTTGGTTTCTTTGTGTTTATACCACACGGTGGCTGCCATAATGATGGTGAAAATAATTCCGAAAAAGGCTGCAGCATAGGGAGTCGTTGGGGTAAGCACGTCATACCAATTTAGAAAGCTCATAAGCGCCCTCCTTAATAAACAATATTTTCTTAATTTTCAACTATTTAGCAAGTGCTGTCAAGGGAATGTATATGACTAATCACTTCAAAATCCAGCGATATCAGCTTGGATTTTTTTATTTCCAGATTTTTTATGTTCAGTTCAATCCTCAGGATGATTTAAGAAATATTTAAGAAATAATTAAGTACGTAATAGTTAAAATCGAGTTTCTATACTAGAACCATAAGCATACAAGAAAGCGGGTTTTTCGATATGAGCGCAATCATTAAAACCACGAATCTCACGAAGATTTATGGTGATCAAAAATCAGTAGACAATCTTAACATTACGGTCAACCAGGGGGATATTTACGGTTTTTTGGGCCGAAACGGTGCAGGAAAAACAACGACGTTCAGGATGCTACTGAGCTTGATCAAATCAACCCATGGAAAGATTGAAATCTTCGAAGAAAACTTATTTAATAACTAAAAAGAAATCTTAAAAAGGATTGGCTCGATCGTTGAGGTACCTGGGTTTTATGGAAACCTCACAGCAAGGGAAAATCTTATGATTAATGCGAAAATAATTGGGATTCAGAAGAAAAATGCCATTGAGGAAGCATTGGAAATCGTTAGGGCTGGAAAATGAAACGAAAAAGCTTGTAGGGAAATATTCTTTAGGTATGAAACAAAGATTGGGAATCGCAAGAGCACTGCTTCAGGGGAATGTAACCGCTATCCTGCAACTGATTTACTGGGATATCAACCAACCTTCTCCATATATCAGTCAACTTTATTAGGATATCGATGATCATTTACGGGGAATCAATTAGCTCCATTATGGCCAAGCGTAGGACATTAGTTTAATAAAAACCAAACACAAAAACAATAATGTCAATAAATTCTACTAATTATCATGCTGTCTATGTTGTTTTTTTCGTTATATTGGAAGTAAGAGAATATAATTGGGGAGATTTTCCGGTATGAAAATGAAATGGTACTTTTTTTTTGTGACGATATTGGCGGTTTCTGTACTGCTGTATGGGCTTTTTGAATTCAGTGATGAAAAGACTCCTGAGATTGGCGTACTGATGGTCGGGGAGAATCGATACCAGAAATTCACCGGGCTGAAAAAAGGGTTGGAAGATCTGGGATTTGAAGATAAAAAGATTCACTTCACAGTAAAAAATGCAAAGGATGACCAAGGGAGACTGAAAAGGCAAATAAAAAGCCTGCTTAAGTCTGAACCGGATATCATTGTGACTCTTGGAGGCATTGAGACCATTGAGCTCAAAAAGGAAATAGACAAAACAAACAAAAGTATACCAGTCGTCTTTGCCGGTCTTGCCGCTCCAAAAGAACTGGGTCTGATTGAGGACTACCGGAACCCTGGCAGTTTATTTACTGGAATTAACAATTACCATACAAGTATTTCCGGTAAGCGTCTTGAAATGCTCAAGAATCTCGTTCCCTCCATTGAACGGGTGTTTGTTATTTATGACAGTACAATTGACACAAGCCGCCTTAGCCTTGAAGAAATTCAAGATGCTTCTGGCAAACTGAAGGTGCCGGTTGTACCAAGCGATGTCAGTTCAAAGGACTTTCATTCTTCCTTGGAAACCAAAATAACAAAAGAAGACGCAATCCTAGTCATGCCAGGTTTTCGGCTGGAATCAATGACAGATGAAATCGCTGAACTTGCGAAGAGAAAGCGTGTTCCTGCGATGGGCATCTATGAATATGAAGCGGAAAAAGGTTTGCTGGCAAGCTATGGGGCAAGCTTCTATTCCCAAGGATACCAAGCATCCAGATTTGTAAGCCTTATTTTACAGGGGAACGAACCTGCAACTTTGCCGGTGGAGCTTCCAGATGAAATGAAGTTTGTGATTAACCAGGAAACAAAGGAAACCTTGAAATTGACTTATAATGAAGACCTTCTTTCAATCGCAGACGTGATCCATCAGGAGGAGGCAGATGAATGAAAACAATGATAGGTATCCTTAGAAGCTGGCTCCTGACACAGCCAATTCGGAACAAAGTCTTGGTGTTCGGTGTCGTCATGTCGTCCATTCCTTTAATTTTGATCAGCTTGTACTATTACTCTTTTGTAAAGTCAGACCTTGAGGAAAGAATCATTGAAAAACAAAGCTTGATATTAAAGAATTTATCACGGGAAATAGAAGTAGACTTTGACCAGACGTGGCGGCTAATCAACGAACGAGCTGGAGTAAACCAGCTATACGATCATACAGAAAGCAATTACTATAATCTTCTCCACGAAAGTGGCTCCATTGAAGAAGTGGTTGTAACAAATGAGCAGGGCTATGTGGAAAAGAGAGTCTCACGCTATGAATTAAACCTCCCTGGAAAAGAAAAGTGGCTTCCCGAGAGCATGATGTTAAAACTTCAAACAAATGACCAGGCGTATGGAAAGGTCGAATTCAACCCGTATGGACAGCCGGTCATAAAGCTGGCAGTGCCTTTTACCGAAAATGGTAGGCAAAAGACGCTCGGTGTCGTGTTACAGCTTCAGAAAATCATTGGTAAAATCTCATCTCTACGGCAAGACCACTCTTCCTATATTTATCTTGTAGACAGCAACGAAAGGATCATCGCCCATCAAGACTACAGCAGACTCTGGAGAAAACAGCCTAATGAAAAGTCTGATGATGTTGTTGGTGTAAAATCTAAATTGGATGACCTCGGGTGGACACTCGTAATGGAGCAGCCAGAGTCAACAGCCTATGCGCCTATTAAACAAATGGTGCAAAACGGAATGAGTGCTGCCGTACTTGTCATCCTGGTTGTCAGCTTGATCAGCGTCTCGGCCGGTTTGTATTTTACTAACCCTATTGTGAAAATTGACCAGGCCATGAATTTGCTCAAACAAGGGAGAGGCAGCACCCGGATTTCAATCAATCGAAAGGACGAACTCGGAAAGCTAGCCAATTCGTTCAATGAGATGAGCAATGAATTAGTTTTGAAATCACGGCAGCTGGAACAGGAAAAAGAAAGGCTTGAGGTTGTGGTGAATGGTAACGGAGCGGGAATGGCGCTTGTCACAAAAGACTATAAAATTACCTGGATGAATCCAGTCCTACGGAATTGGTTCAAAAATGACAGCCTTTCCCTGCCGTGCTATGCATTGATTGGCGGCGAAAGTGCACCATGCGAGGATTGTCCGATTTATGACCCCAACAGTAAAAGCCTGCAGGATAAGCGGTTAAAATTCAAAACAAATAATGATGAAGATAAAACTTTTAGACATCGTGTTTTCCCACTGAACCATGCCATCGAGGGAGAGGGGGAGTTTTTAGTTGTCGTGGAGGATATCACTGAGCAGCAGCTCGTTGAAGAGAAAATGGTACAGACAGACAAGTTATCGGCCTTAGGAATCATGGCTTCAAGCTTTGCACATGAAGTAAACAATCCGCTTGCTACGATCAATGCTTATGCAGAAGATTTGCTTGACAGGATAGATGTGGAAGATGAGACCATGAGTGAAGGAGAAACAGAACATTATCTCCGCGTCATTCAACAAAATATTGAACGGTGCAAGAGAATCACAGGAAACCTGCTCAACTTCTCACGGAAACAGGAATGGAATGCTGAGGTCTTTGACATTCAAGAAATTATCGATAGCAGCATCAGTCTTGTGGACTATCAGTTAAAAAAGAATAAGATACATCTTACACTCAGTATCGAAGAAAATTTGCCCGGGATAAGGGGAGACGGACTTAAGCTGATGCAGGTTATGGTAAACCTTATCAACAATGCTGTTGATGCAATGGAAGAGGAAGAAGAAAGAAAGCTGATAATATCCGCATTAAAAAGTAAAGGTGGAATTTTGCTTAAAGTAGAAGATAGCGGAAATGGCATTTCTCCTGAAATTATACCGAGGTTATTTGATCCCTTCTTTACTACCAAGTCTGCTGGAAAAGGAACCGGTCTTGGGCTGTCTGTTTGCTACGGCATAATCCAGCAGTTTGGCGGCTCGATTGAGGTGGAAAGTAAGTGCGAAGAAGGATCTGTTTTTAAGTTATTCCTGCCTTTATCTGAAGGCAAAGGGAGGTAAAGGTATGGGAAGTGTAAGGCTTTTGGTTGTAGACGATGAAAAGGATCTGCTTGAACTGCTGGGAAAAAGGCTGCAGCGCAAAGGTTTCAAAGTCGATGTTGCCAGTACGGCTGAAGAAGCAATAGGTCTCTTGAACAGTGAGGAATATGACGTTGGGGTCTACGATATCAGGCTGCCTGGCATGGACGGAATCTCATTGTTAAAAGAAACGAAATCAATTCAGGTCGACATGGAAGTCATTATGCTGACAGGACATGGCACCATTGATACGGCTATTGAAGCAATGAAGGTGGGAGCATTTGACTATCTCACTAAACCTTATAATCTATCAGAACTGGAATTGACCATTGCTAAGTCCTCGGAAAACAAACTTTTAAAAGAAAAAAATGAAACAATGAAGAAGATTATCCGGAAACACGATGAATTCAAAATCATTGGAGAAAGCCCCAAATTAAAAGACATGCTTCAAATAACGAGAAGGGTAGCGCCAAGCGAAGTTCCAGTCCTGATTGATGGGGAAAGCGGAACAGGAAAAGAACTGGTTGCCAAAGCGCTTCATTATTGGAGTCAAAGAGCGGGCGAGCCATTTGTCCCTGTCAATTCTGCGGCACTGCCAGAACAACTTTTGGAAAGCGAATTATTTGGCCATATTCAGGGAGCCTTCACGGGTGCAAACAAGGAAAAGAAAGGCCTCGTGGAAGCCGCTAAAGGAGGCACTTTGTTTCTTGACGAAATTGGTGAGATGTCCCTGGCCGTCCAGGTAAAATTGTTAAGGTTCCTTGAAACTGGTGAGTTTCGCCGGATCGGGGATGTCCGAGTCCGGCAAGCAGATGTCAGGGTAGTTGCAGCAACAAACAGGGATATGGAAAAAGAGGTGGCGCAAGGGCGGTTTAGGGAAGATCTTTACTACAGGCTAAATGTGGTGAAAATTACCGTTCCGCCGCTAAGGGAGCGAAAAGAAGATCTTCCTTTATTGGTCCAATACTTTATGGGGAGGACAAAAGCTCCTGAAAAAAAACTATCAGCCGACGCAGCAGCAGCTCTCTCTCGGTATGACTTTCCGGGAAACGTCAGGGAACTCGGCCACCTGCTTGAAAGAGGCGCCCTCTTTTCAAGAGGAGAAATCATAGAACAAGGAGACTTATTTTTACTAGTTGCAGGAAGAGAAGCGGATTTGAAAAATGATGGTGAATCCGCGGACAGCCACAAGACTCTTGAACAGCTGGAAAAAGAACATATAGAGAAAAGCTTGGAGAAACTTAACTGGAATAAAACTAAGACTGCCGAGGTACTGGGGATCAGCCTACGCAATCTTTACCGTAAAATAGAACAGTTTAACCTTCAGAAATGATAGGATAGTGCCATTTTGTCATTGTGCCAAAATGGCACACTGGTTAATATGACAAAATGACAAAAAATGTGATGGACGATGGAGGCACACTCTCTCGTTCATCGCTTTTTTTGTTCACAGAACTGTAAAAACCTCTTGCAAACCTTGCTAGATCTAACTTTGCTCGACTCAGCCAGGAAGAAATGAAGCTGCCCAGTTGGAAAAGAAAAAAAGTGGCACGCAACATGCATCTATAAAAGTATCAAAGCTCAGAAAGGGTGGTAGAGATGTTAACCAATATCGGGATTCCAGGGCTCATTCTTGTACTAGTTCTTGCACTCATTATTTTTGGCCCTAAAAAGCTTCCGGAAATCGGCAAGGCTGTGGGACAGACATTAAAGGAGTTCAAAAAGTCTGCAAGAGAACTTGCAAGCGATCACGAACATGATTCAAAAGCGAACGATCCTGAAAAGGTTTAGGCAGTAAATTGAAAAGATGAGGTGAAAACGCATGGCACTATTTTCGAACAATGAAAACAAACCGAAGGATTATGAGAAAATGTTGGACCACATTTTGCCCGACCCGAAAACGGAACTTGACGATTCACCGTATAGTACTGGGCTTGGGATGAATATGGCAAGGGATGCACGAAAAGTCATCAACGGGAAAATGAAAATTGATGAGTTCCACAAGGTCTATTCAAGCTCCCTGACTAAGGAATTTGGAAACAGCTACGCTGGGGGGGAAACTGAAAATAAGAAAAAAGGAGACGGACCGAAATGGGTGATGGTCATTGACCTTAGGAAATGTGTGGGCTGCGATACATGTACGGTTAGCTGTAAAGCGGAGAACCGGACACCGCCCGGGATATCCTACAATGTAGTGATGGAATCGCTTGAAGGCGATTTCCCTAATATTAAGGCGGTGAACCTTCCGAGGCCATGCATGCAATGTGACAAACCAGCATGCGCACAAGTTTGTCCGACTAGGGCTACTTACAAGATGGAAAATGGTATCGTCGCTGTGGACCATGACCGCTGTATTGGCTGTAGGTATTGCATTGTGGCTTGCCCGTATGGTGCGCGTTCATATGATTTTGGGGATAGCTACGAACAGGAAATGATCGGCTACAACGATGTGACAAGCCCGGAATATGGGAAGGAAAGAGGTCCTCGTGAAAAAGGAAAGACGCCGATCGGAACTGTGCGAAAGTGCAGTTTTTGTTTTCATCGCCTGCAACGGGGCGAAGAGCCGGCGTGTGTGGAAACGTGTATAGGGGATGCACGCTTTTTCGGAGATATCAATGACCCGAACAGTACCGTTTCGAAACTCGCTTCAAGTCCAAGAGCCTTTCGCCTGAAGGAAGAGCTAGGGACGCAGCCAAGTGTCATTTATTTGAGATAGGGAGGGCTATTTTATGGGCAACCTTGCCATGAATGCTAAACATGAGATCAAGCCAGGAACTTCCAGTACCTTGAAGCTATGGATTTTTGCATTACTGGCTGCTTTTATGGTTGGCGGTTATTTTATCATTGAAAGATTATTCACCGGTTTGTCTGCGACAAATCTTTCAAGCATTACACCATGGGGAGCATGGATCGCTTTTTACATCTTTTTCGTAGGCTTAAGCGCAGGTTCCTTTCTATTGTCGACTCTGATCTACGTATTCGGAATGGAAGAATACGAACGGATCGGTAAGGCAGCGCTTTTTACCGCTATTGTCTGCATGATTGTAGCGTTGACTTTCGTGCTCATGGATCTTGGCAGGCCTGAACGTTTGCTGAATGCAATCATTTACTGGAACGTCACATCACCGCTTGCATGGGAGGTCCACTTTTATCTTGTCTATATTGTGTTGCTAACGGCTGAGCTTTATATCGCGATGAGGGAAGATCTCGTCAGGGCCGCTAAAAAAAATTCGATGAAAGGAATTGTAGCAAGGCTTATCACGTTTAAGAATTCCACCATAAATGCTGCAACGAAGAAGCGTGATCACACTTTGATGAAGGTGCTTGGAACACTGGGCATACCGATTGCGATTCTTGGCGTGCATGGAGGTACTGGGACGATTTTCGCTTTGGTTAAAGCGCGACCAGGCTGGAACACTGCGTTGTTTCCAATCATATTTGTTATTTCCGCAATGGTCTCGGGTACCGCACTACTGCTGGCGATGTATATCATCAAGAAAAAAGCCGCAAAGCAGCCGATCGATAAAGAAATGGTCCAGTCACTATCAAAGATGATGGCGGGATTCCTGATCATCGACCTTGGACTACAATTTTATGAATACCTTGTAGGTTGGTACGGGCTTGAGACTGAGCACCTTGATACTCTAGCGACCATGATGGCAAGCGACGTTTCCTGGTCCTTCTGGGGAGTTCAAATGTTTTTTGGAGCGTTCATCCCCCTTATAATCGTCTTCTGGAAAAAAACAAACCAGAATATCAATGCATTGCTTGCTGCCGCAGTGTTAATCGTAATTGGGATCATTGGCGTCCGATTTAATATTGTGGTTCCGCCTTTGGTCGTCCCTGTTTTCCATGAATTGCCGTGGGGGCAATATTTCCCTTCTGTCAAAGAGTGGATGGTCAGCATTGGCGTAGTGGCGATGGGATTGCTGATCTATACGTTTGGTGAAATGATTCTTCCAATTGAAGATATTTCTGACGAGGTGAATGAACATGCAAAATAAACCTATGAAACGGCGTGGATTTTTAAAAGCCCTGGGTACATTGGGGGCAGTCGCGTTTGTGGGTCCTGCTTTTATCGGACCTGTAAAACAGATAATGGATGGTGTCTGGATTGATGTGGCTCATGGGGCAGGTACGGATTATCAGGATTACTCAGCCGAAAATGTGATTTTTACATCGTGTCAGCAATGTAACACCTCTTGTACTATTAAAGCCTATATCACGGCAGGAAGCGCTGCTGGAGCCTATTCCTCCATCGTTAGGAAAATCGCCGGAAACCAGTACAGTCCCATGAACATGATTCCTTATGGACACATCAACTACGATACGCCAGTCGCGGTAGCAGTTAAAGGGACAGGGGATGTGGCCAAAACCGGGCGCGGTAACAGGGGCGGCCGTACTTGCCTAAAAGGACAGGCTGGTATCCAAACAAACTATGATGCTTTTAGGATTCAGCATCCGTTAAGGCGGGTCGGGGAACGGGGAAGCGGAATGTGGAAGACAATTACTTGGGAAGAAGCCTATAAAGAAATCTTAGAAGGAAACTCTACACTCGGCACACCTGGTTTGAAGGCAATTTGGAAGTACGCACCTGAAGCGGCAGTCATGGGAGATTGGGAAAAAGTAAAAGCAGGCGAAATGCCAAAAACGGAATTTAATAAAAAGTATGATGAGGTATTAATTGATACGGATCATCCTGACTTAGGACCGAAAGCCAACCAGATTGCCATCATGGCAGGACACCGCCGTGAATTCATTGAGCGCCTTGCCATGGGAAGTATTGGAACCGCGAACTTTTATGATCACGGAGGCTACTGCGGAATCACTAGTGTGATGGGGAACTCAAGGTCCCATGATTCGGAAAAACCTAAGAAAAGGATGGTCCCAGACTATGACAATGCAGAGTTTGTCATCATCTGGGGCACCAATCCTATGGTGGCAAACCGCGGACCGACAGTATTTGCACCACAAATCACAAACGCTATCGAACGAGGAATGAAAGTCGTGGTTATCGATCCACGCTACAGCAAGACCGCTGAAAAGGCGGATCTTTGGGTGCCAGTCAAGCCTGGTGGGGATGGGGCACTTGCGATGGCGATGTGTCGGTGGATTTTAGAAAACAACCGCCATGACGAGATTTATTTATCCAATCCAAGCAAAAATGCAGCCGAACTTGATGGTGAAACAACATGGAGCGACGCCTCTTTCCTTGTCAACGTTAGTGACAAGAAACGCCCTTTCCTCCGGGCTAGTGACCTAGGCATCGGGAATCAAGAAGAATTCATAGTCCTGGAAAACGGTAAACCAACTGTCAGCGCTAAGGCATTGTCGGGAGAACTTAGTGTAGATACAACGATTAATGGTTTTAAAGTAAAATCCGTTTTTAAGATTTTCCAAGAAAAAGTGATGGAAAAGACAATGGAAGAGTACGCAAAAATGGCTGGTGTTCCTACAGATGTTATGATCAAGATCGCCCGCGACTTCACTTCTCACGGCAAGAAGGTGGGAATTCATGCATACCGGGGCCCCGCAATGCATGCTAACGGCTATTACAGCGTAAGGGCGATCAATATGCTTAACCATCTTGTCGGGAACCATGACTGGAAAGGCGGTGATACGGTACTGAATGCAAAGTTTGCTGCAACAGAGGGTCGGTACGATCTCCTCACAGTCCCGAATGCAAACGTTGCCTGGGGAATTCCGGTTACCCGGCATAAAATTCCATACGAAAAAACCTCTTTCTTTGAAAAAGACGGTTATCCAGCAAAACGTCCGTGGTACCCGCTTGGAAATAAATTAATCAATGATGTGCTGCCAAGCTCAGCCGAAGGTTATCCCTATAAGATCAGGGCACTTCTTATTAACCGGACATCTCCTGTTATGTCAGGTCCTCGTTCAGATATGCAGGCGAAGTTTATTCGTGATCCAAAAGTCGTTGAATTAGTCGTTTCTTCCGATGTGGTGATCGGCGAAACAACAAAGTATGCGGATTTTGTTCTCCCAGATCTTTCTTATCTGGAAAGCTGGAATTCAGAAGACATTTTTCCTATTTTAAAATACAAGTTTGCAGGTGTGATCCAGCCTGTTACCAGGATTGTTCCAGATGCACGCCAGACAGAACAAGTCTACATTGATCTCCTAAAAGAAATGGGGCTTCCAGGTGTCGGTGAAAAGGGATTTATCGACGGTTTTGATTTGAACACACCGGAAGACTACTATTTGAAACGAGTGGCCAATATCGCGTTTGACGGACTGAAGCCTGTTAAAAATGCCAACGCGGAGGAACTCGCGATTTTTGAAAAAGCGAGAAAAAACGCACTGGGAAAATACTTTGACATTGCAAGCCTGAAGAATGCTGTAAAGGAAGAAGAATGGAAAAAGGTTGTATACGTATTAAATCGGGGAGGACGTTTTGAACCTGTTGGAGATGAATATCTCGGGAACAAGCTGAAGTATCAGTGGGCCAAGCAAGTATATTTTTATGATGAGAAAGCAGCGGGTTTTAAAAGTGCATATAGTGGAACGTTTTTTGAAGGAGTTCCGGTAGCTGAAGAAATCAAAACGTATGACGGTAAGGTGTATAAACCAGATAAGCCGCTGCAATTCATCAATTGGAAATCAAGGAACATGGCAACACACCGTACGGAAGGGAGTGCCTGGCTGAGGGAAATACGGTCTGAGAATTACTTATGGATCAATCCTTCTGATGCGAAAAAGAAAGGCGTCTCGACGGATGATGATATTTATATCGTATCCAATAATCACAAAGAAAAAGGAAAAGCGTATGTCACTCCTGGAATTAGGCCAGGTGTGGTTGGAGCCAACTTCAGCTTTGGCCATGATGCCTATGGATCTAAGGATGTGAAGATTGACGGCAAAACGCTGAAAGCATCTGGGGGATACGGTCATACCGGATATGAATTCAATCAGCCGCTACACGAGGAATCCGGCTATTCACAACCGAGAGGGAAAGGATTTTCGGTGAATGCACTTACAGACAAGGACAGCAGCTATTTTGAAGGATACCTCGCTGACCTGCTGGTCGGCGGCCCGGCACAGCAGGATGTGTTTGTTGATATCGAGAAAGCGTAAGTTTAAAAAGAGGTGTTGCCGTGTTTTCAGTAAAATGCACTTACAACGATCGAGAGGGTGAACATTATGGTGGAAGAAAGATACGGAAAACTAGCCGCTGCAAACATCCTGACAAGTATTTGGATTGGAGACTGGGAACGATATCATAAGATTTTTGAAGAAGTCTCCGATGAGGCAAAAGAAGGTCTTTATTTTCATAGATATTACAAGGGTGAAGATGTACAGTTATGGCATGATAATCATTTTTCCATACCTGGTGAACATTTTATTCCTCCCTATATTTCTTCCTATTCTTCGGGTGCTGATCATGAAGACAGCAGGAGAAATGATTTACTATGTCTTGTTGGGCTATATGAGAAAATGCAATTCTATTATCCGCTTGAAATCAACATGTATCCTGACCACTTTGGCTGTCTGACGGCATTTTTGGGTGCGTTGCTCCAAGAGGAAATCAAAGCTGAGGAAGCGGGGGAAAAAGAGTATTTGGAAAAGCTTGAAAACATGGAAGAAGAGTTTGTCCAAAAATATCTTAAGCCTGTGCTTCCGTCGCTGTTAAAGCTGACAGACCTTAGAGTAAAGCATCTGTTTTTTCGCGAGTTCCTAAAATTTTATGAGGAATTCGTCGAGCTGGCAGGTCATACAACTGCTGTTCGGTGACATGATTGACGTGTGCTCATATCAATAATTAGTTAGGAAAAGGCATTCCAAGGCGGATGCCTTTTTTAGATGTAAGGGTTTTATAAAGGAAACCTTTATATTAAATCAGAACACTGACCGTCAATGATTTTTTAAAAACAAAAGGGTTGAAAAATATTCTGAAAGATTATATAGTATGTTCAAGGTTCAATATACCCTATTGGGTATAAAAATCCGTTGCTTCACTAAATTATTTAACGAAGAAGAAAACACCATCTGCCACTAAGTACTGAAAGGCAGGTAATAAAAAATGTTCATAAAGGCATTCAGCCGATAAAATTTTGGGAGGAAATAGAATGTATTTTAAATCTTTTTACGATGAACAGCTCGCGCATATGTCTTATCTCGTTGGCTGCCAAAGAACAGGGGAAGCAATTGTCATTGATCCGGCGAGGAATATTGAGCCATACCTGGAGACGGCCAAAAAGGAAAACCTGTACATTACAGCAGCAACGGAAACTCATATTCATGCAGACTATCTTTCAGGCGCAAGGGAGCTTGCCTACCAGCTTGGGGCCAAGCTTTACGTGTCCGACGAAGGGGACGGGAACTGGAAGTATCTTTATTTGTCCGGCTACGACCATGAGCTGTTGAAAGAAGGTTCCGTGTTCTCAGTTGGAAATGTTGATTTCGAAGTTATCCACACGCCAGGACATACGCCAGAGAGTATCTCCTTCCTTCTGACTGACAAGGGTGGAGGTGCGAATGAGCCGATGGGGATTTTTACCGGCGACTTTATTTTTGTCGGTGATATAGGCCGTCCGGATTTACTTGAAAAAGCAGCGGGTGCAGTTGGAACAGCCCAAAGTGGCGCAAAGCAGATGTTCCAGTCACTTAAGAAAATGGATGACCTGCCTGACTTTTTACAGGTATGGCCGGCGCACGGAGCGGGAAGCGCGTGTGGCAAATCTTTAGGTGCGGTTCCGGCAACAACCCTCGGCTATGAAAAAAGATTCAATTGGGCATTTCAGATTAAAGACGAAGAGCTGTTTATTGAAGAACTGCTCAAAGGCCAGCCTGAGCCGCCAAAGTATTTTGAGATGATGAAAAAGCTGAACAAAACCGGACCCGAGCTGTTAAAGCGGGGAAAAACACCAAAAGCAGCTTTTCCTGTCAACGGAGATTCCGTAATCGTGGATACAAGGCCGGCTGAGGAGTTTGCTGTTGCACACGTCAATGGATCGCTTAATCTACCTTACAATCGCTCATTTCCAAATTGGGCCGGCTGGCTGTTGAGCTATGAGGAAGATATTGTCCTGATTACAACCGAACAGGAATTGCCACTTGTGAAAAAATCATTGGAGTCTATCGGCCTGGATCAGGTTGTCAGCTTTATTGAGCCCGATGAACTTGCTGATGAGCTAATACAGTACGAGTCGATATCACCAATAGAGGCAAAAAAAATGCTTGAAAATGAACAGTATTATTTGCTCGACATCCGCAATCAAAGTGAATGGGATAACGGCCACATTCCAGGCGCCCATCATATTATGCTCGGAACTCTTGCGGATAGGCTGGAATTTATTCCTAGAGACAAGACAATCATTGTACAATGCCAATCAGGCGCACGCTCTGCAATTGGAACGAGCCTGCTGCAGGCAAAAGGTTTTGATGCTCTCGTTAACCTTTCTGGCGGTTATTCAGCGTGGGAAAATGAAGGACTCCCTGTGAAAAGTGAGTAATGGCGGCACCCCTGCTTCAAGCAGGGGGTCATTCTTAACAAAGTTATTACGCAAGCAGATTGACCATTATACCCCGTGTGGTATAATGAGTTGGGAAATAGCATATTCCCAGTAGGAGGCTGGCAAGGTGGAATACGATGATCGAATTAAGAACAGGGTTAAGCGCATTGAAGGGCAGGTAAGAGGGGTACTTCGGATGATGGAAGAGAATAAAGACTGCAAGGATTTAATCACACAGTTATCTGCAGTTAGGTCTGCAGTCGACAGATCGATCGGAGTCATCGTAAGTTCGAATTTAATGGATTGTATGTTAAATGCCAAATCGAACGGAGATCCTAGTGAAGATGAACAATTGAAGGAAGCCGTCAACCTGCTTGTAAAAAGCAAATAATATAACCTATAAAAATACAGTTTTATTTTTTGGATTATTTTATACCCTAGCAGGTAAAAAGTCTTGAGAGGTGCATAAATAAATGGAATTTATGACGTATATGCTGCTGGCATTGGGAGCTCTGTTATTTATACGGAGAATGATGCCTGCTAAAGGAATCAGGAATATTTCAACAGAGCAGCTTAAAGCTGAGTTGAAAGACAAGAACAAGCAGTTTGTCGATGTGCGCACGCCTGGTGAGTTTAAAGGGAACCATATTAGAGGATTTAAAAATATACCGCTTCATCAGCTGGCGGCAAAAGCAGCAAGCCTTTTGAAAGACAAGGAAATCGTTGTCATTTGCCAAAGCGGTATGAGAAGCCAAAAAGCAAGCCGGGAATTGAAAAAACTAGGATTTGAACAGATTACAAATGTTAAAGGCGGAGTAAGCGCCTGGAGACCTTAAGGAGGAACGGATATAGTTGAAACAGTTTACAGCAAAAGAAGTTGAAAATTTATTAAAAAAAGGCAAAGCCTTAAATGTGATAGATGTCCGTGAAACGGATGAAGTGGCAGCCGGTAAAATTCAAGGGGCTGTTAATATCCCGCTTGGCCTGCTGGAATTTCGGATGAATGAATTGGACAAATCAAAAGAATATATCATGGTATGCCGTTCAGGCGGCAGAAGTGGGCGTGCGACACAATTTCTAAACAGCTATGGATATAAGACAATCAATATGGCTGGCGGAATGATTGCATGGGAAGGATCTGTGGATTAATAAGAAAGAACGCTTTTAACTTTTTTGAAATAGGTGATCATAAGGGAGGATAAACAACGTCAAGACTGCCGCTCAGGCTCCTGAGGAATGAAACCTCAAACCCCTGGCAAGAAAGGCCTTCCGCCGATATGACCTGGGGTATGGGTCTGGCTCCTGGCAGGAGTCATTATGCTGATAGCGAAATTGTTTTAACAAACGGGGGCTGAGAATCAGCTCCTTTTGTTGTGTAAGTCCTATGGGAAAAGTGTTGCATCAGTTATGATTTTATGTTTTTAATGGATGCAGGGAAAGGAGTGGTCAAATGGGCGGAGTAAAGAGAGAAAAAATCAGCGTGACCGAGGATTCAAAATACATTCAGCAGCATCTTGCAAACGAACGGACATACCTCGCCTGGATTCGGACCGCGATTGCAATCATCGGAGTCGGATTCCTCGTCACAAACCTTCATTATAATATGAAAGAATCCCTGTCGGAAGTCGTGGACTTTATCGCCAATATTATCGGCATTGCTTCTGTCGGCCTAGGCATCATCACCATCATTATTGCCACCATCGTTTATTTGAAGAAAATCTCCAGCATCAATCACCAAACATTTATTTCATCAAAAGTTTCGATTATCACATTAAGTGTCTTTATCATCTTAATCGCCGTCTTGTTCGGGGCTTATTTTATTCTTGCTTGAGGCGGTTCGATTTTTTCTCTTAAGTTTGTAAAAGCAGTGAAACGACTCATTCTATGAAGTAAACAGACTCCAAACATCTTCAATGAGAGGAGCGGTACCCCTGGAATTCCTGCAAATTAAACTCCCGAAACACCGTCACCACGCAGTTGCTTTTCGCCGCGACTCGTTCATTGCCAGCTTTGGAAGCGATCAAGATTTTGGTGCTGAGGACGAGTACCTAAATTGGCTGAAAGAACAGTGTGAATTATTCCCGAGCGGCTTTGTCCTAGTATATGAAAACGGAATACCCATAGGCCAGCTCGAACTGACTTTACGAGAATTCGAAGGTAAGAAGGTTGGCTATGTGAACCTGTATTACCTGATTCCAGAAAAAAGAGGGCTAGGAATTGGCCAGATGCTACACCGGTACGCACTTGAGTTTTTTAAACAAAATCACATGAAGGAATACCATCTTCGAGTCTCACCCTCTAACGAAAAAGCGATGTCTTTCTACATGAAAAATGGGATGAAAAAAATACGGTCAGAGTTGGAGGGTAAGGTGATCAGGATGTCGGGGTATATAGAATGAAGGAAGATGATTAGGAAAGGACTTCTCGTAGGTCCTTTTTTCTGTTTATCCACTATTATCATATGAAGCAGTGAAATCCGTTCAATTAAGGTGCACTGTTTTTTAAATTTGTATAATATCGGGAGAAAACGTTTATGGTCTTTTTTAAGAATTCAAGTTTTTAAATAAAGGTTTTATTGCGATGGTGTTGAAATAAAAACATTAGGATATTACAAAGGAGGAGTTAGGGTGAATCAAGCCTTGCTTGTAGTTGATGCCCAACAGGAATTAATGGAAGGCGGAACGGAAGAGAAAGGTGTTTTTGAGAAAAAGGGACTAATAGAAACCATTAATGTTGTTGTTGAAAAGGCCATAAAAGCCAATGCAAACATCATTTTTATGAGAGATCTGGATGTTTCAAATGGAGAAGGACCTGGGTTTCAAATACACAAGAATATTAACGTACCTGCCACAGCCATAATTTTTGATAAATTAGCAACCAATTCATTTTATAAGACACCATTGAACACCTATTTAAATGATAACAAGATAGCACATCTTGTCATAATGGGATGTAAAACAGAATATTGTATTGATACAGCGGTCAGGACGGCAACCGTAAATCATTACGATGTGACATTGGTCGGAGATGGACATTCTACTTCAGATTCAGAAATATTATCTGCCGAAAAAATTATACAGCACCATAATGCAACCCTTCATGGACACTATAATGTAGACAATTTTTCCATGGTCAGAAGGTCGGATGAAGATTTGTTCAACCCTATTCACGATAGTTATCGATAAATATAATTATGTTTCGTTATTATACTAACTGGTTCCATTTAAGTCCGGTTAAATGACTTTGCAGAAAATCAAAATATAGAAATATATAGAAAACGGGTTTTGGTATATGGAATGTTACCATGCTCTCAAGATATAAAGTGTGGATTTGAAATAAAGTCACGAAGTTTATAAAAAAGATGCGATGTTTTGAATAAAGACGAGATGTTTATAAAAAAGTTACGATGTTTTACCCCTTTGGATATTTTTGTCTGAAGGGGTGTTTTTATGACTAAAAGAAAAAGAACATCTGAATAAAAGGTGGATTAAGGAATTATTGAGTGACATAGAGTTGTTCCGTTAAAGGGCCATATTGTTGAGTAATCTAAATGGAGAATGAACCCTAAAACAGCCCCATCATCTAACGCATTCTTAATGGTATAAGTGTATAAAACTTCTCCATATTGATCACGAGTGGTCCGAGCTAATTTGCCTTTAGCTTGTTTTTTATTTTCATTAAATATCGGTGTACCTGTAAAATCAAATCATGTAGAGTTTGGAAAGAATCCCTTAATCACTTCCATCCCTTCTGCACTTATCGCACGATAGTATTCATCTACGACAAACACAATATATTGCCCCATTAGTTTTTTAAAGCGCTGAGTGCCTAATACTTGGCAAGAAGAAGTTTACCGATAAGGTCTTGGCTGTCGGAGCTATGCTGGTGGTCATCTTGGGGGTAAGCATGTTCAACTGCGGTCTGGGGCTTTCTAGAATCGCTTTATTTACGCCGTCCAGCGTAGTAGTTGCCCAGATCAGCGATGACGCCCAGCATGTGAAGACTCATTTGGAACCGTTCACATACGAGACCATTGTGCTCGAAGTGGGCACACGATGGTGTGGAACGTGCAGGCGACTCCCGAACATTTGAATGGCTGCAACAACCGCCTCTTTTTAAATGAGTATGGGATTGAGAAGTCACTGGAAGTAGAAGAAAACCTCATCGTTTTCACACCAGAGAAACCGGGAACCTACATGTACAGCTGTTGGATGGGAATGATCCACGGTGTAATCATTGTGAAAGAAGCATAGGAGGAAGTAAAAGCTCCATAAAGAAACTCGGCTGTATCCAATGGGGATAGCTGGTTTTAAAAATATTTAGAAAATCCAGTTGACAATCCGTCTACTACGTATTACGATATACCTGTAATATGTCACACTGGATACCGACATCACTGAATAGTGAGGTTGCAAAAATATTTTTAAGAAAAATATTTGACCACCCCTACTACTCGGTGATACAATGTACACGTAATAAGCAATACTTAATAGCGTGATTTTCCAAAAGCTATTAAGTAAAAATTCCCCTTAGGACTAAGTTATACTGAATATAAGTCAGACGAAATAGAGGAGGCTCTGAACATGGAAAATTTAACTGAAATGCTGAAGGGTTCGCTGGAAGGCTGCGTGCTGGAAATCATCAGCCGCCATGAAACCTATGGCTACGAGATTACCCGCCGCCTGAACGAGCTTGGGTTTACCGAAGTCGTGGAAGGAACGGTCTACACCATCCTCGTGCGATTAGAAAAGAAAAAACTGGTGAACATGGAAAAGAAACCGTCAGATATGGGGCCGCCCCGCAAGTTTTACTCACTTAATGAGGCTGGCCGCCAGGAACTTGAATTGTTTTGGAAAAAATGGGATTTTGTATCATCAAAAATCAACGTCTTAAAGTCAATCTAGCTTCATAAGATATTCCGTCCGATATTTTTGGAGTGTCTTGTTCAGCTTTATAAAAAAGGAGGAAAAATAACATGATGGAAATGTTCAAAAAAATGATTGGTGATAAAAAAGAGTACAAAATGAATATGGCACGGGTTGAAGCCCTGCCAGAGGATTACCAGTTTGTATTTAAGAAAATTCAAAACTACATGTGGAATTTCTCAGCGGGCAGCGGGATGGATATGCTGCACATGCAGTATGAATTAATCGAGTTGTTCGAAGCCGGTGCGGCCGAAGGCAGACAAGTGCTGGAAATCACTGGGGACGACGTGGCGTCCTTTGCCGACGAACTAGTAGCAAACGCTAAAACCTATGTCGCCAAGTATCGTGAAGATTTGAATCAGAGTATCATGGAGCGATTGGGAAAAAAATAAATTCAATAGATAATACCGACTGAATAGCTGGTTACAAATGTGAATTGCCACCTTTACTATTCAGTTATATTTTTAACCTGGTAATAAGTTATACAGATTATCAGTCAGACTAAATAGCGCTTTTTATAAGGAGGAAAAAAGTATGAGCAATGCATCGATTTCTGTAAAAGGGTTAAAAAAATCCTTTAAAGACAAGGAAGTCTTAAAGGGGGTGGATTTTGAGGTGCGGCGTGGCGAAATTTTCGCTCTGCTGGGCTCAAATGGAGCGGGTAAGACGACGACGGTCAACATCCTCTCGACGCTGATGAAGCCTGATGGCGGCGAAATAGGTATTTGCGGCTATGACGTTCAGCGTCAACCGGATCATATTCGCCAGAGCATCAGTCTGACAGGGCAGTTCGCAGCTTTAGACGGCATGCACACAGGAAGGGAAAACCTGGTGATGATCGCCAAGTTGCGGGGAGTTTCCAATCCCGCTCAAGTTGCCGACAATCTGCTTGCAAAATTCAGCCTGACCGATGCGGCCAACCGCCGGGCTGACCAATATTCCGGCGGGATGAAGCGCCGGCTTGACATCGCCATGAGCCTGATCGGGACGCCGGCAGTCATTTTTCTCGACGAACCGACGACAGGTCTTGACCCTGAAGCGCGGCTTGAAGTCTGGGATACCGTCAAAGAGCTTGCCGGCAGCGGCACGACCATCTTGCTGACGACCCAGCACTTGGAGGAAGCCGAACAACTGGCGGACCGTATCGCCATCCTGCATGGCGGAAAAATCATCACGACCGGTACCCTTACCGAACTCAAAGAGATGTTCCCGCCAGCGAAAGTGGAGTATATCGAGAAGCAGCCGACATTAGAGGAAATTTTCCTTGCTATCATCGGCAAAAAGGAGGAAATGTAAAATGAAAAGCAGAACAGGGGTATTACTAGGGCGTTTAATGCGCAACATCATGCGCAGCCCGGATACGATTATTACGGTGGCGATTACGCCGATTGCGATGATGCTGCTGTTTGTCTACGTATTTGGCGGCGCCATAAAGACAGGAACGGAAAACTACGTCAATTATTTATTGCCGGGAATCTTGCTGATGGCTATCGCATCCGGAATCTCTTACACTGCCTTTCGGCTGTTTGGGGATGTAAAGAGCGGGCTGATGGCGCGTTTCATTACCATGCCGATCAAGCGCTCATCGATATTGTGGGCTCATGTGTTGACATCGCTTGTTTCTAATGGGCTTACTGTCGTGGTGGTTATCCTCGTCGCGCTCATAATGGGTTTCCGTTCCAGCGCTGGTATCCTGGAATGGCTCGCGGTAGCTGGAATACTCGGGCTGTTTACGCTGGCACTGACATGGCTGGCGGTCATTCCCGGTTTGAAAGCGAAGTCTATGGAAGGGGCGACAGCCTTCTCGTACCCGCTGATTTTCCTGCCGTTTATCAGCTCGGCCTTTGTCCCAACCGAAACCATGCCTAAAATTGTCCGTGCGTTCGCTGAGAATCAGCCCGTGACTTCAATCGTGAATGCCATTCGTGCTCTCTTGTATGGAGGGACTGTTGGCAACGATATCTGGGTCGCGCTTGCCTGGTGCGTCGGCATCATGGTCATCACTTACTTCTTCGCCATTAAAGCATTTAAACGCCAGTTAGGGTAAGTAAACAAACCATTATGGGATTAGCCATATCGATAGGTGGTAATGACGGATTGGTGTAGTTTTATAAAAAAGATTGATAATTTAAAACAAAGTTCGATTATTTAAAATAAAGATTGATAATTTATGCAAGAACAAATTTCAAAAACATGGGCTTGGTAAATATCTGTTAAATAAAACTATGGAAATCGCGCTGGAATGTAATAAAAAGAAAATCTGGTTAGGTGTATGGGAAAAGAATGAAAATGCTATTGCTTTTTATAAGAAAATGGGGTTTGTTCAAACTGGAGCCCACTCTTTTTATATGGGTGATGAAGAACAAATTGACTTTATAATGACCAAAACACTCATATAACTTTTTTGAAAAGGGGATTATTATGTATATTCCAAAATATTTTAAGATCACAAATGTTGATGAAATTTGGGGTTTTGTTCAAAAAAACTCTTTTGGCACGATTGTCACAACAGAACAAGGGAAACCAATTGCCACTCATTTGCCTTTGGGGTTAAATAAAAAAGGTGATGATTACTATATTACTGGACATATGGCTTATGGGAATCCTCAGTGGAGAACATTTGAAACCTGTGAAGATGTGCTTATTATGTTTCAGGGATCACACGCTTACATCTCTTCGTCTTGGTATGGGCATGAAGAAGTTCCAACATGGAATTATCAAGCCGTCCATGTATATGGTAAAGCAAGCATTTTAGAGAAAGATGAATTAATAGAAGAATTAACAACAATGCTGAAAAAATATGAAGAAGATCGGGAAAATCCAGTTTTATGGGATAAACTTTCTCCTGATCTTTTAGAAAGAGAATTGAAAGGTATAGTTGGATTTAAGATTAAGGTGGGAGAAATTCAGGCTGCATATAAATTAAGCCAGAATCGAAATGAAACGGATTATATCAACATCATTGATAAATTACAAAATGAAGGAAATCCAGATTCGAAACAAATGGCAGAAATAATGGAAAAGAGATTGAAGAACATTGCACAAAAATGATCAAACTTTTTTATAAAATCGAAACATAAACCTGCTGGATAAGAATCCATTTTGATCAATCTTTTTTCAAAATGGATTCTTTTTATTTACCATAGAATGTGGGTTTGTATGATGTTTTTGATCAAACTTTATTTCTAAGCTACATAAAGCTGAGTGAAAAAGAGACAAGCCGGCGTAGCTTGTCTCTTTACAGTTCTAGCTCACGTATTTTCCTGTCCGTCTACGAGTCCGTTGGAGGAATAGTATTGGAATTCGCGGGTTACGGTTTCCAAAATATTCAGTGCTAGAATAAAAGGCGGGAACACGAGGGCCCATTTTTTATCGGGTAGGCCCGGAATGAACCTTAAAGCAAGGAAGCCTAGCGCTCCAGCAAGGGCAGAATAGACTTTCGCCCAATGGAACCATGTACCGACACTGCTGTCAGCTCCGGCTGTCTGAGGCCAGACGACAAAAGACAGAACGAGAGGAAGGGCAAGAAAGATTGCAAGTGAAAACCACTTATTGATCCTTGCCAATTCATTGACCAGTATGAGGCCTCCGAGAACTACTAAAAAGGCCTACAGCTTGATCCTAGGCTAAAGAATCCCATAAGAACATAATGATTGCCTCCTTTTCATTTGAAGTAAGTTAAACCTTTCCTTCGCATAAAGTATAGGAAATCAGTTTCACAACGAGGCAACACTTTTTTAACAATCCTGTAACATACCAGGACAATAAAAAACCGTACAGCCGTTATTCTCTCCTGATTAAATAGAAGGAAAACGTTGCTGCTTATTTTCCCAAAAAACAACCCCCTTATCATCACCTTGTAGTTTATAGGCGGTTGCTTCTAAATCAAAATGATCTTCATAGTAACCCAAGTGCAAATGTTGAGTCGAATCAAAGTCATCGGCACTCACTTCCTTTATTTTTGAATAAACGAACCATTGAAAAATAGGCACAAGCCAGCTTGATATCCGTTAAGCCTCTAATTTTATCATTGCACCAAAGTATTGTGATGCTGTGGTGAACGCAATGAAAGCGCATAGCTCGCTAATTTCCTCTTCTGTAAAAGAGTCCTTTAGCAATTCGAAAACCGAGTTTGGTATTTCTCCTTTTACCTGTAAAAATACTTCGGCGAAACCAACCGCGAAAGATGTTTTATTGTTGAATTGATCAGGCTCGGGTTTTCCTTTTGCCTTACAATACTCGCATCCGTTTTGCTGAGCCAATGTTCTTCTTACTTGTTCTTTTAATTCAGAAGAAAGCTGTCCGCTTTTTTCGAGTACTTTTCCTAAATGACTCCACCCATTGAGTAATTCTGGGTTATGCCCCAGTAGCCTTTCAAATGGTGTGGTACCTATAATTGATTCTTTGATTCTTGCCAAACATAACGCCTCCCTGTATAAATATAATATATTGTTAAAGAATAAATTTACATTTCGTTTTTAAAGAATTGTATTCTAATGATTTACGTATGAAACGAATTTCAGGAGGATTTTTGCACAAATGAAAATCGACGAGATTGATAGAAAGATTATAGATGAATTAAGTAAAGATAGTCGTTTATCCATGAGGGAGCTGGGAAGAAGAGTGAATTTGTCGTCGCCTTCGGTCACTGAAAGGGTAAGGCAGATGGAGTCATTCGGAATGATTAAAGGATATAACATCAAGGTTGATTATGAGAAATTAGGTTTACCAATTCAATGCATAATAGAAGCAACGGTTAAAAACGGGGACTATAAATCTTTTCGGAAATACATAGAGGGACTTCACAATGTGGAGTTTTGTTACCGTATTGCCGGAAACGCCTGTTATATGCTTAAATTGCAGTTTGAATCCTTTGCCAAAGCAGAAGAGTTTATCAATGCTGTCAGCCCGTTTGCTTCCACGGTTACGCATTTTATTTTTTCTGAAGTACCGACCAATCTTATGTTGAATGTGGACCGTCTAAAATAAGATGAGGGGCAGTAAACGTTCTTATTACAGGAAGGCTGTTGAAATGTTGAAATTTTGCAGGCGGCGATACTATAATCGCCGCCTGTTATACATATTAGTGGATCAAGTCTGCTCCTCCGTAATATACGTTTTTACAGTGGGTGGTACATATGTATTGAATAGATCCAGCAGTTTGCCTGGGTCTTCATCCACTATTGCCATTGACCTGTATTTTTCATTCAGGAATTCCTCATCAGTCATATGGTTAAATAGTGCGACGAGGGGATCGTAATAGCCATTGATGTTTAGGAGTCCGCATGGCTTTTGATGTAGTCCCAGCTGGGCCCAGGTAAAAATCTCGAAAAATTCTTCCAGTGTTCCCGGACCGCCCGGCAAAGCCATGAATCCTTCTGACAGTTCTTCCATCTTAGCCTTTCTTTCGTGCATGGAATCAACAATAATAAGTTCTGTCAAATTTTTATGCGAGATTTCTCTTTTATCAAGAAAACCAGGCATGACGCCAATCACTTTCCCGCCTTCATGCAGAACTGAATTTGCGACTGCACCCATAACACCGACGCTTGCGCCGCCATATACAAGCGTAATATTTCGTTGAGCCAATTCTTTCCCGAGAAGCTGTGCACTTTTAATATAAATATCCGACGCCCCGTTACTCGATCCGCAAAATACAGCCAAAGATTTCACCTTAACTCCTCCTATTGTAGTTACTATTTAATAAGTATATAAAACTTTCTGTACTTTGTTAAATGATGGGCAGAGAGAAAAAAAGAAGCCGCTCATGTGAGAGCAGCTCTGCCGCAGTTTATCTGCGATATTCTTTTTCTGTTCCGTTAGCATAAGTGATCTCCACTTCAACCGACTTTGCATCCGCAGGCACGCTGAAGGCTTTTTCCACTTCTTCGAGTACTTCTGCATCAGGAGTCATTTCATCGAATATAAAGTCTTTAAACTTCTTGTCAAGCTCTTTCATCGCCTCGTCACCATTCAGGTTAATATTTTGCTCCTTATCTTGAATTGAGGCCTCGGTTGTTTTTTTCTCCACATCATAGCCTGCATCAATCGCGTCATTTGTGTCAGAAAGGTCAACGTCCAGGCCGAAATCGGTGAATTTATATTCTGCCTTTGCCTGTTCGTCCGTCTTCGGCGCCTCTTTTGGAGGGTTCTTCACTTCCTCTTTGTCTGAACAGCCTGCCAAGCGATAGCCAGAACGAAAAAACAAGGAGGAAGATACTATGAAAAAGCCTCTATTAGTCTCTCCGGGAAACTTGTTCATGAATCAGTTGGGGGAAAGACGATTTACCAAAAATAATATTGTCAGTTTTAATGCCGATTTTTGAAGGGAATTTTCAAAATTGGCTTTTCTTCATTGATAAAAAAGTTCAAAAATTAACCGAATGATGATTGTGTTTGCTGTTAATAGTGTGTATTATATACATATACAGTCAAAAAGAGAGAGGTGATTCAATGAAAATAATTATTAAAAATGTGTCTAATAAGCCTCTTTATCAACAAATAAAGGAACAAATCAAATCGGCAATTCTGCGCCAGGAAATAAAAGAAGGTGAACAGCTTCCCTCAATTCGCTCGTTAGCCACTGATTTACATGTCAGTGTCCTTACGACAAAGAGAGTGTACGAAGAACTGGAGAAGGAAGGATTTATCGTTACACAAGTAGGAAAGGGCTCTTTTGTAGCACCAGAAAATTTTGATATGTTGATGGAATCAAAAAAACAAATGGTTGAGCAAAAACTGACTGAAGCATGGCAAATGGCAACCAACCTAGGAATTACCAAGAAAGAGCTTTATTCAATGATGGATATACTTTTTGAAGAGGAGGAAGAGAGTTGAACTCACTGCTGGAAGTAAAAGAATTAAAAAAGAAGCTCGGCGGTTTTCATATTGAACATATGAACTTTACTTTAGAAGAGGGATGTATAACGGGACTAATTGGAGTGAATGGATCTGGAAAAACAACTACAATAAAAACACTTCTTGGTTTGTATTTAAAAGATGGTGGCACTATTACTTTTCACGGAAAAGAAATCGATACAAACGAAGGAATGGTAAAAAATCGTATAGGTGTAGTGTTGGATGAAGGGTACTTTTACGAGGAATTGACACTGAAGGAAATGAAAAGTGTGATCGCGCCTGCTTATTCTAACTGGGATGAATTGGCTTTTATAAACTATATAAATCGATTTAATTTAAAGCTGGAACAAAAAATTGCTGATTTATCAAAAGGAATGCGGATGAAGTTTGCTATTGCACTCGCGCTTTCCCACCATGCAGATTTATTGATCATGGACGAACCGACAAGCGGCCTTGATCCATTAATTAGAAACGAATTGATGGAAATACTTTTGGAATTTATGCAAGAGGAAGGAAAAAGCGTATTCTTTTCGACACATATTACATCTGATTTGGACAAAGTAGCGGACATTCTTATCTTGATTGATAATGGGAAAATCTTATTAAATGAAAGTAAAGATGAATTGTTGGATCGGCATGCTCTCGTTAAAGGTGATCATAGCCTCTTAAACGAATACACAAGAGAACTATTTATCAGCTTGCAGGAAACCCCCTTTGGATTCGAAGGTATCACAGATAAGAAAGAGATTTTATGTGAACAAATGAGCAATGTGGTCGTGGAGAGGCCATCCATAGAAAATGTAATGCTTGCGTATGTGGGAGGGGACAGACATGATTTTTAATCTTGTTAAAAAAGATTTCTTGTTAGCAAAGAAGAATTTGGTTTACATGATTATTTTTGCGGTCATTGCCCCAATACTAATCTTTTCAAAATTAGGGATAAGTGATTTCGGGAGCTTTATCAGCTTTCTTATTACTATTATATTTGTTGAATATATATTGTTCAATATGGTTTCGATGTCTGAAAATAAATATAAAGGGACTGCACTATTAGGGAGCGTCAATAATTTTGTGTAAATGACGAAA
>NZ_QWVT01000004.1 GCF_003570705.1 Mesobacillus zeae
TTGTTTAGTTTTCAAAGAGCAATTTAGTTAGCTTCGTTTATTAGAAGCAACTCTTATATACTACCAGGTTATTAACTTGGTGTCAATAAGTTTTTTACTTCTTTTTTTGGAGCTTTCGTCGCCGCATGTTCTTGTTTCGCAGCAACAGAATATAATATACCACCGTTATGAGAATGTGGCAATACGTTTTCTTCAGTTTTTTTTCCACTTATCAAAGTAAAATTTTTCACGCAACTCACTTGATTAGCTATCAAGCAGTTTCTTCGGCATCGAGGTATACATATATATTGTTGTTTCTACTAATTTGCAGCGACATTCATCTTTTAAACTTGCGGAAAATAAAAAAGCAAGGCGGCTTTGATTTCACCGCCTTGCTTTTTTATATTATTACCGCTGGCGCATCTGCGGGAACAGCAGTACGTCACGGATGGATGGTGAATTTGTCAGTAGCATTACCAGGCGATCGATTCCGATTCCCAGTCCGCCTGTCGGCGGCATACCGTATTCGAGTGCTTCAATATAGTCTTCATCCATATCATGCGCTTCATCATTGCCCTGTTCTTTTTCTACCAGCTGGGCTTCAAAACGTTCTTTTTGGTCAATTGGATCGTTCAGTTCAGTGAAGGCATTTGCATGCTCTCTTGCCACGATGAATAGTTCAAAGCGGTCTGTAAACCTTGGATCCTCATCGTTTTTCTTCGCAAGCGGAGAAATTTCGACTGGATGACCGTAAATAAAGGTTGGCTGAATAAGCTTTTCCTCTACTTTTTGTTCGAAGAATTCGTTGACGATATGGCCATAAAGCATATGCTCTGTGACTTCCACGCCATGCTCTTTCGCAAGCTGGCGGGCTTCTTCCGTACTCATTTCTTTCCAGAAGTCGACCCTGGAATATTCTTTAATCGCATCAACAATGTGAAGCCTCTTCCATTGAGGTTTCAGGTCTATCTCATATTCCCCGTACTGGATTGTCGTGCTTCCGCACACCTCCTGGGCAATATGGGCAATCAGGTTCTCGGTTAAAGCCATAATATCGTTGAAATCAGCATACGCTTCGTAAAGTTCTATCATTGTAAACTCAGGGTTGTGTCGTGTTGATACGCCTTCGTTCCTAAATACGCGTCCGATTTCGTAGACTTTTTCAAGTCCGCCGACAATAAGGCGCTTTAGATGCAATTCGATTGCAATCCGCATATACAACGTCATATCCAGCGCATTGTGGTGAGTGACGAACGGACGGGCTGACGCTCCGCCTGCTATGGCATGCATCATTGGTGTTTCCACTTCAAGATAGCCGTTGTCATCCAGGTAACGGCGCATGGATTGAATAATTTTGCTTCGCTTAATGAACGTTTCCCTGCTTTCATCATTTACAATCAAATCAAGGTAACGCTGACGATAGCGCTGTTCCACATCCTTAAGGCCATGGAATTTATCAGGCAGCGGCCTAAGCGCTTTTGCCAAAAAGACAAATTCGCTTACCTTGATCGATAATTCACCGACTTTTGTTTTAAAAAGCGTTCCTTCAACCCCAATCAGATCACCGAGGTCAGATTCGTTAAAAATGCTGTACTGCTCTTCACCGACGCTATCCTGGCGAACGTAGATCTGGATTTGCCCCGTAAGATCCTTAATGTGCGCAAAGCCGGCTTTACCTTTGCCTCGCTTCGTCATGATGCGTCCAGCGATTTTTACGGATACATTCCCTGATTCGATTTCTTCCTTCTCAAGCTCGCCATACTTGCTGACAAGTTCATTTGTCATATGGGTCCTCTCAAAGCGTTTACCAAATGGATCAAGGCCTCTTTCCCTAAAAGCATCCATTTTTTCCCGTCTTACTTGTAGCTGGTCATTTAATTCTTCATGACTCATCGGATTCACTCCAGTAATATAGAAATTTTTATGTAAGCAGCTATTTTTGGATATACCTTTTATTTTACACAATTCGGGACCAAACAGTCTAGGTGAAAAACATCCAATCAGCCAGAGCGGTTGGAGTTGATGAAAAGCCGCCACAACTCAGGCAGCCAGCCCCAGCTGTTATAGAGAATAAAAAACTGCCAGGATTTTCATACTGGCAGTCGATGTCAATATTAAAGGTATTATAGAAAAAGTGGTTGACAATGTCAATGGCTACCCGACACTGACCTGTTTTTCTTCTTCCGCAGCTTCATCGGCATAATTCGTAAGCAGACCAACAAGTTCTTCCCTTGTGCTGCATTCATTAATCGCATTCCGGACACGGGCATTGCCTCGGATTCCTTTTAGGTACCACGCAGCATGCTTCCTCATTTCCCGGACAGCAATGTCTTCATTTTTTAGGGCAATCAGCCTGTCAAGGTGAAGGATGCACACATCGATTTTCTCATGGATGGAAGGGTCGCCGAGCAATTTACCTGTCTCAAGGTATTGGACAGTCCTGTAAATCATCCACGGATTTCCGAGAGCAGCGCGGCCAATCATGACACCGTCCACGCCAGTTTTTTCAAGCATCCTCTTGGCATCCTGCGGAGTTTTAACATCTCCATTCCCGATGACAGGAATCGCGACAGATTGCTTGACCTCACGGATGATATCCCAGTTGGCTGTTCCTTCATACATTTGGACGCGTGTACGCCCGTGTAGGGAAACAGCCTTACCGCCAGCACGCTCAACAGCCTGGGCGTTTCTCACAGCATAGATATGATCCGCATCCCAGCCCATCCTCATTTTAACAGTAACAGGCTTGTCTACAACATCAACTACGGCTGATACCATTTCGTAAATTTTATCGGGATCTAAAAGCCATTTAGCCCCGGCATCACATTTAGTGATTTTAGGTACAGGGCATCCCATGTTGATATCAATAATATCAGCATTTGAGTTCTTATCGACAAACTGAGCCGCTTCCACGAGGGTCTTCTTTTCCCCGCCGAAAATTTGCAGGCTGAGCGGTTTTTCGCGTTCATCAATGAACAGCATATCCATAGTCTTTTCATTCTTAAAAACGATCCCTTTGTCACTCACCATTTCTGCACACACAAGCCCTGCGCCGAATTCCTTGACCGTCAGCCGGAAAGCTGAATTACATACCCCAGCCATCGGTGCAAGAACAACAGGGTTCTTCATTTCGATATCGCCAATCTTAAGCATGGGTAACCTCCTTTGTTCATCATTATCTATATTTTCACCTTTGGCAGCTGTCTTCCTTTGGCGCGAGTTCATCGATGCTGACATCTAGTATGAAAGCCACTTGTTGTACGAACGCTTCTGTTGGAACACGGTTTCCTCTCTCGATTTCACCAAGAACAGAAACGGAAACACCTAGTTCCTTCGCAAAGCTCTCTTGCGTATAACCTTTCAGCTTTCGAAAAGCGCGAATACGTCTTCCCCATTTTTCTGCTTCCATATTCGGACTCCTTCTTCTTTATGCATTCTGTCCACATTGACCGACGGACCCGCCACTTGCGGAATACATGCTTCATGGCAGATTTCCATAAGCGGTACTATCACAAAAGCTCGTTCCCACATTCTTGGATGGGGAACAATAAGCGTCTCTGATTTAATATTTTCTTGATTAAAGAGGAGAATGTCAAGGTCTATTGTCCGCGGACCCCATCTTATTTCCCTTTTCCTTCCAAGTTGTTCCTCTATTCCGAGGCATACCTCAAGCAGCGAGAAAGGGTCCAAACCTGTCCGAATCTCTGCCACCATATTCAGGAAAGGTGCCTGGTCTTCATAACCAACAGGGTCGGTCTCATAAACTGATGAAACATTTACCACTTCTATAGCGTGGTGCTGATTCAAAAGACTGACAGCTTCTTCCAGATGGTTAAAGCGCTCTCCAATATTAGACCCTAACGCGATAAATGCGAGGTTTTCCATTAATACCTTCCCCTTGTTATTTCTACTTGCACTGATTTGTAATGTCCTGGAATCGGGGGATCTGGTTTAATCACTTTTACATGGCAGACTGCTGCCAGAGGGAACCTGTTCAGAATGACTGCCGCGATCTTCTCGGCGACTGCTTCGACAAGCTTAAATGGGGGGCCTTCCGCCACTTCCCTGCATACCTCATAAAGCTCCCCATAATTGATGGAGTCTTCAAGACTGTCGCTTTTTCCAGCCTCTGACAGGTCCGTCTCCACAGTAAGGTCTATGGCGAATCGCTGGCCAAGCTTCGTTTCTTCCGGAAAAACACCATGGTATCCGTAAAATTGCATGCCGTTCACATGGATTTTATCCACGGTCATTCCTCCTTCCTGTGAGAGCGTCCATCATTTTTGCCATCCTTGCCATTTCCTTTACATCATGGACTCTAATGATTTGGCAGCCTTTTTGGATTCCGTAACAAACGGTGGCACCCGTTCCTTCCAGACGTTCATCAACGGGCAGCCCAAGCACATTGCCAATCATTGATTTTCTTGAAGTCCCAAGAAGTACAGGGTATCCTAAAGCAGCCAATGTATCAAGATTTCTCATCATCAGCAGATTTTCTTCAAGACTTTTCGCAAAGCCGATACCGGGGTCAAGAATGATATTTTCGTCTTTCACACCCGCTTGTCGGGCTAGCGCAATGCTCTCGTAAAGATCATTGAGGGCATCCCTCATAAAATTTGTGTAATTTCGTCCTTCACGGTTATGCATCAATACGATAGGAACATCCGCCTCAGCTGCAACAGCCGCCATGGCAGGATCTGCCTTCGCGCCCCAGACATCATTGATTATATGCGCTCCGGCTCCAATTGCCTCCCTGGCAACATTAGCTTTATATGTGTCGATTGAAATCGGAATGTCAACCCTGGCTGAAACAGCTTCGATTACGGGCAGAACACGCTCAAGTTCCTCTTCAGCGGAAACAAGCGCAGATCCCGGCCGTGTTGACTCTCCCCCGATATCAATGATATCAGCACCATCCGCAGCCATCTCGGAAGCGTGCTTTACAGCAGCATCAATACGGCTGTATTTTCCTCCGTCAGAAAAGGAGTCGGGAGTCGCATTCAGGATTCCCATCACAAGTGTCTTCTCTCCATAATTGAGCCGGTATGGACCGGCCATCAATACACCATCGCTAGTTCCAGCCATTCATTCCATCCTCCAATGATAATTCACTTCTGCTCCATAAGCTTTCTCTGAAGAGGGCATATTGTTCATGGAGCCTCTTTACAGCTTGCCCATTCCTGCCCGGCATGCCTGTCCCAAAAAAGGATCGGACTGCCACTATTTCCTGGATAGAATTCGTCAGAAACACTTCTTCCACTCCGCTGATGTCCCCAGTCCGGTAAAATCCCGTTTCTATTTTAAATCCCGAACACTCCGCAAGCTTCATTACAAACTGACGTGTAATTCCATTCAGGATACCCGTTTCCAGAGAGGGAGTGTACAGTGTGCCTGATTTCAGCCAAAAAAGATTCGAAACAACTCCCTCCGCCAGAAAACCTTCTTCTGTTAAAAAGACTCCTTCGGTCCCGGGAGCATCGCCGATTTCTTTCTTTGCCAGCACATTGTTCAAGTAATGATGCGATTTTAACCTGCCTTCCCCCTCTGGTGTGTTCCTTCGTAAATTGAGTGAAACCGCAGTTTTTTCCGTCAACTCCGGGGCATCGCCCAACGGTTTCACAAAAATAAGCAAGTTCGGGGATTCATAAGGTTCAAGGCGCAGCCCTACTTCATGAGGGCCTGCCGACACATTAAGCCTAATATAGGCGTTCTCCAGACGATTAGCGCTCAGCAAACGTGCAAGCAACGGGAGAATATCTTCTCTTTTGTAAAATGAGCTTATGCCGATTTGCTCAAGTCCTGCATTCAGCCGTGCAAGATGGTCATCAAGGAGAAAGGGATGTCCTCTGTATACCCTGAACGTTTCAAATAAGCCAAGACCATATAAAAAACCATGGTCAAACGGAGAAATGCTAGCTTTTTTCTCTTCAATGATTTGTTCATTTATATACATATACACTATTATTCCACCTTCACTACAGGAGTTGGGCCTGCAGGGAATATAATCTGATGAAGTTGCGCAAAAGCTGCTTACCTGGCACGGTCAAAATGGATTCAGGGTGAAACTGCACTCCTTCCACCGCCAGCTCCTTATGACGGAGCGCCATGATTTCTCCTTCTTCCGTCCATGCCGATATTTCAAGCTCGTCCGGCAGCGTCTCCCGCTTGACGATCAGACTATGGTATCTGGCTGCAGGAAAAGGGTTGGCGATTCCTTCGAAAATGGTTTTTCCATCATGGTAAACCATCGAGGTTTTTCCATGCATCAGCCTTCCTGCCTGGATCACTTCTCCCCCAAACACTTGCGCGATTGCCTGGTGGCCCAGGCATACACCAAAAACAGGGACACGCCCTGAAAAATGGCTGATTACTTCCATGCTGATTCCAGCCTCATTTGGTGTACACGGTCCCGGAGAAATCATAAGGAATCCCGGGTTCAGCGCGTCTATTTCAGCAATGGAAATTTGGTCATTCCTAGCAACCTTCAATTCTTCACCCATCTCGCCAAGATACTGGACAAGGTTATACGTAAAAGAATCATAGTTATCAATCATGATCATCATGTTGCTGCACCTTCTTTTCCCTCAGCCAGCTGCTTTGCGTTCCATAGCGCAAGGCCTTTTTTGAGCGATTCCCTGTACTCGTTCCCTGCGACCGAATCAATCACAATGCCCGCACCAGCCTGGACATGCGCCATGCCATCTTTGCAGAGCATTGTTCTGATGATAATGTTCATCTCCATGTCGCCATTAAAGCCAATCCAGCCTAGTGATCCTGTGTAAATCCCTCTTCTGACCGGTTCTAATTCTTCAATGATTTCCATTGTCCTGACCTTCGGCGCTCCCGTGATGGTTCCACCAGGGAAAGTGGCGTGAATGATCTCAGGCCAGCCTTGCCCTTCAGCAATCTCACCTCTAACATTAGAAACGATGTGCATAACATGCGAGTACTTCTCGATCACCATATATTCGTCAACTTCCACTGTACCATATTTACAGACTCTTCCAAGGTCATTCCGTTCAAGATCAACAAGCATGACATGCTCGGCCTGCTCTTTCTCATTTTCGATCAGTTCAGCAGCAAGCCTGGCATCTTCCGCATCGTCTTTCCCTCTCGACCTTGTTCCGGCAATCGGCCTTGTGCTGGCCCATTCTCCTTTTTTCTTGATCAACAATTCCGGGGAACCTGATACAATCTGAAAGTCGGATGTATGGATAAAACCCATATACGGTGAAGGGTTGAATTTCCGGAGCTCACGATAAACAGCGATAGGAGGAACGGTAATCGGCCTCGATTGGCGGACAGACAGATTCACCTGGAAAACGTCACCAGCGGAAATATAGTCCTGAATTTTGTGCACTGCATCGATAAAATCACGCTCAGTCATTGAAACGTCAAGTCTATCCTCAGGCACAGCTCCGCGCTCCATAGCTCTTTCTGCTCCATCGGCAGCCGGCCCGCCTGAACCTTCCCATCTCTCCTTCCAAAAGACAGCCTTTTCGATTGCCTTGTTTACTTCTTCTGCCTTGTGCAGAACCATCACCCATAATAGATTCTGTTCATGGTCGTATACAAAACATTCTTCAAAAACGAAAAGCTGTACATCAGGGAGTCCAAGGTTATCAGTTGTCTCCGCAGGGAGCTTCTCAATCTGGCGCGCATAATCGTAGCTGATATACCCGATGGCTCCGCCTTGGAAATCAGGTAAACCTGGTACATTATCAACCTCATACCGTTTCAGCCATTCCTGAATCTGCTGCAGCTTATTCCCATTCCCTAAATCTAGATTCTGGTCTTCGCCACGAGCATTGATAGATAATCTTCCTTCTTTGACGGTAATGGCCGCAGCTGGTCCAAATGCAGCAATGCTATACTGGCCCCCTCTGCCGCTTTCGAGCAAAATATGATCCTTATAATTCTTTGAAAGCATACAGTACGTATCGAAAAATCTTTCGGCATCATATTTTATTTTTTTGAATTGAACAGCATATTTTGCCAAGCAAACACACCCCTCATATTCTCTCTTTCCCATCATACACGATGAAGGACATGCTTTTCACTCTCTTGATGCAGTTTTTTGCCGGAACAAATAAAGAGGCATGGGCCTAATACCCATGCCTCCCTATCTTATTCAGTTTCAAACTGATACAGTGGTGTGCTAAGGTAACGTTCCCCATTGCTCGGGATGATCGCAAGGACCTTCTTGCCTTTACCCAGTTTCTTCGCTGTCTCGAGAGCCGCATAAATCGCAGCCCCGGAAGAAATGCCGCCAAGAATGCCTTCTTCTTTTGCCGCACGTCTTGCAAACTCGAATGCCTGATCATTTTCCACCTTAATGACTTCATCATAAATGTCAGTATCAAGGACATCTGGAACAAATCCTGCACCAATTCCCTGGATTTTATGAGGGCCAGGCTTTCCTCCTGAAAGAACAGGAGAATCAGCAGGTTCAACGGCAATCAGTTTGATTCCTTTGTATTTTTCCCTAAGGACCTTACCAGTCCCTGTAATTGTCCCGCCTGTACCGATTCCGGAAATAAAGGCATCCAGCTGGTCACCCATCTGGTCAACAATCTCAGGCCCTGTTGTCTTTTCGTGGACTGCAGGGTTTGCTTCATTCTTGAACTGCTGCGGCATAAAGTATCCATTTTCATTCGCAAGCTCTTCTGCTTTTCGGATAGCTCCGCCCATTCCTTCTGGTCCGGGTGTAAGGACAAGTTCCGCTCCGTAGGCACGCAGAAGGTTTCGGCGTTCCATACTCATTGTTTCTGGCATGACAAGGATTGCTTTGTATCCTTTTGCTGCGGCCACCATTGCCAGGCCAATGCCGGTGTTCCCGCTCGTCGGTTCAATCAGTGTATCTCTGTGCTTCAGATCGCCTTGCTCTTCAGCTGCCTCAACCATAGCAAGGGCAATCCGATCCTTCACACTGCTTCCCGGATTCATATACTCGAGTTTCAAATATACATCAGCACTGTTTTCGTCTGCCATCCGATTCAATTTGACAATCGGTGTTTTGCCAACTAGTTCTGTAATTGAATTTGCAATTCGTCCCACTTTTCATTCCACCTCTTATTTCCGAGTATTTTTGTTGGTTTTAATAAAAATTTATCAGGCTTCCTGCCTATTGTCAATAAATATCAACCGGGACTGTGTTTTTTCTCGGTACATTTTACTGCTATCCGTTTTAGCAGTCTTTTAAACGCTGCCTGATCAAGCCAGTGACAGAAAAAGCACAGCCATCCGGCCATGCTTTCAATTTCTTTCGCTGCTATCGTAAAGTAGTTCTGCTTTTGCCTCGCCCCAGAATCGCCGCGCCGAAATAGGAGCATCCAGTTCCTCGAGCGCCAGTTTTCTGCGGATTTGGCTCTTCGCTTCTTTGAAAGTATATTTTTTTCCTTTTATTTTTTCATGAAGATAGATGACAGCATATCCGTTTTTTATTTTGACAGGATCGGACCATGTCTCCAGCTTCATCCTTTTAGCTTCTTTCATTACAGCCTTGTTAGTACGTCCATCCTGCGAATTGACAAAGCCGATGTCCCCTCCCTGGGCTGCGGAGAACTCATCCTCTGACCGTTCCAGTGCCAATGCCGGAAAACCAGACCCGCCTTTTAGCTCATCAACGGTTTGCTCTGCTTCCTTCCTTGTTTTGTGGATGATCTGCGAGAGATGGTACGACTCAGGGATATCGAACATTTTTTTGTTTTCCTTGTAAAACTTTTTCATGTCTTTCTCAGGAATTACAGCATCCCTTGCTGCCAGTTCCTCCAGCAGGATGTTTTGCCTTACCTGCTGCTCCAGTTCATTCCCGTTTAAGCCGGGTACTGCGTACATTGCTTTGTACATCGTGAGTTCCCGCTCTACTTCATTTTCGGGGACGTGAATGCCATATTTGTCTGCCGTTTCTTTAATCACTTCGCGGTCGACAAGATCCTTTAGCGTTTCATCCCCATAGCGGACCTCAAGCTCCTCCAGCAATTCCTGCTTTCTAATCGGTTCTCCTCCAACCTCAGCTACTGTCTCCCTACCGCCCGCCATTCCTGTAAACAGGAACAGGACGGTGACAAGGTTGACGGCAGCCAAACCAGCAATGATCAGCCACAGTTTCTTTTTCCCCAACATACCTTCCCCCGGTTACTTGGCGTTTTCCTTTAGTTCTTCAAGCTCTTCTTTTGTAAAAATGTATTTTTCGCCGCAAAAATGGCAGTGCACCTCTGCTTGTCCATCCTGTTCGATCATATCCTTGATTTCCGCTGCTCCAAGGCTGACAATTGCGTTGCTGAAGCGGTCCTTGGAACATGTGCACGTAAAAGATACAGGCATTGTCTCAAGGAATTTTACATTTCCTTCTCCCAAGACCTCTTCCAGTACTTCTTCAGGCGTAAGGCCTTTCTCAATCAGCTTGGATACAGGCGGGATTTCCTTCAACCGGGATTCAATCTCGCTGATCACTGCATCTTCTGCCCCTGGCATAAGCTGGAGGATAAAGCCCCCTGCGGCCTTTATTGTATTATCCGGGTTAACAAGCACTCCTACACCCACAGATGACGGCACCTGCTCTGATGTGGCGAAATAATAGGTGAAATCCTCTCCAAGCTCACCGGAAACAATAGGCACCTGCCCTGTAAAGAAGTCGCGCATCCCAAGGTCTTTCACAACCGTCAATGCTCCAGTCGTCCCGACTGCTTTCCTTACATCAAGCTTTCCATATTCATTCAAATCAAAGTGGACATGCGGATTGGAAACATACCCCCGGACTTCTCCTTTTGCATTGCTGTCGACAAGGATCAATCCAATTGGGCCGCCTCCCTCTACCTTAATAGTCAGCTTGTCTTCACCCTTTTGCATAGCACCCATCATGGCTGCGGCGGTCATCGTTCTTCCAAGGGCAGCCGATGCTATAGGCCAAGTGTAATGCCTGCGCTGGGCTTCGCTAACCGTTTCCGTGCTATTGACCGCAAATGCCCTGACTTGTCCATCATAGGCAAGCGCTTTTACCAAGTAGTCATTCATGTCGGTGCTCCTTCCTGATGTTATTTTTATTTGACTTGATCAACGTTCCTTTTATAAATAATCTGCAACCCTTTCAATGTTAAAAAAGGATCGACAATATCAATTAAATCGGATTCCTGCGCAATCAAGGAAGCCAATCCGCCTGTGGCTATAACCGTAGGTTCTGTCTCGCCGATGGCTTTCATGCGTTTAACAATACCTTCCACCTGGCCGACATAACCATATACAATCCCTGACTGCATGGCAGATACTGTGTTCTTCCCGATGATATCATCAGGACGGGTGATTTCGATGCGGGGCAGTTTTGCTGCACGCGAATAAAGAGCTTCCGTCGAAATTCCAATTCCCGGCGCAATGGCCCCGCCCATATATTGCTTATGTTCATTCACATAGCAATAGGTAGTGGCCGTGCCAAAATCGACAATAATGAGTGGGCTGCCATATTCACGGATGGCCGCAACGGCGTTCACAATCCGGTCTGCACCTACCTCGCGCGGATTTTCATATTTAATATTAAGGCCTGTTTTGATTCCCGGCCCCACAACGAGCGGCTTCACCTGGAAGTATTTCTGGCACATTCTTTCAAGGGCAAACATAATTGGAGGAACTACAGATGAAATGATAATGCCATCAATGGCTGAAAAAGAAAGTCCCACATGGCTGAAAAGAGATTTGATCACCATGCCATACTCATCTTCACTCCGATGGCGGTTTGTCTCTATTCTCCAATGGTGTTTCAGTTCATCCTGTTCATATACCCCTAAAACTATATTCGTATTCCCTACATCAAATACAAAAATCAAGTTTCTCACCACTCTATTTTATTTTTCAAAACTCACACTGCACACATCATAACATAACTAAAAACAAAAGCGGAAGTGATGCGAAGCCCCGCATGCAAGTATTAAACTGCATGGAAAATAGACAAAAAAAAGGCGCCCGCATATGGGGCGCCTTCTTCTTATTTCTGTTCATCATCCGGATTGTCAGTAGGTGTGTTTCCACGAACTTCGGTAATTTCACCTTCGCCCGCCGCCTCATCTTTTTTGGAACTGATGTTCACAATCACATCGTCGTTCTGTTTGATAGGCGCATTCTTTTCCGGAAGTTTACCTGTATCGATCAGATGTTTGATCTGATCTGCGTCAAGCGTTTCTACATCCAATAGGGTTGTTGCAATTAAATCAAGCTTATCTCGGTTTTCAGTAAGGATCTGTCTTGCCTTTTCATAACATTCCTTAATGATCCGCTGGATTTCAAGGTCGATTTCATAGGCAATCGCGTCGGAATAATTCTGCTCATTGTTAAAATCACGGCCAAGGAATACCTGTCCCTGCACCTGACCAAACTGGAGCGGTCCAAGCTTGTCGCTCATACCGAATTCAGTAACCATCCTTCTTGCTATCCCGGTTGCACGCTGGAAGTCATTGTGCGCACCTGTGCTGACCTCGCCAAAGACGACTTCTTCGGCAACGCGCCCGCCCAAAAGGCCGGTAATTTTATCAAGAAGCTCTGGCTTTGTCATGAAATAACGGTCTTCTTTCGGAAGCATGACCGCATATCCGCCAGCCTGTCCCCTTGGTACAATCGTTACCTTGTGAACAATATCAGCTTCATCGAGTACGAGGCCGATAACAGTGTGTCCACCTTCATGGAAAGCAACAATCTTACGTTCTTTTTCAGAAATAACACGGCTCTTTTTAGCCGGACCGGCAATGACACGGTCTGTCGCTTCATCGATATCGGACATCTGAATTTTCTTCTTGTCGCCCCTGGCTGCAACTAGTGCAGCTTCGTTAAGAAGGTTTTCAAGATCCGCTCCAGAGAAGCCTGGAGTACGCTGGGCAATGCTTTTTAAATTCACGGAATCATCCAAAGGCTTGTTCCTTGCATGGACCTTCAGTACAGCTTCACGCCCTTTGACATCTGGACGGTCTACTGTGATCTGGCGGTCGAAACGGCCAGGACGCAGAAGCGCCGGGTCAAGAATATCAGCCCTGTTGGTCGCAGCAATGATGATGATTCCTTCATTAACGCCAAACCCGTCCATTTCAACAAGCAATTGATTTAGGGTCTGCTCGCGCTCATCATGACCTCCGCCAAGTCCTGCACCACGCTGACGGCCGACTGCATCGATCTCATCGATGAAAATAATACAAGGTGCATTCTTTTTCGCTGTTTCAAATAAATCACGTACACGGGAAGCACCGACACCTACAAACATTTCAACAAAGTCGGAACCGCTGATAGAGAAAAACGGAACACCGGCTTCTCCTGCTACAGCACGTGCAAGCAATGTTTTACCGGTTCCAGGAGGTCCCACAAGCAGAACACCCTTCGGAATGCGGGCGCCAAGCTCGGCAAATTTGCGAGGGTCCTTCAGGAAGTCGACCACTTCGACAAGCTCCTGCTTTTCCTCATCTGCGCCTGCGACGTCTTTGAAACGGGCTTTTTTCTTTTCGTCATTATAAAGCTTCGCTTTGCTTTTTCCGAAATTCATGACCCTGCTGCCGCCGCCCTGCGCCTGGTTCATCAGGAAGAAGAACAGGATGAAAATAATGATGAACGGGACGATTGATGTTATGAACGTGATCCAACCGCTCGTTCCTTTTGCTGGCAAAACTTCAACCTTTGCTTCTTTAGCAGCCTGGCGGATCTGATTTACCTGATCCTCGCTGTTCAGTACATAGGTAAGGAAAAACTTATCTTTTTTCTGACCTTCAAGCTGGCCTCTAACCTCATATACGCCGCTTTCAGGCTGGATGGTCAAGGATTTGAAATCCCCTTTTTCAACGTGAGTGATGAATTTATCATATGTGATATGCTCTGTTGGTTCGTTGTTGCCGTTAAAGAAGCTTACTACACCAATGATGACCAAGAATATTAATAAATAAAAGATGGTATTACGGAAGATCCGATTCATCCCTTACCTCCTCCCACAGTAGAAAAACTATAGTAAATAGTATCATAGAAATTTATGGCTATTCAAGGAATTGACCTTATGCAATGCGCGGGGTCTGCAGGTGCCCAAACTTCCCCCGGAAAGTTTACTCGCTCTTCGTGTACACCTCTGGTTTGAGGATGCCGATATATGGGAGGTTTCTGTATCTTTCCGCATAATCCAGTCCGTAGCCGACGACAAATTCATCAGGTACGATAAATCCGACATAATCAGCCTCAATGCCTGATTTCCTGCCTGTTGGTTTATCAAGCAGCGTAACAATCTTGATGGTCTTTGCTTTACGGTAACGGAAAAGCTCCACGAGATAGCTCAGGGTCAAGCCGCTATCGATAATATCCTCGATGATCAGAATGTCCCTGCCTTCTACGGATGTATCGAGATCTTTAAGGATTTTGACTTCCCCAGATGATACAGTGGATTTCCCATAGCTTGAAACATCCATAAAATCCATTTCAAGGTGTGTGTCAATTCTCTTCAGCAGATCGCCCATAAACGGCATTGCGCCTTTCAGAACACCGATCGCTAAAGGAAAACGGTCTTTATATTCCTCTGTAAGCCGTGCTGCTAGTTCTCTTGTTTTTGCCTGAATCTCTTCTTCAGAAAAAAGTACTTTTTCAATATCTTGTTTCATGATCGATGCGCCCCCTGGAAGAATCAATACTTATTATATAAAAGCTGCATGTAATTCCCGCTCTCCCGGCTTTCGACTGATAAGCTGGATTTTTTCAGACCTGGAAGCCATAGAATGCGCCCGGTGCTGTCTGTTACAACCGGCCAGGCATCCCTTGCGGATAACGGGATTTTTTCATTAATAAAAATATCTTTTATCTTTTTCGTTCCGTCCATACCTAGTAATGTCATCCGGTCCCCGGCTTCCCTTGTCCTGATCACAATCGGCCAGGCTACTTCAGCAGCATCAAAGCAAATGGACCAGCTGCGCTTTGGCCCGCAATCCGAACCGTGTTCCATTCGGGCTTCAATTGTATCTCCTGATGGCAACACAACCGTCCCAGGCCCGTCTAATTCGAACCAGTATGGCTGGGTGGCGCAGCTTTCATCAGAAAGCAGGAACTGACATTTCCGATATGATTTGACAACCTTTAAACCTTTTGGGAAATCAAGACTGCCAGATGGATGCTGGCTGCGGATGATTGAAAAGATTTTATCGATATGTACAGCGGAAAGAGAAGAAGGTTTTTCTTCATAAAGATAGTTTAATATTAGTTTAATCCCTCTTCTTTGTAAAGGCATTGGCATTTCCTGAAAAGAAGGGATATCAACCGTGATTCGGCCGCTGTCTTTCTCCATTACTGTATTCATTTTTCGTGCCGTTAATTCAGCAAGATAAACCTCATCCTCCTGAGTTTCCTCGCTGAATCTTTGAAAGTGTTCATGTACTTGTGGGTTTTCCCCTTTTAGGAACGGGATCACCCTGTGGCGGAAACGGTTTCGGCCATAAGTATCCTTATCGTTGCTCGGATCTCTTCTTGGCTCAAGGGTGTGAAGACGGCAATATTCTTCAAGGTCATCTTTTGTCAGGCATAAAAACGGCCTGATAAGCGTTCCGCTGCTAAATTTGCGGGAAAACGGGATTCCTGCTCTAGCTTTTCCTGAGCTTCCCCGCGTCAGTCTCATCAAAACTGTTTCAATCTGGTCATCGCCGTGATGCCCTAGTGCAAGGCAGGTCAGGTGATGTCTTTCCATAACCTTGCGGAAAACAGAATACCGCAGTTCTCTCGCTGCCTGCTGAGAACTGAGCCCGGTCTCTTTCATATGCTTCGGTACATCCATTCGTTCCATTTCAAAAGGAATGTTCCTCTGTTTACAGAAACGGGCAACGAACAGCCCTTCCTGGTAGGACTCCTCTCCCCTGAACATATGGTCTACATGGACTGCGATAAGCTTCAGGTTTAACTGCTCACGCTGCGACCACAGGTAATGAAGCAGTGCCAGCGAGTCAGGGCCACCGGATACCCCAACGGCAATTGCTTTTCCAGATAGATCGAATGAATGTCTTTTCATGAATGTTCGAACTGCATTTTCAATCATGGGGGGTCATCCTTTTTGCTTGAATTTCATTTACCCTGACCTTACATTCGTTAACCATTGATTATGCAATTGTCAGTATTAGTAGCTTACCATTATTATGGCGTTATTTTCAAAAGCAATTGGACGTCTTAACAAAACCTCCAAATTTGATCATGTTACTTTTACGTATGTAGCGGAAAAAAGTTTCAAAATAGCCTACACAAGCTGGCTATACAGGTAAAAAAAATAAATCAATGAAATGACAGCAAGAATAACAGCCGTTTCAGCCATGCCGCCCTTCTTCTTTTTTTGCACCGATGCCTGCCTCGATCTCGATGTCCTTGTCGGCGGCGGAGCTTGCTGCACCGTCTTTTTCGGAGCAGGGGCTGCCAGCTTACTTGGCTGAAGCACCGCGAGTAGGTCGGCTCGCATGTCACTTGCTGATATATACCGGCCAGTTAAAGCACGGTCGATTACTTTTTCATATTTTTTCAGCAAGGGGCTGGCTTGGACCGCCTTGATCAGTTGGGCCCTGCCGCCTTCTGCCCGGTTGAAACGCTTAAGATAGGCAGCATTAATGATAATCATTGCCACTGCAAATAAGTCATACTGTTCATCTGCCTTTCTGCTCCCCATTCCCCAATAGCCCCGATCAAAAAATTCCGTGAACTCCTTAATGGCACGCCCACTTACCGTTGTCCCTCCAGTATCGATACAGCGTATCCTTGCCGGGGGGCCTGTTACAATCAAGTTCTCTGGCTTCAAGTCCCCAAATACCCAGCCATTGCTATGCAGGACCTGTAGGTCTTTCAGAAGCTGGAGCATCAAGACACCCAGCCAGTCGGAGCCTTTTTTCTGAAGGAAGCTTAAAAGATCAGGTCCTTTAATAAACTCCATTACATAAAATGATATTTTTCCGTCTGGATATTCCCAATCGTCAACATCGAGCAAAGAAGGCCCAAGGGCAGATCCCTGGACCTTTGCAAATGATTTTAATACATTGACCTCCGATGTAATCGACATGGGGTTCTCACTCATTTTCAAAGCGACCTGCCCGTCTGTTGCCCTTGCGAGGTAGACTGTGCCGTTAGCCCCAAATCCCAGTTCCTTTATGACAGCATAGCTGTTTCTGTGCCACTTCCCATGGATTACTGTTCCTGGTTTAACATTACACTGATTCTTCGAAGGATTGTTCATCATCACTGGAAAGCAGACTCCTTAGTGAGCGTTTTTGCCGGAAGGAAGCAGCTGCTTCCCGCAAGGCCGGCCCTGTAGGTGTAATTCCGCCTGTTGTAAGCTTTGGAAAAACGGATGTCAGGGATTCCAATTTCGGCGTCCAGTCAAGAAGCTTGTCCGCCTCTCCCCTTTTCCCGGGAAATACTAAAACAGAAAAGCTATTCTCACCTGATCTGGCATTCAGGCTGAGGCTTAAATCAAGCAGTGCTTCTTTCACGGTTGGAAGCTTATGCTTCATGCTAGCGCTAGTGTCCACGAGAATGAGAACTTCAAGTTCAACTGTTTCTCCAAGCTCATCCACTACTTCCATGATTTCTCCGCGCTGTTCAGGCGGCAAGTCTTCCACCGTTTTCGCCCTTCCCAGAATTTGCTGTAATTCCTTGTTGACGACACCCTGAAGCGTCTGGGTCATCGCTTTTCTTGTTACCATCTGGACGGTCTGCGAAAGCTGCTGGGTATAGACTACCTGGCTTACGCCTCCGCCAGCCATTGCAATCGATTCTATTTCCTTCAACCCCTGGTCATCAATCACATCCTGTTCCATCACTCCGATGACATTCACGGTTACTCCCTGTTCCTTGGCAAGTGCAGCCATAGCAATTGGATCTTCCCCCTGGTTAGAGCATCCATCGGTAATCAGCAAAACCTGCTTTAGCGTCCCCGTTTTCATGATAATCCCCCTCAAATGGCTAAATTTGTTACCATTTTCGACGAATGGGAAAGGATTTATACATGAAGGCGGACTTCGCTTTATCACTTTACCGCATCGGGGGTCAGGCACGCTTTGGGAGGGTGGTGCACTGAAGCACGCTCTTGGCGGCTATGCCTGTTTCTGTTGTTTTGGGACAGGTATGGACGCCCACTTGGGAATGTTGTGGTCGATTTTGGCGACAACGACTGTCATATCGTCCTCAATGAGATTTGAACGCGAACGGATCACTTCCTCCATAATCACGTCGGCTATTCCCTGAGGATCTTCAGTTTTTAGCTCCTGGATTTTCCGTTTCATCCACAAATCATAGTTTTCAACGTGTTTAGGCCCTTCGAAGACACCATCGCTCATCATGATCAGCAGGTCTCCGGCTTTTAGCTGTTCACTGACGACATCGACTTCAACATCCTGCAGTATGCCCATTGGCAGATTGCTTGCCTGGATTTTTATAATTTTGCTGCCTCTTTTAATAAAGCTTGGCGTGGATCCGATTTTCAGGAAGCGGGAATAGGCATTTTGCAGGTCAATGACCGCAAGATCGAGAGTCGAGAAGATTTCATCCGTCGTCCGCAAAGAAAGGATCGAGTTAACAGATTTGATTGCCACCTTTTCCTCTATTCCTGATTGGAGGATCTGCTGGAGCAGCATGAGGGTTTCCTGGCTTTCGGTATGGGCACGCTCCCCGTTCCCCATCCCATCGCTGATCGCAATGGCGTATTTGCCCCCGCCAAGCTCAATGGTAGAGTAGCTGTCGCCTGACACAAGGTCGCCATCCTTCGCCGCGTGGGCCACCCCTGTATACACAACAAACGCCTTGGCCGATTTGAAAGTCACTTGGCAGCAGCCATTGGGATAGGCAGAGCATTGCTCGGAGCTGACCAGAATCGTTTCTCCTAGAATATCCGAAAGCATAGGTGCTATCAGTTTTTCGCATTCCCCATGTCCCCGGCAATAGGGGATGGTCATGTCGATATCAACACTTCCCTGGGCAAGGCTGTAGATTTCCACGTGCTCAATTTGAACGCCAAAGTCCTGCAGTGCCTCAAGGATCTGTTCTTCCTGCTTATGGTGATTTTCCCGTTCCCGCTGGATTTCCTTTGCGAAATCCCCCATGACCTCAGACACTCCAAGCAGCTGCTCTGCAACGATTTTCCTGCTCTCCTGCACTTGTTTCTTCAGCTTGCGGTTTGCCTGGAAAAGCGTGAGCTGCTGGTGCATCACCTCAAACACTTTCTTTGATCTCGTACAATGTTTCTCCCAATCCCTAGTAAGCTTTGCGGAAACATTTCCGTTATTATGGTCCATCTCATGCATAATTGTTCCCATATAATCATAGGTTGTATTAAAATTCCTTACCCAGCAATGGTCTTTTTTGAAGCAAGTCTGGCAAGTCTTTTCCGTCACATTGCTTAAAAAATAATCAAGGCCGCGATCGGACTCCTCGGAGTCATCCTGCTGATCATTAATAGACGAAAAGCTTTGTGAGAGCGCCTGAAATACATTTGAAAACTGTGAAACTCTCCGTGCGGTGACATCGCGCATTTTTCTCATATATTGCTGCTGTTCGGCTGAATACTCAGGAGTTCCGGGAATATGCTTGGCAATCCTTGAAGTCAAAGCGGCGGGCGTCAGTAAAAACAGCAGCACAGCTGCTCCCGACTCCATCAGCGTCTTGTTCAAGGCTTCGCCCGCCTCGCCATACATCCCGATTAAGAGCGTAGCAATGATAAGGCCGACAGCCACCCCAGGCTTCTTCCCTTCCTTCAGCAAGCCCCCTAGAAGACCTGAAAAGGCAAGGAGACTCATATGATAAAAGCTTGATACATTCGCAAGGCTTAATATCAATCCTGTAACAACACCAACCGTAGACCCTACTGTTGCACCGGCGACAAAGGAAAACAGCAGGACAAGATATCTCGACATGATGTGCTCCACGGAAAGGTCATATACCGACCAGCCAATCGTTCCGGTCATAACTGAAGCAAGCATAATGATCAAACAGACAATTTCCTCGGTCTTCAATGATTGCTTTCTCTTACCCGTTGTCAGCAGCGGAATACTTTGAAGGAAGATCAATGTAAGAATGAGGCCCAGCCCCGCTTCCACCCCGGCCATTGCCGTTCCATAGACCGAAAAGCCAGAGGAAAAAACCGCTAATTTGAATAATTCCCCTGTTATTATAGTGGTAAATACATAAAATGGGAGGGCGCGCATTTCATTTTTTACCCATTTCCCCATACTGCGGAACAAGATTAAAAATAAAAAGATAACCCCGAAGGTCACTGCTGCATCCGTAAGAGCTAATGTGGCTGCCCCGGCGACAAGACCCAGGAAAGCGATAGGGGCCCGGTCTTTTTTCAGAAAATATACCGCAGCGAAAAAGGGGAGGGCAAAAGGAGCCAGCTTTCCGAGAATCAATGCCCGTCCAAGCAGGAAGCCGAGAAAAAGAAAAATATAGCCTTTTCTCAAGAATATATTTTCAACCTGTGCCTGCAGCCTGTTATACAAACCGATAAGATCAAATTTTGGTTTTACCAGATTAAGATCTCCTGTAGGATTTAACATATTCCTTTCCACGTTTTGCATTGTTTCACGCTCCCCGGTTTTTTTATCTTTGGGGATTATTATAAAAGGTAAATTTTCAGAATTTTGTCAAAACAACGGACAAGCCTTAAAGTTTCTTTCGACGGTTTTCACCTAAAAACAACGACACCTTGGAAAAATAGATGATTAAAACATGGGGCGGTGGTGCTTCACGGAGAAATGGAACCCTTTTTCAAGCCTTAACTTGGAGAAAACTTAAAAAGATTGCTGTTTTTATAAAATTATGTTGACAGAAAATCAATCTCTGGTTAATATATTTCTTGTGCCTCAAATAAGAGGCAGTATTTTGGCGGTGTAGCTCAGCTGGCTAGAGCGTACGGTTCATACCCGTAAGGTCGGGGGTTCGATCCCCTCCGCCGCTATAAGAAAAGCGAAAGTCCCCGTACAGTGGCGAAGTCTGCTAGACGTTTGGCACTGACGCTGGACAAGCAAAAATGCTGCGGTAATCGCAGCCCGCGGCCCCTTGGTCAAGCGGTTAAGACACCGCCCT
>NZ_QWVT01000040.1 GCF_003570705.1 Mesobacillus zeae
AAGCCGATATTTAGCAATCTACAGGAATGCTAAAGGGAGCATGAATTCTATAAGAAGTAAACAAATTTATTATTCATTTTTGAAGGCAGACATAATTAATATGATGTAAATTGAAATAACTTTAAAGAGCTTTGCTATGTGTAGATTGTAGCAAAGCTCATATCTTTTTATATCCAAATTAAATGACTTTATTATATTGTACAATTTCTTATTGTAAAAAACCCTTTTCTTGATTACAAAGGCATTTCCTCATCATTCATGTTAATGCATAGGGTGGAGTTTGAACATTCACACGAGCAGACTTTTTTGGTGACATCTGCCTTAGTTTTTGGACTCCCCTGCATACCATCTCCGCCGCATATAGGACTTCCTGTTCGGTTGTGTGCATAGCCACACTGAACCGTAATGTACTTCTTATCATGTCCTCGTCTTTTCCCATTGCAGAAAGTACATGAGATAGTTTTTTGGAGGAGGAGCTGCAAGCCGATCCAATAGATACAAATACTTGCTGATGGTTAAGCCAATGCGCTAAAGACTCTCCTCTTATTCCTTCAAAATAGATGCTCATGGTAGAAGGAACCGACGTTTTATCACTACTATTCTCGAACCAATTTTCAGTATGTTCCCTTAGCTGGCTGAAGAAAAGAGACTTTAGATGGATTGAATGCTCTGTAAATTTATCATGATTCTTTATGCTGATTTCTGCTGCTTTTCCTAATCCCACAATTCCTGAAACATTTTCGGTTCCTGACCTGAAGCCGAATTCCTGCCCGCCTCCATGAATTAATGGGGACAAACGAGTACTTTCACTGATATAAAGAGCACCTACACCTTTCGGACCGCAAATTTTATGAGCAGATAGTGCAAGGCTTGTAACATTAAGCTTGCTCACATCTATCGGAACTTTGCCGACAGCCTGCACAGCATCGCAGTGAAAATGGATATTGTGTTCCTTGCATAATTGACCGATCTTCTCCACAGGCTGGATGGACCCAACCTCATTGTTTACAAACATAATACTGACTAAACATGTGTCTTCCCTGATAGAATTTTCGAATTGCTCATAAGAAATGACCCCAAACTCATCCACTTCTATATAGGTCACTTCCACTCCAAAATGCTTTGCTAAATACTCACAAGCCTGGAGAATTGCAGGATGTTCAACCTTACTCACGATAATATGTCTCTTTTTAGGTGAAATCGAGCTTAATAGGTTCATAAATACGGTAGAGTTGGATTCCGACCCCCCGCTTGTAAAAATAATCTCCTGCGGTTTAGCATTGATTGTATCAGCTATCTTAATGCGGGAATCTTCAATTGCAGACTTCGCTTCCCGTCCAAGAGAATATAAACTGGAAGGATTCCCGAATTGAGTTAAATAAAACGGCATCATTGACTCAACAACCCTGGGGTCCAGAGGGGTTGTCGCGTTGTTATCCAGATAAGCTGTCCTTATTATTTTCATGATTTAATCCTCTACTAAAAACTCTTTTTTCTCATAGATATGCAATTCAGGCTCTGCACACTTCTTTAAGACTTCAAGCCCAAAATCTATACAGTGCAGTTGGGACGGTTCCAGCTCTCCTAAAAGAGTCTCTATATCCTTGCGTGAAAATGCTTTTAAAGCGTGGAGCCCCTGATTTATCATTTTTTCCGATAATATACTTGCCGTTGCAATCGAACCGGAACAGCCGTACGCTAGGTACTTCAATGCCGTAATCGTTTTATTTGGAGAGACATTCAGAAATACATGGACGGTGTCTCCACAAATAGGATTGCTTACTTCGACAATATAATCCGGGGATTCAAGCTCACCAATGTTCCTTGGATTCATAAAATGTTCTGAAATAATCTCATTATACATATTAGACTCCGATCCACTCTGGCGTTGCATCGTCAGGGCATCTTTTGCTTTCATTCTCTTCAATATATTTTTCTAGATTGATGGCGCAGCATCCCACTTCAACCCCAGGTATCCTCGAAATATAAGTCAATTTCTGGCCAACACGTCCGCATTCACAATTCATGTCTGTTTTAATGTATCCTACATCTTCTGTTAAAATGTACCCTGGATACGATAGAGAAGTAGGATCATAAATCGCTACCACGCCTCTTTCTCCCGGATTCACCTCTTCAAGTACATTTCTTGGATTTCTTACCGAAATATGAACCCATGGCGGCAAGTGCTTTTCCTGCTGTTCACATTCAATCGCTAACATATTCGCTTCAACCAAGCCATACATATCACGGACATTATTAGGATTCATTCCTAAATACTCAGCACAAAGAGCATTAAACTCATTGCGAGGAATTTCTTTACCTGTGAACTTTTTCCATCCCCCGAGGGTGATGATCAGGCTTTTCTTATCCAATTTGATTTTTATATCATTGTCGATCATATAGCTAAGCAATTTATAGATCAGGAAAGGCGGTCCAACAATATTCCTAACATGCTTTCCTTCCCAGCTCTGAAGCACTTCTACTGCCTCTTGCGGATTAAAAGATACTTTTTTCACCATATTTCTGGTCCCATCAAATAAACCAGCCGTAATGTTTAAAACCTTAATCATGCCCATTTCTGGCATTTCTTCTGTTGGCGGGAAAAGGAACATTCCAACACCTTTAGAAATTTTAAAGAACTCACGATACATTTTTACAATGCCTTCTGTAGCATAATCAATGGTTTTGGAATCCCTGCGGGAGACACTCGGAATGCCGCTTGTCCCTGTGCTTCTCATTTCAAACTCGATTTCTGACAGCTTACAGCTTAATAAATGGTGTGAGTTAGCCTCTTTGAACGTTCTTACCGGGATTAGAGGGATTTTGATTAAATCTTCAAAGCTATTAATATCATCCGGTGTTACATCCTTTTGCTTGCAGACATCCCTATAGAATTCATTCTTTTCAAAATGATAGCTGAAATTCTCTTTAATAATCTCAGTTTTGATTTTACAGATCTCTTCATAAGGCAATTTAAAAAGTTCGCTTGAACTGCTAATCATGCTGCTGACAGGAGAAAAACCGAAAGACTTAATATCTTTTACCAGATTCATACATACATACCCCCAAATTTTTAAATAACTTGCATATAGTTTTTTTCAATGTACCCAACAACATCTTCAATTTTTCGTATGGAGTCAAACTGCTCATCAGGCATATACAGATTGAACTCTTCTTCTATAAATAAGGTCATTTCAAGAACATCTGCTGAATCCAAATTAAGCTCATCCCTCAAATCAGAATGGATGTGAATATCCTCTTCTTTGAGCGGAGTATAAGAAACAATTTTCTCCTTCAAAATTCTTAAAATTTCGTCTTTAGACATTAGCAATTCGCTCCTTCATTTGTCTAATATGCTGCTTCTGAATCACTTCCACAAGAAATTCTGCATCTTCACCTACACCTAGAAGAAGTGCCGAGCCTCGTTTATGCTGCCACGGCAGACCGAGGAAATATAAACCTTTGTGTGGGCTGACTCCACGTGTTTGAATAGGTTCACTTGTTTCATTTAGGGCACCCTTTAGTTTGATCCAGCTATAATTGAACTTAAAGCCTGTACACCAAATAATATTATCAACTTCTAACTGCTGCTGATCCGCAAAGTAAACGGTTGTCCCATTAGCATCGACTACTCGGTCTTTTAGAAGGATTTTGCCACTTTTGATATATTTTTTCGATTCCCGCCCTATAATCGGGTCATTTTTCTTGATGATTTGACCCAGTTTAGAATCAACCGTCAATTGCGAAATTCTCAACTTTTCAAACCACCAGAATAGGCTTTTATTCAGTATTCTTTTTGGGATTATTTTTGGCTTTTTTCCAACAGAAACAAAGACTGCCTTTCTGTCTGCAATTTCAGCCGCAATCTGCAAGCCTGAATTGCCCGCGCCTACTATGAGAGTTGTTCCTTTTTGCAATTCACTCGGGTTCTTATAATCAGCCGAGTGTACCTGGTAGACTTCTTCACTCAATTTAGTTGAAAATCCATGAGTAAAAGGAGTTTGAAAAGGGCCGGTTGCTATGACAACAGAATCTGCCTTGTAAACGCCTTTATTGGTTACGACTTTTTTCTTTAATGGAGCTTCTTCTATTAAAATCACTTTTGTATTCATCTGATGAGGGAGTTTGAATTGTCGGGCATACTCTAGGAGGTAGTCTGCCACTTCATCTTTGGTGGGATAAGTTTCCTGGTTTCCTGCCAGCTTCATCCCCGGGAGGGAGCTGTAAGAACGCGGTGTGAATAAAACGAGTGAATCATATCTTGTCCTCCACGAATCGCCAATTTGATTATGGGCATCCAAGACAATATGGCTAATATTCTTTCTGCTTAAATAGTAACTCATTGCTAAGCCAGCTTGACCGGCTCCAATCACGATGACATCAAAGTTATTAATGATTATCACTTCCTGTAGCTTCCGCATATTTTTCATGAGATCCTGATGGCATGGCAGCAACATCCAATAGTTTCTTGACAACCTTTTTTCTTGTCTCGAAGTCAAAAGGTTCCCCTAGCGGTCTTCCTAGTCTGAATGGAACATGCAATGATCTGGGAACATTAGCCTTTGCTGTAACCTCAGGCAAAAGTGTGACCATTACCGTGACTATACCTTCCAACTCTAAGGCTCGTGCATACAGCGCGAGTACATTATGGCATTCGCCTCAGCCAGGAACGAGGAAGGCAATATCAACCCTATCCTTTTTAAGGATATCTGCTACTTTTGGGGCGGTGATTTTTTCGTGAGGTTCATGATTGAGGGTTCCCCCATTTAAACCAAAGTTACAGTTAGAAACAGCATGAATAGAATGACCTTCTAACTCTTTCAATTGTTCTAATGGAAAGACAATAGATATATCGATATTTGCATGCTTGGTATCATAATAAATATGTGTAGCTTTTAGCTCACTGTGCTGTGTATCTGGAGGGATGATTCTGTAGCTGTGATCCCCGTCCAATGTTTCCACATTAAATGGCGCATCATTTTGTAAATGGACACCAGCGCTTGTAAGCAAGGCGACCCTGCATTGACTTAAAGGTTTTTGCAAAGAGTTATTTATAGGACCTTCCCAGACTCTTGTATTACTTAATGTGAATTTTTTATAAGACTTCGGAAAATATTTTGACCAGCCTATCGCAACTTTAGACCTTAATTTGTAGTACAGGCTCAACAATACCCCCTCTTTCTATTCATATTTTCAGAATATTCATATTCGTTAGTATAACAATTTTATTATTGGTTCGCAATACATTTTACCCTAAATTTACCTTCATTTAATAAATACCCCATAAATGGATTTTTAATCTAACTGGTTGGATTTTGCTGTTTTTTCACAAACGATTTTCCTATATAGTCCATGCATCATAATCTCTTCATCTATCAAAACCTTGCTCTCTTCTTTAACATAATGTTGTATTTGGTAAAAATCCAAACCTATGTCTGTTCCAAGCCACTTAATCATAGGACGAAGCAGTTTTTGTCCCGTACGGATCTCTTTATTTTTTGGAATGAATTTATCAAGGATATACACATTTCCTCCTCTTTTCAATACGCGGACCATTTCCTTCATTGTTAGGGTTGGGTCCGGTACGACGCTCAAAATTAAATCCCCAAAAATATAATCGAAGCTTTCAGATTCAAACTTCATATTTTGTGCGTCCATTTCTATTAAAGAGATATCTTTATCATCATACTTTGCCTTGGCAATCTCCAACATATCTCGGGAAATATCGATACCCGTAATTTCGTAACCTTTATTCAAGAAAAATGAAAGGTCTGCCCCAGTTCCAACACCGACGAAAAGAATCTTGCTTCCTTTTTTAAACTCTATTTCTTTGAACATTTTCTGCCTTGCCTTTAAAAATTGCCCTGTATTAAAGATACGATCATATAAAGGAGACCAACATTTATATATGATTTTATTCCAACGATTATTCATGAACGTTACCTCGCTTTGCTAAAATTGAAAACCTTAAAACTAAATTATTATTTTAGAATAGAATAGTAAAAAAACATTTACAAAATACTATATTCGAAGGAATACTAGTATATGAATTCCCTATAAAGTAATATATTTCCTACTCATAATAAGGGCGGGGTTCATAATAGTCAATCATTCAAAATCTACTAGAGTAAATTTGGTCTTGCTGAACGAATCACTCGGTTAGAAACTTTGGTCATTTCCTGGTTTATTTATTTTATTCATCCGGCTAAAGCATTAGGCAAAAAATAAAAGCCGCTTAAAAAATCAGCGGCCTTTGGCTTAAAAGCTATCATAATAAACGGTTCCTGTATTCAATATATCGTAATCTCCTAATGAGTGAACTTCGGACTGAAACTCGCTTGAAGACAAGATTTTTTTTACAACGCTGATAAGGTGTTCGGTTTTCGCGCTTTTCAAGATGACTAGATCGTACCTCTCGGTGATTAATGGAACAAAATCAATACCCGCCATTTTAGCCACTTTCTCTATTCCCACTCCGACATCTGCATGTCCGCTGGCAACTGCTGAAGCAACGCTTAAATGGTTGGTCTCCTCATGATCATAGCCCTTGATATTTCTGGCCGAAATTTCGTTTAGCCTGAGTTGTTCATCAAGAAGGATACGTGCCCCCGACCCTTTTTCCCTATTGACGATTGTAATCCCATCTTGGTTTAAGTCTCCCCAGGATGTGAGGTTAAAAGGGTTTCCCTTTTTCACATACAATCCAGCCTTCCTCGACAGAAGGTTTAGCAGAACATACGGATAGCCCACAAGGATTTTTTTTGTGTATGGGAGATTGTATTCACCCGTGTCACCGTCAAACATATGCAAACTTACAATGTCGCATTCTTCGTTGTACATCGAAATTAAACCATTTAAGCTGCCTGTATAGGAGCGTAATGTTTTAAAAGAAGTTCTTTTCTCAACATATTTACCGAGAATATCCAGGACAAAATCCTGCCCGCTGATGACAATGACTGCTGAATCTTTTATTCTGTTTTTATTCAACTCTCTCACCGGCGGCTGGAATTTTGTGCTATCGGTTCTCTTCTCGCGATGAATGAATGTATCAAGATCATTTGCATCTATCCTCATCTGCCTTCCAACACGGAAAACAGGCAGTTCCCCTTTTTTCACAAGATCATATAGAGTAAGTTTCGATACCTTTAAAAGCTGTGAGACTTCTTCAATTGTGTAGGATAGCTCTTTTGGCATTTACATCCCTCCACCTAGTATTTTACTGAAACCTTTGGAGAAAGTATATTTATTAATTTTTTGATTGTGACGTATATTATATTTCATCAAATTATAATTAGTTATAATAGATTATAATTAGTTATAATAGATTATAATTAGTTATAATAGATATAATTAGTTATAAAAAGTAGAAAGGAAGAATAATATTGAAAAAAATGGGGCTTACTATTTTCATTGCGATGCTGCTTGTATTCTTAGTGGCAGGATGCTCAGATAATGAAAATACCGACAAATCTAAAAAGCAGGATAAAGAAAAAGTAGAGCTAACAGTCTCAGCAGCAGCTAGCCTGCAGGATGCGCTTAACGAAATCAATTCAAACTTTGAGACAGATAACCCTAATATTAAAGTCAATTTCAACTATGGAGGCTCTGGGGGGCTTCAGCAGCAAATCTCCCAAGGTGCCCCTGTCGATCTCTTCTTTTCAGCTGCCGAGGACAAATTTGAGGTATTGAAGAAAGAAGGACGGATCGAGAAGGATAAAGCCGTCAATTTAGTGGAAAATGAACTCGTCCTTGTGGTACCAAAGAAATCGAATAGCGGAATCAAAACATTCGATGACCTAGTTAAAGCGAAAAGAATTGCTATTGGTACGCCAGAGTCTGTTCCTGCGGGACAATATGCCAAAGAGACCCTGGAATATTTAAACATATGGGGAAAACTAGAGGAGAAGGTCATCCCCGCCAAAGATGTCCGTCAAGTGCTTACATATGTGGAAACAAACAATGTTGATGCCGGTATAGTTTATAAAACAGATGCACAGGTCTCATCAAAAGTTGAGATGGTGGCAACTGCGAAGAAAGAATACCACCAACCCATCATTTATCCTGTAGGGGTCGTCAAAACCAGCACGCATCAAAAAGAAGCTGCATTATTCTATGATTACCTAAAAAGCGAGGAATCGTTAAAGATACTCGAGAAATTTGGGTTTAAAAGGGTGGAATAAACCTTTCAATTTTTTGTTATTCAGTGAGAATGCCCCGAGTAGTTGTTCATTCGCGGGGCATTCTGTTTTAGGTTTATATAATTAGTTTACGACATTTCCCATTAAGGAAAAGCTTTTTCTAATATCTTTCAGGTGAATGTCGGCATGTTAACTTTCATGTTTTTGCACTGAGGCATGATCCTGGCACTGTCGTGTATTTTATTTGCCTGTTACTGCATTTTATTTTCCGGTTTATGTGATATGTTTACCTCAATCTGCTGTTTAATTTTTTCTGTTTATCCCGTTTGTTTTCCAAAAATTGAAGAATATTTTTTGTTAGAGGAATTCCCCTCTTCCATCGCGAATACTGTTATATGTCAATCCAGCACCATTGGAAATTCAAACAACTTTTGAGGGGTTTTATAATGTCTTATCTTTATTTGGCGCTTGCCATTGTTGCCGAGCTCATCGGAACCTCCCTATTGAAAGCATCAGAAGGTTTTTCGAAATTTTGGCCGGCTGTTGGCGTCATGGTATTCTTTTTGACGTCCTTTTTCTTTTTATCGCTTTCATTTAAAACCATCCCGCTGAACATTGCATACGCGATTTGGTCAGGACTTGGGACTGTTGCCACTGTTTTGATTTCTGTCCTAATCTGGAAAGAAAAAGTGACTTTCGGGAGCTTGGTCGGCATTGGTTTGATTGTTGCCGGAGTCGTCGTGCTGCAAATGTTCAGTCCTTCAAACGGGGAAGCCCAAATAGAAAAACAACATTATAGCATTCACGGGGAGCAATAATAACGCTTCCCTCCTTATTATGAGAGAGGTGAAAAGCGGACATGAAAATCGAAACAAAACGTCTCACACTTGTACCCTCCACACCTGAATCTGTCAGTCGATATGCTGAAGGAAATGAATTGGGCAAACATATCTTTTCCTACTTAAAAAAGCTTGAAAACAATCCTGACCTCTATGGTTGGGGAGTTTGGCTGGTGATAGAGAATGAAAGCGGCAATCTTGCCGGCGATATCGGATTTAAAGGAAAACCAGATGCCGCCCGCACAGTGGAGATTGGCTATGGGATCATTCCTCTCTTCAGAGGAAAAGGATATGCCACTGAGTCAGTAAAATCTCTGATTGACTGGGCTTTCGCAACCGGGGAAGTGGATAAGGTGACGGCCGAGTGCCTCCAGGATAACCTCCCTTCCATTAAAGTCCTTAATAAATGCTTTATGGAGTATACACACAAAGACGGAGACATGCTCAAGTGGAAACTTGAAAAAACTCAATAAATTTTAAAAGGACGGTCAGCCGTTCTTTTTTTATTGGGCACTATAATAAATTGAAAGGTTCTTACCCATATTATTAAGTGACTTCATAGGAAATGGCTGTGAGCAAATTGGCGCATCATGTATATAACAAGCTGTCAGAGCTTAACGTAAATATGAGAAAACTAAATGAGGACTATATGGAAATCTGGAAGGATGACATATTTTTAACATGGAGATGGTGGCTGAATATTGCCATCCTTGTCCTCCCCTGGCTGATCTGGTTTCTCCTGCGGAAAAAAGACAGTACGTATCGGCTGCTGCTCGCTGGGTTTTTTGTCTATTTGGTCACATCCATTCTTGACTCTATCGGTATCACTTTTGGACTGTGGTTCTATATGTATACGCCTTTGCCCGACCTGCACACCTACTATTTCCCTTGGGACTTCGGGGCCTTCCCCATTATGGTGATGACCTTGATTCAATTTAAACCTCACATAAACCCTTATTTAAAAGCGTTGTTTTTTTCACTGATCAGTGCGGTTGTCTTCGAACCGGTATTTGCCAAGCTTGGCTTATATGTCGCTGTCCGGTGGGAATATTATTATGGAATCCCAATATATTTTGTCATTTTTCTTCTTGCCCATAGCCTTGCATGCAAAAAAGATTTTAAAGGTATAACCGAATGATTATGATTAAACCTTGAAAAAGAGGAACGGGGGTTTAATATGGCCATTTTAACCCTGGTTGTACTTGTGGAATTCTTGTATGGAAACGGCTTAATACTACCATGCTCGATCCTGTCGAAAAACTTGCTCTATGGTTTTTCGCAATCAGTATCAATCACTATTCTTTTACCATTCTCGGATTTAATCTTGGGTTGTTTGGGATGTCTGAAAATATTTCAAAACTGCTGATTAATTGTGCAGTGTGCACGCTCATTTTCTCTCCAGCTGCCATTCTTTTGGCAGTCATATTGCAGGGTAAACGAATCCCTATCGTTATGAAAATTCTCTCGGCTGTCTTTTTAGCCATTCTCTCGCCAGCTTTGAGCTTTTCATGAATTCAATGGCCTGGAATTCAGAACTTGGAATGTCCTCTATTCTTTCGCCCGTTTGTTGGCAATCACCCCTCGCTGTCCATGCCTTCGCCCGTGCCTTTCGGTTACTTCTTCTTTATGAAAGGAGCCGGATATGATCCTTTGCCATATTCTTCACGAACCTGTGAAAATGGACAGCAATGAAGTGTTCATCCTGATCACGGGATTACTCACCCTTCTTATCGCCATATACATGCCCCGCCGCCTCGCCATTATTGAAACGACAGTAATCTTCACACTGAACTTTTTCCTGGCCGTAACGGCTGATTTTACATTGGCCCCTCGACTGGTATGATACAAACGATGCTGAACTGTACGAGTATTTTGATTTTATTTTGTTTCTCGTTCATTACCCTGTAACAGCCTATCTCTTCCTCGAGGTCATCAGGCTGGAAAAAGTGGTTCTATATCGTTTTGTTTGCGCTGTTTACAACAGGGCTTGAGGCACTTTCTGCCAAGTACGGCCTGTTTACATACCATGAATGGAGACTTCTCTATTCTTTTCCAGTATATGTCGGTGTCTATTGGGTGAATATAAGGGTCTTTCATTTCGTTCAGAAGCAGCTTTCGAAGACGTAAAAAAGACAACGACTGTGCGTTGCCTTTTTCTGAAGAAATCAGCCCCTGTTACGGTTTTGGCCTCTGCTATAAAGAAAATAACCGGCTACTAAAGCAAGAATGATGAAAATGGGCAAAAAGGAAAGCAAAATATGGGCAATGTCAAGATTCATGACGGCCTCCTTTGCGCGTTTATCACATTTTACCCTTAATTAAAGTGATCTATGTATAAGGCTGTCCAAATTGGTTGTAAAGGATAATCTTATTTTCCTGCAGCACCAATCCTGCTGTATTTTTTGATCAAGCGGATTTGCCCGCGGTGGCTTAGTTCGTCCTCGAGGACATGGAACCATTTAAAATAGTTGTTGGCAGGATCCCCACCCCAGAAAGCCGCTTGATCTAACAGCCATTCGTCAGGAAGAGTTTGGAACATTGCATAAGTGTCTTTGCGGATCTCCGCCAAACTTTCGAGATAAAATTCAAGCGGCTTTCCTGAATATCGTACTCTTGCGTCTTCACCAAGGGAGATGCCTGGTCCGATCTCCTTTTCCTCTTTTTCATTAGGTTCGCGCTTTTCAAAAGTGAAAATTTGATACCAACGTTCTACAGCACCCATATGGCCAAGCAGCATGCCAATTGAATTTGCTTCCTCATGAAGGCGATAATCCAATTCCTCAATCGTAAGGCCTTCCACCGCCCGGAGCGTTGTAAAGCGAGTATAATCCATCATAGAGACCAAGTGGGAAAAAGTTGCCCCGAAGCCGTCTTTTTTATCTATTAACAATAATTTACCGCTATTCATCATGTTTTTCCCCTTTTTAATAAGGCTATGTTTTAAAACAATGTTGAAAATATATAAATTTTAAGGAAAGCCATTTTGCCTTCCCTTAACGCTTTTTATGAATCTTATTCGTAACCTTTTTATTATTTATATCATATATAGAACCAACTATTAATCCTGCACAAGTTCCAATAATAATTCCCCAAGCAATTTCGTTTAATATACTTCCAAACACTATACCTAAACCAGTACCAAACACAATTCCCAGTCCTACACCTTTATTTTTTTTTTATTTTCCATAAACTCACCCCAAAAATTCATTTAAAACATAGCCTTTAATAAATATCCGAGTACATAATGCCCCACGAGCCAAAGTAAAAAGGATCCTCCACCCCATATATCAGGCGTTCGATCGGAAAGGGCTGTTGTCGGGTACAGCAGGGTACCGATAAGCAAGCTGATTCTAGTAGTAAAAACGATATCCTGTGCCGGTGACTAACTTTTAATTCTTAAAACGAAAGATACACCTATTCCCAACACAACTGACACTATGAGGTGCAAGACAAACTCAACCAGTTCGGAAAACTGATAACGTTTCAGAACTGGCACATAGTCAACATTTAAAAGAAGTGTGTATACTTTCTCTGAAGTAGAGAATTCTATTACTTTTAAAAAAAGACCGAGAAAAACACCGGAAACTAGACCGGCAGCCGCTCCTTTTATCAAAATGCATCCCCCATCCGTGTCATTTCGCTTTTGGGAGGAAGAAATCCTTCATTGAATATGCTGTTGTGTTTAAGAGAAACAAAGTTAGTCCAGAAAGTAAGGTAATATCGATCAAATATCCTTTTTTATTGGTTCACTATGCGGCTCATCACCAGCAATTAAAGCTTAATCAGCCCCTTTCACATTATTTTTCCATATAAAAGAAAATATTCTTTGTAAACTTTCGATAATTATGTTTCAAAATCCTCTATATTTTCTGATTTCCTGTTATATTGATTACAGACATTCCTTTATATGGAGGATTTATTATGGAAAGTTATACCAAGTATTTGATTGTCATTTCATTTGATTGTTTGTCTGCACTTGATTTTCCTATGCTTGAAGATCTGCCTCACTTTCGGTTCTTGCTTGAAAAAGGTTCATTTTGCAGATCTGTCAAGACGATTTATCCATCCCTTACATATCCTTGCCACGCAACGATCGTAACCGGTAATTATCCAAACCGCCACGGCATTACCAGCAACACTTTGCTCCAGCCTGGACGGACCTCGCCTGATTGGTATTGGCATCGCAGCCATATCAAAGGGACAACGCTTTACGATGAAGCGAGAGCTGCCGGGATGACAACCGCCGCGCTGCTCTGGCCTGTTACGGCGAAAGCAAACATTGATTTCCATATGCCTGAGATATTCGCAAACCGGCGGTGGCACAGCCAAATTGCCGTTTCACTCCGGAACGGGAGCTTCCGTTACCAGCTGGAACTAGACCGCAGGTTCGGCCACTTGCGAAAAGGTCTCGCACAGCCTCAGCTTGATGACTTTGTACTCGAATCCGCCGTCCATACGATTAAGACAAAAAAACCGAACCTTTTGCTCGTCCATTTCACCGACCTCGACACGCAGCGCCACTATCACGGCTTTTCCTCAGAAGAGGCGATGTCTGCCCTCCGCAGGCATGACAAGCGGCTTGGCAGGATACTGACCGTTCTTAGGGAAAGCGGACTTGAAAGCAAGACCACGATTGCAGTTCTCGGCGACCACAGCGCACTCGATGAAACTAAAGCAGTCAAACCTAACGTTCTCTTGCGTGAACTAGGCCTTATCACCGTCAATAGCAAAGGAAAAATCACGGCTTGGCAGGCATACTGCAAAAGCTGTGATGGCTCGGCATATATTTACATAAAGGATGACAATGAAAATATCCTTAAGCTCGTTCATAAGCGCCTAAGTGATTTGGCAAAGGAAAAGAGGAATGGCATTGAAAAAATCCTGACTGGCGCCGAAGCGGGCGAAAAAGGCGCTGATTCACACGCAGCCTTCATGCTCGAAGCGGGCCTTGGCTTTTATTTTACTGAGGGGTTTGAAGGATGCTTGATCGATACAATCAGCAAAGAAGATGTCCGGGCGAAACGCTATACTTTTGCTTCCCATGGTTACTCACCAAACAAAGATGATTACGAAACGGTGCTGATTCTTTCAGGAAAAGGGATTCCTCCATATATCGAAGTTCCAACCATGCACCTTGTCGATGAAGGCCCTACCTTTGCGAGGCTGCTTGGGCTTGACCTGGGGAAAACAGACGGCAAGGTGCGTGAAGAATTTCTAGAGTCCAATTAAATAAGAATGGGGAGATTGGGGATGAAACGCTTTACGAAAGAGGAAAGCAGCTGGATGTTCTATGATTGGGGAAATTCTGCCTATTCCATTATTATATCAACTGCGATATTTCCGCTGTTTTACAAGGCCTCGGCAACCGAAGCTGGAATCAGTGCCGCCAACTCGACTGCCTATCTCGGCTACACCATTGCCATCGCCACGTTCATATTGGCCATGCTGGGACCGGTGCTTGGCACAATTGCCGATTATGAGCACAATAAAAAACGCTTTTTCCGCTTCTTTGTCCTGCTTGGTGTCATCTCAACCGTACTTCTTGCCTTTATACCAAATGAACAATGGCTCCTCCTGCTCGTCGTCTATACCTTTACCGTACTCGGCTCCTCCGGATCGAATGTTTTTTACGATGCTTTTCTTGTTGATGTCACGACAGACAAAAGAATGGATTCCGTTTCTTCACGCGGCTTCTCACTTGGCTATATTGGCAGCACAATCCCTTTTCTTGTCAGTATCGGCATCATTGTTTTTGCTCAGGCAGGCAAGCTGCCAATCTCAACGGCAGCTGCTAGCCAGATTGCCTTCCTGATTACCGCCGCATGGTGGGGGATATTTACACTGCCTATGTTAAAAAACGTGCAGCAACGCTATTTTATTGAACGTGAACCGAAACCTGTTCTCAACAGCTTTAAACGGCTTGGTAAAACGCTCAAGGAAGTCAGGAAATACAGGGCCTTGTTTTTATTCCTTCTTGCCTATTTCTTTTATATTGACGGAGTCGGCACCATTATCACAATGTCGACTGCCTATGGATCAGATCTTGGGATCAGCTCTACGAATCTGCTTGTTATCCTGTTTGTGACCCAGGTAGTCGCTGCTCCCTTCGCTATTCTTTACGGTAGGCTTGCTGAACGGTTTTCCGGTAAAAAGATGCTCTATACCGGCATTTGTGTGTATATGGCGGTTTGCCTTTACGCCTATTTCCTGGAAACAACTTTTGATTTCTGGATCCTTGCCATGCTTGTCGCCTCGTCACAAGGCGGAATCCAGGCACTCAGCCGCTCCTATTTTGCCAAACTTGTCCCAAAAGAAAATTCCAACGAGTTCTTCGGTTTTTATAATATTTTTGGTAAATTTGCTTCAATCATGGGGCCACTGCTCGTTGCAGTGACGGCCCAAGTAACGGGCAATTCAAGCAGCGGTGTCTTCAGCCTCATCATCCTCTTCGTCATCGGCCTGATCATTCTGATCAAAGTGCCCGATCCTGAAGTGAAGATAACAGCTATAGAAAGTCCAACTGTTGTATAAATAAAAAAAAGTGCAGCCATTTTGATAAAAAGGCTGCACTCTCTTTCTACAAGAATAAAAATCCCAAAGATATAATAAAGCCGCTTACAATCAGAGCCAATACACAGTAACCCATGATGTCCCGGGCCTTCAGGCCGGCAATGGCGAGAGCGGGAAGCGCCCAAAATGGCTGGATGAGGTTGGTCCACGCATCTCCCCAAGCAACAGCCATCGCCGCTTTCGGAAAGGGTACATCCATGGCTTTTGCCGCTTCAAGTACAACTGGCGCCTGGACTGCCCACTGCCCGCCGCCAGAAGGGACAAAAAAGTTGATGATTCCTGCCGAGATAAAGGTCAAGAATGGAAATGTTTGTACATTTGAAATAGAAACGAACCATTCGGATATAACCGCAGCAAGCCCTGAAGCGGTCATCATTCCCATAATACCAGCATAAAACGGGAACTGGATGATAATCCCGCTTGCTCCTTGTACCGCATTTTGTACAGCTGCGAGGAAATTTTTTGGTGTCGCATGGAACAGGATCCCAAGGAAAAGGAACAGGAAGTTGACGATATCAAGGTTCAGCAAAAAACCATTTTTGGTAAAATAATAAAATAAGAATGCTAAACCAAGTACACCAATTACCAGGGAAACAAGTTTGCTGTTTTCGAGCCGCTCAGCTGGCGTTAGGCTCCCCGCTTCCAGAGCGGCTGCCTGTACTTTATCCTCCAAAAGGAGCGGATCGACCGTGAATTCTTCCCCTTCAGGCGGCATCATTAAACGGTTGACAAGCGGCAGGACAATAACAAGCGCTGCGACAATTGCCATGTTGAAGGTTGAAAAAATCGTTTCACTCGTAGGAATGACTCCAATGATATTTTCAGAGAAATGGCCTTTCGTTGCGATTGTAAGCGGAATCGAGCCCGAAATGCCGCCATGCCAAACAACAAATCCAGTGTAGGCGCTGGCAATCAGAAGCCTGTAGTCGGTATTTTTCACTTTTTTTGCCAGCTCTTTCGCATACAATGCGCCGATAACAAGCCCAAATCCCCAGTTAATCAAGCTCGCAATCAGTGAAACGAATGTCACGTAGACAATTGCCTGACCTGGCGATTTAGCCAGGGATGCAAGAAATCCTAACCCTTTCTTAAATAGCGCTGAGCTTGCCAGAACATGGCCCGTAACTAGTACCAGTATCATTTGCATTGTAAATGACAGCAAACTCCAAAACCCGGTCCCCCAATCCTGAACCATTCCGTAAGGGCTGTTATTGGTCAAAATGACACCAAGGCCAAGGACAACAAGTGTAAGCAAAATGACAAAGATAAACGGATCAGGCAAGCAACGTTGCATAATCCTGTTAAAAAAAGAAACAATCGTCTTCAATACATTTCCTCCTTGTTTGTAGTGAAAAGCTATTGTCTATCATTTCAACAATATTCAGTATTTTCTTTTTATAAGACTGAAATTCCTTTTTTAAACATGAAAAGAGGGAAATCTGTACAGCTTACCGAAATTATTTAATCTGCTTCAAATGTCGATACTGCACTATTTAGGGGGAATGAAATTTGAAATTCACTATTCGCGCTGTTGAACCGAAAGACGCACGGGACCTTCATCGAATTTATACACAGGAAGAGGTCTTGCCTTACATGGGATTTATCCCGAGCATGAGGCTCGACTCGGTTGAAAACCGCCTGCGGAGTCTTGATGAGAACCAGCATGAATTTGTGGCAGTAACGGAAGATAAAGTCATTGGGTTTCTTGGCCTTACCGTTGGAAAAAGACGAAAGGCCCATTCCGGAAGCTTGTACATTGGGGTAGATAGCGGCTACCATGGCCAGGGTGTTGGACAGGCTCTCTTAACAAAAGTGATTGACCTTGCCGATAATTGGCTGATGCTTGAACGCCTTGAACTGGGTGTGCTTGCCACAAATCCACGGGCTAAAGCTCTATATGAAAGGTGCGGATTTAAAGCTGAAGGGAAAATGTCTGCGAGCATAGTTTCAAACGGAGAGTACGTTGATGAATTCATGATGGCCAGGCTTCACCCAAATGGCCTGAACAATAAACAAATCCGGAGCAAATAAGGACTGGGTACGCTGTACATTAACCCATAGAGTTATAGTTTGGTAATTTTCGAATAAATCGGGAGCTCGCAATTGTGTAGGCAGCCGGTTTATTCTCACTTTACATGCTTCTTTTCATTTATAAGATGTATCCTCTTAATCAATTGTCAATCAGGTAATTAAGTAAATGCGAAGTTAAAAAAGGGGGTTATATCGTGATTTGTGATTGGAGTTCTTGCTCATCAGAAATAAAAGACTTTATGTTTTACTTGTTGGATGGAACTAAAGAAATGATCAGTGAAAAATTCATTGGATTTTATATTCACGGTTCTTTGGCTATGGGAGGATTTAATCCTAAAAGTAGTGATATAGATGTGTTAGTAGTTACTAACAGTTTGCTAGCTATTAATATCAAAGTAGAATTAGCACAGTTTTTTTTGATAAATTCAAATAACCCATTTCCTGTGGAGATCAGTTTCATGAACGGAGAACAGTTGGAGGATTGGAAGCATCCGTCTCTATTTGATTTTCATTATAGTGAAAATTGGAGGGAACGTTATGAAAAGGATTTATCAAACGGTACATCTCTATATATAAATGACAAACAGATTCAAGACGCTGATCTAGCGGCACATATTACGATCACAAAGCATCGAGGGATATGTTTAGAAGGAAGTCCAATAAATAATGTATTTCCTTCAATCCCACGTTCGGATTATATAACGTCTATTATGTGTGATTTTGAAGATTGTTTGGAAGATATTGAGCGGAATCCTATTTATTGTACATTGAACTTAATTAGAGTCTATTGGTATCTTAAAGAAGGTATAATCTCATCTAAACAAGAAGCTGGTAATTGGGGGTTATCATCTCTTCCAAAAGACTTGAACTCAACTATTCAAAAAGTGATAAGTGGATATGACTCCATTGATTTTGACAAAAAGGAATTGCAGAAATTTAAAGATTATATATATAGAAACGTGCAAATGTTATTGTAGGTATATTGTTTTTTTTACTAAGAACCCAATAAGCGGACCTCCCAAGCCCTTTATTTCTCACTAAGCATTGCCTTTATCTGTTAACCCCTTCGACTAGCCTGCCAAAGTCTTCAAGACTGGTCGAGTATTTGACATAAAGCCGTGGGAGATAGTACTTTTCATCTTTGGCACCTTTCGGAATGTAAGCGCTCGGAGTAGTGGTGAGACCAAACTTGTAATACTTTTTTGTTTCATTCACAACCTTTTTGTTAAAGGTTCCATAAGGATAGCTCAATGCAATGACCGGCTTTCCAGTAATATTTTGTATTACTTCTTTACTTTCTTTCAGTTCATGCTGGAAATTTTTTTCTTTCGTCAAATCAGTATGTGTTGCAGTATGAGACTGAATCGAAAAATAGCCGGAATCGCCCAACCTCTTCAATTCCTCTCGCGACAGTCTGTTCTGCCTCCCAATAAAATCAGAAATGACAAACAAGGTCGCAGCCGGACGAAAACGACTGTCAGAGATCTTCTGAAAGATTCGATAGACGTTCAGATTGTTTTTATATCCATCGTCGAAAGTGATAAAGATGGGTTTCTCAACCCTGCCTAACTCGTTCCACTGCTCAAATGTAAGCAAAGTAAATCCTTTCTCTTTTAAATACCCCATTTGTTTTTCGAAATTGGCGGGTGTCACGAACAGCTCTTTACTGCCAACATTGTTATATTCCGCAATGGAATGGTAGATCAGTATTGGGATCTTTTTTTCTGCCAAAGCAAGCGATGGAAATGAAATTGCCAGCAATATAGTAAACAGAATAAAAAACTTTCTCACAGGTACTCCCCCTTTATGGACTTTCTTGGAGTTTCCCCATTCGATATTGAAATTATCCCTTGGCAGGCGAGAAATATGTATCAAAATTTCCTGGGTTTTTCTACGCTGACAGACGACACTTCCCCACAATGACCACAGAAGGTAACAATCATCGGAGATCCACTGCTGAAGAATGAATTGATTGGCATCAAGTTAACATATCCATTGCCTAGCTTTCCTTTTTTAAATTCTGTATAACCACATTTTTTACATGCTTCTGCTTCCAACTTCTCTCCTCCTGTCTATACCTCTATTATGCAATTTCCCTTTCCTTACAATAAAAATCCTCTTCGGCGTTCGAAAGGAACAAAGAAGAGGATTTTGTCGTTCTGCTATTGGATCATCTTTTGCCTGTTCGAGTACAAGACGTACCTCCCATGTATTTTCAAGCTTCAAGCGGATGATTTTCTCTTCGACGGAAAGGGAGTCGATGCTGATTTTCCCCCACCCCGCAACCTGGTAAGTCCGGGGGAGATCCCTTATGATTTCTTCGATCTGTTCCTTTGAGTAGATGTCCTCGCCGACAATCTTTCCAGTCCAGAATCCCGCTGTCTGCATGACAACTTTAATTTCATCAGAGCCTGTCAGTTCTTCAAGCGTTTCAAAAATACTTTTTAACGTGGTCTCTACCCAGAATAATGTGGCATGAGCACCCTCGTAATTCAGCTCCCCTGTATCCAGATTCCAGCTGAATACTGTCCCGCTAATTTTTTTATGAATCAAGTCATCCATCGATGTCAATCCTCTTCTCGTATTAAAAAAACACTTAAGCACTGTCACTTCTGATCAATAACTTAAAATCAGTTTCTATACTTAACAGATTTTCACAAATCGTTTCACTAATTCCCTTCTATAGCATACATGCTAAATTATTTTTCAAAAAGGATTTTGAGTTTCTGTTTTAACAAATTTCTGTTTTTTAGAAATACGAAGGCTCATATTTTTATATAAGAAACTAATTATGTTACATTAAAGTAGTGTTAATAGAAGAAAAGGGGATGTTTTTATGACGAACCATCAAGACCAAAACAGTCTTCCGCCAAAAACATGTACAATTGAGCGTCTTGTTACAGTACCGGAGGATGTCGAAAAGGTGATTGAAGGAAAAAAAACCGCTACACGCCGTAATGGACGTTATGCTGATGTGGGAGAAATCATGGAGCTCAAGGATAAAAAGTTCCGTGTGGATAAAGTATATTCACAAGCACTTGGAGAACTGACAGATGAACACGCCCGAACAGAGGGCTTTGAATCAGTTGAGGACTATAAACAATCCATTCTTTCCTACCACCCAGGCATGCCTTGGCTGCCGCAAATGAGAGTCTGGGTTCATGAATTCAGCCCTGTAAACGAGTAGTTTCTATATAATGAACGTTTTGTACCAACTGCTTGTGTATATTCATGTAGTAAGTGTCATTGTCTCCATCGGGCCCTTTTTTATCCTGCTGAACATTGCCGGCAGGCTCCGTTCTGCCGGGCCTGATGAGACTGAAGCCTTCCTCGGAATCTTTCGATTTGCCGTCCGTCTTACCAAACATGCCGGGCACGTGCTTGTTGGCACAGGTGTGCTCCTTATTTATCTCGGCCCATGGTCATGGCAGACACCGTGGATTGCGATGACGCTCTTTATTATGTTCGCATCAATTTTTTTCCTGGCCAGCGCTTTTTCACCCAAACTAAAAAAATTCAGTGATCCCTATCAGGACAAAAACAAACTGATCAGTAAGCTGACACGCTCAACCTGGATATATATAGCCCTTTTGGTTGCCATGCTATGGTTTATGGTGGTCAAGCCTGGGCTTTGGTAAAAAAAGATAAGAAGACTGAAAAAAACGAACACCTTGTCATGTTACAATTGACGGGTGTTTTTTATTTGGAAAAACTTAAAGAAACCTAACTAAAAGGATGACCACAATGGAATTTAGACAACTGCGTTTTTTTGCCGAAGCGGCTAAGCAAAAAAGCATTACAAAAGCATCTGAAGTGCTTCATATATCTCAGCCTGCCTTGAGCAAAGCCATTAAAGGACTGGAAGAAGAGCTTGGGACGACTTTGCTGATCCGTACCAATAAGACGAGCGAATTGACAGATGCAGGCGAGGTTGTGCTTGATTATGCCCTCAGAATGGGTGTCCTCCTCGAGGAAATGACCACCACTCTGAACGATTTGTCAGAATTGAAAAGAGGTGAGGTCCATATCGGTCTTCCTCCGTTTATCGGTAGCCTTCTGTTTCCCAAGGTGATGGCCAAATTCCATCACCATTATCCCAACATCAAACTGAATATTGCTGAATATGGCGGAGCAAGGGTGGTGAAAAGTGTCGAGGAAGGTGAAATGGAGCTTGGCGTCGCCGTTCTCCCGCTTGATGATAAGCAATTTCGAATTTATCCAATACTTGAGGAAGAAATGCAGCTTGTTGTTCATGAGGATCATCCCCTTGGCAAAAAACAGTCTATTGATATGAGTGACCTGGCAGATGAAGAATTCATTTTTTATAATGAGGAATTTGCCCTTTACAAGATTTTACGTGAATACTTTATTTCAGCAGGTTTTGAGCCAAAAATTTTATTCCAAAGTTCACAATGGGATTTAATGTCCGAAATGGCTGCTGCCAACCTTGGAATAACGATTCTTCCCGCCTCCATCTGCCGGCGTGTACCAAATAAGGAACTGCGTTTTCTTGGACTCCGACCACCAGTTATGTGGAGACTCGCTGTCATCACCAAAAAGGATCGATATCTTTCTCGGGCTGCCCGAACCTTGATTGACTTCATTCTCAGCAGTAAAGGCGCGTTGGGCCAGGAGGAACAATAGGTGTGACAACGAGAAAGCCTCATTAGGTGCTGATTCCAAGGATCAAATGTACATTCTTACCATAACTATTTGTTATTTACTTTATTCCCAATATGTATTTTACGAATGGCAAAATTAGGCGTAACATTGGTTTTGCACTAATTTTTATAGTTGGAAATAAAAGGAGTGCACTGCGCTCCTTTTTTCATTTAGAAAGGAAATGAATATGAAACTCGGAAAGATTATTTTACAAGTGCTATTCATCCATGTATTCCTGCTTGCAGGGATGGGGCTCAAGCACATCATACCCCTCCCCATACCGGCTTCCATGTTTGGGCTTGCGGTTCTGTTTATCGCGCTTTGCCTGAACATCATCAAGCTTGAATGGGTTGAGAAAGGTGCGGCCTGGCTAATGGCTGAACTGCTTCTCTTTTTTATCCCCTCGGCTGTAGGCATCGTCAATTATGATGATATGCTAAGCCTGAAAGGATTTGAGATTCTAATTTTAATAGCTGTCAGCACAATCATTGTGATGGGAATGACGGCCCTTACTGCTGAAAAAATGTGTGGAAGGAGGAGGAACAGTCAATGATGACATTTTTGATTACCATCATCACATATATCGTATACCGCCTGGCAAAGTTTTTGTACAGCCAGAGGCAGCTGCCATTTTTCCATCCCCTCCTGCTTGCTCCTGCAATGTTGATTGGGATTATCTCCATTGTACATATTTCCGCATCTGAATATATTGGTGATGCAAAATGGCTTTCTCATATGCTTGCTCCTGCAACTGTAGCCTTTGCCGTCCCAATCTACAAGCACCGGCAGCTTGTATTGAAATACATATCAACAATTTTGGCTAGCATTACAGCAGGGTCATTGATCGCGATTTTTTCATCGTATGTCCTAGCAGAAGCAATCAACCTTAAATATGACTTTGTCACAAGTATTCTTCCGAGGTCCATCACAACGCCGATTGCCATAGAAGTATCTAAGGAAACCGGAGGGCTACCGACACTGACAACTGTATTTGTCATCATGACGGGTGTGGTCGGCGGAATCGTCGGTCCAATGGTCATCAAATGGCTTTCCATTAAAAACCCGATAGCTAAAGGCCTTGCGCTTGGCATGGGAGCGCATGGAGCAGGAACAAACAAAGCGATGGAATACGGAGAGCAGGAAGCCACCTTTTCATCGATTGGTATGATCTTCGCGGCAGTCATCACCTTTGCAAGCGGAATCCTGCTCATCCCCTTGCTGATGCACCTAGGCCAGCTCTTTTCTCTGTAGCATTTGTGAATCAGTAAACATGGCCAAAACTGGAATTGAACATAAAAAAAAATCAGGAAAGCGGCTATGCGATGCCGCCTTCCTGATTCTCTATTGGAATGAATTTCTTTTTCTGAATATAGATTAGCCTGATAGATAAGGCGATGCCTGCTGCCAATAGGCCTAGTGTAAGTCCAATCCAATACCCTCTTGCTCCAAGACCGGTGAAGTGGGCAAGAACATGGCCGACCGGTAGGCAGATTAGCCAATAGGCGGTTAAAGTCATGACAAAGGCCAGGTTCACGTCCTTGTATCCTCTCAATGCTGCAAGCGCGGTTGCCTGAATTGCGTCAGCAATCATGAAAAACAGTGCGTAGATGAGGAACTGCCCTGTCAATTCAATCACATCCTGCTGATTGGAGTAAAAACCAGCCACATCGTATCGGAACAGGACGACAAGCAGGCCGGCGAAAACAGCGATGATGATAGCAAGGTTTATTCCAAGCCAGCTGTAGGTACGGGCATCCGCATAACGACGGGCGCCCACTTCATAGCCGACAAGAACTGTCTGCGCCATTGATATGCTCATTGGAATCATGTACAGGAACGATACGATATTTAGCGCCGACTGATAGGCTGCGATGGTCGTAATGCTGAATTTGCTTAACAAAATGGTTACAACGGCAAACATACTCGTTTCAAAGAAAATAGAGAGTCCCATTGGAATCCCAATTTGGAGGATTTCTTTGACACGCTCCATTGAGAGCCGTTTAAAATAATTAATCGAAACATAATCTGAAAATGGATGCTGCGTCTTTACAATCCAAACAGTCAAGCCCGCAATGACCCAGTATGTAATCGAAGTAGCAAGCCCCGCACCAGCTCCGCCCAGCTCGGGAAATCCAAGCCGTCCGAAGATAAGAACATAATTCAGGAAAAAATTAATTGGAAGCGATGATAACAAGATAATCATGACAACTCTCGTTTTACCGAGAGCATAAATAAAGGACCTTAGTACATTAAAAATAAACAAAGGAATGACGCCTATTCCGAGCCCCATCAAGTAGCCCTTCGCGGTTTTACGGACACTTGCTGGCAAATCCATTGCATTCAGGATCGGGTCAAGGAGGATGGCACCTATTGCAATGACAATTGCGGATAGGGCCAAGGCCAAAAGGATGCCATGCGCGAGAACAGAGGCTGCTTCCCTATCTTTTCTTTGTCCATACTTTTGAGCACAAATCGGCGAAACCGCAAGCAAGATTCCGCTCAACCCAGTAAAGACCGGGTTCCAGACTGACGTGCCAATCGCCACACCAGCAAGATCTGAAGGACCATATTTACCGGACATGATTGTATTGAAAAAAACCATTGAAAACATGCCTAGCTGTGTGACCAGGATCGGTACGAGCAAAATGAGGATTTGCCGGATTTTTTCTTTAAGAGTGTAAGTCTGATACATTATGTATGAACTCCCTTGCCTGATAATTAATTAAATAATCATTATACGCTATATTTCAAAATTTTTGCCTCCTTTCTGCTCAAAAAAAAAAGGGAACATCAAAAGGATGCACCCCCTGCTTCCATATAACGTCATTTTACTTCATGTTTCATATCGGCCAGAAGCTCGGTCAGTATGGTTGTAAATTGATAGAGCCGTTCCTGCGGCCTTCCTGGGAATGCTGTATTTAAAAATGTTAAATTGTCGTTTTCAGTGTGCCAGATGGCTCCATGCTCTATGGTCTGGGTATAACCGTCAAGGTCTCCAATTTCCCAGTTAGTCGCTTCAAGATAGGCAATCGGAATGCCCGCTTTCTTGAATGGTGCATGATCGCTCCAGTCGCCAGTCGTACCTGCTGGATATTCCGGGTTCAGCCCTGGATTCGTTTCAAGCGGGATTTTCTTTTTTCCAGCAATGTTCAAAGCAAGGTCCCGAATCCACCCTTGGTCCGCACTTCCATACACATAGATGTTATCGCCTGCAAGAAGGCTGTCAAGATTGATCATTGCAATGGTATTTTTTATTTCAGCATTCTTCATATTGTTTGCGTAGTAGGAAGATCCTTGCAGTCCCTCTTCCTCAGCCCCGAAAAAGATAAATTTTACATCGTAGGGAAGATTACGGTGCTGGAGCTTTTTAGCTGTCTCCAGAATGACACCCACGCTCGATGCATTGTCGTCTGCACCTTTTCCTATTTTGGCAGAGTCATAATGTGCACCGACAATGATTTGTTTGGTGGTTTTCTTTGAATCTTTCAAAGCCACGATGTTAGCAGAGTTTTTGGTAACATTTTTTCTAGTGTAAGAGAAAGGCTGAACGTCAGCTTTAAAGCCAAGCTTGTTCAATTCTTCGGCTATGTAGGTTCGCGCCTTCCCCTCATTCTCCGTTCCAGCTACCCTCGGTCCAATTCCTTCAGTCAAGTACTCAACATGCTTGTATGCCAGCTTGCCAGGATGATTCTGCGGTGCTGCTTTTGCCTGGATGGTGAATCCTGATAATACAAGGAGACCGGCCAGCAGCGCCAATTGCAATTTTTTCATGTCCTTCATCCTCCTAACATTTGATCTTGCCTTCCTTCCCATTTTACCACCGTTTTACCAATCATTCGAATTTTTAGACGGACAGATATACAGTTTTCACATAGACTGTTCAAAAATATTTCTTTAATCGGCTGCCCCGCTTGAAACCATAATAATGCTGGTAAATTATCGAACCAAAATAGGGCAGCCCACACCTGCTGGGCTGCCCATTTCCACATCTACTTATTTCACTCCCCGTGCCTTGCCAGCATCTCCTGCAGGAATTTTTCCGACTCTCCCTTGGGGATACTAAGAGATGACCACTCCTTATCTTTTATCATTTTTCCGGCATACGCCATCTGCCCGACATGGTAAGCGTTATGGGCTAATTGCCGTTCAATCGTATCCATTACAAGGTGGTCCTCTCCACGGATCTTGATTGTTTTCTGTAAATCTTCTTCCTTTAACCCGCTAATAGACTCGAAAAGAACTGTCCAGCCGTGTTCCCACGCATCGATGATTTCCTGTTTGGACAGTAGGCTGTCAATAAACTCCTCTTCCCTGTTTCTGTTGGGCTTCTCGCCATCAGAGTGTAAAAAATCAGTCCACCTTGATACCAAGTTGCCCCCGACATGTTTAACAATAACGGCAATACTGTTCGATTCCTGATTAAATGTCCAGTGAAGTTCCTCCGTACATAATTGTTCCAGCGTTTTGTCTCCAAGCTTCTTGATGCTTTTCAGCCTATCAGCTATGATTCGTAAATACTCTACTCCAATGGTCATGTCCACCCCTCTTTTCTTAGCGTATGTACAAACAGAGCTGCCCGTATGCTATAGGCGGCTCCTTTGTTGAAAATAATTCTGGTTTGCTTCTATTCTTTTTTCAGCATATTAAATACTTGCTCGACATCCTTGTCCCCACGCCCTGATAGGTTAATAATAATGCTTTCGCTATCAGGAAGCTCCTTTGCCAGTTTGATGGCGTGGGCAACCGCGTGTGAGCTTTCAAGTGCTGGTATGATTCCTTCTGTCCTAGATAGAATCTGGAAGGCTTCCAAGGCTTCACTGCCTGAAATCGTGACATACTCTGCCCTGCCGCTTACCTTTAGGAAGCTGTGCTCAGGCCCGACACCCGGATAATCCAGCCCAGCAGCGATCGAGTAGGTTGGTTTCGGCTCTCCTTTTTCATCAAGAAGCGTGAGACATTTAAAGCCATGGATAACGGCAGGGACTCCTTCAGAAAGGGTTGGTGCTTCGGATGGCTCCACTCCTACTAGGCGTACTTCTGGTTCATCTATATAGTGGGCGAATGCCCCGATGGCATTGCTGCCTCCGCCTGTACAGGCAATGACCGCGGCTGGAAGCTTCCCTTCCTTTTCAAGGATCTGCCGCTTTGATTCTTCACTGATGACCGACTGGAAATGCTTCACCATCGTTGGATAAGGATGCGGTCCTACAGCAGACCCCAATAGGTAAAATGTATCCTTGTGGTTCTGGACAAGGTCTGCAAGTGCTTCATCAACAGCATCCTTCAAGCGACCCTGGCCCTTTTCTACCGCAACAACTTTCGCTCCAAGCAACTCCATCCGGAAAACATTCAGTGCTTGTCTTTCCGTATCAAGTTTGCCCATGTAAATCACGCATTCTATCCCAAACATGGCACACACGGTTGCGGTCGCCACACCATGCTGCCCTGCACCGGTTTCAGCAATGACCCTATTGACTCCCATCCGCTTCGCAAGCAGAATTTGGCCAACCACATTGTTGATTTTATGAGCGCCTGTGTGGTTCAAGTCCTCTCGCTTCAAATACAGCTTGGCCCCGCCCGTAACCCTTGTCAGGTTTTCTGCAAACGTCAGCGGATTTTCGCGGCCCACATATTCACGCAAATAATACCGGAATTCTTCATTAAATTTTGGGTCATCCTGCACCTTTAAGAATTGTCCTTCAAGATGGTCCATCACTTTTTGTAAATCTTCCGGTACAAAGCTCCCCCCGAAATCACCATAATATCCCTTGCTTACTGTCTTCTCACTCAACATATTCATTTCGCCTCCTTCTGGGATAAAATCTTTTCCAACACACTGGTATTATTATAACGCATTATGCTGAATTTTCAAATAATTCAAAAGGGGTTATTCAACAAAGAGATCACTGTCATTTCAGCAAAATATAATCAACCATTCTCTTATAAAACTGAACGTGCAAAAAAAGATGAGCATTACCCAGCTTAAATTAGCTGAGTAATGCTCACCTTTGCCTAATAAAGCGATCTAAGGTGAGAACGTTACCTTTTCATCCAAAAATCCATTCGAATCCAAGAAGGATGTCTTTGTTCCTTATTTTTAATATCGCAGAAAGGCGCTAGATGAAGAGCAGTAAGCTCAGGGCCATGAGCGCCATCCCGGCAACGACTCCATAAATGGACATATGGCTTTCATCATATTTTTTGGCGGCCGGGAGAAGCTCGTCAAGTGAAATGAAAACCATAATCCCTGCCACTGCCGCAAAAATGAAACCAAACATAATATCATTTAAAAATGGCATGAGGAAAAGGTAGGCAACAAGCGCGCCAATCGGTTCAGCAAGACCTGACAGAAAAGAAAGCTTAAAGGCCCGCTTCCTGTCTCCCGTCGCAAAATAAATGGGAACTGAAACGGCAATTCCCTCCGGAATATTGTGAATGGCAATAGCGATCGCGATGGCCATTCCAAGCGCGGGGTCCTGCAGTGCCGAAGTAAAAGTCGCAATTCCCTCAGGAAAGTTATGAATACCTATTGCTAATGCTGTGAAAGTGCCCATTTTGAGCAGCTGTGCATCTTCATGCGGACCATTCATTTCCTCGACAGTCTTGATTTCATGGGGATTGCTATTTTTAGGGATAAATTTGTCAATCAGGGCAATCAAGAGCATACCGGCGAAAAAACCTCCGACCGTCATCCAGTTTCCCAGCTGGACACCCATCGCGTCAACAAGCGCTGTCTTCGCTTTAGCAAAAATTTCAATCATCGATACATAAATCATTACCCCAGCTGAAAAACCCAGCGCCAACGACAAAAACTTCTTATTTGTTGTTGATGTAAAAAATGCAAGCAAGCTTCCGATTCCGGTGGCAAGACCCGCCATAAGCGTCAAACCGAAAGCCAACAGAATTCCCTCGTCCAATTCCTTTTCCACCTCCTCGCCGGTACATGGACCTGTACAAACAGTATTGGACAAACACAACTTTTTGGGCTATGTTCCCATATTGCAGTATGTTATGCAGCAGCACGTAAAATGTTGACTTATAGAAACCATTCTAGATGTTGTCATGCCACCCACGCAAATAATATGCCGAAAGGCTCTATTGATTTCTGTACCTAAGTTTTTTTAATCACCTATTTCCATTTCCCCATTTTAAAATAAAAAAACGGGCCCTCTAAATTGAGACACTCGTTTTAAAATATTTAATTCTTCAATATTTTTTATACATCCCGTGGGATTGAGGCATTGTATACTTGAACCCAAACTTCTCATACAGCCGGTTGGCCGGGTTATCAGCAATCAGGCTGACGTAGGCCCCGGGAAGTGTATTTCTCTCAAGATAATCCATGAGCTGCTGCATGATTTCTTTTCCGATGCCCTTCCCTTGCCAAGCTGGCTTTACGGCAATATCAACAATCTGATAAAACAATGCGCCATCGCCGATAATTCTGCCAAAGCCAATTAAGACTGCATCTTGATATACCGATACAGAATGAATAGAATTCTTCAATCCAATGGCTGCTGCTTCAACCGATTTTGCACTAAGTCCCGCTTCTAAGCGAATACTCACATAGTCTTCTGGGCTTAGTTTCTCAAAAGAAATACGAAAAGGTTTTTTCACTGGGTTCATAATAAAAAATTTCTCCTCGTTAAATAAATTTTGTTTACATAATATTGTTATGGTTTATTAAGTTCACCAATCTGTTAATGGACATCCTTGCTGTGCCCGCATTTCTTTTAAATACTGGTATTGGCCGATGAATTTGCATGGTTTTGACGGGATATGGAACGAATATACCCCTCTGATTGTGTGAAAATATAGCAGCCCTTTGTTACCAGAAAAGGGTTTATACGACATATCGAGGATGTCATCGAGGTAGAAATGGTTAGAGGCACTGATTATCCTGTCATGATACAGCTTAAGAGTTTCACGTGTTTCGATTGTTAGCTGACGATTATCTTTGATCGTTCTTTTAACGATGATATAAGGCTGGGCAATCAGCATATTTAGCCTCCTTCCTCACGAACAGAGTTTATTCATTTTCAGCCTACAGGAATAGAGCTGATTTCGCAAACAATCGCTGTTCCTTCTAATAGTGGGGTGCGCAGCGATTCTGTTTGTTATACAATAATGAGATAGTAAATAAAAGTGGTGATACTGTTGTTTAAATTATTGTTAATCGAAGATGATGTCACCTTGTTTGAGGAAATCAAGGAAAGACTGACCCAGTGGTCCTATGACGTATATGGAGTTACCGATTTCGCGAATGTACTCGCCGACTTTGCAAATATACAGCCTGATTTGGTCATCATCGACATACAGCTACCCAAATATGACGGCTTTCACTGGTGCCGGATGATCCGCTCCCAATCCAGTGTACCAATCCTTTTTTTATCTTCACGCGATCATCCGACAGATATGGTAATGTCCATGCAGCTCGGCGGAGACGACTTCATCCAGAAGCCCTTCCATTTTGACGTGCTCATTGCAAAAATCCAGGCGACTCTCCGCCGGGTGTACGATTACAGCAGCGAACCTTCAAAGCTGAGAGCTTGGTGCGGTTCAACAATCAATGATGATAACAATACGGTGTCAAATCAAAAAGCTTCCATTGAACTCACTAAGAATGAAATGTATATATTAAAAATACTTATTCAACATAAAAACAAGATTGTCAGCCGGCAGGAACTCATTGAATATCTTTGGAATGACGAACATTTTGTCAGCGACAACACCCTTACCGTAAATGTAAACCGCCTCAGAAGAAAACTCGATGACTTAGAGCTTGGCCGCTATATCGAAACAAAGGTCGGACAAGGCTATATGGCTGTCGAGGAGGAGAGTGCCTGTGATTAGGCTGTTTATCAAGGAAAGATTAAGCTGGATTCTGCTCGTATTATTCCTTCATTTCCTGCTTGTGCTTGTCTCTTGGCTGGATGCTCCCATACCTCTGGCTCCCATCCTATATTATGTCTTTTTGTCATTGATTGTTTTCATCATTTTTCTTGCGGTTCGTTACAACAGCGAAACAAGGTTTTACAGGAAGCTGATAGACTGGGAAAACCAGCTTGACACAAACAGCCTCGTTGAAGGGAATAGCCCCTTCGAAACAATTGTCCAGGATAGCCTCGAGCGACAAACAGATTGGCTCAAGCAATCATCTTCGCGTAATCTGACTACGCTCGAACAGGAAAAGGATGACCTGCTATCCTGGATTCACGAAGTAAAAACCCCACTTACAGCGATGCATCTGATGATTGATCGACTAGATGATGAAAAACTGAAGGCGGGACTGACATATGAATGGCTGAGAATTCATCTCCTTCTTGATCAGCAGCTGCACCAAAAACGGCTGCCATTCATGGAGAATGATCTTTTTATCGAAAAAGCAGATTTAAAGCCGCTGATTTTCAAAGAAATCAAAGACCTCCAATCATGGTGCATGCAAAAAGGAATAGGCTTCGAGGTTGAGCTTAAAGCCCCTGAAGCCCTCACAGACGCCAAGTGGCTTGCTTTTATCATCAGACAGCTTCTGACAAATGCGGTTAAATACAGTGAGTCGTCCGACGTGACAATCAACAGCTGCCGAAAAAACGGCCGAGTTGTACTGGAGATTAAGGATCTTGGTATAGGTATCAGTAAAAAGGATCTACCTCGCATTTTTGACAAAGGATTTACATCAACAGACCATCGCAACCTTGGTAGCGCCGCAACAGGAATGGGACTATATCTTGCCAAAAAAGCGGCGATACCGCTCCTTATTACAATCGATGTTTCATCGGTACCTGGAGCTGGTTCGACCTTTAGGCTGACATTTCCGGAGAAAAATGAATTCGTCAAAATAACAGGCATGTGACAAAAATGTCACATGCTTTTTCCTTTTGTTCGGGGAATCGAAGGAAGTCACGATAAAGAATTCTTATAATAGAGACATAAAGAACAAAAGGAGCGAATGAATATGAATATTCTTGAAGCAAGCAAGTTGTGCAAAACGTACGGCAATAAATTAAATCGGCAGGAAGTGTTAAAGAGCATTGATGTCTCTGTAACGGAGGGCGAATTTGTCAGCATCATGGGAGCTTCAGGCTCAGGTAAGACGACTCTGTTGAATGTTTTGTCATCCATCGATAAAGTCTCGAGCGGCAGCATTAAAATTGAGGGAAATGAAATGACCAGCCTGAAGGAAAAGCAGCTGGCGGAATTCAGGAAAAACCATTTAGGCTTTATTTTTCAGGAGTACAATCTGCTTGATACACTAACAGTAAAAGAAAATATCCTTCTCCCCCTCTCGATTACCAGAACGCCGAAAAAAGCGGCTGAACATAAATTCGCAGAGGTTGCACAGGAGCTTGGCATCTATGATATCAAAGACAAGTATCCGAATGAAATTTCCGGGGGACAAAAGCAGCGTACATCTGCAGCCCGGGCGTTTATCCATGATCCTAGCATTATTTTTGCTGATGAGCCAACAGGAGCTCTCGATTCAAAATCAGCCTCCGATCTCCTGAACAAGCTGAGCGATCTCAATCAAAAGAGGAGTGCAACAATTCTCATGGTGACACATGACCCGGTTGCCGCTAGCTACTGCAGCAGAGTCATTTTCATCAAGGATGGCCAAGTCTACACCCAATTGAACAAAGGCGGCGGTTCCAGGCAGGCCTTTTTCAAAGATATCATGAAAACACAGGGTGTTCTGGGCGGTGTGCAGAATGAACATTAATCAGCTCATCTTCCGAAACCTGAAAAAGAACCTGAAAAATTATTATTTATACGTTTTTGCGCTGGTTTTCAGCGTTGGTCTATACTTTGCGTTTGTCACGCTGCAATATGATCCATCAATGGATTCCGTAAAAGGAAGCATCAAGGGATCCGCTTCGATTAAGACCGCCTCAATTTTGCTTGTGGCAATCGTTTCTGTGTTCCTGTTGTTCGCCAACAACATTTTTATCAAACGGCGGAGCAAAGAAATCGGGCTTTTCCAGCTCATTGGCCTTACAAAAAATCGTATTTTCCGGATTTTGGCCGCGGAAAATTTCTACCTGTATTTCGGCTCTTTGATCATTGGGATATTCCTAGGTTTTTCTGTCTCAAAATTAGTCATGATGGTCCTTTTTAAAATAACTGGTGTTGAGACTGCTGCCACACTTAGATTTTCATCGCAAGCATTTATCCAGACAATTGCGGTCTTCTCTGCGATTTACGTTTTGATTTTACTTGTGAATTTCTTTTTTATCAAAAAGCAAAGCATTATCTCCCTGTTCCATGTCCGTTCCTCTACTGAAACAAAAGTGAAAAAGCTTTCAGTCTTTGAGATCATCATCGGAATACTAGGAATTGCCCTTGTCATCACTGGCTATTATGTGTCATCAAAACTGTTTAGCGGCGATTTCACATCAGCAAAAGAACTGTTCGGGGCGATGATTTTCATCCTTGCTTCTGTCATTATTGGCACATACCTGTTTTTTAAATGTGCAGTCAGCGTCATCTTCAATCTTATTCGCAAGAAGAAAGCAGGCTACCTGAATATCAAAGAAGTATTGTCATTGACATCCATCATGTTCAGGATGAAATCGAATGCCCTGCTTTTAACCATCATCACGACTGTTTCAGCACTAGCGATCGGTTTACTGTCGTTAAGCTATATTTCGTATTACTCTGCTGAAAAGCTAGCTAAAAACATCGTAACCGCAGATTTTTCTTTTACTGCTAAAGAAGATGCGGCGAAATTTAAGCAAGCACTGGATAAAGAAAAAATTCTATACAATGAAAAAACGATTCCGGTCATCCAGGCGACCGCAGATTTGTCTGCTATTATAACCAAAAATAATAATGGAATGAAAATGGATCCGAAGAACGCACCTGTTCCTGTCGTCAGCGAAAAGTCTGTGAACGGGTTTGACGTGAAGGAAAATGAAACAATCTTTACAGGCTATAATGATGCCTTCCGAAAATTCTTGAACATGAAAGATTCTGGCAAGGTTCAGCTAAAAGGCAAAAAAGTGGCTGTTCCGCTCAATTATCTTGAATTTAGAAAAGATTATGTTGTTGCACACTATTTTACTGGTGGCGGCAACCCTGTCGCTGTTGTCGATGACCATGTTTTCAACCAGCTCAAAGCTGATTTAGAACCATCCATTCAATTAGAATCTTCCCTTTTCACTGGGTTAACTATCAAGGATGAAACAAAGCTTGAAAGTGCAAATCATGTTTTCAATGACCTGGATTTTGGTGAACTTTCCGCCAATAACTCAAGATTGGACATCGAACGCCACCAGAAAAAGAATATGGGGCTGATGATGTTCATCGTAGGGTTTCTCGGACTCACCTTCCTGATCACTTCGGGATGCATTCTGTACTTTAAACAAATGGACGAAGGCGAAGACGAAAAGCCGAACTATACGATTTTAAGAAAACTTGGTTTCACACAAAGCGATTTATTGAAAGGTATCCAGGCGAAACAAGCCTTCAACTTCGGCATTCCGTTAATCCTCGGACTTATGCACGGCTATTTCGCGGTCCAATCCGGCTGGTTCTTCTTCGGCTCCGAGCTGTGGACACCGATGATCATCGTTATGGTGCTGTATACCGTCCTCTATTCCATTTTTGGTATCCTGTCTGTGCTATATTATAAAAAGGTAATCAAAGAAGCGCTCTAATTTCACTGACTACCCAGCTTCATCAAACTATGATTCCTACTCCGGCTCCTTGGCCGGAGTTTGTTGTTGAGATAGGATTGTGTTAGCGCTCTATCTTATTCCTCTGATTGCTTTTGATCTTATTGGCTGATATCTATTTAACAGATATAGAGCAAACTGTCTCCCGGATGGATCATTCGGCGAGTTTTTTAATAATACCAGCTAATCGGAATGTCATTTTTAGCTCAGGAAGGTGTGCCCTCCGTTTTTGAATAGGGTTTTTTTTGAGATATCGACCAAACCTGACAAGATATCGACCAACTCCAGCCCGATATCTACCATCATCGGCCTCATATCGATCACCCTTGGCAATATATCGACCAAACCGCCTGTTCTGGTAACTAATACCCTCGCTTTCGAATACCGATAACCTTTGTGACTCTAGCAGAATACCCCCTCTTACCTGGGAGGCTCTGGTTTTGTTCAAAGCCATGCAAAAACCTATGTTGTTATTTGAACTAAATATGCGTTCTACAATGTATTGACGAATATCTGTTTGCAGGGTTTAGTATACCGTTAAGAGAATTAATAGTTGAAGCAACGTTTTCGTTGTAAAGATGGCCAAAAACACTGATATTACCGCCACACCCCCCTACCGTACTCTTACGCCAGATAAATGGTTGGTGTTCTTTATCTCCTGTTTAAACATCGTAGCGATAACGATACAGTGAATAAAATCTTTGTTGAAAGTCCATTTTTCTCAGCCTTCGAAACTACAGTAGTTTAAGGAAAGCGTCTGGGTATTTATGAAACCGATAATTAGAAGGTCCACTTTTATAGCGAAAATCAGTATTTAAGCGAAGTTCTGCTCAAAAAGCAGCTCCATTCCCCCTCTCTGGACACGACGAAGAGGCCCTTCAATTTGAAGAGCCTTTAGGTAATATTAACCTCATACTAAATCAGTTACAGCACCCATTTTCGAATAGCCTGTGCCACCCCGCTTCCTGTGTTGCTTCCTGTAATCCAGTCGGCTGCTTCTTTGACAACTGGCTGAGCATTGCCCATGGCGACTCCCAGGCCTGATTCTTTAATCATGGAAATATCATTAAGGCTGTCACCTACAGCCATGACATTTTCCATAGAAACCCCAAGAAGCTCGCAGACCCTCCGCAAACCTTTTGCCTTATTGACTCCAAGCGCGTTGACTTCGATATTGGTCAGACTTGAATTACTGATCTCCAAATTATTGTTCTTCCTCAGCTCGCCAAGAATCGTGTCACGAACAGCATCATCCTTGATGTCAAAGCCAAACTTAAGCCACTCGTGAGCGGCCACATCCTCTGGCACTTCGTTATACCAGTTGTCTGTTGTGCTGACAGCCCAGTATTTTGCTTTATGCGTCTTAGAAAGATCCAGCATCCATTGAAGATAGGGAGTCATCAGTGGATTTCTTTCAACCAGCTCACCTGAGGGTCCCCATATTTCACTTCCGTTAATGGTCACAAGGTAGGAAGACAGCTGCAGTGAAACAACATAATCTCTCACTCTTCTGATGCTTCGCCCAGTGCTTAGCACCACCGTTACTCCCTGTTTCTCCGCTTCTTTAATTGCATGATCGTTCTCACGGGACACTTTATGGTGCTCATCAAGCAAAGTACCATCCATATCCAGGGCAATCAGCTTAATATCTTTCATTTTCATCATCTCCTGCTTCTTTCTTTATGAAAATATCATACCATTCGATTCGCTTTTTGAAACTTGGGGAACCTCGATTTCGAATCATCCCCATCCAGCAAAATGGGAGAACTTCATACAACTTCCTTTTTCCGAGAAATTCGTCGAATTATATTTTTCCAAAAGGGGTGGACTTTATTTTTTTGCTTGTTATAATAACTTTTATGCAAGTGACTATGATTAAAAGGTGGGCATTATGAAGAACTCTTCTTGTAGGTACCTGATCAACGCATTAGGCAAACGCGGTGAGACCTACCATACCCATTGCAGAGATAAAGAGGAACTGAAAAAGTGGATCGCTGAAAATCAGGATAAACTTTCGATGAAGGACCTTAAAGTCATCGATAAAAACAGGCACCCTTTGCTCCAATGGTTCTCTTTTTCTTTAAGAAATATCAATCTATAAAACAATGTAATCGGGGCTGGCGGCAGAATCCGCCGGCTTTTTCAATACACAAAAAAGGCACAGCTCTATCGCTGTACCTTCTTTGGATAGGCTCCTCTGCCTTTACGCCAGGCAATCAGGCTTCCTCAGTCTTCAAGGAAGATCCCTCAACTTTTGCAAAAAATTCTTTGATTTGCATGATCAGGATGGCTGGACTGAAGGGCTTGATGACATACCCATTCGCCCCCAGTTTGATCCCTTCCTGCTGATCCTCTTCCCCGCCAAGCGCTGAAAGAAGGATGACAGGGGTGTCTTTCACGGTCCTTAGCTCCTGAAGAACATCAAGTCCGTTTTTCTCAGGCATTAAGATATCAAGCAGAATCATGTCAAAGTCTTCAGATAAGGCTTTCTCAAGGGCAATGCTTCCGTTTGGCGCTTCCTCGACGATAAAGCTCTCCCTCGTCAAATACATGTTTAACAAACGCCTCATGACCGCTTCATCTTCTGCTACCAGGATTTTTTTTGAAATAAAAATCTCTCCCATTCTACAAAATCCAACAATATGTATTAAATAATATATTAAACAGTAAAATACGAAATCTCAACACTTTTCTACTATCATCGCAGTGTTTTCCGGTCCAACCTCCGCCAAAAAGCTATTTTCCGATTAGTTTGCTGTTTTTCGGGAATGTATTAATTAGCCGTCTAACGGCATTATACAGACATGGAGGAATTGGAGTGTTAGCTTTTCTTTAAAAACTCTGTTAAAAATAACAAGATTAACGATTCCTAAAATAGGAACGGTAATTGTCCTCCATTGAAGTCATAAAATCGAAAAAAACAATTGGTGTTATGACCGAGGAAGGGTTGCCGTCAATCAGGATGACCACTTTTCCTCCTGCAAGATTGTAGACAATCCGGTCTGTACGTTCAGTCACCATCATTGTGGACAGAAGCGAGCGTTTCCTGCCATTCAGCAGCATTTGCAGCGCGGCGGCTGATTGAACAATCGTCTTGTCAATTGCGATTATTTTTTCCTTGATTGATTGATTGATTGATTGGAGAACATCCTTGCTGACAGTATCGGAGTCATACAAAAAAGCCACTGACTGGTGCGACTTCTCGCCCGTCTCGAACATTTCAGCGGTGAGTGAAGGCTGATGATACCTCTGCTGGACAAGGTTAATATTCGTTTGAATATCTTCCGACAGTGACAGCTGGGGACCGAGGATGGTCGTTTCAACTGATGTTTGGTTCATTATGTTTGTGTTGACTTTCTTAATGTAGAATAACTGCAATCCGGACTTGCTGCTAATAACCACGCTCCCCTTCGTGAGTTCATGAAGGAGCTCTTCTTTCGCCTTGATCTCCTGCCTAAAGGGAACAAAATCCAAATAGGCTGCAAAATGATTCTGACTCTCAAGTTCGAAAAATGGCTTAATAACATTTAACTAAAGCTGCTTTTCGTCCACCACTATTTTGAGATAGTACAATTTTGCCTTTTTGTCTCAACCTGCAAGGTTTTTTCCATGAAGTCAAACGAACCATCCATTTATTCAACAAGCCACTTGCTTGTTTTCCCCGCTTCTTTTTCCGGCATTGAAAACCTCCTTCCTCTTCTAAGTTCTATAAGCAGCACGAGCGATGTGCTATTTTTTTAGCTTGCCTGTGAGAAAAGTGCTCCATTCACTGCAATTGTCCACGTTGGAGTCTTGACTGATCTCACTTCTTTTTCATTCCAGCTTAAGAGCAACTAGCTCGTAACTAAAGAAAAGCGCACCAGCCGATGCTGGAGCACTTTCATACATAAAAGATCATCCTGTATTTCTCAAGCCCGCTGCTACACCGCTGATGGTCAACAGAACCTGGGTGAAGAGTTCTTCATCAGGATCGTCCATCTTCCGCAGTTCCCTGATCAGCTCGATTTGGATGAAGTTCAATGGATCGACGTATGGGTTCCTTAGGTGGACCGAATCCTGGATATTCGGCGAATGATCAAGAAGTTCTTCATCCCCGCTGATTTTCAGCAGGATATTTTTCGTTCTTTTAAATTCATCATGGATATTTTCAAAAATGCGTTCAGCTACTTCCGCGTCTTCGACAAGAGATGAATATTCTTTTGCCGTCGTTATATCTGCTTTCATCAGGGCCATCTGCAGATTGTCAATCGTTGATCGGAAGAAGGTCCAGTGCTCATACATTTCCTTCAGGATCTCCATGTTTTCTTCGCTTTTGTCCGCAAAAGCCTGTAGACCAGTTCCCGCAGCATACCAGGCCGGAAGCAGCTGCCTGCTTTGTGTCCAGGCAAACACCCACGGAATGGCCCTTAGGTTTTCGAATGACCGGCTATCTTTCCTGCTTGATGGCCTAGAACCAATTTTCAGTTCAGCCACTTCACGGAGTGGGGTTGCTTCATGGAAGTAAGTAAGGAAATCCGGATCCTCAAAAACGAGGGATTGATATTTCTTTAACGATACGGCTGATATGTCTTCAATGGCATTGACCCATCGTTCATTGCGAATCCTTCCTTGTGTTACCCCTGCAGTAGAAGTAATCAAGGTCGATGTAGCTTGTTCAAGGCTACGATAGGCGATTTCCTCGACCAAATACCGCGCTGACAGCACTTCTCCCTGCTCGGTGATTTTCACCCCATCGCCAAGCGTTTCCGCAGGCTGAGAAAGTATACTTCTATTCAGCGGGCCGCCTCCCCTTCCAAGCGAGCCGCCTCTGCCATGGAAGAACTTCAAACCGATATCATGCTTTTTCGCCATTTGGTGGATCTCCAGCTGCGCCTTATACAGCTTCCAGTTGGCTGTCATCGTTCCGCCATCCTTGCTGCCGTCCGAGTACCCTAGCATAATTTCCTGCTGAAGGCCTCGCTTTTTGAGGTGTTCCCGGTAAACCGGCATCTCAAATAATGTCTCCATAATGGCAGGACCCGCTGTTAAATCGTCAATCGTTTCGAGAAGCGGTGCGACATTGAGATCGGATTCAACTGATCCGTCAGCATGAAGTCGGTAAATCCCTGCTTCTTTTGCCAGCACAAGCACTTCAAGTAGGTCGCTTACAGATTGTGTCATGCTGACAAGATAAACCGCAATCGAGCGTTTCCCAAACTCTTCATGCGCATTTTTGATCAATTGAAAGACATCAATCATTTGCTTTGTTTCATCAGAGTACTCTTCATGTAAAAGAAGTAACGGCCTTGGGTCTTGCAGGACTTTCTGGAGAAGCACCTGCTTCGCTTCTTCAGACAATAAGGCATAATCCTCGGCAATTTGAACTTTTTTCAGGATTTCTGCAATGGCCGCTTCATGCTCGCCGCTGTGATTACGAATATCAAGCGTCGCCAGGTGAAAACCGAAAAGTCCTACCTGCCGGATCAGCTTCTTAAGTGTCTTCAATTCATGGTTAGCCGGATGGTGCAATTTGGTGCTTCTCTTGATAACCAGAAGGTCTTCAAGCATTTCTTCTGAAGTCCGGTAGCCTGCCGGAGACTGGCCAATTTGCTTTAGACGCTCAAGAATGACCGCGATTTTGCGCCTGTAGGCCTCTCCCTCGATCGGCCATGTCTTTCCTGCAGGAAGAAAGGTCTTTTCCTCTTTATCCAGGTTTTCGAGCAACTCGGGACTCATTTTTACCCTTGCAGTCGAATGGCTGAATCTTTTCATTAAATCGATCAGTGCTGCTTTATATTTTTTAAGGACAAGATGGCGCTGTTTTTCAAGCGTTTCCCATGTAATCTCTGGAGTGACGTTCGGATTACCGTCACGGTCCCCTCCAATCCATGATCCGAAGTGCAGGAAATCAGGAACCATCCATTCCATGTCCGGGAAATGCTCGTGGAGGTTATCTTCCACTTCCTGGTGGATTTCGGGAAGGACATCAAAGAGCGTCTGGTCAAAAAAATACAGGCCATTCCGTACTTCATCTATAACGGTTGGCTTGCGGTGCCGGAGCTCATCTGTCTGCCAGAGGACCGTCACCTCGTTAAACAGGCTTTGATCCAGCTTTTCCCGCTCTTTTTTTGAAAGAAACGGGTTATCTTTCATTTTCAGAATATCGGAGATTCTTTTCTGGATTTCCAGAATGGATCTTTTCGTTGCTTCCGTTGGGTGCGCGGTAATGACAAGCTCAAGGCTTAGTGTATTCAGGACGTTGCGGATGATATCCGGATTGACTTCGTTTTCCTTAAGTGAAATGATGGCACTCTCAATGGAATATGGCTGGGCGTTCGCCTCGGATTCGAGGAGATAGTCGCGCCTGCGCCTAATCCGATGATTTTGTTCGGCTGCATTGATGAGGTGGAAATAAACGGAAAAAGCCCGAATCACTTGTTTTCTCATTGGAGAACTCAGCCCAGAGATTTCCTGTTTCAATTGCTCATACGTATCGCGGTGAAATTCGTTTCTCAGAGTTTTGCACATCGCCCTGATTTGCTCGACTTTCTCCAGTAGCTCTGTTCCCCCGTGGTATACGAGAATATCGCCAAGAATCTGCCCGAGCATCTTAACATCACGGCGCAATGGAAGACGGCTGTCGTTGACCTGCATATCTGTTGTCATGTTTACACCTTCCTTACTATATAGAGGCACAAGAAATTTAAGTATTAATATATCATAACTTTTTCGGCATACATAGGGAAAACCTTGCCTTGTCCCCTATTTTTTCCCTGAAAGCCCTTTATTTTTCGAAAAGTGTTATAATTGTAAAAAATTAAGGAGTGAATCCAATGTGATGATCCGCAGTACCCCCGGACAACTTCATACTAAGGAGGCATACTATGAAAACCTTGTCCTTCCGGTTATTGTGGATTAGCCAGGCACTGGCAAACAGCGGTGATATTTTTTACATTGTTGGTTTGATTTCAGTGATTCACGAAATCTCTGGCTCCCCGCTGGCGATGTCAATGGTTCCATTTATTTCAGTTATGTCCAGATTTGTCAGCGGGATGCTGGCACCTGTTTTGTTTGACCGTTATGGACTAAAAAAACTCCTTTTTCAATCACAACTTTGGAAGACAGCTGTTCTCTTTGTCCTGGCTGCTGTCCTTATAGCAATGGAGTCAAAAAGCATGGTTATTTACTTTGTGCTTTCAGGGCTGATCTCCTTGCTGGATGGTGTCGCCGCACCGATAACATCTTCACTTACGCCAAAAATCGTGGAGAAAAGTGAACTAATAAAGGCGAACAGCTTTCTTGCCATTGTCACTCAAACAGTCCAAGTAGCAGGCTGGCCTGCAGGAGCCATACTTATATCTTTTGCTGGAGCGGATAAAGCAGTGATGCTGACTTTGGCGCTCTATGTCATTTCATCGTTTTGCATTTTTTTCATTCAGATTTATGGGAGCGAAAGCATGGCCCCCCTTAAGCCGCGGGGTTCCTTTTTGTCCGGATGGAAGGCTTTATGGGCTTTCCCGGCAATTAGGAGCATTGCCCTGATGGAGTTTTTCACACTCATTGCAGGCGGAGTCTGGGTTGCGGCCGTTCTTTATATTTATGTAGAAGAACTTGGTGCAGGAGAAGAATGGTGGGGCTATATCAACTCGAGTTATTTTATTGGCACTATTTTTGGCGGCTATCTCGCTTACCGTTGGTCAAAAATACTTGAAAATCATCTTCCGGCTGTTATGATTTTATCCAGCCTGGCCATTGCCGTGCTGACAGCTACTTTCGGACTAACTCGATTGCCTACGGCTGCACTAGTTTTATCAGCTCTATGCGGCATTCCCTACCAACTGAAGGAAGTAGCCAATAATACGATAATACAATTTCGCTCTCCTGATGATTTAGTTGCAAAAATATACAGCAGCATGGCAGTAGTTATTAACCTGACGTTTGGCTTTTCGGTACTCTTGATCGGGTGGATCGCTGAAACATTTGGAGTTCGCAATGCTTTTTTATTTGCTTCCGCCCTTATTTTGGTGAGTGCTGGAATCGCATATGCCAATAAGGGCAACCTTACACTCGAAAATCAAGAGAGGACAACTGCAGATAGCTGATTATTTCGTTTTACGGTAAGGTTTCACACATCTAGAAAACCAGGGGTCGCTCTACTATGGGATACGGTTTGAATTTTTATCTCCTCTAAAAATATAAAAGGAAACGGGAAGCCCTCCCGTTTCCTTTTTTGCTTCTTTTGGGTGTAAAATGAAGGAACTTCTCAGGATGACGAAAGGATGATGAGTTTGAAAAAGAGGGCAATAATTCCATCCATCCTGTTCCTGTTATTATATACGGGCCTTGTTTTTTACCTTGGCTGGAACGGATGGACATGGCTGCAGTCAGCCTTTGGGTTTGAAACAATCTATATATACTCGATAATACTGGGCCTTGCCGCTTATTCATATATCATTGGTATTTTTGTGAAAAGAACGCCCTTTTTCAGGCTGCTGGGTTCCTACTGGTTTGGTTTCCTTCAATATGCGCTTCTTCTTTTTCCTGTTGCAGATTTGACCGTTTGGGCACTGAGATTGAGTGGCGTAAACAGGGATTCGGCTGTTATGTGGACAGGCACAGTGGTTATGACTATGTTTGTCATTATCCTTTTTTATGGGACTTTTCAGGCATATAGCCCGGTTGTGCGGACTTACAGGATTGAAATACCCAAAGAGGCTGGGAATAGAAAGAATCTTCGAATTGCGATGGCTTCGGATATGCACTTTGGCCACTTGTCGGGGCTGAATCATCTTCGCAGGCTTGTCAGAGGTATTATGGATATACAGCCAGACTTAATTCTTCTTCCCGGGGACATTGTCGACGATGACCCGGAAGTTTTCATCCGCAAAAGAATGGGCGATATGATGAAAGAATTGTCCGCGCCATTAGGCGTGTATGGTGTTCTCGGGAACCATGAATACTACGGAGGTGCCATACCAAAATTTGTGGCAGAAATGGAGCGAGCCGGGATTACCATCCTGCAGGATGAGTGGATCCATGTTGAGAATAGCTTTTATCTCGTTGGGAGAAAAGACAAGACTGACCGAAACCGTAAACCTATTCAAACGCTTGTAACCGATCTGGACCACAATTGCCCTATTATCATGATGGACCATCAGCCGGCAGATCTCCAAGCAGCCGAGCAAAGCGGAGTGGATCTCTTAATGTCTGGGCACACCCACCGCGGGCAAATGACACCCAACCACTTGATTACCCAAAGAATTTTCGAGAATGACTGGGGCTACCTGCAGAAGAATTCACTTCACACAATCGTTTCTTCAGGATTTGGATTTTGGGGCCCGCCAATTCGGATAGGCAGCCGTTCAGAAATCGTCAGGATCGATGTAGTATTCACCGCACCTGAACGATAAGCCAGGTGCGGGATGGAAACACACTAACACATCACCTCCCCAAAGCGTGCCTGACCCCCGGCGCGGTAATGTGATAAAGCGTTGGTTTTTGTCATTTCCTGCGCTTGCCCGAGAAATAATTTGATTCTTTTCCTGTTATTTCAATGATGTGATATAGTAGCAAATAGTGCTGTTATCAAGGGATGTATTCATGAAAGCATCCATAAAGAATCCAAAATCTGAGCATAAAAAAGAAAGCGAGTGAAAAGCATGAATGGGAAGAATAGAAAAGACATAAAGCCCGGCCTTGAAGTCGACATCGTCCTCAAAGCCGATCAAAGGACCGGCAAGCTCACTACTGGAATTGTGAAAGATATCCTTACGAACTCCCCAACACATCCGCACGGCATAAAAGTGAGACTAACGGATGGCCAGGTAGGAAGAGTCCAGGAAATCAAAATAAAATAGAATAACAGCCCAAAATAAAAACAGACCCTTTTAACAGGGTCTGTTAGTCGCTGTTTCATTATGCTTTTTGGACGTTGACAGCTTGAGGGCCGCGCTGGCCTTGTTCGACTTCAAAAGTTACTTCTTCGCCTTCATCCAATGACTTGTACCCTTCTGACTGAATAGCTGAAAAGTGTACAAATACATCCTCTCCGCCTTCACGCTCAATGAACCCAAATCCTTTTTCGCTGTTAAACCATTTTACTTTACCACGTTCCAATGTTGTTGCCTCCTAGCATTTATAAAAATTGCAATTGTGCTTGCGTAAGTATTATACCCGCATGCGCTAGCGTTCATACCCATATACTCATTTTTTTATAAAAATTTAATAAAATAAGAAAAAAGACCTGCATCCAGGCCTTTCTTCCATTACAAATTCGTGATTTTAAGTTCTACCCATCTTGTCACTTTGCCATAAAACTTCTTTTCGCAGTACTCGGTCTTGTAGCGATAAAACTGACGAAGCCGTAGATTCTCATAGCCATCTAAATCATCAATCGTACTTTCCAGGCGGGCTTTCTCTTCTTCTGTAGCAAGCTCGTTTGTTTGTTTCCTGGACAGGACAATTGTGATAACCCCGCTATCCAAATCCTTTTGTTTGAAGCCTTTTCTGGCAATTCTGTTAAGTTTCCGATCCACTTCCCAAAGAAACAGGCCGTCGATGGTCTTGTATGTATACATTTTCTTTGCTAGCAGTTCTTTATAATCGGCCTTTGTTACTTTAAAGTTTTCCACTTTTTGCTCCAATGTGTATTTCAAAGATTGTTTAATCCCTTTTTCTCGTAAATCTCCGAAAAATCTTCTTACAAACATTTTCTTGTTTTGTTCTACATGGTCATAACTCATTTGTTGCCTCCGTAAATGTTACTGCCACCGCTATAAGATTCGTAAAGCCGTAGTCGTTTTTTGGGGGTCGAAATAAAAAAATGTCGAAATTACTCAAAAGAATAGGATGAAACAGGTATCTTTTCCTGCCAAACATTTTTTATTATGAGGCTTTCTCTTCATTCGTGCAACTTTTCTCCCCTATTAATGGTCAAATAATTCCAAATTCTATTCAAATATAATATTGAAAAATCAAATTTTTAGATTATACTAAAAATTGGATGGACTTAAAGTTCGGGTTCGTAAACCTTCATGCGACTCTTTTTGGCCAGCTAAGCAATTATTTGGATTTGACGATTAGGGAGGAATCATCGCTTGAAATTAATAGAAAAACGGTTTATCCCATTGCTGCTTGGGGTTGGCATCTCTTCTGCAGGGGATTTCATGTACCTTATCGCCATTAATATCCTCATTTTTAAATTAACGGGCTCATCACTAGCTGTTGCCGCACTTTGGATACTTGGACCTCTAGCGGGAATTGTCATCAAGCCATGGACCGGCGGTTTCATCGACCGCTTCCAAAAGAAGCAAATCATGATCATAACGGATATTATCCGCGGAATCTTAATGCTTCTGCTTTCCTTTCAACAAAACGTTCCAGTGATCCTTTTTATTATATTTCTTTTCCATATAACCAGCTCTTTCTTCGTCCCTGCTTCACAAGCTTATATTGCCAAATTTTTGCCTGAGGAGCAGAGAGGACCCTTCAATGGCATTTACCAGGCGGCACAATCGGGCGGCTTAGTAATTGGTCCGGCTGTTGCTGGCCTGCTCCTACCTGTCTTCTCTCCTACAGGTATCATTATCATTAATGGTCTGTCTTTTTTCATTTCCGCCATTCTGCTCGCCTTCCTTCCGTTTAAAGAAGAAGCCAACGGCAGTAAGGAGCGAAATCCATTCTGGCAAACATGGAACTCTGACCGGAAAGCTGTACTGCATGTCATTAAGGAAGAACATGTTTTTGTAAAAGTATACCTTACATTTCAGTTTATGTTCATTATCGGGTTGGCAATGGATTCGCTTGAATGGGTTTATTCCAGTGAAGTGCTTGGCCTCAAGGAGAGTCAATACAGCATGCTGGTAAGCATTTGTGGAGTCGGCTATTTAGCCGGTTCTCTCCTCTCCTCTTATCTGTCAAAATGGGCGGGCCCCCGGCACTTAATGACTGTCGGCATGTTATTCTCGACGCTCGGATATGCAGGTTATGCATATGGCTCCAGTTTCCTTACAGCTTTAATATCATTCACCATACTGGGAATCGCCCAGGCGATAGCAAATACGGGACTCGTGACACTCTATCAGCAATCGATTCCTTCATCCATCATGGCCCGGTTCTCGAATTTTTTCGCAGTCATTATCAGTTTTATGATAATCGGACTAACCTTGCTTTTGGGCTTATTCGGAGAAAAAACGGTCAGCCTTGCTGTTCAGGCACCTATCATTGTCACTTTCGCTCTTTGTATACTGCTGTTCCGGTTCAGCAGTACGCTTCGGGAGGAAAAATCAGCTGCTGTGCAGCAATCCGCATTATAAGCAGGAAGAACACAGCAGCCCGTCTAACGATCTATGGGGGTCTCTTGGCGTTCAAGACATCATAGCCTGTCGCAGTTGGGCACGAGCACTTCTGCCCTTCACAGCCGGATCCGTAAATCTACCTATAAAAAACTCCACCCCTTCCAAAAAGTCGGGTGGAGTTTTTTTATAGTCTGCTGTTAGGCTGCGACATCCCTTTTTGAAAAAACACCGAACGCAAGCAGCTGGAAAATCAGAAAGTACACAACGAGCATTATAACGGAAAAGCTAAATGTCATACCTTCCACCAAGGGAACCCCATCAAAGTAAACTGAAAGGTCGGTATTGGCGAACAACACATATTTCGCCCATGTAAAGCTCCCTGCAAAGATTTTGGTGACCATATCCCCCATCAAGAGCAAAAACAAGGAAATCCCGACCGCAAGCGAGCTGTTCCTGAAGACTGTTGAGATCATGAACGCCATTGTTGCCAGCATCAGCATACCGATAGAGCTTAACAAGTATTCCCCAATCAGCTGAAGGAAGATGCTTCGCTCGACCACCTCTCCATTAGTAAACGCAAGATGCGGGACGCTGCTTTCCGGAAGTCCGAAAAATATCAAACCTGCAAGCGCAGAAACCGTGAACAACAAGGAAAGGAGCATCAGGCTAAACAACAATAAAGTCAGATATTTAGACAGCAGTATTTTCACACGGCTTGTTGGCCTGATTAAAAGCAGCTTAATTGTTCCCCATGAAAATTCTGATGAAACCATTCCTGCTGCCACAATGATCGTAAACACTCCCACAATGCTGATCAATCCTTTTGTGTCCCTTACGAAAGTCCAGACATTCTGCTCTGCTTCCGGAGCCATATCATTTGAAATCCGATATTCCTTTATCGCAATCTGCCGTTCGTAAAATTTTTTCATGTTCTGATTTGATTTTCCAAAACTGGCCATTGTTTCACGATCTTCTTTTAATTCTGTTTGCAAATCCTTTTTCCAATGTACATTTTCTTGTGACGGATGCTTGACTTCATCGTATTTGAAGTAACCTCCAAGCCCTGCGGCAAGCACCGCAATGATTGCCAGCATCACAATGGTTCCTGGCCTCCTGAAAAGCTTTGCGCACTCATTTATTATTAAATTCATCATTTTTGTAACCTCCTAATTTGCCGTTACTTCAAGGAATCTTTCTTCAAGCGTCTTGTTGGCCGTCCCAATACCGAAAATCTCAATATCGTATTCTATCAAGCTGCGCAGAATAACTGGAACCTGCTCTCTCGCAATATCCACACTAAATCCATCATCAAGTATTTTTGCATCCCACTTGTCACGCAACCATTGTTCCTTCCCGCCAAGATTCCCGGTTTCAAATACGTAAGACGATACCTTATCCTGGTGGACGAAATCATTGATGTTTTGGACATCAATCAGTTCCCCGTTTTGAATGATTGCGATACGGTCACACATCAGCTCCATTTCTGATAGGAGATGACTTGACACAATGACACTCATGCCCTGCTCCCTGGCAAGCTTGCGCAAATGCCCCCTGATTTCCCTGATTCCGGCAGGATCAAGACCATTTGTCGGCTCATCAAGAATCAATAGCTTAGGGTCATGTAGTAGGGACTGTGCAAGGCCAAGCCTCTGCCTCATCCCGAGCGAATAGGTATGGACCTTGTCATGAATTTTATCTGACAGGCCGACAAGCTCCACGACTTCAATGATTTTCTCCTTTTGAATTCCTTTGTGCATTCGTGCATACTGAAGCAGATTTTGATAACCTGTCAGAAATTTGTACATTTCCGGGTTTTCAACAATTGCCCCAATCTTCCCAACTGCACCGGCAAAATCTTTTGCAATGCTTTTTCCGCAAATGACAATATCTCCTTCACTGATTTTCATCAGGCCGACAATCATTCGAATCGTTGTCGTTTTTCCAGCACCATTTGGTCCAAGGAACCCGAAAACTTCTCCCTCGTGGACATCAAAGCTCAGGCCTTTAATGATAGGTTTACCTTTTATAGATTTTTTTACATTTTTAAGTGACAATACTGTTTTCATTTTTTAGACCTCCTCCTTATTTCCTTCCAGCTGCTTCAGCCAATTGAGAACTGATAAGCCTTGTTCTTCGCGCAGAGATTCAACTTCCTCCTGCCCGATGACCGATCCGTCTCTGATTACAATTGCCTCATCCAGCAATGGTTCAATTTCATTGATTTCATGCGTTGCGATGATCAGAACCTGCTGTTCAAAATCAATATATTTCAATAGGCTTTGTACAATCGAATCCCTGACCATCGGATCCAATCCGGAAAAAGGTTCATCCAGCAGAATGACCTCAGTATTCCGAGCCAATGTCGCAACAAGCTTCAGCCGGCCGCGGTTACCTTTGGACAGCGACTTGACCTTTTTGGAAGGGTCCAGTCTGAATTCTTTCAGCAGATTTTGGGCTTTACGTTGATCAAAGTCGGCAAACTGGCTTGCTGTGTACCAGATGGTATCACCGACTGTAAATGCATCATGAAACATATCAAGCTCAGTCAGGTATGCAACATTCCCGCATGTTCTCCTTGTGACTTGGCTTCCGCTCAATGAAACGGTTCCTTCATCCGGAAAAACAAGCCCTGCAATCATTTTTAGCAGTGTCGACTTTCCGCTTCCATTTTGGCCTAAAAGCCCGTAAATTTTTCCTTTTTCAAAGGTGAGGCTTACACCGTTCAGCGCCCTTTTATTTCCGTATCTCTTGATGACTCCCTCAACTCGAATAGCCATCCTACTCCTCCTCCCCCATATATCTTTGCAGCAAGGCGATAACTTGGGTTTTTCCTACACCGATTTCTTCCATTCTTTGAATAAAAGATCCGATAAGCTCGTCTTGCATGCTTCGTGCAATCTGCTCCATCAGTTCACCATTCTCCGATACAAATGTGCCTTGCCCTCTCCTCGTCTCCACAACATTCATCCTCTCAAGCTCAGTGTACGTCCTTTGAATCGTGTTCGGGTTGACTCCCATCTGTACAGCCATCTCTCTTACTGATGGGAGTTTGTCCCCGGGTTGCTGCTTCCCCTGCACAATGTCGATGATGATTCTGTCAACAATCTGCATATAAATCGGCTTGGATGATTGAAATTCTTCGCCCATTGGTTACACCTCTACTTTCCTGTCAAGAAGTCTTGCTGCGAGGAAGATAAGAACTGTTGCGAGAAGAGCGAAATAAACAAAGGGCAGGACAGGCATCTTGGCACTGTTTAATGCGGCACTCCACACTTCATTTTCGTATTTCATCGAGAAATCGGTAATCATTTTGATTTGATAGTGATACATCAGGTTTTTAATCGCCTCTATTTTCATTAGCTGACTTTCCAAAAGATTGTAAGCAACAGGAATAGCTACAATGATGATCCAGCGCACCGGCTTTTTTAAATTTCTAAATGAGTGGTAAACCGTCCAAAGGAAGGTGCACCCTGCAGCAAAAAACAAGCCAATCACAATTTGAATGAAACTCAGGATCAGCATAGCTTTTACAAAAGAACCTATTCCTAGATACTGGATTTCAAACCTTCCAAACCAATAGATGCTTACCGCGGCATAAGCGATAAGAATTAGCTGTGTGATACCTTGATAGACAACAATTACAGCCAATTTTGACAGCAATAGTTCCATTCCCGATCTTGTGCTATATAGCCACAACATCGTCTTTCCTTCCTTGTTCAGCAAAGAAATCATCATCAGCGGTGCAAATATGAATTGTACTGTGACAAATACAAATAATACAGGTAGCGTCCCAACCGGCTGTGATGTATAAGCGGAAATGGCCATTCCGCCAATCATCCCGAGTACCGCTGGGACCAGCCAAATGAAAAACATATTCCTTGAGATTTTCAAATCTTTAAAAAGAAGTCCTTTGTATGGATTCATTTTTCATTCCCCTTAACTGTATTAGTGTTCTATACGAATAGTACACTAATACAACAGTGCAGTCAATAAGATTGGTTAAAAAAAAGAGCCCTTTTATTGGAGGGCCCCAGGATGGGAATTTCGTGTGTGTTTTGAAAAAATACCAGAGACAATATACAGGTATTTGGAAGTCTTCGCCCCAAACACAAAAAGGCCGCCATTTACCCAGCTAGTATTAGCAATGTAATGGCGACCTTTCTTTAATAACGCTATCTAATTTTCAATATTAAATCCTGCAATCGGTATAAATTAACGAACCTCTCGTTAGTGTACTGCCTTAAAAAGAAAAAGTGCAGCAAGGATGGTGTATAAAGCTGCTGTTTTTTTATCACTTTCCTTAAATTCGGCGATGGCGAGAATCGAAAACATAATAGTGGCAAAGGACTGCATGTAAATCATGTACCGGTCATCCAGTGTGATGGTATAGTAAGCAATTAATAAAAAAGCGGCAAGACCAGAAATAATTCTTAAGATGTTCAGCATGTTGATTCTCCTGCATTCTATAAGATAGTCTGATTTTAACACGCTTCCTTCTGATGGTGTGACAAAATATACAATTTACCGAGTTGCAATTACTGCTTCGTGTAATGAGGTGTCCCCTTTGCACGGTCCAGCACCTTATTCTTTGCAAATACCCCTAGAAGAAGACATCCTAACAGTGCCCCGGCCAAGGAACTGAAAATGAACATCGGGATAAAACCGAATAATGTTGCCTCCTTTCCGAGAAGGATGACAGCGATGGGATAGGAGGCGATCGCTCCAAGAATTCCCGTCCCGATCGTCTCACCGATGAACGCCATGTAGAGTTTTTTAGTTTTTGCGAATAATAACGCAGCCAGTAAGGCACCGATTATGCTGCCTGGGAAAGCAAATAGCGACCCCGTCCCCATCAAGTTCCGCAACAGCGATGTACAAAAAGCCTGGCCCACTGCATAAGCCGGCCCAAGGAGCACCGCGGAGACCACATTTATCAAATGCTGTACTGGAAATAGTTTTGTAAAACCTGCCGGGATATAGAATACATGGCTTGAAAGTGTTCCGATTGCCACAAGCATTGCCGTGAATGTCAATTTTCTCGTTTTGTCCATTTTGCTTAGCCCTTTACCTCTCAATAAAATGAGTTCTTATCCATTTTGCTTATGCATGATATTTTCTTTTAGTCCCATAGCTGCTTTTTTAGGACTCTCCGCATTCGATATGAATGAGATGACAGAAACACCATCAACCCCGGAAGACATGACATCTCCGGCGTTTTCCGCTGTAATGCCGCCGATTCCAACAATTGGGATGCTGTATCCATTTTTTCTTAGCTCTCTTATGAAAGAAACCCCGCTTGCAGGCAAAGCGTCTTCCTTAGTTGTAGTGTGAAACACCGGCCCTACGCCAAAGTAATCGGCTCCCATCTCTCGCGCTTGTTCGGCCTCCTTCAATGTATGTACCGATACACCAAGGATTTTGCTGCCGACCAGACAGCGTGCTTCACCTGCCGACATATCACTCTGGCCAATATGGACACCGTCCGCATCGACTTCGAGCGCCAGTTCGATGTCATCATTTACGATAAATGGAATGCCAGCTTCTTTGCAGATTCGCTGTAAGTTCACAGCAAGTTGTTTCTTTTCACAACCTCCTAGGCTGCCTTGCCCTTTTTCACGGAATTGAAAAAGGGTAATGCCTCCCTTGATTGCCTCTTTTAGAACTGTTTCAGGATCCTTCCTGCAGTTATTGCTCCCCATGATAAAATACAATTTCAGCATTTCGCGCAATTTATCTTCCATTTTTCATCTCTACCCTTCTATGATTATAGGCAAAATGATTGGTCGGTCCGTGCCCTTTCCCTATGTTCAAATCGTCCTGTATAGCCATCTGAATAAAATCCTTCGCAAGTTTAGCCGAATCCATCACACTTTCGCCATTGGCAATTCCAGCAGTAAGTGCAGCTGAAAATGTACAGCCTGTTCCATGTGTATTTTTAGTTGGAATGCGGGCACTTGTAAAATAGCTGAAATCTTGGCCGTTATACAAGAGATCCGAAGCGGAATCGTGACTATTCTCATCGTGGCCCCCTTTAATGATGACATGCTTCGCACCAAGCTTGTGAAGTAATACAGCTGCATGCTTTTTATCCTCTTCCGTTGATATTCTTACACCCGTAAGAACTTCTGCTTCCGGTATATTCGGCGTCACGACAAGTGCGCAGGGCATCAGGTATTTTTTTACAGCCTCGACCGCTTCCGTTTGTAAAAGCGATGCGCCCCCTTTTGCTATCATCACGGGATCTACAATTGCCTGCCAGCCGTAATGATTTATCCGTTCAGCTACCGTAATAATAATGTCGGCGCTGAAAAGCATCCCCGTCTTTAGCGCGTCCGTTCCGATATCCTCACCGATACAATCAATCTGGGCTGCGACCATCTTAGGTGACATTGGATAAATATCCTGGACACCAAGTGTGTTTTGCGCAGTTACAGCAGTAATTGCGGAAGTCCCGTAAACACCAAGCTCCTGAAAGGTTTTAAGATCGGCCTGTATCCCGGCGCCCCCACCACTGTCTGATCCTGCGATTGTCAATGCTTTACGCACTGTTCTCATCTCGTTACCGTTCCCCGCGCCTATCATAATCCTGCCTCCAATACAGTCTCGATTCGTGCCCGGCTGTTAAGTTCATCCGTACCTGTGAGCGCCAGCTGGTTGAGGAATTCAATCTGGAAGCTACCTGGGCCAAGATTTTTTGTTCTCTCAGCAGCCCTTTCTGCAGCAACATTATAAAAAGCAATCGCCGCAACAGCTGCTGCTGCATAATCTTTTTCAACCGCCGCAAAGGCACCGATGACGGCTGACAGCAGACATCCTGTTCCAGTCACTTTTGTCATAATGGGATGACCGTTCTTAATTTTGACGGCGGAGTAAGCAGTTGCCACAACATCTTCTTTTCCCGTGATGACGACAACAGTATCAAATTTCCTGGCAGTCTCAACAGCTAGCCCAACTGTATCCTCTCTGGTTTCGACTGAATCGACACCTTTAATGCCCCAGCTGCGGCCGGCCACATTTGCCACCTCTGCGGCATTTCCCCTTAAAATTGCAATCTTTTGCTCTTCCATCAGGGTCTGGGCGGTATCTGTACGGTAAACCGTTGCCCCCGCTCCTACAGGATCAAGGACAACCGGAATACCGTGCATACTGGCCGACTTTGCAGCAAGCGCCATTGCCTCGACCGTACTACTTCTTAACGTACCGATATTGAGGACAAGCGCGCCGGCGATGCTGGCCATTTCCCCAGCTTCCTCCACAGCATCCGCCATGACAGGAGAAGCTCCCAATGCAAGCAGTCCGTTAGCGGAAAAATTAGCTGCTACCACGTTTGTAATATTATGTACAAGCGGATTGCCGCTTCTTACTTTTTCTAGAATAGAACAGAGCTTTTGATTCAAGATATAATCCTCCTTTTTCCGATAGCTGATATTTTTTTATCTTTATTGATATAAAATTTAATGATGGGTCTTCCCGATTACCGCCTCCTTTTCTGGTAAAATGAATAAAAGCCAGATCCGAATAGGACCTGGCTTAAATAGCAAATAAAATCATGGCTACTTTCCTACGCTGGTATGATCCAGATCAGGTCCGAAGGGTTAGAAAACCGACTGTTTTCCTCTCAGCCCTAATCGCGGGCACCCCTAGTAGTGTTACATATGCATTTTTTTCATCATAGCCCCAAGCATTCAGCCTGTAAAGCAAAAAGATTCAGAAAGATGGTTCCTGCCACCCTTTTTAAGATTACGAAACTCTCATGCCGGGAATGAATAGGAAAAAGAAGATAGGGGGAAACGTTATGATTGAGCTCGATTTCAAACATGATCCCAAGAAAAACGCAAACTTGATCGCGAATTTTTCTTTCCGTAAATTTAACCTTCAGAAAGCTGTTCAAGAAACAGACAGACTTTTCCATGAAAATGCCGAACAGAATCCGGTAACTTTCACCCCCGCAAAGAAAGCGGGCGGCATTACTAGACTTTTCAAGAATTTCCACCATAATTTTTCACGTGCATTCCTTACCGTGAATGCAGGTGCAAACATTCAGGAATTTTCAACTGTCGCTGATGCAGATGGGAACTTAGTTCCCGAATGGAAGAGCATGCTCGACGAAGAGTATGCGAGGCTGGAAAGGGAAATTGAAGAAGAAGTATGTGTCGGAGACTTTGGTGCAGTCGGTGATGGCGTGACAGATGATACTGAGGCGTTCAAAAAAGCTATTGACCGGGGAAAAAGAAGGGTCATCATCCCACCTGGTGTCTATATCACTAAGGGAATCCGGCTTCCTTCATGGACTATATTATCCGGTTCGGGTAAAGGGGCCACGACGATTAAGCTAAATCCCTCTGCTTCAAAGGGAACAAGACTTGTAACAAATATGCACCATTGGTGGGGAAACCATCATATTTCTGTTGAAGGCTTGAGTCTTGATTGGAATGTCGAAAGGCTCGGTAATACCAAAAAAACCAGCACTTGGGGAAATCATTCAAGCTGCCTGACGTATGCGAATGTGACATTTGGCTGGGTGAAAGAAACAGAAGCGATCAATCCAGGGCTGCATTGTTTTGATATTTCTTCAACCCTCTACGATTATTCCGGTGATGGCTACAGGGCCCGCGGAGGCAGCCAGTTTATCTGGCTCGATAAGTTAAACGGAAAAGGCTTTGGGGACGACGGCATCACTACACATCACAGCGATAATATTTTTATTTCCAATTGCCATATGTGCGATCCTAGCGGCAGGGCCCATGCCAAGGGATTCTCCAATTCTAACGGAATCGAAGTCGACGATGGTTCGCGCAATGTCTGGCTCCTCAATAATTCAACCGCAAGATGCTTTGGCGGTGTGGAAATCAAAGCGCATGAAACCTCATCCGCAGGAAATAATGTGGTCATCATCGGTCATTTGTCGCTAAATGATAATCGAAGCTACAATTTCAGACATATCGGCCACCATAAAAATACTGACCCTGACTCGGCTACAGCCTGCAATATCAGAGCGACGAACCTTATTGCCATTGCGCCGAAATTTACAGAGCTGTATGCTGAGTCAGACCCGCGCGCCCTTGTCGTGTCAGCCTATAAGAACGTTGTCATCAACCATTTCAGCCTTATCGGCGACCCTGATTATGACTATAAAGGCAACCCGGTTATAGCCATCCAGTATAAAGCGAAAAATGTTGTTCTCAGCAATGTTTCCATCAGGGATTTCAAACATGCAGGTAGCGACATCAAAATTTTTGGCGGTGAGCATCATGCCGACCATATCAGCGTCAGGAACGTAACGGTTAAAAACTCGGCACCTCAGGCCATTAGGATTGGCAAGGGACTGAAAATGGTCAGCATCCAAAACCTTGAAGCAACAGGGTTTAATGGAAAGTACGCAGTAAAAGCAGATGATCCACCTTTCGAGCTATCCGGGGTACAGGCGGAAGGTTACAGCTGCCTTGCAGCAATTGCGGGCAAGAAATACACTTCTATTGTATACAGATAATAAAGTTATTTAATATTAATAAAAAAACAAAGAGCCCTACTACCTCTAAATTGAAGTATGACTCTTTTAAGTTGTTTAATTATCGCTAATTAAAATCGAATCTGTTAAAAAAACGACTAATAAATTTGTTTAAATCTTCTTCAACTAATGCTGCCCCATTAGCCAACCATGCATCGCACGACCAGCGCTGCACCACAGAGAATGAAAATAGTGGAAAACCGTCCATACTGATTCTATGGCTGGGTGAGGAAGGTCGATGAACTATGGTGCCATTAGAGCCCATCCGTTAGTCTGACTCCAACGACCTCGGTGCATCACAGACTGTCGCTCCCTTACGGGAAGCACTCATGGTAGATTAATCCTATTCTGGTTTTTGCACCAGCCTCTAATTTTTCGCCATAGGAAGGATGGTTTCAATGGAAGTTATCATTGAACGAGTATGCGGAATGGATGTACATAAAGATAACATTACCGCCTGCATTATGACCCCCGAAGGAAAGGAGATTCAAACATTTTCTACAAAAACGGTGTTTTTAATTCAACTGATGGATTGGATTAAATCACATGGTTGCACTCATGTCGCTATGGAGAGCACAGGTGTGTTTTGGAAGCCTATCGTGAACTTAATTGAGGCTGAAGAAATGGAATTTTTAGTTGTTAACGCACAACATATGAAAGCAGTCCCTGGTCGAAAAACAGATGTCAAGGATGCTGAGTGGATCGATCAACTTCTTCGTCATGGGTTGTTGAAAGCTAGCTTTATCCCTGATCGAAATCAGCGGGAATTGCGTGAGCTTGTTCGTTATCGCAGAAGTATTATTGAAGAACGAGCTAGACAGCATAATCGAATTCAAAAGGTACTTGAAGGTGCAAATATCAAATTAGGCTCTGTCGTATCGGATATTATGGGCGTTTCATCAAAGGACATGCTTCATGCGATCGCAAATGGTGAGGATGATCCTAAGAAACTAGCAAACTTTGCACGACGCTCGATGAAGAAGAAAAAAGATGATTTAATCCTTGCCCTGAATGGGTATGTGAATCCTCATCAACGCATGATGCTCAAAACGATTCTTACTCATATTGATTTTCTGACTGAACAGATTGAAAAACTCGATCAAGAGGTTGCCCAAAGAGTTAGTGTGTATCAAGAAAGCATAGAACGACTGGATTCAATACCTGGAATTGCCACTCGAATGGCAGAACAAATTCTAGCTGAAATCGGAACGGACGTTGAAAAACAGTTCGAAAGTGCAGCCAGATTATGTTCATGGGCCGCCCTCGTACCAGGACACAATGAAAGTGCAGGAAAAAGGAAATCAACCAGAGGCAAAAAGGGAAATAAATATTTAAAATCTGCTTTAACTGAAGCTGCTCATTCAGTTGGAGCCTCCAAAAACTATCTTGGCGCTCTATACAGACGGACAGCTGCACGAAAAGGAAGAAAACGAGCTGGAATTGTCGTTGCGCACGCCATGTTAAGAATTTCTTATTACCTTTTAACAAGAAAAGAAATGTATGTAGACTTAGGCGAAGATTATTTTGATAAGCAAAAGCAAGCTTCCATTGTAAGAAATTCGGTCCGAAGGTTAGAAAACTTAGGATATACCGTAAATATATCAGAAGCATCCTAACCACCGATAAATTCTAGGAGACTTTAATAGGGCGCTGCTCTTTTTCAAAAAAATTGAAGCTTGCGTTTTATTTAATATGGTCTTTTTTCTGATTATTAGTGTTTAATTTTCATGGTAGTTGAAGAAAAGGCGGACCAATACACTTTACTAATAATGCAGGGTTTTGGAGCTAGCTCTTCAACCCGCATAATCGCGAACGGGGATACCAAGTGATTTTATCTGTTCTGCATATTTTCTGATTTGATCCGTGGATAAGCTGATTTCACTTAAAGATAAGACGCTGTTTAAGGAGAATTCCCTTTTGTTTGATTTAGAAGAAGTATCTCTTCTAGCAATATACTCCACTATGTTCCCTGCCGGATCTTCAAAATAACAAGCATTTGCTTGTGTTCTTCCTTTGAAATCTATTTCATCCAACCCGCCTTCCTTCAAAACTGAACTCGCTTTGATAGCCATTCCTTTGCCTGTTTAAACATATTTGAATGGATATTAAATGCAAAATGATAATAATGATTACATTCCTTATCGTCTTTCATTAACTTTAATACACTCTTTCCAATTTGAAATAACGCATAACGGTCATTGGCAAATAAAACTTTAAATTGGAGGGTTTGTTCATAAAATTGCACAGTTTGCTCAAAATTTGAAATCAGTAGTTCGACTTTGCTTAATTTTCATGCGCATAAACTCCTTGAAAAATTAGATCCAGGTAACTAAAAAAAGAATGACTTCTGTAAGAGTTATACGAACATCTTTTAATCCCCATGTACTTATAAAATTTTATTCCACTGCTTTACATAAACTCTCCTCCTCACAAGCACAATAAGGAATACTGTCTCAGTACCAGCAAAATACGTTTTTAAATCCTGGTGACAAATGGAGTGAAAAAATGGTTGGAGAGAAAATTACAATGCT
>NZ_QWVT01000041.1 GCF_003570705.1 Mesobacillus zeae
TAATCGGGAATATATCGCTCGTAATCGGGAATATCTTAAAATACTCGATGACCAGCCTTTGAAAATCCACTGATATAACCGGTTGCATACAACCAAAACCAGCTTTTTTTCTGGTAAAAATGCACTCTCCCTATCAAACTCCAGCATTGCCAGCAAAAAATCAAGATAAAACTGCAACACAGCCTATTACTAATCCTGAAACAATAACAAAAAGGCTGCCCACAAAGGCAGCCTTTCTACTACTCTATGAAATTCTGATTATCGCGCTTTTTCCAGTACAGTTTTAACCTCATTATAAGCTTTGAGCAAAGGTTTGTAATCATCCCGGACAAGGCCGATTTTCTCCACAATCACTTCGATTGCGATCAGTATGGCGAGGATGACAATCAGTGATCCCCATACTGTTGCAAACGAAAATATAAAGGCTGTTAGTCCGAACATGGCACTCATCGCATAAATCAGCAGCACCGTCTGTCTATGAGTGAAACCCGTCTTAAGGAGACAATGGTGAAGATGCGATTTATCAGGCGCAGACAAAGGCTGCTTATTCACGAGCCTCCGTACTATAGCGAAGAAAGTATCCGATATAGGCACACCCAGGATGATGATTGGCACAATCAGGGAAATGAATGTAACATTCTTAAATCCTAGCAGTGACAAGACACCGACGATATATCCAAGGAACAGGGCTCCTGTATCACCCATGAATATTTTTGCGGGATGAAAGTTGTAGAACAGGAAACCGATGGTGCTGCATGCCGTAATCAGGGCAACTGCCAGCACGTAATCGTTCCCCATGATAAAAGCCATTCCGGCAATCGTCAAAAGGGCAATGGTCGAAACGCCGCCAGCCAGACCGTCAAGGCCGTCAATCAGATTGATGGCGTTGGTGATGCCGATGATCCAAATCATTGTGAGCGGAATGCTGAAGATACCGAATTGAATCTCGCCTCCAAACGGAAGATTGATGAACGTTACGTTCATATCGCCTCCAACTACAACGATGAGCGCAGCAACAATCTGCCCTGCCAGTTTCACTTTTGGCGAGATTTCTCTTACATCATCGACCAAGCCTGTTGCGATAATGATCAGGCTCCCGATTAAAACTGGCCAGTGAAAGCTTTCCTCGGGCCGAATCAGAAATATTCCAATGAGGAAACTCATATAAATAGCCAGTCCGCCAAGACGGGGCATGATATTCTGATGGACCTTTCGCTTGTTGGGCTGATCGGTTGCCCCTATTTTGAATGCCAGCTTTTTTACGAATGGAGTGAGGAGTATTGCAGCCAGAAAACAAGCGACCATTGTTATATATAACATAATGCCCTCCGTTTATCTAAAAAGCCATAGATTTTTAAAATTGGAAGAAGAACGGCAATAGTCCTTCTTGTCTTAGTGGATTATAGCACAGTCTTTTGCTGTTGAAAATAAACATTAATGCACAAATAGTTTATAAGCATTATAGACACTATCGGCAAATGATTGAACCGAGTAACGCTGGGATGTATAATTGCGGAATTTTTTGCCTATTGTTTTCAACTGTCCCCGGGCCTTCAAACAAATTGCCTCCTGAATCGCAGCGGCAATTGAATCAGGGGTTTCACCAACAATGAAACCGTACGAATTGTCAGGAATCATATCCCTTACACCGCCAACATCTGTCGTGATGGCTGGAGTGCCTTCCCTGGAGGATTCAAGCAGTACGAGAGGGAAGCTCTCTGTTTTGGACGTCAGCAATGTAATGTCGGCCAATTGGAAAAATGGAGCGACTTCTTCCTGCTGACCCATAAACAGAACATCATTCTCAAGGTTTCTGTCTTTGACTAGCGCCTCTATCCGCTTCCTTTCAGGACCTTCCCCAACAAATAGCAGCCTGATCTTTTCCTTTGAGGCTCCCATTGCCTGTTCAAACGCCGCAATGGCTAATTCATGCCTTTTTACAGGGTCAAAACGGGCTACCATTAATAAGACGAATTCCTCGGCCTGAAGTTTCAAATCTTCTCTGGAAATTTTACATTTAGTAGAGAAGTCAAAGTCTATTCCATTGTAAATCACCGTAATTTTGTTCCCTTTTACATTAAATTCCCTCAACATGTCCTTGAAGCGGTCAGAAACGGCAAAATAATGGTCTGGTTTTTTCAATACCGCCATATTAAGGCATGTAAACATCCTGCCAATGATGCCCCTGCCCAGAAAATCATTTCTTGGGTCACTATGGACAGTTGTTGCCCATGTGACGCCAGTCATCAGCCTGATGATATAGCCAAATAAATTGGCCCGAGCCCCATGTGTATGGATAATATCAATTTTTTCATCTTTAATGAACTTTTTCAGTTTGAAGAGAATGCTTATATCATACCGAGAAGACTGGCTGAATGTAACAGTCCTGATCCCAAGCTCTTTTGCTTTTTTGGCAAAAATACCATCCTCAAACAAACCCAAAATCAACTCTTTTTCATTAATGCCCTTTAACAATGACAAAATGTGGACCATGCCCCCGCCTGTCTCGTTCCCAGCATTCAGGTGCAGTATTTTCATGAAGGCACCAGTCTCCTTTATGTTTAAAGTAATATCATTTTTTCCTAAGAACTCGCGCTTTTGCCACTTCCACAACAAATTGTGGCAGGACCAGCATCCGCTTCCATCTCTTTGGCTCCTGGAGCAGCCTGTAAAGCCATTCCGCATGTACCCTTTGCCATAGTTCCGGAGCTCTTTTCACCGTTCCGGCAAGAACGTCAAAACTTCCGCCAACCCCGATGAATAGGCCCTTCTCAAATTCGCCCATATGCTCATAAATCCATTTTTCCTGGCGTGGAAAACCCACGGCGACGAAAATCAAATCAGGTTTTGCGGCTTTGATTTCCGCTACAATAGCATCTGAATTCTTGAAATAGCCGTCATGATAGCCGGCAACCTTTAATCCTTTGTACTTTACATGCACTGTGTCTACAGCTTTTTCGACTACTTCTTTCTTAGCTCCGAGGAAGTAGGCACTCCAGCCTTCCCTGCTTCCGGCCTCCAGCAGGGAGCACATTAAGTCATAGCCTGCCACCCGCTCCGGGAGAGGTGTGCCCAGCATTTTTGAACCAAGGATCACGCCAGTGCCGTCAGCAATCACATAATCGGCATCCTTCAATATTTCCCTGTATTCCTCATCTTTCCTCGCATACATGACAATCTCAGGGTTGGCCGTCACCAAAAAGGTTTTTTTTCCTCGATTTATTTTCCCCCGAAGAGCCTTCATTAAGTCGTACGCATTATAATAATCAAATTCCATTCCTAGAACATTTATTTTCTTTCGCGTCATGTGCAACAGAATACCTACTCTCTTACTTTTTTCGGTGGTCTGCCAGTGCAGCCTCATATATTTCCGCATATTTCCCTGCCGCTGCAAGATGAGAGTACTCGTCCTCTACTTTGCTGCGTGCAAGGTCTGCAAGCTTCTGCCCGAATGATGGATCATCAAGGATCCTGATGATTGAATCGGAGAACTGGCTGATATTTTGGACATCCACGAGCAATCCATCCTGCTCATGGACGAATATTTCCTTCAGTCCCCCTACCGCTCCCGCAACAACCGGAGCGCCGGAGCCCATTGCTTCCAGTGCCGAAATGGAGGTTGCTTCTTCGACCCCGTACGAATGCACGCTTGGGACAAGCACAATATCAGCCGCCGCATAGAGCCCCTTCATTTTTTCGTGAGGAACCGAGCCGAGCAGTTTAATATTCTTTTGAAGTCCTTGCTCTGCCATGATCTCCTCTATTCTTCCCTGCTGTTCCCCAGTCCCTGCATAGACAAGCATGGTGTCAGGATGCTTCTCCAAAACCTTGCGAAGGGAAAGGGCAGGATACGTCACCCCATTTTTCTCTGTCAGCCTTCTCGGCACAAATAGGATCTTGGCGTTCTCAGGCAGTCCGAATTCGGCTCTTACCTTTGAATGATCCTCTTTTGCCGGCTGAAAATCGTTCACATCAATGAAGTTTTTGATGGTGAACGCTTCAACATCCGTCTGTTCCAAAATATATTCCCGTATCCGTTTATCGACCGCGATGACTTTCGCTGCGTTTTTATACGCCTGTCTTTCGGTCTCAAGGATTTCCTTGTCTTCCTCGCTACCTTTAATAATCGCGCCCCGGCTGATGGCTTCAAAGGAAAAATATCCATGGACAGTCGCAACGGTTGGAACACCAGTCTCTATCGCCGCGATTGCCGCATATACGTCCTGTGAGTTGATAAGATCGTATTGGCCCTTCCTCTGCTCCAGATAGGAGGAAAGCAGCTTTCTTTTTTGACGGTCGTTTAAAAGCTGGCCTTTGCCTTTATTGAATTTATTGATAAGGAACCCGGGTGCCTGGGCATAAACTTTACGGATCAACGGGTTCATATCGCTGAAAGACAAAACATCTACAGAGTGCCCAAGCTCCTCCAGCCCTTTCTTCAATGTGGATACATGTGTGGAAAGTCCGCCCTCGTGAGGGTACTGGAAAATGGTTGTAATCAAGATTTTCATAAGATATTACCCCTTTTTAAATAATTGCAAAATTACTTTTGTTTCTTTTATCCGCAAAATGTAGGAAAGCCCTAGGAACACGGCGAACACAATGACAGTGATGATTGTGAGCAGCAGGATATTGGGCAGGTCATGAATATATTGATAAACCGGGTATGCGGCGATGCACGTTCCTGCAAAAGCGCCAAGGAACTTCATGATATCCATTAAGAGTTCCTTTAACGCGCCTTCCTCCGGCTTTGTTTTCACCCATAAAAACAGGGAGAGCATCAGTACCTGTAGAAGTGTGGCGATGCTTGTTGCCATAGCAATTCCTGAAACTTCAAAAAAGGCAGAAAGGGAAAAGCTCAGGATGACGTAGACCAACACCATTGAAACGCTCGTATACATTGCCAGCTTTGTTTCTTTCAACGCATACAGACAGTTCATCAAGTAGTCCCTGAGAGCGAAGAACACAAGCCCGAGGGAATAATAGACAAACACAGGAACTGTTCCCGAAGTAGCATCGTTGTCAAATGCCCCCCGCTCAAAAGCGAGTTCAATCAGATCCCTGCCCCCAATCACCATGACAGCGACAAACGGGATTGAAAGGTAAATAATCGTTTTGGCCCCTTTCATTACAAGTGAAAAGAACTCTTTTTTTCCCTTTAAGGCCGATTCGACGATTGAAGGATACAGGACCGTGATGAGCGGAGCCATCAGGATGCTGAGCGGAAGCTGCATGAGCCTAGTGGCATAATTCAGTGCCGACACACTGCCCGCTTCAAATCCTGAAGAAATGATGCGGTCAGTTACCCCATTGATCTGTACTGCCAGTGAAGCAATGATGATGGGGTAAAAAAGAATTAATGTTTCCTTTATCCTCTTCCTTTCTTTCCTGAAAGAAAAATTGAGCCGAATATCATACTTTGACATGGACGGATACTGGATCAGGAACTGGAAGATCGTGCCGACAAGGACACCGGCTGCCAGGCCGTACACGCCGTACTTGTCTGCTAAAAGCACGGTAAAGAGAATGACGACAATATTTTGAGCTGTTGCCGTTAAAGATGGGGCGATAAATTTCTTATGGGAGTTAAGTACGCCTGTAGAAATGGTCGTCAGTGCCATAAAAATAATCCCTGGCACCATAATCCTAGTCAGCAATGCTGCCGTTTCCTGCTTTGCCTCACTGAAACCCGGAGCTACCATCCTGACAAGCTGTTCCGATAATATAAACGATAGAACCGAGATAAAAGTTGCAAAAACGAGGAAAACAGTTCCAAGAACACTCATCGTTTGATCAGCTTTGGCAGGATCCTTTTCTTTTTCTTCTACATAAATCGGGATGATTCCCGAGTAAATGGCAATCCCGATTGCTGTGTACAGCAAGGTTGGAATTATATTGGCGACGAAAAAGACATCGGCCGTCTCTGACGCTCCAAAATAGGTGGCGATTATCGCTTCTCTCACAAAACCGAGTATCTTTCCAAAGGCCGAAATGATGGTCACAATGCCGACTGCCTTTACAATGCCGGGAAGTTTCTTAAACTTCGCTATCATACAAATACCTCTTTTTTCTCTCTGTTTGTACACAAAAAAATTTGCAATATGCTCATTATAAACTTTACCACTTTCGATTGGAATAGCATGTAAATTAAGAGTATATTAAATCAGCGTAAATACAGGGCGGAAAATAAAAAATAATTCCCGCTGCATGCGCCCCGGGAATTATTTTTCTTATCGTTTCATGGTTCCGTTTCTAGCGACCATGGAGTTCAGCACAAAACCAATCAGGATATAGTAATAAAGCGTAAAGGTTTTATCTTCAAAAATGTTATAGAACATTCCAGCAGCAAAGCCCCCTGCAAGAATGGCAATCAGCGCGATTGCAGCGGCATTTTCCTTTCGCCTTTTCCAGAGTGAACCTACCATCCCAAGGATGAATACAGCAAACGTCACGACACCCATGGCGCCTGTTTGAACAATTACCTGAATAAACTGGTTATCGGAATATAAATTTTCCGGTATTTTATAGCGCTCATAAATAGGCGAAGAATAAGCCAGGGACGCTGAGTCGCCATATGTGCCGAAGCCTGTGCCAATTACAGGATGCTCTTTGAAAATTTCAAACCCTCTGTTCACAACATAGAGTCTGCCCCATGCTGTACTCTTTTTAATCGTGTCTTTATTGAAAGCTTCATTCATCCGCTGAGAGAAGTCGCCGTTTTTCTCTCTCAGTTCCTTGTCGCTCTGGTGTTTTTCCGAATGGTTCTCCATATAGGTTGTAAGCTGGACAACCGGATAATAGACGAGCGGGAGGGACAGGACAAGACTGAGAAGAAGAGGTTTGAATATTTTCCAGTCCCTTGACAGGAAGAGATATACGACCAGGCCGACACCTAGGGCGATAATCGTCCCGCGTGAATAAGTTAAAATAAAAGCGCCAAAAATTAAAACGGAAAAAGCTGTAATGAGTACCTGCTTATTTTGAACAATCCGTTTCAGATAAAGCGTAAAAATAAAAGCGATCGAGAGATACGTCGCTAAAACATTCGGATTCCCGATAAGACCGTAAATTCTCATCCGATTGGTCTCTGCAAGGTGCATATTCTCCCAGCTCTTAGGTAAAAACATTGTTCTGAGTGACACTTTTTCAATAATGCCATGGACGGACAGCAGGACAGCCATCAGGATCGTGACCCATAAAAAAGAAATAACGTCTTTTTTTGTAATATCAAGGCTTCGAACTACAAAAATCAGTAAAAATGTAATCAGGAAGGCCCTTAGCTGAAAAACAATGGCGCCAATCGATACACCGGTCAAAAGCGCTGAAGCTGCACCGATGGCACAAAAAGCAAGAAATCCTGCAATAAACACAATGCCCTGTTTCCATTCTCCCTTGTTCTTGAAATAGTATGGAAGGCACTTTATGAAAAGGAGAATAATAAGCAAATCTCCCACAAACTTGATACTGTCGTTAACTTCAATCAGAAAAGGCCTGACAGGGAAATAAACAATTAAAAACAAAATCCCCTGCTTTGGATTAAGCACGAGCATGCCAACAATGAGCAAAGTAACGGCCAGTCCGACCACTGTACCGGGGAACAGCAAACTAAAAATAAGCAGAGCAACAGATACAATCAATCCATATTTTCGAATAAACTCCAATGATGAAACCACCTTTATACTACATATGTATAATTTCTTCTATTCCTTTTTCTCGGAATATAATATCACAAATTCAAGAAGCGGAAGGTTTTTTTTTTTGTAAACTTTCAAATAACCGCTAAAATTGTTATCATTAATTTACATTTTAACAAAACATTAACATAGATTCAGGAAGGCAGGGCAGCTTGATGAAAGGGAGAATCACTGCAAACAAAAAAGTATCCGTATATATGACGATTCTGATCGTCATTCCGTTTCTCACGCTTTTCGTAACCGAAGCAATCCATCGCGGATCCCTCCGCAGCGCCTTCGATTGGATCTTCGACAGCAGCTTTTCAGTTCTTGTATCGTATTTGTTCTACCTTTTATTTGTATCTTCCTTTATTTTTCTTCCAAAAAAATTGTTCATTCCTTTTTTGTTTCTCCAGTCATGGTTCTGGTTCCTTGTGGCGTACGGGAGCTACCGCAAATTCCAGCTACGTGGGACAAGGCTGATGCCGACCGACCTAGAGCTTGTGAAAGAAGGCATAGCGATCATGGACAGCGCCGGGGATCTGTTCACCTGGAGGACAGGTGCTGCCATCGCCCTGGTACTCGCTTTGTTCATCGTGATGATTTACTTTGCCATAAGGCATTCCAAGCAGCTTCCCCTAAAAATCCGGGCGGCCATTTCGTTTTTCTCCATCCTGCTCTTTGCCGCGCTGACGATGAATCCGCAAGTGTTTTCCATGCGTGTGAGCGAGGAGCAGCAAAAGGATGATTACGGCAGTCTCGGCCTTGCAGGAGGATATTTGGAAATCAGGAAGAAAACAACCGTGCAGAAGCCTTTCCGTTACGGGGAGGACAGGATAGGGAAAATCGCTACCGTCAAAACGCCACCAGGGACTGTCGACCCCAATTTCAAGCCAAACATCATTGTCGTGCTTGCCGAAGCGTTATGGGATCCGCTCAAGCTCGAAAAGTTGGATCTGGAGTATGACCCAATCCCGAACTTCCGGGCGCTTTCCGAAAACTATCCTTCTGGAGATATGCGGGTCCATATCTACGGCGGGGGGACGTTCAATTCGGAAGTCGAAGTGCTGACAGGGCTGACGACCAGATTCCAGCCAGAAGCCATGGAAGCCTATTACATCAACCGGCCGACCGATTCGCTTGCCCATGTGCTCCGTAAACAGGGCTATCGTACCGCCGCGGTCCATAATTTCAAGAATTGGTTCTATAACAGAAGCGTCGTCTACAAGCACCTCGGATTCGAAAAATTCGTCGCAATGGAATTTTTCAATAATCCCGTCAAAATCGGGCCGTACATCGATGACAATGAACTGATGAACCAGGCTGTCACCGAGCTGAAAAAGACGGAAGGCCCTGATTTTCTAAATGTCGTCACAGTGGCGAGCCACGGGCCGTACATCGACATCCGTTACAATGACTTGCAAAGCTGTTCGAAATCCAGCGTTCTAAACAAGGAAACGAAATATATTCTTGACCTGTACTGCCGGACGCTGAAAGATACCGATGAATCGATCAAGACGCTCATCGATGGCGTTAAGGAGCTGAATGAGCCGACAATCGTCGCCATCTATGGCGACCACCTGCCGATGCTTGGCAATAATTTCGAAGTATACCGCCAGGCAGGTTACATGAAGGACACAAACATTTACAGTGATTATGAAAAAATGTATTCCACACCGCTTGTCGTCTGGGACAATTTCACGCCACCTGGCAACAGGGAACGCTTGAAAATGACGCCGAACTTCCTTGGCTCGTATTTGCTCAGTCATGCTAAAAAAGAGATGTCACCCGTTTTCCGGGAAACCAAGAAAGTATACGACCAAGGCATTACAATCATTCCCCGGAGGGAACATAATGATGAGGAGAAGCTGGACCAGTCGAAGCTCGAAGATTATAAGCTGATCCATTATGACACGCTTTACGGCAACCAGTATCTCTATAAAAACAATCCGGTCTCTCCCGTGGAGGACTACTTCCTCGGCAGTGAGCGGATCGCAATCACAAGTGCCGACACCGTGTCCGAAGGCAAGTACAACATACGGGTAACAGGTAAGAACTTCGTGGAGCACGGTAAGGTCTTTTACAATGATAATCTGCTCCAAACGAAGTTCGTCAGCGAAAACGTCATGCTCGCTGTCCTGCCCGACAGCATGCGGAAGCAAAAAGAAAAGCTCGTCGATGTAAAAGTGCTCGATGACCAAAAGACGCCAATTGCAAAGACCAAGCTGATTCCTCTTGATGGAGAGTGACGGAAAACCAGAATGCGGCAGGTGATGTGTCAGCCTGCCGGGAAATAACAGGAGAAACAAGAAGCAGAGGTCCTAATAGCAGAAAAAATCGTCGTTACGGTGCTAAGTCAGCTTCGTAACGACGATTTCTTCCTGGTAACGAAGGAGAAAGTAGATTTCGGACCGCTTCTTCTTTGGTCTTTTATCTTACATATTTCTCACAATTTTAGTTAAGTAATTCGCCACATCGTCCTTTACGTCATCACGCTGGAGAGCAAAGTCGATTGTCGCCTTGATAAATCCGAATTTATCGCCAACATCGTAGCGCTTGCCCTCAAAGTGGCAAGCGTAAATTCCATGGGACTGATTCAAAATCTGCAAAGCGTCTGTCAGCTGGATTTCCCCACCGGCGCCCGGTGCAAGGTTTTCGAGGATATCAAAGATTTCAGGCCTCAAGACATAACGGCCCAATATCGCGTAATTGGAAGGTGCTGCCTCGACTGCAGGCTTTTCAACAAGGGCATTTACCTTGAAGATGCGGTCGCCCTCTTCTACCATGCTATAATCAATGACTCCATACTTGGATACATCATTCCAATCCACAGGCTGCACACCTACAACGGAAGATTCTTTTTGTTCGTATACATCAATGAGCTGCTTCAATCCAGGCGTCCCTTCTGTCTGAATGATATCGTCGCCAAGCAACACGGCGAATGGTTCATTCTCAACAAATCTGCGGGCACAATAAATCGCATGCCCGAGACCAAGAGGTTCTTTTTGGCGGATATAGTGGATATTAGCCAAATTAGAGATTCCCTGTACCTCTTCAAGGATGTCCCATTTCTTCTTCTGGGCTAGCGTTTCTTCAAGCTCGTACGATTTATCAAAATGATCCTCTATGGCACGCTTCCCGCGGCCGCTGATGATCAATATATCCTCAATACCTGAAGCAACGGCTTCTTCGACAATATACTGGATGGTCGGTTTGTCGACAATCGGAAGCATTTCCTTCGGCTGCGCTTTCGTGGCCGGCAAAAAACGTGTTCCAAGACCGGCTGCTGGAATAATGGCTTTACGGATTTTCACTGTGCTCATATGCTCTCCCTCCCAATGATTCTTATTTTCTTTTAATAAACTGCTAGAGTATAATTACATAATATATAAAAAGGGAATCTTTCACAACTCGCTAAAAAACTGCTAAATCATTAATAGGAGCTAATATAATGAAAAAAGATCTGCGTTTATTAGTACTCGGCATGATGCCATGGAATTACTCTGAATTAAGTGATACGATCCGCTCCACTATTCTTGCGAGTGATTTCAGCAATATCGTATATATCAATCCGCAGGCTGAAAAACGCAGCCTGGCAATGAACTGGAGTGCACGCCAGGATGGTGAGGTCAGTATCTGGAACCCGCCTTACAGTCTCATTCCTACCCGCCACGGGCTTCACCGCCTACGGGAAAAGCTGTCTGCTTCCACCCTGGAAAGCTTTGTATCAAAGAGGTTGGGCGCAGGCTGGCGCGAGGATACGATAATGTATGTCACGCCTACTACCCTTGAGCAATCCTATGAATATGTGATGGCGCTAAAACCCAAGCACCTTGTTTTTGATATTCTGGACGATAACTTAAGTTTCCCTTCCATCCAGCCCGAAAAACGGAAGAAGCTTCAGGAAATGTACAGAGAGATTGGAAAAAGAGCCACAGTAATAACAGCCGTTTCCCAGCATCTCGTAAACATGGCGCAGGAACTGCTAGGCAAGGAAGCAGCCTATTTGCCGAATGCAGTCGATATAGAGCGGTTCAGCAAGAATTCGGGCCATGCTCCGGTAGATTTAGACAAGATTGTCCATCCCCGGATTACATTTGTCGGGGCACTCACAAGCTGGATTGATTTTCCGCTCCTCAGCAGTGCCGCAAGAGAACTAAAAGATATGCAGTTTGTCATGATTGGCCCCATCGACTATCAAGCCATTGATAATAGGCAGCTTGAGGTCTTGCAATCGTTAGAGAACGTTCACTTCCTTGGCGCAAAACCGTACGGCGAAGTCCCAGCCTATCTCCATGCCTCGGACGTCCTACTTCTGCCGCGGACAACGGATCCACATTCATTGGCGTGTGATCCGCTGAAGGTATATGAATACCTTGCTACCGGAAAGCCAGTCGTTTCGACAAACCATCCAAGCATAGAGCGCTTTTCATCCTTCGTGAAGAGCGGAGCAACAGCCGAAGAATTTACAGACGGCATCCGGGCTGCGCTCGATAGAAGCAAAGAAGAAGAAGCGAGACAGCAAGCCGCCATAGCGGGCCTCTCGTGGGAGGCGCGGGCTAGGAGGCTGGGAGAGCTGATTGGCGAGAAACTTAATTAGAATAATTTTTAATTTTATACAAAAACGCCAGAGGAAAAATCCTCTGGCGCTTTCCATTATTTCGATGACAAGGAAGAAGGAGTATCAGACTCGCTTCTTCGAGCCTGGGCCTCTTCCCTGTACTTTTTCTGCTCCGCCTTCGACATGGCCTTATGCTCTTTCAGAAACTTTTCATAGGCCGGTATAACTTTGTCCACTGTGTCATACATCCTAACCTCGCCAAACTCAAGCCAAAGGGCCTTTTGACAGAACTGTTTCATCTGCCCAATCGAATGGCTCACGAAAAACATCGTTTTTCCTTTTTCCTTAAATTCATTCATTTTATCAAGCGACTTTTCTGCAAACGCCTTATCGCCAACTGATAGCGCCTCATCAATCACCAGAATATCTGGATCTACATTAACAGATATCGCAAAGCCAAGGCGGGACTTCATTCCGCTTGAATAAGATTTTACAGGCTGGTCAATGAACTTTCCCAACTCTGAAAACTCAATAATCTCGGGCTCTAATACCTTAATTTCTTTCTTACTAAAACCAAGCATCAGAAGCTTCAATTCAATATTATCCCGGCCGGTCAGTTCATTGTTCAACCCTGAAGCGACCGCGATTAACGCTGCCTGGCCTTTTACTTCAACACTTCCACTGGTTTCTGGAATGATGCCTGCAATGATGTTGGAAAGTGTCGACTTTCCGGATCCATTAATCCCAACAAATCCAATGACATCTCCATCTTCAGCCTCAAAGCTGACATTTCTTAATGCATAAAAATCCTCACCGTAGCTTTTAGGGAGCAGAATATCCAATAGCTTTTCGGAGGTTTTATTATATAATTTATATTTTTTGGAAACGTTTTTTACAATCACGGATTTACCCAACGAAAATCACTTCCAATTATTATAGATAGTCTACGAAATGACGTCTGAATTTTACATGTACTGAGGAGCCAATTAAAAAGATGAACAGAACAACTCCCCAAAAATAAAGAGTAAACTCCCATCGTTCAAAAATCAGCCATTCTTCATAAAGCAGTGAAGCTCGATACCCTTCAACCAAATAATAGAAAGGATTAAGCTTAATCAGTAAACCGGCAATTCCCGGAAGATCCCTTTCCCATAAAATCGGTGTAAGGTACAGCAACATTCTCATAAGGGATTGCACGATCATCTGCACGTCACGGACAATGGTTGCTAAAGCTGAAGTTAAGATTGAAATGGATACAAGTAACGCTAAAGTTGCAAAAATAAAATATGGAAGCTGCAGATAGTAAATACTCACAGGAAAACCCAGAAACTGAAGCATGATTATACTAATGGCAAGCAGCAATAAATGCGAGTAAAGTCTCGAGAAAATTACATAGGTAGGAATTACACTTAAAGGAAAGCTCATCTTCGCAATGACCTTGATTCGGCTGTAAATAGACTTCGATCCCTGTGTAATTGAGGGATTAACAAAGAACCATACAATCAACCCTACAAGCAGCCACGGAAAAAAAGCAATGTCACCCACAGCTCTGTCATTTCCCCTGATCGCATAACCAAAAACAAACCAATAAATTGCAATTTGAATCCCTGGATTCAGCAGTTCCCACAACATCCCAAGGTAATTATTATTATTTTGGCTCTTTAATTCGTATAAAGAAAGTCTTCTTACCAGATAAAACGCTTCTATTTGCTCTCTAAGTACGGTAATAGCTGATTTCATAATTCTTCCTTCCTAATCGACAAGAAATATACGATGAACACAACGTATTGATTATACACTATTTTTTTAATTGATAAACTGCCATTATTTACGCTCATCCTAAAAAAACTCAATAGTGATAAGGGTTTTCATATTCTGTTTCAAAATGTTTCAGAACTATCTCTATCCATTAAAGATATATAACAAATAGCTTACTATTAAATAAAAGCGTTTTAAGTGTTTAAAATAGGATAATATATACTCAGCACTGATATTCCCTTTACATAGATAGGGTAAAATTTACCCTACCTTGAAAGTTCTCAATATATTTTTTATAATTGACTATACGTGTTTACGTTGCTTTTACATTCCTCGACAAGTTTTGTATAATATCTTATAGTTGTTTATAGTAGAAAATAGATTTCTAGTATCAATAATAATGAAAATATATCAGTCTCTCAAATTATAAGTCTCTATAAAATATCAGGGGGTAATTTAAGTGAAAAAAGTGATAACATATGGCACATTTGATTTGCTTCACTGGGGCCATATTAACTTATTAAAGCGCGCGAAAGCACTTGGAGACCATTTGACCGTAGCGATTTCAAGTGATGAATTCAATTCATTGAAAAGCAAAAAATCCTATCACAGCTTTGATAACAGAAAAATGATCTTAGAGTCAATTCGCTATGTAGATGAAGTAATAGCTGAAGATAATTGGGAACAAAAAATTAACGATATTGTCGATAACAACATCGATATTTTTGTAATGGGCGATGACTGGAAAGGGAAATTTGACTTCTTGAAAGATTATTGTGAAGTCATATATCTTCCTCGTACAGTGGGTATCTCCACTACGAAGATTAAAAAAGATTTATTAAAAGTTAACAATGGCTAGAGAAATTGCAGTTTTTTTATACCTTCGGGTTTTTTCCACTATTTTTTTCTTTTCGAGATTTTTCCCGGTACAGAAAAAAGTAGTGTTTGTTGTATCTTTTATAGAAAATAACAAATATGTGTATAAAGAACTAAGACGACAAGATAAATCTTGTCGTACTGTTTTTTTAGCAAATAAAAGGGTGCTTCCCTACTTCTCAAAATATGAAGAGGCAAGTACCCTATTATTTGAAATCAGTCATATAACAAGCTTTATCCGTTCAGTTTACCACCTTGCAACCGCAAAAGTTGTATTTATAGACAATTACTATGGCTTTCTTGCAGCAGCCAATTTCAAAAAGGAAGTACAGTGCATCCAATTGTGGCACGCAAATGGTGCGATAAAGAAGTTCGGACTTGAAGACGAATCAATTGTTTTCAGAAGCAGCGGAGCAAAAAGAAGATTCTGTAAAGTCTATGAGAGATTCGATAAAGTTGTGGTAGGATCAGAAAAAATGGCAAATATCTTTAAAAAGGCTTTTAATGTTTCGGAAGATAAAATATTGCGGACAGGTATACCAAGGACTGATCTTTTCTTTAACGAAAAAAGAAGAAAGAAGAGCATCCGAAAACTTTACCGCCTTTATCCTTTTTTAGCAGGTAAAAGAGTCATCTTATATGCGCCAACTTATCGGGATGACCAGCTTAGTTCCTACGAGCTTAGAGTCAACCTTGATCTCATGAAACGTGAACTTGGCAGTGATTATATCTTTTTGTTAAAACTACATCCAGCAATTAAAAGAGAGGCGTTTATAGCTTCAGGCTTAGAAGACTTTGCTTATGATTTTTCTGGTTATCCCAACATTAACGACCTTCTGTTTATCACAGATATATTAATAACTGATTATTCATCCCTTCCGTTTGAGTTTTCTCTTTTGAAGAAACCAATGGTCTTTTTTCCGTATGATCTAAAAGACTATAACCAAAAAAGAGGCTTATGGGAAGATTATACGGATTTGGTTCCCGGCCCGATTGCTTTCTCTACAGAACAAATTGCCGATACCATTAAAAATGGCAGATTCAGCGAAGAAGTAGTTGAACAGTTCAATCAAAATTGGAACAGCTATTCAAGAGGAAACTCAAGTAAAAATGTCATCACATATATAAAGGACCATCTTGATTAAAGTGGATGAAGAAACCCAATGGAATAAAAAAATAAAAACGGAGTAATGCCACCCATTACTCCGTTTTTATTATATTAAAGAACCGAAATCCACCTAGCACCTTATCTTCTTTCTTAATGAAGACACAGCTTTCAGTGAAATATTATTTTTATTTGTTTTATAGACTTCCCTATATACTTTATCTAAAGTGAACGGTTCCCCGCTTAAACTGCTGACAATAGCTTCGGTAAGCCTTTTACTAGATTTCATAACTGATAAATAAAAATCGTATGTTGAATTAGTCTCTAGGAAATGTTTCCATGGCAAAACGTAAACACCATTTTCTTTCCTGTGAAAATAAATCTTATCACCCGTTTTTCTATCTTTCAAATAAAAGTCAAGATACTGTGTAAGCGGGTCTTGGGCCTCAATTCTCACTCCACTTTCATCCATGCATATTTCTTTGATTTTAGTGCTGATGACTAAGTAGGTAAGTAAAGATCCTTTTTGGAAGTATAGTCTTCCATGTGAAAGCTCATTTTTCCTGTCGAATGAGTCAAACATTTTTTTTGTTATCCTAAAGCGGTCTTCCCTCCCATTATATTTAAAGGAGAGATAAACTTCATAGACATTGGTTATAGGTTCTCGTGGCAATTCCAGATGCCCTGTAAAAACATGTTCTGATTTTGATTGTAAATCAAAGACCATTTTTTCTTCTGCATTAATCCGTGATATAAACTCAATCTCTGCTTTTTCAACATGAAAATACTCAGGCACGCTAACTTCGTCAATTGTTATTCTCTTATCCGAAGCTTCCAAACGAGAGATTTTCACAAATTGACTCTGCATGACATCAATCATAAAAAATTTATCTGGAATATCTACTTCCTGATTCCTGAAAAGCGGAAGCGCCCAATAATATAATCCATTTTCATTCTTGATTGATCCGCTTGGCTCAGACTCCAAGAAATGAATTAATTCTTCTTCCATGCCATGAATAATCATATATATATATAGGTTTTTTACAATCCCCAAGTCATTGTTGTACACATCGGGAATTGTTTTTAGGAGGGAACCTACTTCCTCTAAATATGCTTCCCTGAAGTCTCCATCAAAAACAATATTCTTAATAGGGAAAAACAATCTGTCTAAGTTTCTCTTTAGAAATTCAGTTTTTATTTGCTCATTTCCAAAAGCATTAAAATAATCAATTTGATAGTAAAGGGAGGAAATTCGATCTTTAAAATTACCAATATCGGTTGTTAATTGGGTGATCGATTTAACTTCCGTATTTCCCCTTTTTCTCCATAGATAGACTACTTCTGGAATGACCACAATTTTTTTAGAATAGAGATATGCTTTATGGACCATTGGCCTGTCCGCATACAACATACCTGGAGGCATAAAACAGTTATTATTAAAAAGTAATTCTCTCTTGTAAATTTTATTCCAGTAAAAGCAATCATAAAAAATATCTGGAAATTGAAGTAAATCGGTTATAACCCTTTCCTTTTTCCAGACATCACTTTCCTTTTTATAATTTACTTCCCTGATATTGCCTTCAATGTAGAGATGCGGCCTTCCAATTGCAATATCGGCATCCATCTCTTTCGCTTTATTGTATAATTTTTCATATCCATCAAGCGGAACAATATCATCAGAATCCATAATGGTAACATACTCTCCAGATGCTGCATGGAGTCCCTTATTCCCCGCTACAGCTCCGCCTGCATTTTTCTGATTGATTACAGTGATGTTATCATACTTTTTCCTGTATTCTTCTATGATTACAGCACTGTTATCAGGACTTTCATCATTCACAATGATGATTTCAATATCTGTCAGCGTTTGGTTAACCAATGAATCGAAGCAGTCCCTTAGGTAAGGCTCCGTGTTATAAACTAGTACAACCACGCTGAGTTTGTATTTACCCGCCAATCTTATCACCCAGCTCATAATTAATAATTTCAGCAATCTGTCGCGCTTTTACATCTCCAAGATCAGAGAACATTGGTAAACACAGTACACTGTCACTGACCTCTTTCGCCACTGGAGTATTACTGCTGTCTGCATTGTAACAGGAGAAGTCGTTACACAGCGGGTAGAAGTATTTTCGTGCCAGAACATTATATTTTTTTAATATCTCAAACATCTGATCCCGTACGTTTTTACTTTCAAAAAGAACAGGAAAGTAAGAATAATTCGCCTTAATATTAGAATAGCCTTGAAGGAAGCGGACGGAATCCATCTCCTGAAATACAGAAACATAGGCTTGGTAAGCGGCTTCCCTCGCCGCAATGTCCGCTTGCAGTTCTTCAAGATTGCAAAGACCCATTGCAGCCTGAAATTCATTCATTTTTGCATTCGTCCCAATATAATCGACACTCTCTGGAGAAGTAATCCCAAAATTCTTAAGTGCCTTTAACTTGGGAGAAAACGAATCATCAGAAAACGTTAGTAGGCCGCCTTCAATTGAATGAAAGACCTTTGTCGCATGCAGACTGAACATGGATATATCGCCAAAGTTCCCAATCCCCTTGCCATCCAGTTCTACGCCAAACGCATGCGCGGCATCATAAATTACCTTCAGACCATGCTTTTGAGCAATCTTCTCTATTTTATATACATTACATGGTGTTCCAAATACATGTACTGCAGCAATCGCAGAAGTTTCTGAAGTAATATGTTTCTCTATTTCGTCCGGATCAATATTCAGCGTCTCTCTATCTATATCGCAGAAAACCGGAGTGAGGCCGCAATTGCTTATCGCATGGATTGTTGATGCAAAAGTAAACGGTGTCGTAATCACTTCCCCTTTTAGCCCAAGAGACTTTATCGCAATCTCAAGTGCTAAATGGCCATTCGTAAATAACTCTGCAAATGGAACTTTTAATGTTCTCTCAAGCTTTGTCTTAAACTCCTGATGAAGCGGGCCATCATTTGTCAGCCATCTTCTGTTCCATATCCCCTTGATCGTTTCAGTATAATTTGCATATTTAGGAAGTTTTGGCTTTGTAACCGGGACTGCCTGTTCAAATATCAATTGTGGGTTCATAGGTCAATTTCTCCAGTCAATTAAGCTTTCAATTGCATCAATATCAAAGACAGGAATACCAAATTTTTCATGAATTTTTTTCCGTTCACTGTAGGAATCATCAATAAAGATCGATGATTTTTCTAATTTAAAGTACTTGTGCTTCTCATCATCCTGCTGAATATGGACAATTTCTTCAAAAAGTCCCCTATCTACTTTCAACTTACGCAATGTTTCCTCGATATCATGAATATGTTTTGTAATTAATACAACCTCAATGTCTTTATAATGGCACTGATAAATGAACATCATAATATAAGGGTTGACTTTACCGCTTAAGGTAATCGTATCATCAAAATCGATATAAACCTTATCATAGGAAATATCAATCGAGAACCGATTCATTAAAGCCCTGTCAATCTCGATATCGAAATTATTAGAAATGACGTTTATATCAAAACCAAGACGGTCATAGATACTTAGCTGGGAAAAGTTAATGCCCTTATTTCTATAAAGGCTCATTGTTCCAGCAATTCTAGGAGCAATTTCCATAAGTTTAAATGAACCATTATTGGCTTCCTTCACCTGGAAGAACCACATACCTTGCAAATCCATCTTTTCATTTATTTTCTTTGCAATCTGGAATACTTCTGGTTCCATATCCATAGTATAGGAATTAACGCTTATACCACTTTTAATCCTTCTTCTTTCCCTCATACCAGCAAATTTCAGCTCTCCATGCCGGTCTGTAAAACAATCGATTGTAAATTCTTTCCCAGGAAGGTATTCAAGTATCAATAAACCATCGTTTTTATCTAAATGAAATACAAGTTCCTCACGGTTCTTAGCAAGCGCAATTCCTTTTGACCCCTGTCCCACATCTGGCTTTAAAAACACTGGGAATTCTTCTACGTCTTCCGCCTTTTCATACATAAAAGGAACAAATGCTTCGCCATCGAAATATTCGTATGTTTTCTTCTTCGATCTGCAGGTTTCGCAAACTTCCATTGAGGATGTAACTACTTCTGCCTTTAGCACGTCTTTATTCTGAGCCAGTTTAAGGACAACGCTGTCATGCGCCGGAAAAATGAAGTCTATTTTAAATTTCTCAATCATGTTATTTATTGCTTCGATAAAGCTTGGATCTTCTACGTTAGGAATTCCTTCAATATAGTTGCTGTATAAATACTTGCCGTGGTCGGAAACACTGGATGCACCAAATAGTTTAATGCCTTTAACAAATTTCAAACTATTATGGATTTCTAATCCAATCTCGGATCCACATGGGAAAACCAATACATTTTTCTGCAATTTTTTCACACCTTTTCATAGTTTACAGCAAAAAGAAAATCTTATTTAAAAACTCTGTCAACGACCCGTTTTGCGGCATTCTCATCATCAAGATAATTGTACTTGTCAGTGAAATGCTGATATTTATCTTTATATTGTTCATGAATATCATCGATGTTCATAATGGCATCAAGCAATTGGATATCATCCTGGATGACCGGACCAGGGAGATCCTCTTCCATATCCAAATAGAAACCACGGACATTATCTTTATATTCCTGATAATCATAAGCATAGAACAAGATTGGCCTGCGGGAATTGGCATAATCAAAAAAGACAGATGAATAATCGGTAATTAAAAGGTCTGAAGCAATATACAATTCCTGTATATCCTCGTATTTTGAAGCATCATAGACAAAATCCTTGTATTTTTCGTCAATAGTTAAAGCATCTGATATAAGATGATGCATTCGGAGTAATAATACGTAATCGTCATTCAATTTTTCGTAATAGCGTTCCAAATCAAACTTCAATTGAAATGAATGTGCCCATGAACCAGACATCTCATTATCCCGCCATGTAGGGGCATAAAGAATCACCTTTTTGTCCGCTGGGATGCCTAATCTCTCCTTTATTGAAGAAACCTTGCTATTCAAGTCATTTTGATAAAAAATGTCGTTTAAAGGGTAACCAACCTCGAGCATTTCTTTTTCAAATTTAAACGCTCTTTTAAAAATCTCCGAGGAGTAACGATTTGCAGAAAGAAGATAATCCCAATTCCTGGATTCAATATAAAAATTTTCCCTTGCTAGGGTTTCAGGGCCAACGATGTCGATATCGAAGCCAAGCCTTTTTAGAGGGGTACCATGCCAGGTCTGCAGGTATACATTTCCTTCTCTTTTCCTCTGTACCGGAAAGACAATATTGCTGACCCAATATTTAGCCATTGCCAAATAACTATAGTAATCTTCTGACTCACGATTAACGATAATCCTTTTTCCAGGAATCGTATCAGTGTTTTCACCAGAATATGACCATACAAATGTATAATCTTTATACTTAGGGTTATTCATCATATGTTCATAAATATATTTTGGGTTACCTGAATAATTTTTTCCGAAAAAACTTTCAAAAAAGACTATCTTCTCATGAACGGGCTCTGCTTCACATGTCTGATTAAATATACTTTTACCCTTTGCGATATTGTAAGTTCGGGCAAACTGGGCTGAATCAGTATACCAAAGGGCCAGACTATTGCCTCCCATCGTCGCATATAAGGCAAAAACAAAATCCTTTTCAGTTGGGATTGTCTCGAGGTATCTGTCCTCTTCCCTGAAAAATTCCTTAAAACTCTGCATATTAATAAGCATTTTATTCAGAAGTTTTCCATTATCGTCACTTAATTGAAGATATAGGTCCCATCTTGAGTTGTTGACTAAGTCAAATTTGAGCTTTTCAGGGTATAGAATTCCTTCGAATTCATATTGGCTGGCACCAACTTCCTTTAAGTCCAACTTAAAGCTATATCGCCTGAAAACGTCTCTCCTTTGAATAATAATTTCCGCCGTCTTTGGAACCATTTGGTGAAAGCTTTCAATTCTGCCGCTAATGGCAAAATTAGAATCCACCGTACTTAACTCTGTAATATGGTGGTTAAAAAGCATCTTTTCAGATACGACTGTAAGATTCTTGTTTTTCGTATGGGTAACTCGCCATTTACACCGGGTTTTCTCGTCAATGAACTGTACCGACTGTAAAGGGGCATGAAACCGGGAACGCTTGATAATCCGTTTTGAAAGAATATTAGCAAAGATATACAAATCTAATTTCCCATTTTCCGCAAGTTCAGCTAACTCATCAAGTTCAAAAGATGCTCTTCTTCCACTTAACTCCTTGATTAGCCTTCTTCCGCTTTGCCTGTCTTTCACCATGACATATCTTTTGGAACTAATCTTCCTTAAGCCTTCATATTCAATGACCAAGGTCCGGTTATCCACAAAGAGATTCTTGACTGTATGGTCAAGAATCATTTTATTGAGCATTGCTCCTATTTTCTTCTTCATTATTGGTTCTTCTCCTATCACGTTGAAAAACTAAAACATACACTAAGATTCCTTCTTCATCAACAAATAACGACAGCTTATTTTAATTTGCCACTGTACATTTTACTGTAATAATCCTTATAATCACCGCTGGTTACTCGTTCCATCCAACCTTGGTTACTAAGGTACCACTCTATTGTTTTAACGATCCCATCTTCAAACTTTGTATCAGGTACCCAGCCGAGCTCATTTGTGATTTTCGTTGGATCAATTGCATATCTTCTGTCATGGCCTTTCCGATCTTTAACATAAGCGATAAGTTCCTCATTTATGCTTTGGTCATGATTTTTATTCAAATAAGAAATGACTGTTTTCACTATATCGATATTTGTTCTTTCATTATGGCCGCCAACATTGTAAACTTCTCCAAGCCTTCCGTTCCTCAGGACCATATCAATTGCTTTACAATGATCTTCGACATACAGCCAGTCCCTTACGTTGAGGCCATCACCGTATACCGGCACTTTTTCATGTTTGAGGCAGTTATTGATAATGAGAGGAATCAGCTTTTCCGGAAAGTGGAAAGGGCCATAATTGTTGGAACATCTTGTAATGTTCACTGGTAGTTTATATGTGTCTGAATAAGCCTTTACAAGCATATCTGCTGACGCTTTGCTCGCAGAATACGGGCTCCGCGGGTCAAGAGGCGTCACTTCGGTGAAGTACCCTGTTTCACCAAGAGAACCATATACTTCATCAGTGGAAACCTGCAAATATTTTTTCCCTTCCTTGAACTCATCATCACCAATAGACCAATACTTTTTAGCCATATTTAGCAGGTTAAGGGTTCCGAGAACATTAGTCTGGACAAAGACTTCCGGGTGTTCTATGCTCCTATCTACATGGGATTCGGCAGCGAAGTTCACTACGTAGTCAATTTCGTTATCTTCGAAAATCCCACCAATTGCTGCAGCATCACAAATATCTGCTTGTATAAACAAATAATTCTTATGGCCCTCAATACTTTTAAGGTTCTCAAGGTTTCCGGCATAGGTGAGAGCGTCCACATTGATGATTTTCACATCATTGTATTTATTAAGCATATACTGGACAAAATTCGAGCCGATAAAGCCTGCTCCACCAGTCACTAAGTAAGTTTTCATTCTATTCACACCTTCTTCAAATCTTATAGTTTCGATGGGATGGTTTCGGCGATATGATACAGATATCGACCATAATCGGTTTTATTCAGTGATTCAGCCACCTTAAGCAGCTGCTCTTTATTAATGTAACCCTGCCTGTATGCAATTTCTTCGATGCAAGATATATATAAGCCTTGCCTGTTTTGAACCGCCTCAACATAGTTGCTTGCTTTTAGAAGGCTGCCGTGAGTCCCAGTGTCAAGCCAAGCCATTCCCCTGCCAAGAATTTCTGTTTTTAACTCACCATTTTTTAAATAGACTTCATTAATGGAAGTAATCTCTTTTTCCCCTCTGGCAGATGGTTTAATGCTTTTCGCGATTTCAACCACTTTGTTATCATAAAAATATAGACCAGGAACTGCATAATTGGACTTTGGTTTTTCCGGCTTTTCTTCTATACTGATAACATTTCCCGATTCGTCGAATTCTACAACACCGTATTCTATCGGATTGCTTACATAGTAGCCAAATACGACAGCTCCATTTTCAAGGGACACAGCTCTCTGTAATGACTCTTTAAATCCTTGGCCGTAAAAAATATTATCTCCAAGGACTAGTGCAACACTATCGTCCCCGATAAAGTCAGCACCAATAATAAATGCTTCCGCAAGGCCGCCTGGCTTGTCCTGAACAGCATAAGAAATAGAAATCCCAAGATCCGTTCCTTCTCCAAGCAGTCTTTCATATGATGGAAGATCGTCCGGTGTTGAAATAATCAAGATATCACGAATCCCCGCAAGCAACAAAACCGAAAGAGGATAATAAATCATCGGTTTATCATAGATTGGAACCAATTGTTTTGAAATAGCCTTTGTTATGGGGTAAAGTCTGCTCCCAGTACCTCCAGCCAAAATAATGCCTTTCATCTGTTTCATCTACCTTTCAGGTTTTTTTTATAGTACTTCTGAATAATAAGCTCAAAATTTCTCGATTTTTGTCAGATTTTTTATGGATTAAATCACTCATTTATTTTATAGGAAACAATCCCTTTATTCAACTCATTACGAGAAAGACACCAATTCTTAAACCTTTGAAACATTAAAGAAAAATAAATGGGAGCGTCAATAATTTTGTGTAAATGACGA
>NZ_QWVT01000042.1 GCF_003570705.1 Mesobacillus zeae
ATTTTTCATTTACACAAGATATTTTACGCTCTCACGATAATATTGAAAGAAATGAAGGTAATGATAAAAATCTTTTCATAATAGGTGTATTGGTACAATTTATAAATCCAAAAGGTATTCTTTACGGTATAACGGTAGTATCAACCTTCATATTGCCTTATTACACTTCTTACTTTAGTTACTTTATTTTTTCACTTTTTTTAGGGATTGTTGGTTTAATGAGTTCATCATTTTGGAGTTTATTTGGTTCTATTTTTCAAAAATTTTTAGCGAAGTATAGACAATTATTTAATATAATTATGGCATTGTTATTGGTATATAGTGCTATTTCAATTGTTTTTCATTAACGGACGTTCATAAAATTAACAAAAGGAGGGTGCCTAAATTTATTTTTAGACATTAAGCATCTCTCCTTTTGGCTTGGTAGTTATTAAACAATCCTTACTCAATAAAGAAAGGAAAATCTCTCGATTTCTCTTATTTTCTCCAAATTACGTAGTTGTCAGTTTTAATTTTCATTTGAATATTGGAATAATGGTGTATCCAAGGATAATTTTAGGAACAAAGTGACGCACTTAGTCGAATAAAATTTAGGGGTTATTCAATAAACTATTTAAATTTAACCAACGCTTCACTTACTTCTTTTCTCAGTTGTTGTTCGGATATTTCAAATGCAGTTTCTTGTCCACGAAGACGTTCGTGCCAATAACAATCAACTGCTTCAAAAACTCCGTTTAAGATTCCGAATAGCGTGTTATCCATTCTTTCTGTCTCATTTTTAAATGTATTTAGGTAGTCACGTTCAAAATCCTCAACAGTAATTGTTTCATTTATAAAATCCCTCATTAATCTTTTATACTTATAAGCAAACATTTCTTTACCTCTTTTTTGTATTTTCTTTCAATCCATTCTAATGATATTCCTTCTTCCGGTAAACTGCCCCATTAGCACAATAAGGAATTCATCAAAAAAGGTGTTAATCCTTCCTGGAATCCACGCACCCGTTAGTTCAAGAAGAACTCATTATCAAAAAAAGCTGTATCAATGTATATTGTAATACATTGGTACAGCCTCTCTAATATTATTGTTGTTTTTACATCTCTTGGTTAACTTCGAATAAATCCGCCTTCTGAATGAATAATCTGACCAGTTATCCATTTTGCTTCATCGCTAACAAGAAAAGCAATAATTCTTGCTACATCTTCTGGTTGTCCAATACGTCCCATTGGGAACTTAGGTAATAGACACCGCCTTATTTCAGCGTTCATCCAGGTTGAATCTGTGGGTCCTGGGTTTACAGCATTAACCGTAATTCCTAATGGTGCAAGTTCTACTGATATTGACTTGGTAAAGGCTGAAATGGCTCCTTTAGTTGCTACATAAGCTAACTCGCCGGGCATTGGACCTAATTCTTGTCCTGATGTCATATTAATTATTCTTCCTGTATCTAAATTAGATTTTTCAAAACGACGAGCAAATTCCACACAAAGAAGGAAAGTGGACCTCATATTTACTGAATAATGTTCATCAAGCATTTTAGCATCTAATTCTAAATAACAATCCCTGGTAGAATGAGCTGCATTATTGACCAGGATCGAAGGGAAGCCTAGTTTTGTTTGCACTGAATCAAGTATATGAAATGCAGCATTTGCATTTGATAAATCAATTTTTATGTTTTCGCAAAGGACTCCCATATTAGTAATTTCTTGCTGGAATTTTTCTATCCACGCAGCTTCAGAATTCCAATGCGTAAAGAAAATATCTACTCCGTTACAAGCTAATTTACGACAAATAGCTGTCCCTATATCTCTTGGGTTACTTGCTCCAGTAATTAGAGCAATTTTATTTTGTATATGAGTCATCTTTATATTTCCCCCTGTTTAAAGAGGAATACTGCGATATGGGTAAAAGAGATGTTTCTTTCCATAAAAAAATCAGACCCACAAAGGTATCTGCCTAGTGTTAACGGATATTTATAACTCCACACCGCCATCCCCTTAAATGATTTTAATTCAAATAAATAAATGTACTACTCCCATAAAAAATATGGGAAAAAGCACTATTTATTTTTATTAATTATTTCATTACAGGGTTTTCCACATGTAGAATCTTAATTCCCCTTCCATTACATCTCTATCTTAATCATACCTGTACTATTATTAATAAACAATATTATTTATTGGAAATGTTTGAATTTTTTAAATAAAATATCTAGCTTCCTTCCTTGTTCAACTCCCCGTTTGTTCAATAAGAAGTTCAACAAAAAAATGCATTAATCCTACTTGGATCAACGCATCCGTTAGTGTAAGTACAATCCTTTACACTCCTATTTAATATTAATGAGACCTTTGATGTGAAAATCGAAGCCCGATATTTTCACCCGTGACGTGATTTTCTTCTATTCAGTTTTGATTAAAAAATATCTTTTATGTAAAGAAGAAAAAGACTAAAATAACCAATTTCTTCTTGTATTTTGTTCGGGAGAATTAAATAATTTCGGAGTGCTTTGATTGTAAGAGTTATTATTAAATTTCTTTCTTTTCTTATCTCTTTCAATCAATTTATGAAGTTTCTGAATTCCCTTTTCTAGTTCCAAATCAGTTAATTCACCTTTAGCATATAAACTACATAACATACCGTATGCAATAGCTATTGTATCGATTTCTACATTTACTGTTAGGTCCACATCTGAATTTCCACTATGTCCAATCATTGTATTCAGTTTATTTCCAACTGGTTTCTGCATGTATGCCTCTCCTAACATTCTTTTAAGGGTACTAGTATCCCGTAGAGACTAGTACCCCTAAGATTAAAACCTTCTTAGTCCTGTTCTTGTTCTTGTTCCTGATCGGATTCAGCCCTTGAGCGTACTCTAGCACGTGATTCACTATCAACATTAATGTCTAAGTCAATTCTAGAGTTTCCACTATTATTAATACGAGCACTTGCAATGTTAGTATTTTTGTCCTTTAAATTAACATCAGTTTCATTGTCTACTCGAGCATCAAATTCAGTGTCTACATCTACATCCACGTTACTACGTACGTCACGGTTGGAATTGCTTCTGGAATGCTCTCTTCTCCCAAAGATATTTTCGTTTCTCCAAACATTACTCATTGATCATTTCCCTCCTTTGCATTTGTATACTTTAAGTCTATTCGGAGGATAACATTTTGTTTGGACAAAAACCCCATTTGGATTTGGACTGGGGCCTGTTTTTTGAATAACGCTTAGTTAAGACGTCCTTTACACAATCCTTACTGGTTATAAATGAAGTGTATGACGATCAGATTCTTTCTTCAAAGTATCCTTTAAAAAAATTAATGTGTAGGAAATAATCAGACTTCAGAAAGTTCTCCAATAACATACATATCCCTCTCACTAAGGTTAAGCGAGAAAATTAAAAGGGAAGATTGGGACCCCTCTTTTTCAACTAAATCTCATTAGCTTAATTAACGAACCCTTTATCTAAATAGAAAGTTCTCCAATAATCCAACCTTTAATATAAATTTCCAACGAAGGAGCAATCCACGTGGCTTTCCATCTTGATGGTTCAAACGTAAAACAAAAAAGCCGCCTTGTATGGCAGCTGAATTGATTTATTTTACTGCTTTGGGCTTGAAAGATGAGCCTCAAATAAATCTATAATCCCCAAAAATCTCCCAGCTTCTCTAAATGTATGATCAGCAAGGAGTGGATGAATATTACTTTTAATACGACAAGCCTCTATTAAATCTCTTGCTTTTTTCTTAAAATCCCTTAATGAAGCAACTGAAACTCTGTTTTGATCCAAGAATTGATCCAGGATTGGAACAGTTTTCAGACTGTGGTCGCATAGAGTCCAAATCAACCGCCTGGAAAACCAGTTGATCAAAATCATGGCTAAATTCTCTTGCCTGTTCCACTAGCTTTCTTTCTGAAGGATCTAAAAGATGTCCGATAAATTTGGCATGGTCAGCCATAATCTTTAAAAAGAATAGATTTTCCTCAATAATGGTGTCAGGTTGGGGGAAGTCAGTTTGCCTTCATTGAGCTCTATTAATCTGTTGGCAAAATAAGCAGCTTCTCTGCCGACATGGTTAACTAATAATGGAAATTCATTTGTGCGGATTTCACAGCGTAAAGTTAAAAGAGCAGCTATATACCGCTGATCATGACGCAGCCAGAAACAACAAAGCCTGCACGTAATTCATGTGTAGCCAATTGCATACTTTGTTCCTCCTTTTTTACATCAATCCTATGTTTTGCTAAATCAGTAGGAATTATGATTTGAAATTAAAAAAATAATCTTTTAGCAAAAAATATTTTTAATGCTATCAATCGGGTTCAACAGATTTATTATTCATTATTTATTAGGAATCACCATATAAAAAGAAAAAGAAGAAATAAACGAAAAAAGCCCCATAATTGCGGCTTTTTTTCTCCTTAAAGAGGGTTACACTTCGGTATCTCTAGTCCCGATGATTGGGCTAATTTTAATAAATAATAACATTCCTCTCTTGCCATATGGTCTGCCATTCTCGCTGATAATGAACTTAATATTTGCTCAGACAATTCTAATTCTTCTACTTCATGAAGAAAATGTGAAAATAAATTCAGTTCTAATGAAACATCTTTCGTAAACCTCTTCAATGCTGGAAAATGTTTAAGTTCTGTGCGTAAATATCCCGTCATTTCAACAGCTTTTAAATAAAACTGCTCAAAATGTTTAGCGTAAATCTCACTCTTCTCTTTCAATCGTTTCTCTACAAGATCTAATTCACCTGAAATCGAACCAGCATGACCAGCCGCATCTGTTAACCAAACAAGATGGTAATGTAATTCATGAAAAACAGGTGGTACCGCTCCTTTTATTAAATATTCTAATATTGTTATATATTCTTCTACTTCATTTACCATATGATTAATGAAAGTTGGGGTAAAGTGGATAACAATTTTTCCTTCCAATTGTTTTTGTAAAATACTCAACTTAAATTGCCGAATCTCTTCTGCCATTTGTTTAGCATCTTTTGCGAATTCTATTAAATTGACTGTATTAATACGATTTAAATATTTATCAAATTTCTCTACAAAATATATGGCTCTCTGAATATCTTCAGTCTCTTTTGGAGCTAAAGCATCTAAAAGAAACTGTGCATGATCCCCAAGAACTCTCAACCAAAATTTATGTTCAAACAATGCACTTTCTTCATAAGTTTGATTCATTCTACTTCTCCTCCTTACCAACTTGTCTTTCATACTGATTAATACTAATGAAAGATGTAAAATATGACAGTTTGTCAATCTAAGTGCGACAGTTCTTCATAAAACGCTTCGTGTGCGGTTTTCCAGTTTAAACATTTACGAGGGCGATGATTAATCAGATGCAATGCCCGATCTACCTCTATCTGGGTAACTTTCGCCAAATCCGTCCCTTTAGGAAAGAATTCACGTAAAATGCCATTCGCATTTTCATTGCTGCCTCGCTGCCAGGAGGAATAGGGATCGGCAAAATAAACTTATATGGGCAAATCTTTTTCAATTTGCTTGTAACACTCAAATTCTTTTCCTCTATCCACGGTCGCGGTCTTAAAAGCTCTTTGTTTATACAGGGAGGAAACATGCTTGATTGCACCTTCCATAGATGTCGAAGTTCTGTCCGGTATGACAATCGCCTTATAGAAGCACGCTTTTCTTTCTATGAACGTAGCCATGTAGCCTTTGCTTTTGCCACGACACGATACAACCGTGTCCAGCTCCCAATGGCCAAGACTTTTCGTTCTCTTACCTCTTGCGGCCTTTTCTGGATGGAAGTATCCACATTGAAACGCCAGCGTGTCTCCCTCGGTTTTTGGCGTTTGCCCTTTTGCCGAAGGACATTGAGAGATTGACCTTTGTGACAAGCCCCCGGTAAAGACAATTGTATTGTTTTGAACGAGACGCTTTCGTCAGGCATTCCGTTTTCTATCTGTTCAGGGGACCAGGTGAGCTGGAGCTTCTCCTGAATCCTATCAGCCATTTGTTGGGTCCACTTTCCCTTGGGATGGCAAATAGACGCCGACCTGTGTACTTTAATTGTGCTGACTGGCTATTTTTCGGTTCTGAATTGCGTCCCAACTCTCTTGCAATGGTGGCGCCCAAGTTGTTTTGCAATAGCCCTTGTGGAATATCCTGTCCGATGAAGTGCTTCTAGTTTACCTCGCTCAAATGTAGTTGGGTATAGCCCGTACTCGTCCTCCGTGTAAAAAGGTGGTGTGGTAACTTCTATTTTACACGAAGCGAGTATGGGCTTTTTATGTTTTCATTTAACTGTCGCACTTGATATTACAATTCATCGTATATAATAATTAACAAAAAGAAATTGGAGTTTGCTTATTGTTATATAACATACGTAAAATTGGTTGTTTTTTGGCTTGTTCGAAATGCTTTTAATGAAATTGTTGCCCTTGTTGACCATCCATTTGTTGCTCTTGTTGGCTACCCATTTGTTGTCCTTGTTGGCTACCCATTTGTTGCCCTTGTTGGCTACCCATTTGT
>NZ_QWVT01000043.1 GCF_003570705.1 Mesobacillus zeae
AATCCGTTATAGTTCTCACAAGTGGTTTGAAATCCTACGAATTAGCGAGCATTCACGAGTAATATGCATCTATCTGAGGGAGTTTAAGTACATTCTTTCACAATTATATTATTGCTTCTATATAGTATCACCCCTAATTGGTTAAAAAGGAGCTTAATCGAAACACGTTTACTATTCTTCGAGAACACCTATTAAATGAAAAGAGATGTATTACTATAAGTAAAGTAAATTATTTAATTTCACTAGCAAGGATTACATAAAAAATTAGCCGATTCCTTAACGTACAGGGATCGGCTAATTTTTATCTAAAATGTTTCTAAACGTACAATTTTCCCGAAATGATATGGTGAGGCTAAAGAGAAAATACAATTTTCGGTAAAGGATTTACCTTTCAAAGATTTTGAAGATAAACGCTCAAGTTTTATACAATAAGTAGATAATACTAGATACGTAATTATTTTTTTCCCTTGTTTTGATTGAATAGGAAATTTGCTGCTAGAGATACTGAAGCTACGTTAATTACAAGGGCAACAATATTTAAAAAATCATTTGTCGGCACCAACACAATAATCAATGATGTTACCGCGACAAATAATGGAATTGCCTTATTTGTATTTGTGACTAGTTGTTGCTTGTGAAAATGTCTTAGTATGAAATAAATGCCTATTAAAATTGGTGCAGTAAGGAATACTCCTAAATATCCCCATGCATCTTCAATAAACCAAGGAAAAAAACGCATACGTGAAGTAAAGATAAATAGATTTAGTATGATAGTTCCTACTAATATGTTGTTTAATATAATGACTTTCTTGTTTTTATTCATTGTAATTGCTCCTTTAAAATTTAATTACTTATTAGTTAATTCGTGTAAACGATTCATAACTTCTTCCTCTTCAAACGTGCTATACCTCCTATAATCACTATCATCTAAAATACGAAAATGTTGACTGATTACATTCTTAAGCTAGTGTTTCGAGAATTCTACCAATAGTGTATAGTGTAATATTACATCATTAGTCACCTTTTGTAAATAGAGAATATTGGGGATCACAATAAAAAAAGTGGTATAATAAATAACCAGTTCCTTAACATACAGGTAACCACTAAATTGTGTCTAAACGTACAATTTTCCCGAAATGATATAGTGTCTCCTATTAGTACTACCGGATAGGGGATGCCTAAACCGAATGGATTGTTGAATTAACCCTTTTTGAAAAAAACTAAGCATATTCAGCCTGTTGAGGTTTCTCCACAGGCTGAATAGCCTTAAGTTCCAAGAACTTAAGGCTATTTCTCCATTACTCTATACTTTTTAATGATTCAATCATATTTATTTTGGTTACTTTTCTCCTAAGTAGTAAGTTAGATAGAATGGTAAGTAAGAATGAAAGAATAACAGATACCAACATAATAAAAATATTTAATTTATCTGGGATTTGTTGATGGGTACTAGACAGTGCCTTTACAATAATTGTATAAATATAGCCGCCTATCGGTAAAGCTACAATTACTGCAAATGTGGTTAGTATGATGTTTTCAAAAAATATAAGTCTGTTTATTTTATGTTTTTGATAGCCTAATACCTTAAGTGTTGCAAGCTCACGATTCCTTTCATAAATGTTTATGGAAGATATCGTATATATGGCGCCAAAGGAGAGTACGACGGCACAAATGATAAACATGATAAATATAAAACTGTTTTGTTTCAACATATATTGAGCTGATTTCTTTAGATCATTCTTGTCTGTAATTGTATCTACATGATGATCTTGTTCAAAGAAGTTGCGAACGCTTACAAGATCTGTAGAGCTATTTGCTTCAACTAAAAGCGAGGTTGGACTGTAGTCTATGTCGAAGCTCTTTAAATAGTCTGGTGTGGAATAAAACGACGGATTAGAATACTGTGTAGATATTTTTAAAACCTTCATATCTACAGATTTATTTTTAAGCTCTGGTGCTATGAACTTTATTTTGATTATATCCCCTTCTAAAATATGATACTTGTCGGCGTAAGATTTGGGTACCAGCACGCCATTATTTTCTAAAGAGATCCTATTGTCATTTTCGTCAAAGAAATGAATGAGATTGTTTTCTTTTTCAGTAACAACTAAAGTGGCATTTTCTTTTTCATTATCTTTTATGAATTCAACAGGAAAGATGGATAGAAAATAACTATTTTTAATACCAGAGGGTAATTTTAAAGTATCAGAAGATGTTCCCATCGTATAATCTACTCTTAAATCATATGTATAAACATCTTCAATTTGGTTAGCTACTTTTAGCAAGGCCGTTTGAGTGCCAAAAGCAGTTATCAATAAAACAGTGCTTACAACAACGCCAATTGAGCTCGCTAAAGCTTTTTGCTTATTTAAAAATATATTTCTCAAAATGAGCTTGTAACTGTAGGAAATATGACTCCAAATACCCGGAATTCTTTCTATTAATAGCTTTTTCATCTTCTTTGGCGGTTTAGGGCGCATTGCCTGAGCCGCACGTTCTTTTAATATGGTTCTACCACTTAAGTAACATGATAGGAGCCCAAAAGCACAAGAGAAAATGATGGGAGGAATGATAGAATAAAAAGAAAGCGAGAATTTAATGTCAGGCAGAGAGTAGGACCTTGCAATCGACGAAGTTACTAATGGAACAAATACAAAAGCGGCAATGGCACAACCTATGATTGAGCCTACTATACCTACCAGCACAGGGTATCCCATGTAATGAAGCATGATGTTTCTGTTTTTTACACCCAAAGCCTTCATAATACCTACTTGATTTCTTTGAGAATCTATAATCCTCGACATTGTAAGAAATAGGATAATAGCTTCAATCAAAAAGAGAACTAAAGGTATAACCTTGCTCATCAATTTATTATTAGATATCGTTTCATTTATTTTAGAATAATTGAAAGTCCGTTCTTTACTTATTTGGTTTAAATAAGTAAGTTGTTTGGATTGTGCTTCAATTGATTTACCTAATTTGTCAATATCGTAACCTTCTTCAGCATCAATCATGATTTCATTATAGTAAAAGCCGTCTAAGATTTCAGGTATTGTCTCTTCGGCAATATAAGCTACTCCGTAGGTTTTATGGTCTTGTATTTCGTTCTTTTTTGTATGTTCAACATTCTCGTTCAAGCCGCTAATTGTAAACTTAAAATTTCTTTCATTCGAACTTATACTGATTTCATCGCCGACATGATAATGATGTTCTTTTGCATAATGGGAATCTAATAAGATCTCACCCTTTTTTGACGGGATACTCCCCTCAATCATAGTAGGCGTATTTATTTCATTTTTTACAGGGATCGAATGAATTTTTAATGAAGCTTTATTATCTTCAAAGGCTTGCGTAGCATCAAAGGTATAACGTCCTTCTATTTTATTTATACCTCCGATTTCGCTTAAACGAGCCACATCATGTTTGGAAATTTGGCTGTAATAAACATTCAAGTCGCTTAAATTATGTTCTTTAAAGTAAACCTTCGTATAGGCGCTAAGATTATCACTTAAAGTTATCAGCCCCGCATAGAAAAAAGCTCCTACTGCGATAACCAAAACAAAGGCTATACATTGCCCTATAGATTGTTTAATATCCCTTAATAATTTTAAAAATAAAATCATTATCACCACTCAATCCCTTCAACACTTTGTTTTTCATCATTAATCGTAACGCTTTCTATCATTCCGCTTTTAACCTTAATAATTTTATCAGCCATAGGAGCAATTGCGGAATTATGTGTGACCAAAACGACGCACTTTTTCGTTTCCTTGTTCAAATCTTGAAGAAGCTTTAAGACGGACTTACCTGTAACATAATCCAAAGCTCCGGTTGGTTCATCACATAGTAAAAGTAAAGGATTTTTTGCAACAGCTCTAGCTATAGCCACTCTTTGTTGTTCTCCTCCAGAGAGCTGGGAAGGGAAGTTTTTGATACGATCCTTTAATCCAACTTTATGTAAAATATCTTTAGCATCCAGATGGTTTTTACATACTTCAGTGGCAAATTCAACATTTTCTAGAGCGTTTAAATTGGGAATTAAGTTATAGAATTGAAATACAAAGCCAACTTTCTCACCGCGATATTCTGTTATTTTTTTTTCGTTGAATCTTGTTATTTCTTGGTCACCAACAAACACTTGACCTGAGGTAGCCGTATCCATACCCCCAAGTATATTCAAAATCGTACTTTTGCCCGCACCACTTGCACCCAAAATAACGACGAATTCTCCCTCTGATATGGACAAATCAACACCATCAAGCGCCTTGATTGGCACTTCTCCTATTTTGTATTCTTTCGTTACATTTTTAAATTCGATTAACTTTTTCACTTATTACATCTCCTCGTATAGTATTTTTTGAAGCTTGGTTTGACGCGATTTCCCGTTTTCTAAAAAGATGGAAATAGTCAAACTGAATTTCTTTCTAGTATCTTGGACCTGTCCGTAGGACAATTGGATCAACAAGCTTCTTCTAAGGATATTTCTTCTCTTTGTGGGTTTAATTATAGTGATTAGGAAAGCCTGATACCCAAGATCCAACACTCAATTTCTAACCGCTAGTTGCACCGCTGAACTGACGGGTGTAGCGCCCAAATTATCGTCATGTTCGGATATGAGTGCTGATGACGAGGATACAGTAGGTGGTTCGGCGGGCACCCAGGTCTGAGATCAGCTTGATTAATACTTAGGAAGTAATCTTATATCGCAAATGCTGGTTGGGATTGACGTTAGTTTACGCTCACATCATGTACAATTCATGAGTTAAATGCGAATCACTCTATTCCTTCTCCATCCCCAACGACCGTAACTATGCCGACACATTGGTAAAACGGATGCTGGAGACTGCCATCGTAAGCAGAGCCGAAACCTGCAGATTGGAATGGAAGCGACCTCGAGTCTCGGTTGGCACCTCACTCATTACTTGAAAGATCAATTAGAAGGCTATGAACCAGAGGTTAAAGCCCATATCTACGTCTTAAATGTAAGAAAAGCCGCACGTTTTTAAAAAGGGGAAGACACTCTTCCCAAAAACGATCGCATTGATGCCTCGATAATTGCAGACCACCTGCGTTTCGGACGACTGTCCCCTATTGCTTCCGCAAGGCGTGTCCCATGAATTGTATGTACAGCTTCTCGGTTTGCTGAATCTGCCGTTGCGAGATCAGGCCTCAATTCATCACGTTATCGTAGTCTCTTATGTTTGGTGGCTGCCGACCGGCTGCAGTCGAATTAGTAGCCGTGTTTCTCTTCAGTAAAGAAATCCCGAATGAGATCAACCCTACTGCGATCAGAATGCCGATCAGTCCGGACAACCTGCCGAACACGATAGGCGAAACCGGCGCCTCTGTTTATCTTCATTTTTGTTTTACCGTCTCTCCGTTGTTCCTCTTGTCTTCATGTTCTCATTGTAAGCGATTCCACGATTGGCAAAACGGACCTGCGATGGTTTTTGCGACTGGACCTAAGTCGGGGAGGCGGTCGGTCTGAGGGGCGAGAAGCGTATCCCCGCCGCAAAAAGCCCTTCGCTGAAGGTGGTTAGGACGAGCGATGGCGAGGGGCAGCGGCGAGCGGGTGATGGGCGAATGAGCAGCAAATGGACTGTTTATGGGCAGCGGGATTGCGTTTTGCTTTAAAAAAGGAATTAGATAATTTCCTTTTGAAATTTAGAAATAATTCTTTTCCTTCTTCCAGATACCATTCTCTACAATCTTCAGCAAGTTCTTCAAAATATTCCTGATCTACTTCATTAAAGTATGGAAAGAAGCTTAATTTCATATGCTGAGAAATGATGAAAACTTGGTTTAGAGACCAATTATAAAACAGATTTAGCTCACGTTCTAATTCATCAGTTAAATCGAATAATGGAGCAATATGATGGTGAGAAATATTTGAATTGACCTGCTGAACATTATATTTCAGGTCAAAAGTTAAGTTCATTCAAAATCACCTCTATTTTAATGCTTTATCAGGTCTTTTAATACATATTTACCGCATTATACCATCTAATCCCTTTTCCCAACCAAAGAGTTTAACTTTTCTGCATTTTAGTCATACTTATTTTATATGCAGCTTGTTAGCGATAATGCAGTATTTACAGGCATTTTTTAAAAATTATTAATCCAACCTTGACCACATTTTTACCAAAGGGTAAAAACTAAATTTTTAAAAATAAAAAAAACCTGAAAACGCAGATTTTTCAAGTTTTATTTTATTTCGTTTTTCTTCCTTTTTAATATATAAAATAAAAAAACGTATAAATTTCGTTTTATAAAGGTGAATAAAGCTACATCAATCATAATTTATTTTTCCTACAATCAGCACACCAGCCATGTTGAGTGCTTCTCGCAGATAGTTTTAAAAGAAGCAGCAGGCCCCAAATAGGGGATTTCTGCTTCTTTATTCAATTATCGGAGCCGAAAATCGATAGTGGATTTTAGGAATTCCATCAGCTTTTACTTCAATACGATTTATCAAGCAGTGCAAGATCTCGGGTGTTAATTCATAGAAATCAAGAAATTGAAGTAACTCTTGTTTTCTCTGTTCGATGTTATCTACTGTTTGTTCACTTTCCAAAGCTGATAGTAAAGCGTTCTTTTTTTTCCATTAACTCGTTCATTTCAATATTATTAGCATCTACATTTTCACGGTGTTCCTCGTGTGAAATGATTTCTTCGGCTAACATATTGACGTATTTCCTTTTTTGGCCCTTTATGATATTGATTTGCTTCTCAATTTTCTCAAGTTGTTTTTGAAGGCTTTGCTTCGATTTTTTTGATTGAGTTTCTAACTGCTTTAGATATTGCTCTTTATCAATCTGTTTTACTAGCTATTGAATGTCAGTCAAAACTGTATCTTTGAGTGCATCTTCTTTAATGCAATGACTACTGCAAGCCTTTTTACCATGTCGTGCATTATTCCCACATATATATCCTTTACGATTACTCCGGTACCACATTCCTTTTCCGCAATCAGCACAGAATAGAACATTCGTAAAAGATTTTTTTAGGTACTGTAATAAACTTAGTTCTAATTTTCATCTGCTGCTGGACGGCATTAAAAATATCACGGGGAATTATTGCTTCATGTGCGTCTTTAATGATTTGCTTTTCTTGTTAAACTTTTCTCCTTTTCTTCATGGTAACACTAACTGTAGTTGAACGATTTTGTACCAAGTCCCCGACGAGTGAGGATTAGTAAGAGTAAGCTTAATAGTTGCGTCATTCCATTTATCCCCTCCACGTGGCTTTCCATCTTGATGGTTCAAACGTAAAACAAAAAAGCCGCCTTGTATGGCAGCTGAATTGATTTATTTTACTGCTTTGGACTTGAAAGATGAGCCTCAAAAAAAACTTTACCACTATTTTTGATACTGTTCACTGTAACGCATTCAAATGAAGTTTTTTTATCAGTAGAAATCGATTAGTAGGTACTCATATATCTGTAAGGCTAGTGTAATACAAAATAATATGAGCGTAAGTATGATCGTCGTTAAATGTGCATGAGTCGTATATTTCACTCCTGTGGATGTTGTTTAAGTTCATTTACGTTTTTGTTTTCAAAAATGGATGTCTTCTCCGAGACCGCCTTCTTACACGACCTGTCCTGATGGCTTGAATAAGTGTCATCAATCCACCAACGACCATTAACCCAATGCCAATAACATTGTTCTGCTCAACAATTTGTGCTCCTGATATTATTAGTCCTGTCCCAAACAAGGCCAGAACAATTTTTCTAGTTTGGTAGGTTTGTTGTTCATAGAAGCTCTTTTCAAATAATTTTGGAGGTGAAATTCTCATTTCCCCTGATTCAAGCTGGTCAATAAGCCGGATCACCTTTTGGAAAGATGGAATGACATTTAAGAAAGTCTTTTTGATTTGGTCTAAAACGGTATCTTTAGCAGGATTCACCGTTTCACCTTTCATCATATCCTCCACATAAGGCATCGTCAGTGCCACCAGATCAAATTTCTCATCTAATCCATTACAAATACTAAAAACCGTCATAATCGCCTTACCCAAAAACGTAGTCCGAGAAGGAATTTGAAATGGCTGCTGGTATAAAAATTCACGCAGCTCCTCAAGAATTTCTTCCTTTTGAAGGTTTTTAATATTAAACCCGCCATCTGCGAAACCTGAAAGAATGACCCTTACATGCTTCATTAAGGCCGCTTTGTCCGTTTGCTTCCTTAAAATGCCCAAATCATCAAAGGCTTCAACGATTCCGCCCGCATCCTTCAAATAAATCGCTATGGCGAGCTTTACCATATTTTCCTTCATTTGATCGGATACTCTTCCTACCATTCCAAAGTCAATATACGCTAACGTTCCATCCTTTTTTATCAGTAGATTGCCTGGATGCGGATCGGCGTGAAAAAAGCCATCCTCCAGTAATTGTTTTAAAAACGACAAATATAAAATGGATGCCAGCTTTTTTTTATTCACCTTCATCCCTTCAAGTTTATCAATCTCGTTTATTTTGACTCCATCGATAAACTCCATCACGAGTACTTCATTCCTTGTAAACTCCCAATGGACATTGGGGACGGATACCCCTGGAAAATCCATAAATTGCTCGTGAAATATTTCAATATTCTTGGCTTCTTTTTTGTAATCAAGTTCTTCCGTTATAACCTCTTGAAATTCATGATAGACGTCATCTAGGTCGACAAACCTTGATACTTTCGTAAATCGTTTTGCAAAGGCGATTAAGACCTTAAAGGTGAATAAATCAAGGGCGACTATTTCCTTTATTCCCGGCCGCATTACCTTCACAGCAACTTGTTCGCCACTTTTAAGGATTGCTTTATGGACCTGCCCTAATGATGCAGCGGCAACGGGAGTATACACAAACTCATTAAAAAGACTTTCAATCGAACCAGACAGTTCAGCCTCGATTTTTCTCTGGATTATGTCTGTTTCAACGGGTGTAACAGAATCTTGAAGCTCTGATAATGTTTCCGTAAACTCTTTTGGTAAAATATCAACTCTAGAACTGACAAATTGACCTAGTTTAATGATTAGGCCACCTAATTCAATTGCTGTCTTTGTGAACTTCTTTGCTTGTGATGTGTAGATGTCCCGGTATCTTTGGTCCAATCTATCTTTGTTTAAAAATCGTTTTGTTTTTCCAATCCACCAGTACTGAATGAAAAAGCCAAAAAACATAAGAAATATGGTCCGAAATCTCTTATTGAGGATTAAGTGCTTCACTTCCCGCATCCTTGTCCACTCCTTTCATTGCCTTCTCCATTGGACAAGCATGCGTGCTGTCCGAAATGTGATTATTTTGTTTCCTCTTCCTCTGCTTCCATTTCGGCATCTGTTTTATCCAAGATTTCTTTTGCTAGTTTTTCAAACCGCTTCGATGTGTTAAAAAATACATTAGCAAACTTGTTCATGATTTCAGATTTTACTAGAATAACCGTACCTTTTCTTGGTCCGCCAAATACAACAAATTTTTCACCTGACTGAAATCCTAATTCTTCCCTCGCTTCAGATGGAATAACAACTTGTCCTCTTTCTCCCATACTGGTCGTGCCAAAAAATTTCCCGTGATTCATCATAATCACACACCTCCTACCGATAGTATATTTCATACTTTTCATACCAACAATTCATTTCACAGAATGTACATATGGCAACTTTTTGTCTAGATTTATATTCCACCTAACAAAAAAACCGCATCAGTTATGATACGATTTTTCTCTAATTTATTCCTAAGTTTCTAGTAAAAATTGAGCTGGTAGAATTCTTTTCAAATGTAAGAAGATGTATAAATTAAATAGGTCAGTTCCCTTATAGGGGGCTGACTCACATTTTTCTAGTGCAACAAATTATATTGGATTTATATATTGTAGTAAAATCAGAATGGTAGATACTTTAATCAATACATGAGTTTGTGCTTAATTATAAGTGAGATATTTTTCTAGCGACTTCTTCACTAACTTTCCAAGCTGCTTTATTTCATTAATTATTAGTAAACCCAAATAAAAAACCTCATTTACTTGTGATACGGTTCACCGAGGTTTAAATTAACTTCTTTATAACATAATGTATCCAATCCCTTCTTCCACAATCTGGCCCTTTAACGGAACAGCTTTTTGTCACTGAACAGTTCCCCTTAATCGGTCTTTCAATTCAGATGTTCTTTTCCTTTTTACCATAAAAAACACCCTTTTATCCCATATTTTCCAAAGGGGTAAAACGGTTCAATTTTTTTAAAACCGGTATAACTTTCTTCAAAACGGTACACATCTTTTTTCCAGTACGACTTTATTTCTAATCCACAAAAATTTAAATAAATATTAGGAATTGCTTATACTTTCTTATAAACTTTCATTCCAAAAATATATGAAATCATTATGATTAGCACCATCCAACCAATTGAAACCCATAAATCATTTCCATCAGCATGTGAATTAAATAAATTTCTTATTGCTTAAATAATTGGCGTCATTGGTTGGTTTTCTGCGAAGAAACGAACTACCTTTGGCATTCCATCGACAGGAACAAATTTTCGGAACTGACAAAAAGCAACATCAGCAAGAAATAAGAGAAGGAACTGGCTCCTTCAATACTTCCGACAGCCAACGCAAAAGGTACTGAAAGCCATGTTAATGTAAGAGAAAAAAGGATAATCAAAAACCCTGCAAGAAGCCATTCAGAAAATGTCGCATTACTTCTAAATCCAGCTAAAAATCCTTCTATTAAAACTGCAATTATAGAAACTAACATAAAGATAACAGAAGCTAAAACGTGACCACCTAATACGGATGATTTTGATATAGGCATTGACTTAAATCTGTCAAACATCCCTGATGTTTTATCTAAGTTAATCCGTAACGAGGTATAAGCTGATCCGGAGGCAATCGTAGTTTCCTACGTTTTCAATGGCCAATGCATCCGCTTCAATTTGGTGCATCGCGGATTTATTCAGAAGTCCGAATGATCCCTCCGGGGGTGTATTTATGGGTCTGCCTGCAACTACCGTCCCATCGGGAAAAGTCGTCAATTGCTGGCTGATTTGGCTCCATCCCATTTTATTGACATGGAGGTCCTCCATCTCCTTCATCAAGGTAAAGTGATTGTATCCGTTGAAGTCAGAGTACGAAAGATCCCAGGTATGATGCTGCTGAATCTTCCTTATTTTCCTTGTGACCACCTGGTTAAATAGCAAATCCCCAAATTCATCCCGTGTCATCCGACAAATTTCCCCTCCATTATAAGCCTTTTGGGAGGAATTCTTAGTTTTTGACCACTATAAATAGTGTTTGTATTAAGACCATTTGCCGTTTTTATTAACTGTACAGTGGAATTAAAGCTTTGCGATAGCTTCCATAGCGTATCACCTGGAACGACCTGATACATAATTGGGACCCTGATTTTCCGGCCGACGTATAGCGTGTCTGATTGTAACCCGTTTATTAATTTTTAAATCCTGAACAGTCGTACGATAGGTAGTAGCAATTTTCCATAAAAAATCCCCACCCTTTACTTCGTAAGTATTTCTCGGGTTATTAATTGCAAAGGCTGATGGGACATTCATACCCATTGTCAGAATAAAGGAAATTAGGAGAGCAAACTGTTTCAACTCGTTTTTCAAATCCCTTCTTGGGCAGCTAAACCTAAACACCCTTAATAAGTTTTCTATCTTATTTTTTAAAGTATAAATAAAAATATGATTGGTATAGATTGTATTTTTCACAGATGGGGGTTCTTGGAAGTGTTAAAAACTGGCCCATTTTTGAAACTTTTTTAGCCGTAGAATTTTATAAGGTAAAAACACCCTTCATAATTATGAAGGGAAATATTAATCTTACCTCAAGAATATAGTTTAAAAGGGCTGATTTAAGGAGGGGGATGGAATGCAAATTCATGTGGTGCAGCGGGGAGATACCCTTTGGGCTATTTCACAGCGTTATGGCGTTACTATTAACCAAATTGTTACCGCAAACCAACTACAGGACCCAAATAGAATTGTAGTGGGTCTTGCTCTTGTTATTCCAACGGCTAACCGGACTCATACAGTCCGTTCCGGGGAGACATTGTGGATGATAGCTCAACGGTATGGGACGACCATTCAGGCAATAGTGCAAGCAAATCAAATAACCAATCCATCACAGATAGCTCCTGGGATGGTTTTTATTATTCCTGCCAGGACTCATATTGTCCAATTTGGAGAAAGCTTATGGCAAATTGCACAGCGTTATAACACTACCGTTCAAGAAATAATCCGGTTGAATCAAATCCAAAATCCTAATGTAATCGTCACAGGTACGGTCCTAAATATCCCATTCAGAAAGCCAGTAACGGATGTGAACGCTTATACCATCAATACCGGGGAGCAAGGAGCAAGTGATATCCGAGAAGTCGGAAGATACCTAACTTACTCGGCCCCGTTCGCTTATACGTTTAACGCGGACGGCACTCTGAATGCCATCAAAGACGTACCGATAATACAGGCGTCGGTTGCTGAAAGGGTGTCCCCAATGATGTCAATTACAAACTTCACGTACAGAACTACTGGATCTCAGTTAGCTCGTACTATTCTTTCCAGTACGGATCTCCAGGATCGATTATTAACCAACATTTTAAGAATTATGAGAGAAAAAGGGTATGAGGGTTTAAATGTAGATTTTGAAAATGTTTATCCCGCGGACCGAGAGCTTTATAATTCATTTTTACAGCGTACTGTTGACCGTTTACACCCGGCAGGATATTACGTCTCCACTGCCCTTGCACCAAAAGTAAGCGGCGAACAGAAAGGTTTGTTATTTGAAGCACATGATTACCCCGCTCACGGGCGGATTGTGGATTTTGTTGTCCTCATGACGTATGAATGGGGATACAGGCTAGGACCACCTCAGGCAATTTCACCTATTAATCAAATTAGAAGGGTACTTGATTACGCAGTGTCTGTAATCCCAAGAAACAAAATCTTTTTCGGTTTCCAGATATACGCCCGCGACTGGCTTCTTCCCCATGTTCAGGGGCAGGAAGCTGAAACATTCAGCCAGCAGGAAGCCATCAGACGGGCCATTCAATATGGAGTAGCCATACAGTATGACTCGTTAACCCAGTCACCATTTTTCAGATACACTGACGCCCAAGGACGGGGACATGAAGTTTGGTTTGAAGATGCTCGCAGTGCCCAAGCAAAATTCGATGTAGTAAAAGATTATGGCTTGAGAGGAATCAGTTATTGGGCACTTGGTTATCCGTACCCACAAAACTGGCTTTTGCTTGAAGACAATTTTTCTATCCGGAAAATACATTAATAGAGCAGTATTTTTTAATCATTAGCTGGTACGCTCCAGGCACATAGCTTTGAGCGTTTTTTTTATCTTCCCGGTCTCCATCTGAAACTGCTTGTTTTCCTTCCGGAGTTGAATAAGTTCTGATTCCTCTGGTGTTAGATTGTCTTTTTCCTTGAACGAACCACTTGTTTGACTTTGATTCACCCACTTATCAAGTGAAGATGGGGTTAGATCGTATTCACGAATGATCTCTTGTCTTGGTTTACCGTTCAAATAAAGCTGGACCATCTGATTTTTAAATTCTTCAGTAAACTTTCTTCGTTCTCTTTTAGTCATAATAGATTCTTCAGTAATGTTAACTGTAGTCTACTTGACCTTAATTTTTCCGTCTAGATAAGTGTAGCCTATCCAAAATGTACTTTGTTTCAAAACGTCTCTTTTTAAAGGGAACGTATGTACCCAAAGGAGTCAAAAGAATACGGTTCACTCCGACATTTTTAATCTCTAGGTTGAATGTTTTATGTGTGAAGCATTTTTGGTTAAATCAACCACTGTCTTGAGAGAAATCAAATTACACTAATATCGAGGGTCAGAATCCGAAGTGATTCATATTTACTTTTGAAACAACATATCCTCCGTCCCGT